>VXRL01000033.1 GCA_009838515.1 Terriglobia bacterium | reverse complement strand
GAACTAGGCGGGCGGGCCGCGGGCGGGGCAGCGGCGGGCGCGACCGGACGCGATCCAATCGCCGTCGGCAGCCTGCTCGAACGGCTCCGCAAGATCGGCGAATTCAATCTGCAACGAGCCGGAGAGTTCAGCGGCAGACTGGTGTCGGAGCTGGCAGACCGCGCAATGCTGATCAGCCGCGTGCTCCTCGTGACAGAAGAGCTCGGCGCCGACGGCACCGGCCAGCGCCATCACCAAGACGACGCTCCATGCGCGCCAGCCGCGGCTGCGACTTGCGAGCCCCGTGTGCGCACGACCCTTCTGGATCATTAACGTTAACTCTAGCAAAGACGGACTGGGACGGACTGGACTGGGCGCTGATCAACATCCCCGGTGGCTGATGGGGGGCCTGCACCGGGTAGGCGCACGATTCATTCTCAAGACCCAACATGTCTGACTCGACGACTGGATCTCTCGTCGTCACGACTAGGACGTGCTTCGAGCCGAACATGACAAGGCTCTCAAGGATGCGCCGGCGCTGCTTCAGCAACCACGCGCCGACGAACGTCGATCTGCACGTCTACCTGCTGGCCGAGCTTATTCAGCACGGTCATCAGGCGGTCAGTGGTGAAGCGGTCGAGCCGTACTTTGCAAATGCGGGTGAAGTCCGCATGACTGACACCGGTACGACGCTGATCCTTGGGCGTTGACAGCCCATCATCGTCGAGAATGCCGATGATGCGGGCGGCCAGACGCGCCTTAGTCTGCCGTACGTCGGCGTCAGCGCGGCCGAAATCGCGGAATGCGTTGCCGCTGCCATCCACCAATTGAAAATCTTCGTGTGTCTTGCTCATTGCGGTAACTCCTTCTTCAACCGCTTCAGCCGCTCGCCGACAAGATCGATATCTTGCTTCGGGGCCTTGATGCCCTGCGTCGGCTTAGTCTCCAAGGGGTGCAATCCCAAACCCGATCCTGAAGCTGCAGAGCGTACACCGCCCGATACGCATCGCTGCGACATTTGAGCGCCACCTCAGATTCGGGGGGTCCGAAACGTTTCAGGGGCTTGGCGATGCCCGCCTTGCGTCCCGCCCTGTCCGAGAGTATTGGCCGGGCATCTCAGTTTCTCATGGGGCATGGTGGCGAATATAACCCCCGGCATGAAGAGAGTGGGACCGCCGCTGCCAGCACCCAGCCCTTGCACTGGGATCCGACAGCTGTCTGCGTCGCTACAATTGGCAGGTAATGAAACCGGTGTTTACCGCGATCCTATTCGCCGTCATCGCGGCACTGCTAGCCCTGATCGTATATTCCTCTCTGGGGCTGCGCCAGTTCACGTGCGAGGTGTGCATGGAATTCCAAGGACGCACGAACTGCGCCACCGCTTCCGGCACGAGCAAGGAAGAAGCGGTGCGAACCGCGACGGACACGGCCTGTGCCACCATTTCGGCGGGCATGACTGAGAGCATTCAATGCAGTCGCACGCCCCCCGTCAGCGTGACCTGGCAGGAATGAACTACTTCCACCGATAACGGTGCCAGAAAAACGAAGCTGTCACAAGCGCCGCAACCGAGGCCAGGACTAGAGCGGCGCGCTCCCAATGCACCGGCTGGGCCGCAAGCGGGCTGTCCAGCACAGCCGAGGACGGCACGAGCAGCAGCGCGCTGAAGTGAGCCAGAGAGGAGTACCTCAGGGCCGCGACGCCATCACGCCTTTTCCGGACCGCCAACGTAAGTAGCGCCACGGACAACCCGTAGACCGTGCCGAGCGCCAGACCCGCGGTCATACCGTTCACACCGTCCCAGAAGACCAAGGCGGCACGGGCACCGAGGGTCAGCCCAATGATCGTGAGCGGCGTGGGGAGTACCGTGAGCCAATCGGCGGACCCACCCCGGCGACACTTCCGCGCCGCCTGGAATGCAAGCGCCGCATGCAAGAGCAACGCGGTGATCCATAGCCGTGAATCTTCGAGGATCTCCCCCGCCCTCTGCTCGGACAGGTTCTCCGCGACAGCGCCGCAAGCGCCTGCCGCCACAAAGAGGAGCGGGACGAGAGCAAACAGTAGCCTTGGGCGTGAGACTACCAGCCGGGCGTCGCGGAGACAGAACAGCGCCAGGGCCCCGAAAAGAACTAGCTCTCGGTCCATGCAGGACCTACAGCCTACCAGCCCGCGCCGTGCGCGATCCTAAGCCGCTTGCGGAGGGAATCACCCTAGCCCGGCGGGCGATCAGGCACGCCGGAACCGTTCACTACAATGGTCAATTCATGCACCCGCGCATCGGAATCATCGGCGGCAGCGGCCTGTACGACATGGAACCGCTCGAGGATCGCAGCGAGGTGCGAATCGACACTCCTTGGGGGGCGCCGTCCGATGCGTACGTCGTCGGGCGCATCGCCGGGCGGGAAGTTGCCTTCCTGGCCAGGCACGGCCGCGGGCACCGTATCATGCCCTCCAACCTTAATTTCCGCGCCAACATCCATGGCCTCAAGCAGCTAGGCGTCGAATACGTCCTCTCGTTCAGCGCCGTCGGTTCCCTCCGGGAAGAACTCGAGCCGCTCCACTTCGTGCTGCCAGACCAGTTCTTCGACCGCACGCGCGGCAGGGCGTCTACGTTCTTCGACGAGGAGTTGGTCGCGCACATTACCTTCTCGCACCCCATCTGCGCCACGCTCGCCGATGTCGCCGAGCAAGCCTGCCGCACGGTCGGCGTGACCGTCCACCGCGGCGGCACCTACTGCTGCATGGAGGGGCCGGCGTTCTCGACGCTGGCCGAGTCCAACACGTACCGGAGTTGGGGGTTCGACATCATCGGCATGACCAACCTGCAGGAGGCCAAGCTGGCCAGAGAGGCCGAGATGTCGTATTGCACGCTCGCCATGGTCACCGACTACGACTGCTGGCATCCGGGCCACGACGCCGTGACGGTAGACACGGTCATCGAGTACCTGACCAAGAACGCCGCCCACGCCCAGCAGATCGCGGTCGAGGCTGTCCGCAATATTCCCACGGCACCCAGCCCATATGCTTCGGCCCTCAAGAACGCGATTCTCTCTGACCGCAAGGCCGTTTCCGACCGCGCCCGCGAGAAATACGCAGTGCTCGCAGGCAAGTACATCTAGGGCCAACGCTGCTCGCCCTAGCCAAAGGCATGTCGGTTCTCGTTGTTGGCTCGGTCGCCTACGATGGCATCGAAACCCCTCGCGGCAAGGTTGACCGCGTACTGGGTGGTGCGGGATCCTACATCGCGCTGGCAGCGAGCCACTTCACGAACGTGCGTCTTGTGGCCGTAGTCGGCGACGACTTCGCTCCGGCAGACGAGGAAGTCCTGCGCCGCCGCAACATCGACCTAGAGGGCTTGGAACGCGCCCCGGGCAAGACCTTTTTCTGGCAGGGCGTATACTCCCGGAACATGAACGAGCGCCGCACGCTGGTCACGGACTTGAACGTGTTCGCGGACTTCCAGCCGAGGCTTCCCGAGTCCTACCGTGACACGCCGCTGATCCTGCTGGGCAACATCCAGCCCAGCCTGCAGGCGACAGTCGTTGACCAAGCCACGAATCGCGGATTCGTAGCCGGCGACACGATGAACTACTGGATCGAACGCACCCCCGACGAGCTAGCCCGTACCATCCAGAGCTGGGACGCGATCCTCATCAACGACGAAGAGGCCCGCCAGCTTTCGGGCGAGACCGGCCTGCGTGCATCAGCCGCCGCGATCCAAGCGATGGGGCCAACTTCGGTCGTGATCAAGCGCGGAGAGTGCGGGGCCGCGCTGTTCCATGGCGACGATTGCTTCCTCGTGCCCGCCTACCCGCTTGCGACTCTGGCGGACCCGACCGGTGCCGGTGACGCATTCGCCGGCGGCTTCATGGGCTGGTTAGACCGCTGTGGGATCGACCGCTCTGCTGACCCCGAGCAATGGAAGAGCCAGTTGCGACGGGCGGTCGTCTACGGGTCGATCATGGGCAGCTTCTGCTGCGAACAGTTCGGCGTTGACGGCTTGCGAACCCTGACTATGGAACGCATCGGCGCGCGCTATGAGGAGTTCCAAGCCCTGCTCGCCTACTAGCTGAAGCGCAGCGGTGTCAGGGCTCGTAGCGGATCCACAGCGGACTTGCCCAGGCCATCGCCTCGTTGCGCTGTCTCAGTCGGACATAGTACATGTTCCACTCGCCCGCCACGGCGGCCGGATCAGACCAATCCAGATCAACCGAGACGGCCCCAGGTTCCATCGATGCAACCACTTCGGGCACATTCGAGCCCACCTGCCGAATCACCTCGACGCTGTCGATCGGAGCTGTGCCGTGGGCGACGATTCGGAGGCGCGGAAGGGCCGCGGAAGCGAATTCGTCCCCCATCAGCTGATCCCCTGAGCGCACCACCAAGGCGATGTTGTCGTGCGCGGCGTAGGAATGGCGCCGCTTGAACGCGTCGATGATTCCATTCCGTGAGTGCTCCTCGGCCAAGACGATGGCATAGCTGATGTGCGTGGAGACATGGTCGCTGCTGGCCTGAAACCCCAGCCGCCGACCCTTTTGAAGGGCTTCCCACAAGAAACCCGCAGGCCGAAAGCCTTGGATGGTGTCTTCCGGACCGGTCGCGGCATGCGGCCCGCCCGACACCTCGTAACTCTGGCGGTGCCCCTGAAAGAGTTCCACGACGGGCTCGACGTCGATGTCGCCATCGCGCCAATCCGTGCCCATGTTCGTTCCAGAAGTATGCGAGGAACAGATACCGCCAAAGTGCCGCAGGTAGGCGAACAGGTTTTGGATGTCGGGCGAGCCGTCCTGTGCCGTTCCTTCGACGCGAGCCTTGCCGGTCATGCGCGGCAGCGGACGGATTCCCCTGCGCGGCAGGATGACGTTGCGGTGGCCGCTCGGGTAGCTGACGCTGCGCTCGTAGGAGTACATGGCGCTAAACGATCCCGGCGCGTTGTAAATGTCGCCCGCCTTCTGCTGCAACCACCACATGTAGTTCTGGCCGACCGCGTAATCGTGGTCGCCGGCACCGATCCAGTCCATGCCCGCCACATCGAGCCCGTAGCGCCAGACCTCCTCGAATGGTCCGTCCCAGTCCCTATGGGAGGAAAACTCAGTGTGGCGGTGGAACTCTCCCCGCAGGAACTGCAGGCTCTTGCCGTCCAGTTGCACCCGGCGCGCCCGAATGTGTGCGATCTGCCGCGCTTCGTCCGGATGCACGGCTACGCGGGAAGACTCGGGCAGGCTGGCGTCAGCGGACACCAAGTCCGAGTCCGCGGCGGCGGAAGCCGCTACTAGCCTGGCCTCGAACAGATCGCTGTCTCGACGACTGCGCGCCTGCAAGCGCTGGTCACCGGCAAACACCGCCAGCAGCGATCCATCGGGCAGCGCGGCCAACCCCGGCTCGCGGTCCAGGAGGTTGTCCGAAGATTCGAGCGGGATCGGCGCGGACCATGCGCCTTCGCTGTAGAAGGCGCCATAGCTGCGCCAGCGCTCGCCGCGGCCTGTCTGCAACGGGTGCTTGCGGTAGACCAGCCACGGCCTGCCCTCGCCATCGAAAGCCATAACCGGAATGCTGATCTTGTGCCTCTGGCTGGTCGCCACCCGCGTGTCGTCGTGATGGTAGTCAACGGTCGGAGCTTGGGGCGCAAGCCGGGTCTGCTTCAGTTCGCCATCCCACACGCGCACGAGGATGTTCTTGTTGAGATACATCGAAGTGGCTTGCCTGCCGGTCCAGCGATCCCCCGCGTCCTTGCCCCAGCCTTCGTCGGAATCCTCGAATGCGACCCAGGGCCGGTCCATCGAGTCCACCGCGACGGCCGCTCGGGCTTCGAACCGAGGCGAAGCGGCAACTGCGATCGGCTGGTCTAGCTGGCCGCCTTCGTACCGCCTCAGGTATACGTCGTAGTTGCCGGCGTCATACGTATCCCAAGCAACCCACGACGTGCCGCCCGAATCGGTTGCGATCGATGGCCGCCAGTCGTTGGCAGCGCTGGTCGAGACTCGCACGGCCGGGCCGTCGAACGGGCTCACGAAGATGTCGAATTGGTCGTCTCGCCGACCCTGCCAAGCGAAGTATCCCCGACTGGCGACCACGTTGAAATCGCTGCCGGGATCGGTGGTGTGCCGCCGCTCCGGGCCGAGGTCGCCGCTGTGCAGCGAGTAGGTCCGGCTGTAGATGTCCCAATTGCCTTCGCGCTGCTCTGACCACAACACTGCGGCGCCGCCACCGGGCAGGCTCATCACAACGGGCTGCCAGACGTCCCTGCCGGACGAAGTGACATACGCAGGATCGCGCCATCCCACGCGGTCGCGATGCAAGAGCGCGACACGGTCGCCGTTGCCACGGAACTCAATCGAATCGAACTCGCCCGCGAGGGCTTTCTCCTCATCGATGGGCTCGCCGGGCTCGTACTCCACGTAGGCGCAAAGCACCGCGTCATCCGGCATCGGAGCACAGTCGGGGAAATCCTCCTCAATCGCAGTGCTTCGAAGAGACGAGGTGGCAGGGGCAAGGGCTGCCTCGACTCGCCCGCCAAGCAGTGACACACGCCGCCCCACGGCGAGGCCGCCAACGGCCACATCGAAAGACCCCTCGCGTGTCTCAACGCGCACGGAGCGGCTCCGATCAGCCGCGCTGCCACACGGGCTGGCAGGCAGGTTCACGCTCACCGAAGCTGGAAGCACCCGCTGCGCTTGTCCTCCGCCGGCCAGCTTCAGCGGAGCGGACTGCGATTCCGCGGACCACGACGCCCGTTCGTCCTTCACCCAGCCGGTCGCCGTACCGCTCCAATCCGTCTCCTCGTTGTCGTCAATGCCCAGACTCAGCACGAGCCTGTTGGTGTCGACGCACGGACCGCTCTCAGAGCTCTGGGCAAGAGCGCTCGAGGGCACAGTCTGGGGAAGTTGCAGCGCGAATTGGAGAACTAGCGCGGCCAGGGCTCCCAGCCCGACGGCGAGGGTCTTCTTCATGGCCGCATATTCTTGCCAATTGGGCGGCAAGTTGCAACTTAGCCGGTCCTGAGTTACGACGGCGCTAGGTTCTTTGGCAGCGATCAAGCGGCCAGCGCGGCGGCTTCGATCGCTGCCCGCCTATCAGGCCAAGCTATTCGCCTTCGGCGGCGGTGTCATCCGCCGCCTTTGAGGCGACCGTGGTGAACTGCCAGCCGAACCTGCCCTTGATGCACAGATTGCCTGATGTCACCTCTTGATCCAGTGGTGACGTGACCTTCACTATCTGGTTGTCCTGCGTATGGACCGAGAGCGTGCAGCCGACACCGCAATACGGGCAGATGGTGTCCGTAGACTCCTGCCGACTCGCGTCCCATTCCCCGCGCTCCCGCAGATCGTGCTCAGCCTTGAACACCAATGCGCCGGTCGGGCACACGCCGATACAGTTGCCGCAGTAGACGCACGCCGATTCGGGCAGTGACACGTCGAATTCGGTGGCGATGTGGGCTTCGAACCCGCGGCCGGCGACAGCGATTGCGAACGTATTCTGGGCGTCCTCACCGCAAGCTTCGACGCACTTGTAGCAAAGCACGCACTTGGCGTAGTCCCGGACATAGAGCTCGTTGTCGACCTTGGCGGGCTGCGTCTTCGACTCGGCCTGGGCGTCTCGCTCGCCGTAGCGCTCCGGGTCAGCTCCATAGCTCTCCATGTAGCTACTGAGTTCGGGCGACTGCGTGACGTCCGTGCTAGAGGCCAGGAACTCCAGCACCATTCGCCTGCTCAGGCGCACCCTCTCAGAATCGGTGCGGATCGCCATGCCTGGCTCCGCCTTGCGCGAACAAGCCGGTACGAGCGTTCGCGAGCCCTCCAGCTCCACCACGCACACCCTGCACACGTTCACGGGAGTCAGCGTTTCGACGTAGCACAGCGTGGGAGTGTCAATCCCGCACTGGCGGCAGGCGTCGAGCAGCGTGGAGCCCTCCGGCACCGAAACTCTCTGGCCGTCCACGGACAGTTCCACCTCGGGCCGTTGGTCACGGGAAGGGGCGGAGGGGACTGGCCCGGGCGGCACCGGTACTGTCAGGTCTGGCGCGTCTGCCAGGCTCTGGTCGCTCATCGAGTCGCCCCCTGAAAGATCGGAAATCGCTCCAAGGCTGAGTCTACGGCACTGGATGCCGTGTGGCCGAGACCGCAGATAGACGCGTCACGCATGACCTGGGAAACCTCGCGCAGCAGCTGGCGCTCGTGGTCCAGTGTCCCAATCGTGTGGCCGCTGCGCAAGCGCTCGAGCAGCTCTTCCTGGCGCACGGTCCCCACGCGACAGGGAACGCACTGGCCGCAACTCTCGTCCCGGAAGAATTCCGCAATGCGCAACAGGACGCCGCCGAGGTCCACGCTGTCATCGAACGGCATCACAACGGCTGACCCCACAGTCGCGCCGACGGCCCGCATGCCTTCGAACGTGAACGGAGCGTCCAGTTCGTCGGGACCCAAGAACGCCCCGGCAGCCCCTCCGACAAGGACCGCCTGCAGCCTGCCCGTGCCGCTGACGCCTCCCGCCAGTTCGATCAGCTCGCGCACGGTCGCGCCGAACGGGATTTCGTAGACGCCGGGCTTCGCGACGTGCCCGGACAGGCAGAAGAGTTTCGGGCCCGAAGAGCGCTCCGTCCCTAGGGCGGCATAGGCGGCGCCGCCCTGCGGCAAAATCCGCAATACGTTCGCTAGCGTCTCAACGTTGTTCACAAGCGTCGGACGCCCGAATAAACCGGACTCGGTCGGGTACGGCGGCTTGTTGCGGGGCTCCCCGCGAAAGCCCTCGATCGAGTTGAACAGGGCCGTCTCTTCGCCGCAAATGTACGCTCCGGCACCCCGCCGGATCTCGATCGGACACGCCCGTTTGAGCAGGCCGGCGGAGTCGAGTTCCGCGATCGCGGACCGCATTCCCTCAGTCGCATCCGGATACTCGCCCCGGACATAGACGTAGGCCCGCTCGGAGGCGGTGGCGAAGGCCGCGATCATGATCGCTTCGACGACCCCAAACGGATCGCCTTCCATCAGGACTCGGTCCTTGAAGGTGCCCGGCTCGGACTCGTCCGCGTTGCAAACGACGTACTTGGGACCGCCGGCTTGGGCCACTGCGCGCCACTTGCGTCCGGTCGGGAACGCAGCCCCTCCGCGACCGACGAGATTGGACTTTTCGACCTGTTCGATCACCCATTCCGAACCCTGATCCAAGGCCAGTTCCCAGGCGCGCAAGCCTCCATCCGCGCGATACTCCTTCAAACTCTGCGCGCTCGGCGAGCCGACGCGATGCAACAGTTGAAGCGACGCCTGCCCGGCCTGCGGAACCGACTCTCGCACCTGAGGCCCGTCTGTCGGGGAATCTTTGGAACATGCCGCCTCGACCGCCTGTGCGGTCGCTGGAGCGATCACCGACGTCCAAGGCCGCTCGCCCGCCGCCGTCACCAGCACGGCGGGCGCTCTCTCGCACTGCCCCAAGCACGGGCTGCGAACCCACCCGCATCGGCCTGCATTGCCGTCGCCCGCCGGCCCCATGGCCCTTTCGAGACTTGCGCAGAGATCGATCGCGCCCTTGGCTTGACAGGCGATATCGTCACAGACCCGGGCCACAACCGGAGGGGCCTGCTCGAGCGAGAACATATCGTAGAACGTGGCAACGCCGTACGCTTCCGCCGGCGGCACCTCGAGCCGCTTGCAGGCATAGTTCAACGCGCCACGGCTGATCCAGCCGACCCGCCCGTTGATTTCGTGGAGCACCGGAAGCAGCAGGTGGCGCTGTCCCGCCGTGCGGTGCCCGCTTTCCGAGGTCTGCGCTTCGCTCGGATCGACGCGCTGGCCGCCATGCCATCTAGATTCAGCGGCCCCTAGCACAGCGTCGACGGCATCGACCTCCGACGCGGTCGGCTCATCCGCCGTAAAGTGCAGGTCCACTAGCTACCGATCCTTCCGCTACCGCGAATAGGATCCACGATCTTGTCCAGACAAGCTCCGGACGAAATGCATGGCAAGCCCACGGGCTCAATCCCCAGCGCTAGCGCCGACCATTTTATCGATGCGGATCGCGGTGGCCTTGAACTCCGACACGCCGGACTTGGGATCGATGGCTTCGATCGTGAGCTCGTTGGTGTTGACCTCGTCCGGAGCATGCATCGTCATGAACGCCAAGCCCGGCCGCAGGCCGGGATCGAACCGCACAGGCGCGACTACCGAACCGCGTCTCGAGCTGATGCGCACCTGTTCGTACTCATGCAAGCCGTACTGCGCGGCATCCTCCGGCGAAATGTCCACCGCCTCTTGGCGTCGCAGCGGCGACGCATAGGCACCGGTCTGCACGCCCGTGTTGTATTCGTCCAGCCGGCGACCCGTCGTCAGGCGAATCGGGAAATCGTCGTCCAGCTGGTCCACCGGTGGCTCCGGCTGGACAACCGAGAACGGCGCGCGCGGGCCGATCCGCGGATTGGCCCATAAGCGCCCGTGCAAGAACAGCTCGCCCGGGTGCGACTCGTCGTAGCACGGCCAGCGAATCCCCCCTAGAGCCTCAAGCCGCTCGTAACTCATGCCCGCATGCATCGGGCTCAACGTACGCAGCTCGTTCCACAGCGCTTCGGGGTTGGGCTCGCCCCAGTCGTGGCCTAGGCGATTGGCAAGGTCAAACACGATGGCAATGTCATCCTTGGTGCCGGGCGCCGGCTCGACCGCTCTGCGAACCCGCTGCACCTTTCTCTCGCTGCTCGTGACCGTGCCTTCAGACTCCGCCCAGCCGGCAGAGGCCGGCAGGACCACGTCGGCGATCTCGGCCGTTTGAGTGAGAAACAGGTCCTGGACCACCAAGAAATCGAGCTTGTCCATGGTGGCCATGACGTGCTTGGTGTCAGGCTCAGAACCCACAGGGTTCTCTCCCAAGACATACAGCGTCTTGAGGTCTCCCTGATCCATCGCCTTGAACATGCCGCTGATGTGCCTGCCCGGCTTCGGTGGAATCTTGCAGTTCCAGGCGGCCTCGAACTTAGCGCGGCAAGCGTCGTTGGCCACATGTTGGAATCCCGTCAGCCGGTCCGGCAGGGCACCCATGTCTCCCCCGCCCTGCACGTTGTTTTGGCCCCGCAGGGGGCACAGACCTGACCCGTAGCGCCCGACGTGTCCGGTCAGCAGTGCCAGATTGATCAGCCCCAGCACATTGTCCACGCCCTGGTGGTGCTCGGTGATCCCGAGCGTCCAGCACAGTTGCGCGGTAGGAGCCTTCGCGTAGGCATGGGCTAGATCGCGGATGGCAGCCCGCGGCACACCCGTCTCGCGCTCCGCGAAGCCTAGAGTGAACGGCTCGACGGCAGCTTGGTAGGCTTCGAAGCGGCTCGTGGCATGCTCGATGAACTGTCGGTTTTCTAACCCCGCGGCCAAGATCTCGCGCCCGACCGCGTTCGCCAAGGTGATGTCGGTGCCGACGTCCAAGCCTAGCCAGCAATCTGCCCACTGCGCAGAACTCGTGCGCCTAGGGTCGACCACGTATAGCGGGGCTCCATTGCGTATGCCCTTGAGCACGTGGTGGAAATAGATCGGATGTGTCTCGCGGGCGTTCGATCCCCACAGCACGATCAGTGAGGTCTCTTCGACCTCTTGGTAAGAGCTAGTGCCGCCTCCCGCCCCGAACGCTGTCGCCAGACCGACGACACTCGGCGCGTGTCAAGTACGGTTGCAACTGTCGATGTTGTTGCTGCCAATGACGCTGCGGACGAACTTCTGGACAGCGTAGTTCAGCTCGTTCGTGGTCTTCGAACAGCTAAACATGCCGAACGATGACTCCGGCGTACGGCCCTTCGCGCGGGCAAAGGCAGCAGTAGTCACGGCGAGCGCCTCGTCCCAGCTGGCAGGCTGTAGCGCGCCGTTCCTCCGGACTAGCGGCTGCGTCAAGCGCGTGCTCCTACGTTTGTCGAGTGCCATCTACAGAAATGATATACGAGCGAGCCAAACAGCTTCCCGGTTTCGGCCGTCCTAAGCAGTATGCAAATGCAAGCCGCCGGCCACTCCTAGGTCGACTCCAAGCAACGCTAGAATAGCGGGGCTATGAGACTCGGCGCATGTTTCCTGCTTGTTCTGGCGCTCTGCAGTTGCGCTCCTTCCGCTGTCGATGAAACCGCGCCGCCTCCGCCCAATGTGATCGTGATGATGGCGGACGATCTCGGCTGGGGCGACATCGGGGCCAATGGCGGCGAAGTGATCCAGACCCCCCACATCGACGCGCTCGCCGCGCAAGGCGTCCGCCTCACCGATGGTTACGTGTCGGCAGCGGTGTGCAGCCCTTCGCGAGCTGGCTTCTACACCGGCCGGCACCAGCAGCGCCACGGGTTCGAGTTCAACATCGCAGGGCGTGACACCGACATGGGCATGTCCTTAGACGAGACCACTATCGCCGACATGTTGCGCGCGCAAGGCTACGCGACGGGCCTTATCGGCAAGTGGCACCTCGGCAAGCAGAGGCAACACCATCCTCTGAGCCGGGGTTTCGATGAGTACTACGGCATGCTGGCCGGCGGGTCAATCTACATCGACTCACGCAAGGACGGCGTGGAGTCGTGGCCGGCGAGGAACGCCCCGATCGCCAGGACAGAGGCCAACGCGATCTACGACGGGTGGGAGCCGGTCGAGGTCGAGGAGTACATCACCGACGTGTTTCGCGACAAGGCCGTCGATTTCATCGAGCGTCACAGGGACGAACGCTTCTTCCTGATGCTCACTCCGAACGCACCGCACACGCCGTTGCAGGCGACGAAGGAATACCTGGATCGCTATCGCCACATCGAAAAGGACAGCACCCGAATCTATTCGGCCATGGTAGCGGCGGTCGACGAATACGTGGGTGCCGTTACGGCGAAACTAGCTGAACTCGGGCTGGAGGATGACACCCTGTTTGTATTCTTGTCCGACAACGGCTGCGCGGGTTATGTCGATGGCTGCTGTTCCAATGCACCCCTGCGTGGACACAAGCGCTACTACTGGGATGGCGGGATTCGCATCCCGTTCCTAGCCAAGTGGCCCGCGGGCTTGCCCCAGGGCACGACCTATAGCGAACCGGTCATTTCGCTAGATCTGTTCGCGACAATCGCGGCTGCTTCGGGCTCTTCCGCCACAGCGCAGGACAGCGTGGATCTGCTTCCCCATCTACGGGGCGAGACCGATTCGGCACCGCACGATCTGTTGTTCTGGCGAGCCAAGCCGAACGTCGCCGTGCGCAAGGGGAAATGGAAACTCTGGAAGGTCAACAAGACGGATATGGACTGGGCGGACGTGACCGATGCCGGAGCGAGACGGCTGCCGATGCAGGCCTGGCCGCAGGACTCCCCGCATGGCCAGCTCACCCTCCTCTACGACTTGTCCAAAGACATCGGCGAGCAAACCAACGTCGGGGCGGAACACCCCCAGATCGTGCAGGAACTCGAGGCCGACCTGGCCGCGTGGAACGCCGAGATGGGCGAGCCGAGTTGGCCGGCCTTCCGGTCGACGCTGGATGAGATCGACGGCGAGATGGTGCACCTCTTCTTCTAGCCGGAATCTCTCCCGCCCGCCAGCGTCAAGCGGTTCTAATACAATGGTGGCTAGCCCGTCACCGTGCGGATCTGCTTAGAGTCCGCAGGGCTTGGCTAAGCACCCGGGACCGCAGCGACGCCTCGCCCGGATCCATCTCGCAACGAGCGCAGCACCTAGCGCGCTCCCCAAGGAATAGCTTCAATGTCAGCAGACAACTTCGGGGTCGCCGGCCTCGGCGTCATGGGCCGCAATGTAGCGCTCAACATCGAGCGTAACGGGTTCCCTGTCATCGCCTACAATCGCGGCGACGAGAACGCCCAGCGCATGCGCGACGAGTCGGTCGGCAAGAACGTCACCGTCACGCAGTCCATCGAAGAGCTGGTTTCGCTCCTAGATCCACCTCGCAGGGTCCTGCTGATGGTCACCGCGGGAGCAGGCACCGATCGGGTCATCGACGCCCTGCTCGAGCATCTGGGGCCGGGCGACGTGCTGATCGACGGCGGCAACTCGCATTTCCCCGACACTGACCGCCGCGCAAAGCGTCTGCAGCAGGCCGGCTTGCACTTCGTAGGTTGCGGCATCTCGGGCGGCGAAGAGGGCGCCCTGTGGGGACCTTCCATCATGCCCGGCGGCAACTTCGAGGCCTACGAGCGCATCGCCCCGGTTCTCGAGAAGATCGCGGCGAAGACCGATGACGACGGGGCATGCGTGACCTACTGCGGCCGTCATGCGGCGGGCCACTACGTGAAGATGGTCCACAACGGCATCGAATACGGGATCATGCAGCTGATCTGCGAGGTCTACGACATCCTGCGCCGGGCGGCAGGCATGTCGACCGAGCAGATCCAAGAGGTCTTCCAGGAGTGGACCACGTCACCGAAGGTGGGCGGCTTCTTGGTCGACATCACGGCGCAGTGCCTGGCCAAGAGCGACGACCAGACCGGCGACCCCTTGGTCGAGAAGATTCTCGATACCGCAGGGCAGAAGGGGACGGGAAAGTGGACGGCGCAGACAGCCCTGGACTTAGGCGTACCGATTCCGACACTCTCGCAAGCGGTCAACGCCCGGATCCTGTCCGGTCTCAAGCAGGCCCGCGTAGAGGCGTCAGGCGTGCTCACGGGCCCGGGCACCGAATGCGAGCAAGACCGAGAGCGTCTCGTTGCTACCCTGCATAGCTCGCTGCACCTTGCAATGGTCGCGTCTTACGCACAAGGGTTGCACCTGATCCAGACAGCATCCAAGGAGTACGACTTTGGCACCGACCTTGCCGAGGTGGCCCGCATCTGGAAGGACGGCTGCATCATCCGCTCTAGGCTGCTCGACCCGATCAAGCAGGCATACAAGCAGGAGCCCGAGATGGAGAACATGCTGCTCCATCCGTCGTTCTCCGCGATCGTCAACGAATCCTTGCAGGACCTGCGCGAAGCGGTCGAGATCGCCAACCGCGGCGGAGTCGCAACGACCTGCCTCGGAGCGACGCTGGCCTATCTCGACAGCTACCGCTCCGAGTTTCTTCCGGCCAACCTGCTGCAGGCGCTACGCGACAACTTCGGGGCCCACACCTACCGTCGGCTAGACATGGATGGCGTATTCCACACCCAGTGGAATCGCTAGCGCCGCAGCCGTCGTCGAACCGCGATTCGCTAGGCAAATTATGAAGACACTCCGAGACTTCCAGACATCGAGCGACTACTTCGTCGGTCTCGACTCGGACGGCTGCGTGTTCGACTCGATGGAGATCAAGCACAAGGAGTGCTTCACGCCAATGTTCATCAAGCATTGGCGGCTGCAAGCGGCATCAAAGTACGCCCGCCGCGCCTGGGAGTTCGCGAACCTCTACTCGAAGTCCCGGGGGATGAACCGCTTCCCCGTGTGCGTCCGTACCCTGGGGTTGCTCAGAGACTGGCCGGAGGCGGCTGCTCGCGGCATAGATATCCCGGATCTCGCTCCGCTGCAAGCTTTTATCGATTCTGAATTCCCACCCAGCAACGCGGGACTGGAGGCATATCGCGAGCTGCATCCGGACCCGCTGCTGGATCTCACCATGGCGTGGAGCCTCGCTGTCAACGCGGCCGTCAAAGACATCGTCTCGGGCGTACCGCCGTTCCCACGGGTGCATGAGACGCTGGACAAGGTGGTGTCTCGGGCCGACTTGGGAGTCGTGTCGGGAACGCCCGGCGAAGCGCTCCAGCGCGAGTGGGATGAGAACGGCATAGCGCACTATCCGCAGATCATTGCAGGACAGGAGCTAGGCAAGAAGGTCGAACACCTCGAAGCCATGTCGGGCGGCCGCTATGCTTCCGACAGGCGCCTCATGATCGGCGACGCGCCGGGAGACCGCAAGGCCGCCGAAGCCACCGGCTGCCTCTTCTATCCGATCAATCCAGGGCACGAAGAGGAGTCGTGGGAGCGGCTCTGTGATGAGGCGCTGGACCGGTTCTACGAGGGCTCCTATGTCGGCGAGTACCAAGCGGCACGCGTCGCTGAGTTCGAAGCACTGCTGCCGGAATCGCCGCCATGGACGTGAACCACCCCGTAAACCTCCAAACCAGAGGCGCTGCAAAGGGTCTTTCTGCTTTTCCCGCCAGCCCAGCTAGACTCCGCACGCTTGAGAAATAGAGGTCTCCTACGCGCTGCTGGGCGCACTGATTTGGTGCTGCAAGGTCCATTGCGTCTTGAGTCAGCTTGCGACGCCAGCGAGCTCGGCGGCTAGTTCCCGCAAGCCGATGACCTCGACTTCGGAGGTTCGGCTGTAGCGCTCGTCGCCGGGATACACGACGAAGGATCTCTCTGGTGACAAATCCTTTCTAGCGTTGTGAAAGCCCTTCGTCAGCGAGGGGGCGAGGCTACGCTTCGCTTCGATCGCCCAGCGTCGGCCGTCCGGAAACTCCAGCACCAGATCCGCTTCGGCCCCGGCGGCAGTCCTGTAGTAGCTTGCCAGGGTCCGTTCGGGGGCGGCCGCCAACAGGTTCTCGATGACGAGTCCTTCCCAGCTCTGGCCGATCACTGGATGGCCGGCGAGTGTCTCGAAATCGTCGATTGAGAGCAGTGCGTGAACCAGTCCGCTATCGCGGACATACACCTTGGGAGACTTGACGAGACGCTTTCCGACGTTGGCGAGTAGAGGCGGAAGACGGCGGACAAGCAGCAATCCGGCTAGTACGTCAATGTATCGGGTCACGGTCTGGTAGCTGGTTCCCAGGGCACTCGCCAGACGCGACGCGTTCAGAATGCCCCCTTGGCTATGTGCAAGCATCGTCCATAGCCGCTCGAGAGCGGCCGCTGGCAAGCGCGGCCCGAAGGCGGCCACGTCACGCTCCAGATAGGTCCGGATGAAGTGCTGTCGGAGCTTGAAGCTGGTTGCACTGCTTTGCGCGAGAAAACTGTCCGGATATCCTCCCCGAACCCAGAGTTCCACAAGGGGGTCCATCCCCGGTTCAATTTCGAGGATGTCCAGTGGACCCAAGTCCACATAGGCGATCCGTCCGGCGAGGGTTTCGCTCGACTGGCGCAGGACATCAACCGAGGCGGATCCGAGAACCAGGAATCGACCGGTTCGCAGTCCCTTGCGGCGGCCACGGTCGATTGTGCCTCGCAGATCATTGAACAAGTTCGGCACTCGGTGGATTTCATCTAGGATCACCAACCGGTCCTCGTACCTCTCGAGGAACATCCTCGGTTCCTCCAGCTTCTCTCGGTCGACGCGGTCTTCCAGATCTACGTAGACCGCGTTCAGCTCGTCTCCGATCGCGCGCGCCAGGGTTGTCTTGCCGACTTGTCGCGGCCCGATCACCGCGACCGCGGCCTGAAACTCGAGGGCGTCCCGAACAATTCTCTCTGCCCTACGGGCAACCATCCTTGTATATTATCCATGATTTGGATGATTTACGAGAAAAATATGGAAGATCGCGAAATCTAACGATCGCCTTGCAGAGATTCTTGTCGCGACCTGAACCAGTCAATTGGCCTTGAATCCAGCAAGCATGTGGCCGTGGAACGGCGACCGGAGAGTCGCCTGAACCAACCAGCCGCCTAAGCGACCCGACCATCCTAGTCGTCACCTCCATCGCATTCAGTATGTTTGGAAGTGAACAGCCATCGGCCGCGTGACGGCTGCGACGATGTCAGCCGAATGGAAGTTGACCGCCCGGACAGCGGTTTTCACCCTCTTCAGGCATCCTGTCTTCTAGATCGCCCTCTTGCCCGCCCCTCTTCTTCGACGCTATCTGACCGGTCACAATTTCCAGAACCCACACCTGAAATCCGAGGCTGAAGTGAGTTCCGGCCGATTCAAGCTGGTGCGATCATGCTGTTTCGTTTGCGAAAGGTTCCTTGTAATGATCTGTTATGCAAACGAATGAATCAGACGGGAGAAGCTCCAATCGACTCTCGCTTGGTTGATTCGTTGATCAACTACAAGCGTCGGGGCGGACTTACTTCCAGAAGTCTGGGAACCGGCAATCGGAATTCCCGAGACCGGGTCGAGGAACGAACCTCGCATGGCGCCCGCTACGGCCCGGTGCCGAGCCTACGCAATGATCTCGTTGACGACTCGCCCGTGCACGTCCGTCAAGCGGAAGTCGCGCCCGGCGTAACGGTACGTCAGCTTGGTGTGATCCAGCCCCAACTGCTGCAGTATCGTCGCATGCAGGTCGTGCAGGTGCACCCGACCCTCGACAGCCACGCCATGTTCGTCGCAGCGTCCGAAGCGCATCCCGCCCTTGATCCCGCCGCCAGCCATCCACATGGTGTAGCCGCGATTGTTGTGGCGCCGTCCATCGGCCTTGTCGTTCTGCTCGTAGCTGGAGCGTCCGAATTCCCCGCCCCAGACGATGAGCGTCTCGTCCAACATGTCGCGCCGCTTCAGATCGGCGATCAGGGCGGCGATCGGCTTGTCTATAGCAGCGGCGCTATCCGCGAGCCTCTTGCGCAGGTTGTTGTGGTGGTCCCAGCCGCGATACCCCAGTTCGATAAAGCGCACACCCTTCTCGGCCATGCGTCTCGCCAGCAGGCACTGCGTCCCAAACTCACGCGTCTCCTTTGCATCGAGGCCGTACATCTCGCGCACCTTCTCGGGCTCGGACGTCAGATCCATCGCCTCCGGCACGGCGGTCTGCATCCGAAACGCTAGCTCGTACGACTGGATCACGCCTTCCACCTGATCGTCTCGGTCGGACCGATCTAGCAGCTCGCGATTCAGCCCCTGCACGTAATCGAGCTGACGGCGCTGTGCTTCCAAGCTCATAGTCGCGTTGCGGATGTTCTGCACAGCCTCTTGGCCCGCCGCGATGTTCAGGCGCGTGCCCTGGTAGCTAGCCGGCAGGAAGGCCGAGCCGTACAGGGCAGAGCCGCCGACTGGCGGCGGGTTCATGGTCACGAATCCCGGCAGATCTTGGTTCTCTGTCCCCAAGCCGTACACGGTCCACGAGCCGATCGACGGCCGCACGAACGTGATGCTGCCGGTGTGAGTGAAGATCGTCGCCTGCGGATGCGCCGGAGAATCGGTGTGCATGCCATTGAGCAGGCACAGCTCGTCCGCATGCTCGCGCAAGTGCGGAAAGACATCGGAGATCGGCAGCCCGCTCTTGCCGCCCGGCTTGAAGTCAAACACCGATGGCAGGATCTTGCCGCTCGTGTTGCCAGCCGCCAGCTCCATCTCCGAACTCATGCCGGCGTACTTGGCGAGATCGGGGTTGTAGTCGAACGTGTCGTGCTGGGTAGGGCCGCCCTGCATGAAGAGAAAGATCACCCGCTTGGCCTTCGGCTCGAAGTGAGGCGCCTTCGGCAACAGCGGATTCTGGCTCCCCTTGGCGTGCAGGGATTCGAACGCGGCGAGGCCGGCAAACGCCGTGTAGCCGAACCCGGCCGCGGCGTGCCTCAGAAAGCCCCTGCGATTCTGGAAGATTGCTGACATAACCGTACTCCCGAGCCCACCTCAATTGCGGAAACGAAACTCCGCGCTGTTGTACAGCGCGTGATAGATGCGGGTCCACGCCTCGTGGACCGGATCGGCTGATGCCGCTAGCATTCGCGAGCCGGAACCATCGGTTCCTGCTTGCGAAGTGTACCAGTCCTTGATGCTCTTGCGCATCTGCGAACGCTCCTTGGCTTCCGTCCGTCGTCCGAGCGCAGCCTCCACTACGCGCTGCACCAGCGCTGCGCGCATCGCGCCCTCCTCGTCGGCAAACGCGCTGCTCATAGCTACGGCCGAATCGGCCGCACCGGGCTCATCGGACACGACGGACTGCATCGCCGCGGACAGTTCGCTCGGATCAGCTTCGCGTTCCAGCGCAGCCGTGAGCAGGTCCTCCAGCCACGCTTCCGCCGCTGCGCGGTCCGCCGCCTTGCCTTCTGGCGAGCTAAGTGTGCGCGCGATATCTCGGACCCGTCTCACCGCCCGCTCTTCCTCGGCTGCGGTAGGATCCCTGGAAAGCACTTGGCGAAAGGCATGGCGGGCGCGGTCGCGATCTCGCGAATGTGCAGCCATCAGCCGTTCTGCCGCGATCAGAGCGTTCGAGCGGATGAACTTGCTGTTCATCAGGAAAAGCGCTTGACTGGGACCGGTGGTCACGTCACGAACGCCGTGCGTCTCGCTGGGTTCGGGGAAGTCGAACGCCTCGAACATGCGGACGGCGAGGTTGCGCACGACCGGCACGTACACGCTCCGGTACCGATCGTCGAACTCCCACGCGCGCAGCTGCCTGTTGCCGGGATTGAGCAGTTGGCTCCGGTCAAACGACGCAACCGGGGACGGCGAAGAAGCCTCGAGCTCCAGCTCGCCGCTCACATAGAGGACAGCATCCCGCACGGACTCCGCTTCCAAGCGGCGGAGGTTAGCCCGCCAATTGAGGTTGTTGTCGGGGTCCTTCTCAAAGTTGCCGTCATCAAGTTCCGTCGAGAGCCCGTACGTGCGGCTCAGGACGATTTCGCGGACGAGACTCTTGACAGACCAGCCGCTGTCGACGAAGCGCACGGCTAGGTAGTCGAGCAGGGCTTGGTTGGTCGGCTGCCGCCCCGTCGAGCCGAAATTGTCTACCGTGGCAACGATGCCCTTGCCCGTGAGCTGGTGCCAGACCCGGTTGGCCATCACGCGGGCCGTCAGCGGATTGTCCCGGCGCGTCAGCCATTCCGCGAGCTGCAGGCGCCCGCTCTCGCCCTGCCCGATCCCGGGAATTCCCGCACCTGGCGGATACAGCACTTGCACGAATCCGCGCTGGACGGAATCGCCGAGAGTGTGGGGGTCTCCGCCGATGTTGACGCGCATTGCCACCGGCTCGGCAGCCTCCACCACTCCCATCGCCAAGTTCTCCGGCATGGGCAGCTTGCTGAGTGCGCGGGAAAATTGCCGACATGCGTTCCGGTCGCGATTCTCCTCGGCGGCCTGCAACTCGCCCCACAGCCGCGCGCGCTCGGCCCTCGTTTCCTCTGCATCCGCCGAAGTGAAGTCGGGCACTCCGTCCAGCGTCACCATGCGCTCGACGCGGAAGTAGCCTGCGTTGAAGCGGGGACGGCGGCGCAGGCCGTTGCGCAGCTCGCTACTGCGGAAGACACCCGCCAGTGCGTAGTAGTCCTTGGTCGGAATCGGGTCGAACTTGTGATCGTGGCAACGGGCGCAGCCCACGCTCAGGGCGAGCATGGAGCGGGTCGTGACGTTGATCATCTCGTCGGCGACGTCCATGTCGAACTGCTTCGCGTCGATCTCGTTGAGGTCGTGCGCTCCCAGCGCGAGAAACCCGGTCGCGATCTGATTCTCCACACGCTCCCCGGGACTGTTGTATGGGAGCAGGTCGCCAGCGACCTGTTCCTGCACGAAGCGGTCAAAGGGCTTGTCGGCATTAAACGCCCGGATGACGTAGTCGCGATACCGCCACGCCATTGGAAACGGCAGGTTGCGCGTGCGGCCGATGGAATCCGAGTAACGCACCACGTCCAGCCAGTGCCGGCCCCAGCGCTCGCCGAAGCGGTCGGATTCGAGCAGGCGTTCCACCACGTCGGAGTAGGCAGTCCCGCTGCGATCGGCCATGAATGCTTCCGTCTCGTCCACGGACGGGGGCAGTCCGGTGAGATCGTAGGTAACGCGTCGGAGCAGGTCCGCCTTGCTTGCGTCAGGGACCGGTCGCAGACCTTGGCGCTCCAATGCGGCCAGCACGTGTTGGTCCACGGCTCCGCGCGCCCACGCGAGATCCTGCACTGCCGGCAGAGCCTCCGAACGAGGAGCTTGGAACGCCCAGTAGCGCCTGCCCTGTTCCAAGTCGATGCTGCTCTCCTGAGGCGCGACGTTCGCCTCGCGCGGGTCCGGCGCACCCATCTCGATCCAAGTGGCGAAGTCCTCAGCAACCTCGTCGGGAAGCTTGCCTGTGGGGGGCATCTTCAGGCCGCCCTTGTAGCGCAAGGCACCCAGAATCAAACTCGCTTCGACATCAGACGGCACCACAGCGTGGCCCCGCTGTCCGCCCTCACGGATGCCGTCGCGAGTGTCCAGCGAAAGCCCACCCATGCGGGTCTTGGCTTCCGCCGAATGGCAGGTGTAACAGTTCTTGGCCAAGACGGGGCGGATCTTGTTCTCGAAGAACTCCACTCCCTCCGGCGAGGGTGCCGCACCTGCAACGCCAGCGGCGATACCTACCAGGCAGACTGCGAACCACACCGTCGGAACTCTCGGCATACAGTCATCTTATATCGGGCGGGGCACCATTTGGAACCCGCAGGGGAGACCGAGTTAGCAATTCCGACAGATTTAGTCGAACGCTCACTGCTTCGCTAGCCGTTGTGCCAACACGTTGTACAGCCATGCGATCAGCCATCCGCCAAGAAACCCGTCGACGAGTCCGTACAGCACACCCAGCAAGATGTCCAGCAGCGACCCGGACCCGGTAATGCCTGGATAGACCGACGCCATGAACTCGAAGAACTGTTCGCCATAGGGCGGAACCAGCATGTGTAAGGTTCCGATGATTCCAAACGCGCATCCCCACAGGATTCCCAATGTCAGGCCCAGTGCCATGCGAGAAACTCTCATACTCCCCTCCCGTGGCGAGGCCACGGACACAAGCACGCCCGGTGGAAGTCGCCGCTGCTCCAGCATAACCACCGGGAAGCTTGCTTGACTCTTACGACTTGATTCTCAGGGCGAACCCCGGCCACGCGTAGCACGTCCCGGGACCGCAGACGGAACTCCTCCTCCCGCTTCTGGGACGAACCCCTCAACGCCCGCATTCCTCGATGAGGTCGCATGTCCGGCTGACCGGGTCGATGCCTTCGAACCGCCGTGCGAGTTCCGCGGATCGGCCTGCGACAGCGTTCGAACCCAGGAGCGTGCCTAGCTCGCGAGCGACGCTCGCGCCGGTGAAACGCTTCGGAGGCAAGGCGCTGGCCACACCAAGCCGGGCAAGCCGAGCTGCGTTGTCGGGCTGGTCGAAGCCCATCGGCATCACCAGCTGCGGCCGCCCGGAGGCGAGGGCCTGGGCGCACGTACCGATTCCGCCGTGATGCACGAGGGCCGCGACACGCGGCAACAAGGCGCTGAACGGGGCGTATTCGGCATGCACGACCCCGCTAGGAAGCTGGCCGGGGAGCTGCTCCGGATAGCGCGTGAGCAGAACCCCGCGGCGCCGAAGCCGCCGGCACGCATCCGCAGCAGCCGCAAAGAAACGGTGGGCTTGGCGGTTGGAGGAACCGGGCGCGAAGGCCACTGGGGGATCGCCGGCCGCCACGGCCTCAGCGAGGAACGCCTCTAGATGCGCCGGCAAACCCGTCACGCCCTGTTCGTCGTATAGCGGAAACCCCGTCAGCACTGCTTGCGGAGGCCAGTCCGGCTGCGGCGCGGCGTACCAGTCCGGAAAGAGCCCGACGACACGCTGCGGGGAATGCCACCAGCGGCTGGCGATGTGGCGGACCGGGGCAAGACCGACGCTCGCGCGCAACTCATTGATTCCAGGCCCGAGCTTGAGATCGACAAGCTTGTCCATGAGACCAAAGCAGAGTCGCTTGGCGATTTTCGGCCAGCGCTCGATCGAGCCCATCCGCGTCGGTGCCACGGCTGGAGCCTCGATGCTCCACAGCGCGGCCGGTGCAAGATGCAGCGTGACGAGCGGCACTCCCAGAGCGTCGTGGGCGACCCGCGCGCCGAATGCCAGCGAGTGGCTGACGACAACGGTATCGCTGCGAGCCTCCTCCTCCACGAGACAATAAACATCGTGGACGGCGCGGAGGGCCAGGTCGGTAACGACCCCTAGGCCACGGACTGGCCGCCACAGGCCAGGGTGCGACATGGCTTCCTCGAAATCCTCGACCGTTCCGATTGGCCGAAGCGGCAGGCCGAGCCGTTCCAACAGAGGAGCGAAGTGTGGATTCGTGGCGAACCTGACCGCATGGCCACGCTCGCGTAGCGCCAGAGCGACCGCCACGAACGGATGCACATCCCCCGCGCTTCCGAGAGTGACGACAAGAATCCTCATAGCGAGGCTCCCCTCATGGTCACAGCCGAGCCCGAAGGAGGCAGAGCAGAGGAAGTGGGAGTGAGTGGGTCATACACCGCCGGAAGAGGAGGGGGCTGGGCAGGCTCCGAGGGACTTCTGGGGCGCGCGCCAGCACCGTTTTCGAATGTGTTGTTCGTTTATTCTGATCGGCCAGAAGACTGCAAGCCCCAGCCACGTTAGAAATTGGAGATCAGCAGATTTGGCCTCGATCCGGCCGCAGTCCTCTAGCCTAGACCACGACTGGCCAGATGGCGCGAGCAAGCCATGCGCGCTTTCTCCTACGCTGACCTGTGCCAGCGCCAAAAGACTGTGGGCACGACCAGCATGTTTAGCAGCGTCGAACTCGCCAGCCCCAGCAGGACCACGAGGGCTAGCGGCGCGTGGATCTCGCTTCCTGTCTTTCCCAGGCCCAGGGCGACGGGCAGCAGGGCAATGCCCGTGGAGACGGCCGTCATCAGGATGGGCGCGAGTCGCTCCGAAGAACCGCGAATCACCGCCTGCCTCAGGTCTGCGATACCTTCCTCGGCCATTAGCCGCCTGATGTGCGCCAGCAACATGATTCCATTGCGAACGGCAATTCCGAAGAGAGTGATGAATCCGATCAGCGAAGCCACCGACAGAACACCCCCTCCGACATACACACCAGCCACTCCCCCCACAAGTGCCAAGGGCAGATTGCACATGACGATGAGCGCGTCGGCCAGGGACTCCAGGGCCGTCACCAGCAGAACCAAGATGCCGCCGATCGCCAGCGCGCCCAACAGCAGCATCCTCCGGGTCGCCCGGGCCTCGCTCTCGAACTGGCCTCCGTACTCGATCCGGTAGCCCTGGGGCAGCTCTACGCTGGCGGCTACAGCCTGTTGGATTTGATTCACGGCTCCGCGCAGATCTTCGCCAGCCACATTGCACGAGACTACGATCTTCCGTTGCACGCCCTCGCGGGTCACCATGTTGGGGCTGCGATCTTCTCGAATGTCAGCAACGGCTGAGAGCGGCACTCTGGCACCGGATGGCGTGTCAATCAGCGTCTGTCGGACGGTCTCGATCTCTTCGCCGCTGGCTGCCGCGTAACGCACCACGATGGGAACCGGCACGTCGCCCTCGAAGACTGCCCCCACTTCGTTTCCCAAAAAGACCGTGCGCAGGGCATCGGCGGCTTGGCCGGCCGGTACTCCGTAGCGCGCCAGATCGTCGCGACGGAAGCGCACCGTCAACACTGGCACGTCGGCCTGGCGGTCCGACGCCAGATCGATAACGCTCGGTATACTGCGCATCGCGGCCTGGACCTGCTCCGCCAGGGCCCGCAGGACATCGAGTTCGCCGCCGAAGATCTTCACCGCAACACTCGCCCGCGTCCCCGAGAGCATGTGGTCGATGCGATGCGAGATCGGCTGGCCGACATTGATATTGGTCCCGGGAATGAGTGAGGCTCGATCGCGGATCTCCGCAACAACCTCTTCCTTGGAACGGATTCGCAAGTCGAGCCGGACGTCGATCTCGGACGACTCCACCCCCTGCAAATGCTCGTCGGCTTCGGCTCTTCCCGTGCGGCGCCCGGTCGAGACGACACCGGGAACGCTGAGCAGAATCCTCTCCAGCGCCGCCCCGAGGCGATCGGAGTCCCTCAAGCTCGTGCCAGGCACCGTCGCGGCGCTGATCGTCAGACTGCCTTCGTTCAGCTCCGGCAAGAACCTCCGCCCGACATCTTGCAGACCCGCAAGCGCAGCCGCGACCAATAACAGCGCGACCGACAAGACCACGGCCGCATGGTCCAGGCCCCAGCGCAAGATCGGCTCATACAGCCGCCGCAGCCAGCCTACCAAGGCCCACCCGCCAACCTGCGAGATCGACCGCGACCGGGGCAACAGGACCGAGCAGAGCGCCGGCGTCACGGTTAGCGCTACAAGCAACGAGGCGAGAATCGCGACGATGTAGGCAATCCCTAGCGGACGCAGTAACATACCCTCGACGCTTTCAAGTGCGAAGAGAGGGGAGAAAACCAGCACGACGATCAACGTTGCGAAGACGATGGAACCGCGAATCTCGCTGCTGGCCCGAAACACGACCTGCAGCGTCGGCAGCCGCTCCTCGAGCGGGCGGGCCGCGTTCTGGCGCAGGCGGCGGACAACGTTTTCGACATCGATCAGGGCATCGTCGACCAACGCTCCGATAGCGATCGCGATCCCGCCTAGGGTCATGCCGTTGATGGACAGGCCGAGAACCTTCAGTCCGATGAACGTGACTCCCAGAGAAAACGGAATCGCAAACAAGGCGATGGCGCTGGCCCGCCAACTGCCCAGAAACACGATGACCACGACGACTACGAGCAGGCCTCCGAAGCTCAGCGCTTCCTCGAGGTTCGAGATTGCGGCTTCCACGAAGTCCGCCTGACGCAAGACCCGGCCGTGAATCCGCATGCCCTCGGGCAAGGCAGGCTCGAGCGCGCGAATGCGGGCCTCGACTCTCTCGGTGAGCGCAAGCGTGTTCGTGTTGGGCTGTTTGCGAACTCCTACGATCACCGCAGCTTCGCCGTTGAGTGCCGCAGCACCCCTCCGCTGCGCGGCGTCGATCCGGACCTCCCCCAGATCGCTGACCTGAATCGGAACCACGTTCGAAGACCGCACGACCGCGTCCCGGATCTGCTGCCATCCGACGAAGCGACCGATGCCTCGAAGGAGATGCTCGTGGCCGAGGTGGGTCTGGAAACCCGCCGAAGTGTTCGAGCTTCCCGCTGCCAGCGCCGCCTCGACTTCTGTCAGCGACACGCCGTACGACTTCAGCCTGTCGGGGGCAAGGAGCACTTGGTACTGCTTGCGGCCACCACCCAGGGGGGTGACCTGGGCCACTCCCGGTACGGCCAGGATGCCGCGGCGGATCACCGTATCGGCGACCGTGCGCAATTCCACATCGTCATGGCGGTCAGACGTCAGGGCGATAAAAAGGATCTCCCCCATGATGGAAGCGGTCGGCCCAAGCGCTGGCTGAGAGGCCGTCGGCGGCAAGTTCTTCGCCGCGAGGCCTAGGCGTTCGGCCACCATCTGCCGGGTAAGGTAGGTATCCTCTCCCCAGTCGAACTCGGCCCACACCACGCTCACGCCCGCGGCGGTCGCCGAGCGCACGCGCCGCAAGCTAGGCGCTCCGTTAAGCGCGGTCTCGACCGGGAACGTGACCAGCCGCTCCATGTCTACCGGGGCCAAGCCGGGATGCTCCGTGATGACCGATACCGTCGGAGCCGTCAGGTCCGGCAACACCTCGACTGGGAGCTGCGAGACCGCGAACCCGCCCCAAGCCAGAACACCGCCGGATACAGCCAAGACCAGCGTGCGATTTGCCAGCGACCAACGGATCAGCGAATCCAGCATGCGTCAATGAACGTGGCCATGCGACGGCGCTCGGGGTGACAGCGAGGACAGGCGCAGTAGATACGCGCCCTTTGTGACGACTCTCTCGCCAACTCGCAAGCCGGCGGTGACCTGTACGTTCTGGCCCATCCGATTGCCGAGCTCGACTTGGCGTCGCTCGAACGCCTCGCCGCCTGTCTGCAAGTACACGACCGTGCGGCCCCCGTCATCGACCAATGCCGAGTCCGGCACGGCGGGCGCATCTACTGTGTGCGCGGTGAACAGCCGGACGATGACAGACTGGCCAATCGCTAATTGCCGCCCCGAATTGTCAACCAGATAGGTGGCCTTGAGAGTCCTGGTCTGCGGATCCACGACCATCGCGGTCGACACGAGCGCCCTCACCGGCAGAACTGTGGCGCCATCCGACAGCTCGATTTCGGCGCCCTTGAGGCTCCGCAGCACAGCAGCCCTGGCTTCGGGAATCGCCGCGGAGACATGCACCATTTCGGTCGCCGCAATTTCCAGCAGAACATCGCCCTCCTCGACATGGGCACCCTCGGTTGCATGCACGGCGGTCACTACGCCCTCTAGGTGCGCCCTTACGGAGAACGACGAGAGTGAATCCTTGTGCGGATCGTCGCGCCGCGACGCTTCGTAGTGGGCCATGCGCCGATCGGCCGCGGTGAGGCGGGCGAGAGCGACCGCTTCGTCGGCTTTGGCATCTTCCAGCCGCCGTTCGGGCACAGCGCCCACTGCGAGTAGGCGCTCCGCCCGCTGGCGTTGCCGCCTGGCAGCTTCCGAGGCCACCTCGGCCTCGTCGATAGCGAGTTGGAGGGCCGTGCGGTCAGGCGGCCCGGCCCAGTGCGGGACGATCTCGCCCAGCAATTCGCCGCGCTGGACCGCCGCTCCCAAGCCCGGCATGCGAACGGAAGCCAACAGTCGCCCCGCCACCGGGGCCGTCACCACTAGACGCCCACCGCTGCGTGGCTCGACCATCGCTGGCACGCGCAAGCTCTGTTGCATCGCCGAGCCTTCCACGAGCTGGGTCGCGAACTCCATGGTCCACTGCTGTTCCTTCAAGAATGCGATCGTGGCCGTTGCGTCCGCTACATCGGGGCCAGAGCCCGGCGGATCAAACCTCGCGGACTCCCCGAGGACGCGGACCAAGCCGAGTTGGTGAAGATCTTGCATTGCAGGCGATTGGACTCGAACTGCCAGCGACGGCGTGCCCGCCCGCTCAGGCCGAACAGTGATACCGAAGATTCCCGGCTGGCTCGGGACGTCAACAGCGAACCGCTCCAAGGTGCCGTCGCCGTGATCCAACTCCACCGCGACACTGCCAGCCTCAAGCGGCCGAAACGACTCTAGATCAGTGAGATGGACTGCAAACCTCGAGCTGCTGCCAACTTGCAGCTCCGGGTATTCCATGAACAGCTCAGACCGGGCCGACCAACGAGTCACCTCGACCGATTCCCGCAGGTCAGGCGGTGCTTCATCCACAGGTTCCGGCGGAACGCCCCCGCATGTGGCCAGAAAAAGCACAACGACCGCACGGAGCCTAGTCATGGCAACAGCTCCTTGGCGACGCTGCGGTCGAATTCAACCTCGGCCAGTTTCGCGGTGGCATCGAGTTCCAACTGCTGAAGCCGCGCCCTGTGGGCGACGCGTCGGGTCTCCAGCAGATCCAGGATGCCCAACTCTCCCTCCCTGTATGCGACCTCGGCAATTTCTGCCAGTTCTTGCACGCGCTGTTCGGACTGCAACCTGTAGTCCCGGGCCATCTGCCGGTGCAAACGCAGAGCGTCGTGGGAAGAGCGCACTTCCGCCAGAATCTGGCGCTCGAGCGCGCTCCGACGCTCCTGCGTCCGGATCGTCTTGGCTGCAGCCACGGCGCGCTCAACACGCCCCTTGCGGAAGATGGGCAGATCTACGGACACACCGACTACGGGGCCGGTCACGAACTGGCCGGCCACCTCGGCCCTCTTCACTCCACCGGAGACAACCGGGTTCGGAATGCGCAAGCGCTGTGCGGCCTCATCTTCGAGTCGCAACTGCTCGAGGCGTTCGGCCTCGACGCGATAGTCTCCGCGGGCACCCAAACCTGCGGCGAGGGCCTCTCGAAGCAGGGGCAGGTCGAAGCCGGGGGCAAGCGTCCCGTCCGCCGCCAGCCTCGCTGGACTCACGGCGTCGCCGAGGTAGCGTGCTAGCTCAGCGCGTGCCTCACCCATCATGACATCGATCTGGGCCAGATCGGTCTCTTGTTCGACGATCTCGCGTTCCCCCTGCAGGCGGTCGAACTTCGACCCTTCGCCGGCTGCCTCCCGTTCGCGCAGTATGCGGAGGAGTTTTTCCGACTCTGCAATGTGCTCCCTCGCCATCTGCGCGCGAACCTGCAGGTAAACAAGCCGATAAAAGGAACGGCGCAACGCGGCTTCGACCTGCCGCAACGTGTGGTCCGCGCTCGACATCGCAGCCCTTGCCCCCGACTCTGCTGCCTCGTAAAGCAGAGACCGCCGGCCGTTCATGGGAATGGCTTGCTCGAACATCAGGAAGTCCGTGCGGCCGGCTCCCTCAAGCGTCGCGCTCACGGCAGGATTCGGGTAGATCTTCTGGCGCTCCGCACCAACTCTCGCAATCTCCGCCTCGGCGCGGAGCTGGCGACTATAGGGGCTGGCGCGCAGCAGCTCGAGCGCCTCTCTCTCGGTCAGCGCTAGTGCCGACCCAGCGAGCGCCAAGCAGAGCGCCAAAGTGGGAACGCGCAGGAAACATCGTGATCGAACGATCATGCAATCCACCAATGGCCGCGATGCAGCGGCGAATGCAGGTTAGCAGTGTCGCGTCAAATTTGCCCGCTGACCATGCCACCGATGAGGCGATATGCCTGCATCGGCGTGCCGACGCGCCTGCCCTCGCACCCGCATTGCCGCGAGTCGCCGAACTAGCTACTCGCTGGCGGGCAGTGCGGTTACGGCCGATTCCAAATACGCCAGGATCTCCCTGACGATCTCCTCGCGCTCGGCCGACACATCGCGCTCCTCGCCAATGTCGCTGGCAAGGTCGAAGAGCTCGAGGGGCTGGTCGGGGGCTTCCCGCACGGCCTTCCACCGGCCCCATCGCACGGCCTCGGCTCGACCTGTCGTCCCGCCCCAGTACAGGAAGCGATCCTCGCTGGACGCGCCTGTTTCCAGCAGCACCGGCAGGATACTGGTACCGTCAATGCCGTCGGGCATCTCGAATCCGGCGATGTCCGCCACGGTAGGCAGGAAGTCCGCGAAGTACCACGGGAAATCGCTGACCGATCCTGCCCTCACGCGTCCCGGCCAGCGCACGATCGTTGGCACGCGGATGCCGCCATCATGCAGGCTCCGCTTGTAACCCTGCAGCGGGCCATTGGAGTCGAAGAAGAAGGGATCATTCCCGCCCTCAGCGTGCGGCCCGTTGTCAGAACTGAAGAACACCACGGTACGCTCGTCGACACCAAGCCTCTGTAGAGCTGCGAAAACCTGGCCCACGCCCTCGTCAAGGCGGCTGATCATCGCGGCGGTCCCCTTTTGCGGGCCGGGCCAGTCCTCTCCCTGATACTGCCCAGCGTCCGGAACTTCCATGCCGACCCGCTCGCGGTGCTGGCCTAGGTCCGCCGTCACGTTGGCGATCCCAGGATCCCCTCCCCCGTCGCGATTGCCGGCTTCGTTGTTAGCGTGCGGAATCGTCAGCGCCAGATAGAGAAAGAATGCGCTTGTGGCGTTCGACTCGAGCCAACTCAGAGCTTCGCCCATCATCAGATCGTGCGAATAGTCAACTCGCTCCGTGGCGACACCGCTCATGCCGGTGTAGCGCCCGGATCGCTGCACCACGTTGCGCAGCGGCACCCGTTCGGCGTTGCGCATCAAGAATTCCGGATAGTAATTGTGCGCGTGGCCTTGACTGAGATAGCCGTAAGAGTGGTCAAACCCCTGCCTCCACGGCGCCCCGGGGGAATCTTCCATCCCCAGCCCCCACTTGCCGATCAGGGCCGTGGCGTAGCCTTCGGCCTTGAGCAATTCGGCGACGGTCACGTCTTCGTCCCACAGTCCGGGGCTGCCGTTGCGACGGACTCGGGTGTGGCCGGTGTGCTGGCCGGTCATGAGCACGCTGCGGGACGGTGCGCAGACCGTGAAGCCGGCATACGCGTCGGTGAAGCGCATGCCCTCCTCTGCCATGCGGTCAAGGTGCGGCGTCTGGATCCGCTCCTGCCCGTACGAGCCCAAGTCGCCATAGCCAAGATCGTCGGCCAGAATCCAGACGAAGTTGGGAGGAGCATCTCTGGCAGCGGTGTCGCGCAATCCGCCGGAACATCCCGCAGATGCGGCTAGCAATGCGAGCAGCGCGCCCCGGACGCATCCCGGACTCATCCATAGCAACGTCAAGGGCAGGTTAGTGCGATTGGACGACATGGCTTGGACCGCACCGCATTATCCCAAGAGCACTGCTCCTCGAACAGGCTCCGAAGGGCGGACTTGCTAAAATGCCGCCGCAATGGGAACCCCCGTAGACCGCAGAACCTTCCTGAGAGCAGCGGCGGCGAGCACGGCCGCCCTCGCGACCAAGCCAACAGCCACCGCCCACACTGTCAACTTCGACCAGCCCGATTCGCTCTACCACGGTGACGAGTGGGAATCGCTAAACCCGGGCTATTGGGAGTTGCGCGGCAAGGCTCTGCGCCGGCGCATCCACAGCTTCGGTGACCGGGCCCGCAACACGGGGTTCCCCTACCACTACGAGACCCACGGGGAGCGCATGGGCGGCTACAGCATGCCGGTCGATTACGACCCGTCCCTGCCTCCCGGCTTGATCTTTCACAGGCAGTGGAGGCTGGAGGGCAACTACAAGCTGCGCATCGACGGCCGGGTGGTCGCCGAGGCGCATGGGCCACTGGAAGGGGACGACCGCAAATGGAAGATGTACACGCCCGGCTATGGCCGGCTCGGCGTCGCTTTCGGCTCGTCCACCCTCTACGAGTCCTATGGGTTCGGTGGCAACGGCGGGAAGGCGGCCTGGATCGCGGCTTGGACAGACGACGGCTACTTCAGCATCCGCGAGCACGGCTCCGACACGGTGGTCGCACTGGAGCGTGCGCCCAAGCCCTCTCCGGGCGATCAATTCGTGATCGACGTGGATGTATCCGGGTCGGATGCGAACCATGCCACGCTCAAGGCGTCGCTTACGGTGAACGCTCGGCCGCCGATCACGCTCGAACTGGAAGACGTCGACCGTGCCGAGCGGCTGGCAGGCTTCGTCGGCATGGCCGGGCAAGGGCTGCTGGACTTTGAAGTCTCCGGTTTCACGGTCGAGCCCGGCCAGAACGCGCCGCTCTCTCCCGCGCTCAACCAATGCCACGTGTGCTACGCCCTGGGCGACACGCTCCAGCAGCGCGACGGCAAGTGGCAAGTTCGGTTCATGTCCATTTTCCGCAGCGACGGGAACGAGGCTGTATTGCGCGTAGCCGACTCGCCCAACCCGCCGGACGGCTGGGACGCGGTCCCAGCGGCCGGAACTGCGCCGATCGTCAGCAATGACTTCCGCCGCAGCACGGCTGTGATCGAGGCAACGCTGCCGCGCAACCCGGCCGACACTGATCTGTACTACACGATCTGGAAGGACGGGGTGAACGTGACGTCCGACCCCCGCTTGGGGAGCGATGCCGTGGGCATTGGGACCGGCCAAGTCGGAGAGGTGCCATCCAGCGGCGACTACGTCGGGCGCCTGCCGCGACTGGCCCCGCCCTACAAGCTCTGCGGACTCTCCTGCCACGCCATTCACGGAGGCGGACCGAAGCTCCCCGATGCCGGGCCGGGCGGCGGGTTCTTCGTCCACGACCAGCCCACGCCGCTGGCCTATCAGCACCTAGAGGACTACAACTTCCAAGTCATGATGTGGGAGGACGACGTCTGGTACATGGAGCTGCTGCTCTACCCCCCATCTCCTGACGACGCCTACAAGATCGTCACGACGACGCTGTGCGGCCCGACCACGCGCTGGCAGATGATGCGCCACTGGAACACCATCAACCCCGGCGATCACGACTACGGCATGGACGACGTCAAGGGCCCCGAGCAGATTGCCATCCGGACCCACGAGGATCTGGGCCAAGATCGCGACTACATGCGGCGCAATTTCCAGATCGTGCATCACTTGATCACTGGAGACGAGTCGCCGTCGCCCACCGTGAACCCGAAGAAGTGGCGGCGCTGGAAGATGCCGGATCGCGATTTCAGCCTGCTGATCTTGGACTCACGCCTGTGGCGCTCCAGCCAAGACACCAACATTTGGGACGACCAAGGCTGGGGTGAGAAACAAAGCCTTTACCACCGAAGCGACGTCACGCGGAGCTTGCTTGGCGAGGAGCAGTTCTCGTGGCTGCGCGAGACGATCCGCACCGATTCCTCTCCTCTGATCTGCCTGACGGGTATCAACGGCATGCACACGATCTGGATCGGGAACGGTCGTCGCCCGGACGCCAAGACGGAACTCGGCCAGCGCGACCGGGTCGCGGCGGACTATGCCGGCTGGGTCTCGGCCGGGGCCGATCGTGTGCTCGAAGTGCTGGGCTCGCGCGACGGCGTGGTCAGCGTCTACGGAGACGTGCACGTCGGAATGATCCTGCTCAACCTCGAGCAACGGGTGTACGAGTGCTCGTTCGGTCCGATCGGGCGAAGCGGCGGGCGCGGGGTCAAGCAGGGTTTCGGGCCGCGCATGAAGGACTTCGATGGCCGCGATCTGGAGGTTAAGGCGCTGTATCACCAGAGCTACGACACTCCGGACCTGCGCAAGCTCGACGGGCCCTTCTACTGGAACTTCCTCGAGATGGAATTCGACCCGCGCGGCGACGATCCGCAAATCGGCCTGCGCGTGCGCAATCTTGTCGATCCGCCCGACGAGACGCCTCGCGGCGGCGGCCAGGTCGAAGCCAGCGCATCGAGCACCGGACGGGCGCCCACCTGCTCGTTGCCCGCCGTAAAGCTCCTGCCTGACGCTGACGTGCTGCTGTCGTCGCTGGACGGCCGGCCGTTGCGCGGCGCGCGAACCGCGGCCGACGGGAGGCTCACGCTGCGCGGGCTGGCGGGAGTCGCGCCGGGAGAGACGATCCTCGCCACAGCGAGCTCGGCCAAGAAGGTCGTCGCAAAGGCGATCGTGACGGGAGCGCCGACCTGATGATCTAGGGCCTGACCTGGCTTGGCGCCCCGCCCTCGGGCGCGGCGGGCGGCGGTTGGGGCGGCTTCTTGCCGCTCTGTTTCCCAGACTTGAGGGGGCCGATCATCATGCTCATCGTCCGGCCCTCAATTCGCGGCTGAGTTTCCGGAGTGCCGAACTCCTCCACGTCACCCGCCAATACGCGCAGCAAACGCTCGCCTATGTCGGCGTGCGTGATCTCCCTGCCGCGGAAGAACACCGTGGCCTTGACTTTGTTGCCGTCCTTCAAGAAGCGCACTGCGTGGTTCTTCTTGAAGTCGTAGTCGTGCTGGTCGGTGTTGGGGCGGAACTTGACTTCCTTGACCTCGATGCGATGCTGCTTCTTCTTCGCGTCGTTGCGCTTCTTTTTCTCGAGGTAGGAGTACTCGCCGTAGTCGATGACCTTTGCGACCGGAGGCTGTGCCGTAGGCGAGACCAAGACTAGGTCCAGCCCCATGTCCTTGGCACGGCGGATGCCCTCGCTAGTAGACATCACCCCCGTCTGGCCATCGGGAAAAACAACCCGCACCTCGCGGGCGCGGATCGTTTCGTTGACATTCTGTCGTCTGACCCTACGAATAGGGCGGTATCGTCGTCGGAAAATGACTGTCCCCCTTTGCTGCAGCGGATGTGGGCCGGCACGGAAAACAAAAAGAGACCGGAGTGCCTCGCAGCACCCGATCTCCAACGTTCGCCTGACTTGTCAGTGGTACCCCTAAAAAAGTGGTGCGCCCGAAGACCGCGCGAACCACTCGATCACTGCATGCAGGCCTATCGTAGCATGGATTCTGCGCCGCACGCGCGCGCGACTGCGCGGCATCTTGATGCCGGGCAGGCTTAGCCGCAGAGGGTTGACAAGGCCCATTCGCTTTCTTAGGATAGAGATTCCCGATTCGAGGACGCCCACACCAACCCATGATCAAGTCGGACCTCGTTGAATGTGTGATCGATCGCACGGGCCTGAGCAAGAGCCTGGCGCGGATCGCCGTCCAGACGATCCTCGACACCATGCGGGATTCGATCGCCCGCGGTGAGCGCATCGAATTGCGCGGCTTCGGCGTTTTTGAAATCCGGCCGCGCAAGACCGGGATCGGGCGCAATCCCAAGACCGGCGAGGAAGTCCGCATACCGCCCGGCAAGACGGTTCGCTTCAAGCCGGGCAAGGACATGCAGGCCATCTAGGGCCCGCACCCCTCCGGCGAAGCACGGGCTCCCGGGCTCGGACTATGAGAACTTTTGGTTCGTCGGAGTGATGATCAATTCGGGAATGCAGGCGCGCGGGTGCAGTGTCGCGACCAGCAACGCGGCCTGGGCCACGTCTTCCGGTTGAAGCATCACCGCGCGCCTATCGTCCGAGGGAACCACTGGCCGGCGGTCAAGGATCGGAGTGTTGACCTCGCCGGGGCAGATCACACAGGAGCGGATCCCGCGCGGCCCGTCCTCTAGATGGGTGGCTAGGCTGAGGGAGCGCGCTCCGTGCTTGCTGACGCTATAGCTGGCCCCGGCCACGACCGAGGTGCGCACGCCAGCGGTCGACGAAACCGTGATCACCACGCCGTCGCCACGCTCTCGCATGCCGGGCAGGATCGCGCTGAGCAGGTAGAAGGGGCCGCTGACGTTGACCCTCACGACCGTATCGAAGTCCTCCCTGCTGAGCTCGTCGAGGGCGCGCCGCGGCACGTTCGTGCCGGCATTGTTCACGAGGATGTCGACTTGCGGCAGGCGTCGCTGAGCCCAGGCGACCATGGCGTCCACCGCCTCGGCATCGGCGACGTCGAGCGGGTATGGATGCAGTCGGCTGGCGGCCGCGCCGGCGGCCTGGCGCGCCGACTCCAGCTTGGCCAGGGTGCGCCCGACCGTGACGACCTCCGCGCCCTCCTCGGCGTAGCAGCGAGCCACCGCCTCGCCTATCCCGCTCCCCGCACCGGTTACGATCGCGCCCTTGCCAACAAGCCTCATGATCCTGCCCGCATCCGCCCCGGAAGACGGTGCCTGCTTGTATGTTAGCTTGCGGCGGAAGGGGGCCCGAAACCGCACCGCCCAAGGCAGTCCGGCTGGGCGGCGCTGCATATAATGACAAACAAAGCCGTATGCAACAGTCGATCATCGTCATCGAAGACGATCAAGATCTTTGCACGCTTCTCGAGTACAACCTTGCCAACAACGGGTATACGGTCAAGATTCTCCACCGTCTGGACGGAGCCCTCGAGATCGTCCGGGAAAGCCAGCCGGACCTGATCCTCCTCGACGTGATGCTGCCCGACGGGGACGGCTTCGAGTTCTGTCGCCAACTGCGCATTCACTCGGCCACCGCTAATGTTCCGGTCCTCTTTCTGACCGCCCGCAGCGAAGAAGTCGACCGGGTGCTCGGCCTTGAGATCGGCGGCGACGACTACATTACGAAGCCGTTCAGCCCGCGCGAGCTGCTGGCCCGGATCAAGGCGCACTTGCGCCGAGGCGGGGACAGGGCACAACAGCGCTCAGTCAAGGCCCAGGGCTTGGACATAGACTATCCGGCGCGCCAGGCGAGCCTAGCTGGAACTCCCCTGGAACTCACCGCCACCGAGTTCGCCCTGCTCGGGTTCCTTGCCGAAAATCCCGGCAAGGCGTACACGCGGGAGCAGCTCATCGCGCGAGTGTGGGACGGGCGCACGCACATCACGCCCCGGAACGTCGACGTGCATGTGCGGCGCCTTCGCGAACAGATCGAAGAGAATCCCAAGCATCCGAAGTGGATTCAGACCGTGCGAGGGTTCGGATATCGCTTCGACATCCCCTCATGACCGCTCGTATCTTCCTCAAGCTGGGCTTGGTCACGATCCTGCCGTTGCTGATCACAGCCGTTGCTGTGCTGCTGTCGGTCACTCGAATCACCATCGCCAATCTTGAGAACGGCCTCGAGACAAGCCTGTCGGAAAAGGCACGGCTGGTAGAGACCACGCTCGAGGGCCTGCCCCCCGGCGAGTACCAGGGCGTGGCCCACGACCTGGCACAGCGCGCGCAAGCGCGAGTGACAATCATCGACTCCTCCGGAACTGTCCTAGCGGACTCAGAGGCTGATCCGCTGCAGATGGAAAACCACGCCACACGGCCTGAATTTGTCGAATCGCTGGTTGGCGAGACCTCTGTCAGCCGACGCTTAAGCAGCACGGTTGGGATGGACTTCCTGTACGTCGCGGTCCCGATGGATGGCGGCGGCGCCGTGCGCCTCGCGTTGCCTCTGGAAGAAGTCAACAAGCTCGCCAAGTCCAACCGCAGCAGTATCGCACTCGTCATCCTCTTCATCGTGGCCCCGCTGGTGCTGGCCACGGCGTGGGTGGCGCGCCGAATCTCGTCCCAGATTTCGGGCATCGTGTCGCTGTCCAATGCGATCGCGGACGGTGATTTCGAGATCGACGAGTCGTTTCCGGAGCGGGGCAACTTGCGCGAACTCAATGACTTGGCGGCCAGCTTACGCACCACGGCGGGGAAGCTGCGCACGAACTTCCACCAGCTTCAGGAGGAACGCTCGCGCTTCGTGGCCGCGGTCAACGGCATCGGAGCGGGGATCCTAGTCGCGGATCGCAGGTGTCACATCGTGCTGCACAACCCTCCAATCGAGATGATGTTCCCGGACGAGGATTTGTCGCAGCAGGCCTCGCTCAATGGGTGGAAGAACAAGAACGTCCCGGCCATCTTCAACTATGCCATCGATCACGGCAAGTCATGCACGACCGAGTTGTCGGTGGACTCGCCTACCCGCCGCTCGTGGCGGGTTACATGCGCTCCGATCACTAGCCGGAAGGGCAAGACCCAGGCCGTCGCGGCTGTCTTCCACGACATCACCGAGCTGGAGCGGGTCGATCAGATGCGGCGCGACTTCGTCATCAACGTATCGCATGAACTGCGCACTCCACTGGCCTCCATCACCGGATATGCGGAGACATTGATGGATGGCGCGATCCACGACAAGCAGAACAACGAACGCTTCATAAAGATCCTTTGGCAGAACGCACAGCGACTGACCCAGCTCACTGCCGACCTGATGACGCTGTCGCAGATCGAAGTCAAGGCACGGGAGTTCGAGTTCGCGCAGCAGCCCGTGGCCGACATCATGCGGCACGCCGCCGACGGCATTCGGCCGGTGCTGGCCCGCAAGTCTCTGCAGCTGACGGTAGCCTCAGTTCCGGAGGACCTCGCGATTCGCTGCGACCTCAGCGCGGTCCAGCAGATCCTATCGAACTTGTTAGACAACGCTGCCAAGTACACGCCAGCCGACGGCAGCATAAGCCTGGGAGTGAGCAACGGCCAAGGATCGCTGAACATGTACGTCAAGGACACGGGCATCGGCATCCCGAAGGAGCACGTGTCCAGAGTGTTCGAGCGCTTCTATCGCGTAGACAAGGCCCGGTCGAGAGAGTTGGGCGGCACAGGGCTTGGCCTGGCGATCGTCAAGCACCTCGTGCAGGCCCACGGCGGACGTGTCTGGGTCGAGAGCGAGCCGGGCACGGGGTCAACGTTCTGGTTCTCTCTACCCTTCGAGCCGGTGCCCCCTGTGCTTGCAGCAGTGATGGCGGAGAAGGACCAACTCCCGCTGCCTTTCGACCAGGGGCCCTCGATGTTCGATGCAGGCATGGCGGAGAAGGACCAAGATCCGGCGTCGATTCAGTGAGGCCGAGCCGCTACGCTCGCTCACTTAACAATTAGCGAGCTCGCTTCCCGACGACTCGACTCAAGATGACCGGCGCCCGCCTGATTGCGCCAGCTATGGCAGCGGCCGCCCGCTGGCTGGAGCCAGCACGAACGCCAAGCGTCTGGGGGCAGCGTGGTCAGGCACGCCGACGATGCAGTGAGGGAACGAAGCGAGGGACGCTGGCCGCCAAGCTGGCGCTCGCCTTACGCGTGTGCTTCGTGAGTGCAGCCGGGAAACTCATCCACGGCGGTGTTCCCTTGGTAGCCGAGGTCTTGGTGAATGCCGATCTCGGAAGTGTAGTAGCCGTCAATGGTCATGCGCTTTAAGCCACCGAAGAAGCGCTCGGCGGGGGTCTGGGGCTCGTCTTCGTTACGAGCCATCTCGGCCACGATTGCATCCTGCTGAGCGGCGTCGCAGTCCAAGAAATCGCGCCCAAAGCGCTCCTGCGCCTGGTCCGATACCGCCTCGAGCCCAGACTTCCAGCTCGCCTGCAGTTCGCTCGAGCCGTCGGCGACCATGACATCGATATATCTGGCAACCTTGGCAGCGCGCGCTCCCGGCGAATGGTCGTCGCTGGGCAAGATCAATTCGCTCAGCACATCCACCAGATCCAGCTGCGAGGCCGAGAAGAATTCCGGCTTGTAGCCGCCCGAGCCACAGCCGAGTTGTACCAGCCCACCCGTGCCGGGCAAGACGCCTGCCGCCACTAGCTTGAGGATTGTCCTGCGCTCCATGTTGCGATCACCCCCATGCATTGCGCTTGAAACCCTCGACGATTCCGTCAGCCGTGCGCCACGAGAGCGCGATGTTCGTCAGCGTGGGATTCTTCTCGGGATACTGCGGGAACACGGATGCGTCCGCCACGAACAGGTTCGGCAGGTCGTGCGACCGACCGTCGGTTCCGACGACAGAGGTCTTGGGGTCGTTGCCCATTCGCGTCGTGCCGACCCAGTGATTGAGATCAATAACCAGATCGTCCACACTCACGTTGCCTGGAGTCTCGATGATTTCGCCTTCCCCGGCACGAATGATCTCCTCGCACCGTTCCACCATGTCTTGGGCCATCGCGACGTCGGAATCGTCGTAGTGGAGATGGACGCGGGGCAGCGGCATGCCGAACTGATCCCGCCGATCAGGGTCTAGGTCTACGAACTTGTTCGACGAGATCAGGGTCGTCCCCTGCATGTTCATCCCGGCGTGACCGACGTTCCACTCGCGCAGCTTCTTCTTCAGAGCGCTCCCGTAGCCCGGTGCGGTGCGGATCGCCCGGCGGTGGGAGGTGACACCCGCGCCGCACTGCACCTGGTACGTGCCCTCAAACTTCGGGCTGGGCTCGTCCCAATACAGCCCGGTCAGGAGGGAGTGATAGTAGCTCGTGCCGTCGTCGTTCGAAGCGTCGCGGCCAAGGATCTGCGGGAAGAAGCCGCGCACCGTCACGCCAAAGTGACTGGTCAGGTTCTTGCCGACTTGGCCGCTGGAGTTGCACAGATCGGAGATCAGCAGCAGGCGGGCAGTCTCGACGGCGCTGCACGACAGCACCACGACCTTGGCGTCGAGTTCGTGAGCCGTTCCATCGGCGGACTTGTACTCGATGCCCGTCGCCTGCCCGCCCTCGCCTGAAACCTTGACCTTGGTCGCCATCGCCTCCGTGAAGATCGTCAAGTTGCCTTTCTCCTCTACCAAGGCGATCGGCGTGTTGACGGAGGTGTACTTGGCTTCGACCGCACAGCCAGAGCAGTGCCCGCAGTAGTGGCACTTCTGCCGGCGTTTCCATTCCGGCTTAGTGGGCGTCTCGGTCAGCATCGCCTTGCGCTGGGCGACGAACGCCATTTTCGCGCCGCGCTCCCGCAGGCGCTCGACTCCGAGACGGAGGCGCTGCTCGCCGCAGCGCATCGGCACGGGCTTGAGGAACTCGCCGTCCGGCATGTTGGACAGACCGTCGCGATCTCCGTAGACGCCCATGAGCAACTCGGCGCGGCTGTAGTAAGGAGAAACCTCGTCGTACGAAATCGGCCACGACTCGAAGTCCTTCGGCCCGAAGCGCAACGAGTGTCCGGCCCAGCAGATCGAACGTCCGCCGAGCACGCGAATCTGGCCGTGGCCAGGCCGGTCTCCGACGGGCGTGAAATGCCCGCGCAAGAAATTGTCGCTCCAGAAGTTGGGAGCGCGCCGGTCGCGGTACTCGTAGGGCCAGTGATGCCCCTGGTAGTCTACGCCCGCGGTCAGTCGAGGGCCCGCCTCGACCAGAGCTACGTTCAGGCCAGCCGCAGCCAGGGCATAGGTTGCGATCCCTCCACCAGGCCCGCTGCCAACGACGATCGCGTCGTATTGCTCTTCCGCCACTTGCGACACCTCACTGAAACGGGCGCGGCCCGCGCCCGTCCGTTGTACTACCGGCGTTCCCCCTGCTTCACAGGTCCGCCAGATTCAGTGTTCCACATCTGACACGCTCTTGCGGCAGGACTCAGGCCTCGCAAGACTCCAAGATCCGTTCGGCTGTCTTCGTCCACGCCTTCAAGTCGCCGCCGATGGCGGGCACAGAAGATAGACAGACCTGCACGGCGCTGGCAAACATCGTCAAGCTATCATACGGGAGTTCGCGGCTATTGCGGACAGCAGGTTCACGATCATGTCCCTTCGACCAGTCCTCCTTCTTGTGGCCAGCCTAGTGACGACCGGCGCGCTCCTTGCTGCATCGTCTGCCGGTCGCTTTGTTCCGATCTTTGACGGCGTTTCGTTGAAGGGGTGGGACGGCAACCCGAAACTCTGGGCAGTAGAAGACGGAGTGATCGTGGGGCGCACGAGCGCCGAGGATCCGATTCCCGCGAACTCGTTCCTGATCTGGCGAGAGGGCGAAGTCGACGACTTCGAGCTCAAGGTCGAATACATGATCGATGGGGGCAACTCCGGCGTGCAGTACCGGGCGTTCGAGAAACCCAAGGAATGGGGCCCGCACATTCTGGGCGGTTTGCAAGCCGACTTCGAGGCAGGAGAACGGCACACCGGAGGCCTGTATGGCGAGCGGTCACGGAGGATCCTCGCCCGGCGCGGCGAAAAGGTGGTGGTGGGTGCGGACGGAAAGCCGCAAGTGGTGGGCAGCGTCGGCGATCCGGTCGAGCTACAAAGCAAGATCGATCTCAACGGCTGGAACAGCCTTCACGTAATCGCTCGCGGAAACCGCTACATCCACAAGATCAACGGGCACGTCATGGTCGACGTGACGGACAACGATCCGAACGCACCTACCTCCGGCCTTGTGGGACTCCAGATACATCGCGGGCCGCCCATGACCATCAAGTTCCGCAATATCCAGCTCAAGCGCCTGCCGATGGCTGCTGGGGCCAAGAAGGTCGTCTTCGTCGGCGGGGTCAAGAGCCACGGGTACGGGTCGCACGAGCACACGGCCGGGATCAAGCTCTTGATGGACGCTTTGGACAGGAACTTCCCACAGATTCACGCAACCGCGTACTTCGACGGTCACCCGAGCGACCCGACAGCGCTCGACAATGCGGACGCGGTGGTCCTCTACAGCAACGGCGGCTTGCGCCATCCATGGTTGCAAGCGCTGCGCTCGGTCGATCAACTGGCACGACGCAATGCCGGAATCGGAGCCATCCACTTCGCGGTGGAATTGCCCCAAGGCGAACCGGGCCAGAAGTTTCTCGATTGGACCGGCGGGTACTTCGAACGCTGGTGGTCGGTTAACCCCCACTGGACGATCAAGTCGCCAAAACTGGCAGCAGGGCATCCGATCACCAACGGCGTCAGTCCGTTCGAGGTTAACGACGAGTGGTACTTCCACATCCGCTTTCGAGCGGGCATGCACGGGGTGACGCCGATCCTCCAGGCCGTGCCGCCCAAGGAGTCCATGTCGCGCCCGGATGGCCCCGCATCAGGGAATCCGTATGCCAGAGCGGCGGTGGACAGAGGCGAGTTGCAGACCCTGATGTGGGCCAGCGAGCGGCCGGGCGGCGGCCGTGGCTTTGGCTTTACCGGAGGGCACGTGCATTGGAACTGGGCGCACCCGGACTATCGCAAGCTGGTGTTGAATGCGATCGCTTGGATCGCCGGAGCCGAGGTGCCGGAGAACGGGATCGAGTCCGGCCCATACGTGATGGCGGACATGCTCGCCAACCAAGACTACGAACCGTGGGGCCGATACAAACAAGCCGAAGTCGAGCGGATGATCGCTGATTGGGCCGAGTAAGCTACGGCCGCTTGCGACCACTGCGGGGCCAGCGGAGAGAGGTCAGCAGACGCTGGCTGAAGGGCAGCGTTCGTTCGAGCGGCCGGTGAACCTCACGACAGAGAGAACGACTTGAAACCTGTCGGCCGGCAAGGGGCCGAGAGCGTTCACTGTATGGGGATGGTGACCAAGTTGCTGGTGCTGCCGTCGACCGCTACGCTAACCTCTGCCGCGCCCGCCGACACGCCTGACGGGATAACGAAATCTATCTTGGTAATGCCGACCGCGCCCGGAATGGTTCCAGAGTAGGCAACCGATGCCTCTCTGCCGCCTACAGTGACAGTGGGACTGTGCTGGGTGGACAGCCTCGAGGTGGCTGACCTGCCAGATTGCTGGGGCGTTGAGAGCGGTCCGGTTCCGGTCATGTAGACCGTTACAGTCTGCCCCGTGCTGGCCGGTGCACCGGCGGTCACGTAGCTGCCGTCTGCATGAGCGGCGGATGCCACCTCGCCTTCGTCGGTCTCATAGCTGTAGATTCCCGGGGCAACATCAGCTAGGTTGACGAGGAACGGCTCCGAGGTCCAGATAAAGCCGTAGCGATCCATCACGCGAACCTTGGCGTAGGCCGAGCCGAGGCCAGCCAGCTCCCACGGGACCTGAATCTGGATGTGATCCGAAGCGACGCTGAAGACGGGCGCCGAGACACTGACTACCGCGTCGCGTTTGTCGAAGCTGACACTGACCGACTTGAGAGCAATCGGGGGCTCGCCTGCAGGTGCCTGCCCGCCGAATTCCGCCAGCGCCGCCCCGGTAATCGCCGCGACCGACCCGGGCGCGACAGGCCCATCGGCGGAGAGGCTTGCGGCATTCAGCACCCCTTCGACTTGCGGGGCATGAACATCCGCATACAGATCGAAGCGCAGGTCCACGCCTCCAACTGTTGCAGTCGCGATTACGTGCGCGTCTGATGGATCGCCAAATCCAAGCTCGGCAATCGCGAGACCGGCCTGGCTCGTAAACGCGTCGTAATTGACCAGATGACCGTCGCTCTCATGCCATCCCCACTGGGCCGCCCTGCCCCGAATGGGCGCGCCGTAGCGGTCCACGAACTTTCCAAGCACCCACAGGTGTGTGTGCTCGTCGACGATGCCGCGGTAGACCGATGTGCCGATGGCAAAGGCATCCTCGGGCTGGTTATCGCCGACCACGTACAGGTACGGCACACGCAGCTCGTCGGCACTGCCCTGCCGCGTTACGCGGAGATGGCCCTCGTACGATCCCGAGGCAGGCATCGCTCCGCCCAAGGCGACGCGCAGCACCATCTGCTGGTCCGGCTGAAGCTGAAATGTCGTTTCCGCCGATCCGTTCACGCTCACGCTCGCCACCGCGTCCGCATCGCGCTGCACGACCTCGACCCGGTACTGCTGGGACACCGAAGTGCGATTGGTGATGGTCACTTCGCGCGACTCGGGCAGCGTTTCCCCCGTGAAGCGTCCAAAGCCGATGTTCGCCGGCACGACCGTGGCGATCGGGTCGAAGGCGGACTCGAAACTCAGCAGGCCCGAGCCAACCGAGCCAACGCGGGCGATTTCGCCGCCTTCGCGCACAGCTGTGCTGGCAGTATTGATCAGGGCAGAGGCCACCTCCCGCGCGGTCCAATCCGGATGCAGCTGCCAGACAAGCGCCGCGGCACCGCTGACAGCGGCGGCGGAGAAGCTCGTTCCCTGTACCTGCTGGAAGCCGCCTCGCGTCGTTCCCGGGCTCCGGCCGGCAATCGCAAAGACTGCGGCGCCGGGAGCAGCGATATCGGGCTTCAGAAGCAGCCCCGGAGTCGGCCCTCTCGAACTGAACGGCGCCACTTGGGTCCAATCCATCCGCCGAGTCACACGCGTGGCAACCAGCGTGACTGCCAGCGGCTGCTGAGGTGGATCGGAGGTAAGCCTGGAGGCGAGCGCTGCGCCATCCTCGGCGGAGATGAAATACGCCGGGATGTCGGTCTCTTCAAGACCGCCCATCTGCATCAGGTCCCCTGTCGGATCGCTGTGGAACACAATCACGCCAGCAGCGCCTGCTGCATCGGCAGCCTCCACCTTGTCGACGGCCCAGCAGCCGCCGAATTCAACTACTAGGATTCGATCCGCAAGCGCCCCGGGCGCGTATGGAGCGCACCCTTGCCGATCACCCAACTGCTCGGCGAGAGCAGCCTGGGCGGTGAGCTGCGGTCCCGGGCTTGGTCCTGTGCCGGCCAGGGCCGGGTAAGAAGCCCCCGCGGCTCGCACCCTCTGCTCGAAGCGCCTTGAATTGGAGGTCGCGGCCACCGAGATGACATCTGGAGCCGACCCCGGGGACGCCACCGTGTTGCGGGCGGGATGGGATTGGCCGCCGGTCTGGCCATCGTTGCCCGCTGCGGCGACGACCACGCGTCCGAAATCGGCCACAGCGCTTTGCGCCGCCAAAGCGACCAGGTCGCAAGCCGCGTGGGGGGCTTCGGAGCAGCCATCCCCGAACACATCCCAGGGATGCATCGCCACCTGCCCAAAACTTAGGTTCAGCACGTCCATGTCATCGCTGACAGCGCCGTCAATCGCCGCGATCACTGACTGTGAGCTAGGCCCCGAACGGATCCCCGGAGTGCCGCCCACCTTGTAGACGCCCAGGTACGCCTTCGGGGCGATGCCTTGGATCAGGCCAGCCGGGGTGTTGATGCGCTTCCCTCCAGCGATCATGGCTACCGCCGTACCGTGCCCGCTGAAATCGACAGGCGTGAGGTCATCGGGGCTTGAAGTCGCCGGTTCCCGGGTATTCTGCAGGTGCACATAGCTGCGGGCCGCCAGTACCTTGCTGTTGGCATACTCAAGCAACTCTGGCTCGGCCCTGGGATAGCCTTCCACGGCAGCCAGAGTGGGGTCTGTGAAGGCTGGATGGTCAAAGTCCAGCCCCGAATCGATGATGGCTATCTTGATTCCCGCGCCGTCGGCCGTGGTGCCATCGGGCCTAGCTCGCGCCGCGCGGAGCTGCAAGACATCGCTGACGCTGTCCAGCGTGAAGTCCAGATTGCGGCTGGGCTCGACCCTGCGCACGCCTGGGATTTCCCAGAACGCTTCGGTCTGTCCCTCGCGGGCACGGATGAATACCGCGTTCAGCACGTTCTGCACCGACCCGATCACCTCTGCTCCGCCGGCCTTGAGGGCCTCGATGACGGGCGCTTGGGCCGTAGCAACGGCGCTCGCCTCAGAGCCGAAGTCGCTCGCCGCTACGCGCTGGCCGGGGCGCAGATCGATCCCGTGCCTCGCTCGCAAACGTTCGCCCGAGGCCGGCGAGTCGAGCAGGACCGTGTAGTTTGCAAGCCGGTTCGATTGGGCGGCGGCCCAAGGCGTAAAGCCCGAGAGGGCAATCGCAGCCAATACCGGCGCCCCACACTGCGGTAGTCGTCGCCACCACATCCGTACGCTCAGTCTAGGGCACTTGCTGCCGCTAATGTGCCGAATCGTCGATCCCGCCAGCTGCTGCGGCGGGATCTGCTAGCCGCTCTGCGGCTCGTGTCTAGTCGCCGCCCTTCTTGCCAAGCAGTTCCTTTTCGAGGATCCGCGCCCCCCGAAGGATCCCTCCGAAAGAGTAGTTGGCCTCGTGGCAGGCGTACTCGTAAACGCGGTTTCCAGTGGCAGGCCACACGTATTCCCCGCTCCACGGCGTGGTCCAGACGCTCGGGTCCTCGACCCTGAAGCGATAGTGCAGCGTTTGCCGATCCACCCGCGTGAACCACTCGGTCACCCGCAGGTCGCGCGACGCACCTGGCAGCGAGGGGCTGTCGTTGAAGTTCGTGGTCTCAACTACCAGAGTGTCTCCCTCCCAACGGCCGATCGAATCGCCGAGCCAGCTTCGCACGTCATCCGGAGCATGCTCAGAGTTCATGCGGATGATGCGCACGTCGTGAACCATTTCGACCAAGATCATCACGTAATCGTCGGTCTGCACGATTCTCTTCACGTTGTTGTAAGCAACCGGCAGCATCGGCGGCCCGGCCGTCGATCCGAACCCGAGCAGGCAGCGCTCGGCCAGCGGCCTGATTTCTGGATCGTCGTAAGGCCCTTGCTCGAGACCCTCTTCGATCCACCAAGCGACACCGGTGTTCGTACGCGACAGCTCGGCCCGCGCAGCCGCGCGCTGTTTCGCCGCTGCAGTCATGGGCGGCTTGCGGCCGTTCTTGGGATCGGTGATGATCGATGTCCGCCAAGTGCCGTCCAGCATGAATCCGCCACTGCCTCTGTCCAGCCAGAACGAGTTGTAGCCGCCTACATTTCCCGCCGATCCCGGCGATCCGTCCCCGCCGTCTGGAGGGGCGCCGCGCTCGGGATCAGACGGCGCGTTTCGCCGGGCCCTTCGCTCCACTTCGCGATCGACGACGGCACCCGCCTCTTCATCGGTCAGCGTTAGCCGCTCGCCGTATTCTTCGGGGCGCTCTAGCGGTGTCAGAGTAGCTATGTCATACGTCCCGGAGAGGTCCGGCCTGCCCGATGGAGTCCGCGGGACCTCCGCGGCCACGGCAAGCGTCCATCCCAGCAGCAAAGGGCTCAGTCCCAAAGTGATTTGACGCGTCATAGACTCCTCTCGATCTCCAGTACCCTTAAGCACATTTCCCTCGATACGCCAGCTCCAAAACGCCGGAACTCCCATCTCGGGCGGGCCGCCCCGCCCTGCCAAGAGTTTACGCGAAACGAGGACGTCAGGCATGGATAGCTCCAGAAACCGCAATCCCTAGCGGTCCTGCCAGCCCAACGTCGCCGCCGGGGCCGGCGACCATGCCGGCGTATATCCTGATGGGGTGGCCGGGATCGAAAACGCCCTGGCGGCATTTGCTTCCTTCGCCTGGGGGCCAGTGGTGCTGTTTCTGCTCATCGGGGGCGGATGCTACTTTTTCCTCTATTCCCGCCTGCTTCCGTTCTGGCACCTCAAGCATTCGCTCAAGATTCTGCTTGGGCGCTACGACTCTGCTTCAGCCACCGGTCAGGTTTCGCATTTCCAGGCACTTAGCAGCGCTCTTGCGGGCACGATCGGGATGGCGAACATCGCCGGCGTCGCGGTCGCGATCCAAACTGGCGGCCCGGGCGCGATCTTCTGGATGTGGGTCTGTGCCTTCGTCGGAATCGCCACCAAGTTCTTCACCTGCTCGCTGTCGATTCAATACCGCGGCCCTGACAGCCGCGGCGAGATTCAGGGCGGACCGATGTATTTCATCTTGTACGGCCTGGGGAGGCGCTGGAAGCCGCTCGCCTTGTTCTTCTCGTTCTGCGCACTGTGCGGCACGCTGCCGATGTTCCAGGTGAACCAGCTCGTCCGCGTCGCCCGCGAGACCGTGGCAATTCCACTCGGTTGGGTCACTGAATCGTCCGATGCGTGGGTCTTCAACCTCGCGCTGGGCATTGTCGTAGCGATCGCGGCGGGCGCGGTCCAGATCGGCGGCATCAAGCGCGTGGGATTCGTAGCGGCCAAGATGGTCCCGGCCATGGTCGTGCTCTACGTTGCCAGCGCCGCCGTGATCCTAGCCGCCAACCTGCACTCCCTCCCCGAGGCCCTGGCCCTGATCTTCAAGGACGCGTTCACTGGAGACGCAGTCGCCGGGGGAGCGGTCTGGGGCGTGATCGTGACCGGAGTCCGGCGGGCCGCCTTCTCGAACGAAGCCGGAGTCGGGTCCGAGGCGCTCGCGCACGGCGCGGCCAAGACTGACGAGCCCGTCCGAGAGGGTCTCGTGGCGATGCTTGGCCCGATCATCGACACATTGATCATCTGCACCTCGACTGCCCTGATCATTCTGAGCACGGGCACGTGGACGAACTTCGAGGCCGAGGGCGTCTCGGTGACGCTCGCATCCTTCGAGCAGGTTCTGCCCGGAATCGGGACCTACGTGCTGTTCACCTGCGCGATCTTCTTCGGCTTTTCAACCACCCTCTCGTGCGGCTACTACGGCGAGAAGTCTCTAGGTTTCTTGGTCGGGGCGGAGCGTCAGTCCTTGTACCGGTACATCTACGTGGCATCGATCCTGATCTCGTCCGTGACGTCTGTCACGGCGGTGCTCGACTTCATCGATGGCATGTACGGCTTGATGTCAATCCCGACCATGACCTCGTCGCTTATCCTCGCCCCGTATGTGATGAAGGAAGCTCGCAGGTACTTCAGGGAAATGACGGCTAGGACTGGCTAGTCCTCCATCCGGCTCCAAGTGGCTCGCCAGGCGGGCTGCCTACAATGGGCTCGATGAATCGCTACCTCGCCGTGTTCGCGCTGCTGGCTGCGAGTGTGTCGGCGGCGCGCCAGCCCAACATACTGCTGATCGTCTCTGACGACCAGGGCTATATGGACCTCGGTTCGATGGGCAGCCGCGACATCCTCACGCCCCGGCTTGACAGGCTCGCCGCAGAGGGAGTGCGGCTGACGAGCTACTACGCGGCCTTCCCTGTCTGCACCCCGTCCCGCGTCGCGTTGCTCACTGGCCGCTATCCGCAGCGGAACGGCACCTACGACAACTTCCGCAACGACAGGGTGAACGATGGCTATCGCTATCCGCTATACGAATACGCGATCAGCCCCGAGCGGATCCTGGGCACGGACACGCGGGAGACTCTGCTTCCGCAAGTGCTGTCGGAAGCCGGGTATGCCACCGGGGTGTTCGGCAAGTGGGATCTCGGCTCCCTCAAGCGCTATCTGCCGCTGCAACGTGGCTTCGATGACTTTTACGGATTCGTCAATACTGGCATCGACTACTGGACACACGAGCGCTACGGAGTGCCGTCGATGTACCGCCGCAACGCTCCGACGGAGGAGGACAAGGGCCGCTACACCACTGAACTGTTCGAACGCGAAGCGCTGCGCTTCATCGACGAGCACAGGGCGGATCCTTTCTTCGTATACCTATCCCACAACGCGCCGCACGGAGCGTCAAGCCTAGAGCGCGGCATCCGGGGCTTTGTGCAAGCCCCGGGCAAGTGTTTGGACCAATATCCATCGCCTGATGGCCTCGCGGCCGAGCGCCGGCACAAGTTCATGGCGGCGGTCACCTGCATGGACAGCTCGATTGGGCGTGTCCTGGATCGGATCGACGAGCACGGGCTGCGACAGGACACCATCGTCATCTTCGTCTCCGACAACGGCGCTGGAGGCGGGGGCGACTCCGGCCCGCTGCGCGGCCGCAAGGGACAGATGTTCGAGGGCGGCGTGAGGGTCCCGTTCCTGATGCGCTGGCCCGGGAAGATCGCTCCCGGCACGGTGTCCGACGAATTTCTCACCGCCCTGGAAGTTTTTCCGATGCTGGTCAAGGCCGCCGGAGCCTCCCTTCCCGAAGAGGTCGAATTCGACGGATTCGACATGCTCCCCGTGCTTCGAGGGCAAGCCAAATCGGAGCGGGAGAGCATGTTCTGGGAACGCCAAGGCGAATACGGGGCACGGCTGGGCCGCTGGAAAGTGGTGCAGTCGAGGAGGGGCAGCGGACTCTTCGACCTCTCGGAAGACGTTGCGGAGAGAAACGACCTCGCCAAAGAACTCCCCGATGTCTACGAACGCGTAAGGCGCACTTACCGGGACTGGGTGCGGGAGATGGCAGCTGCGGACCCCAGAGGGCCATTCAAGAATTACTGAGGCCAGGATGGCTCTGCAATACACTCAAGGTGGGACTACATGGCAGGCAGCGCCCTCAACCGCCCTGTGGAAATCAACCGCCATGGGGCACATGACATCCAGATCCGCTGGAGTTCGGGCGAAGAGGCTGTGTACCCGGCCCGCTTCCTGCGCGGCCAGTGCCCCTGTGCGACCTGTGTAGACGAAATCACCGGAAAGCGCATCGTCGGCGAGAGTGTCCTGCCGATCTTGGTCTACCCCACCAAGATCGAACCAGTGGGCCGCTACGCGATCCAGATCTTCTGGAGCGACGGGCATTCGACCGGCATCTACACTTGGGAACGCCTGTACGACCTACTGCCTCAGGCGCGCAAGCTGCAAGCACCGAGGCAGCCAAGTTCCTGAGCGCGCAGAGCCGAAACCCTTCGAAGGCGGCAGACGTGCAGCGGTCGCGTGCTGGAAGGCTACGCCCAGCGCCCCTTCTTGCCCTCTTCGGCAATGTATTCCGCCGCCCGAGCTGTGATGGCCATCATGGTCAGGGTCGGGTTCTGACACCCGATCGACGCCCAAGCCGCCCCGTCGGTGACGAATACGTTGTCGACATCGTTGGCCTGCGTCCAAGTGTTCAATACCGACTTGCGCGGATCCTTGCCCATGCGTGCAGTGCCGACCTCGTGGATGCAGAATCCGCCGACCGAGGGCCTGCCAGTCAACCGGACGTTCTTGTGGCCGGTTGCCTCGAGCATCTCGGCCGCCTGCACGCGGGCATCGTTCCACAGAGCCAAGTCGTTGTCCGACCATGAGAAGTGGACGTCGAGCGTCGGGATGCCCCACGCGTCGCGCCGGTCCCGGTTCAGCATGACGTAGTTGTCGTAGCGCGGAAGGCACTCGCACCAAGCGCCAATGCTCGTGTGCCACTCCGCGCGCTCGTGGACCGCCCGCTTGTAGCTCTCTCCAAATCCCGCAGCACCGAGCTTGAAGCTAGGCGAGCTACGGCCCTGATATCCATAGCCTCGGATCATCCCGTTCGTGTGCGTACGATCAATGTTGCGGAATCGCGGGACATAGATGCCGTTGGGGCGGGCCGGGGGGCCAGCCCACGGCCTGGCTTCCAGCTCGGGCATGAGCCCGGACGCCCCGCCCTGGTAGATGTGGTCCATCAAGTAGCGGCCGAGCATGCCGCTGGAGTTGAAATCGAGCCCGTAGTCGGCGGAGTGCATCATCAGACGGGTCGATTCGAGCGTCGAGGCACACAGTACGACCACCTTGCCTCGCACTTCTCGCGGCACCCGGGTCGTGCGGTCCAGATATGCCACGCCCGCGGCCTTGCCCGTGCTGGGATCTTTCGTCACGTGGCTGGCGACGGCGTCCACGACCAAGTCGCAGTTGCCCGTCTCAAGCGCGGCCTTGAGCGTGGTGGTGGGGCTGTTGTAGTACGAATGCGTCACGCAGCCCTGCTCGCACGGGCCGCAGTAGTGGCAGGGCTGGCGACCATTCAACGGCTTGGTAATAATCGCGGTGCGACCGATGGTAACCACCCGGCCCATCCGGGCGCGCAGCCGACTACGGAAGAGCTTCTCCCCGCAGCTGAACGGCATCGGCGGCATGAACACGCTGTCTGGGAGCTGATCGAGGCCCTCGGAGATGCCCCCGATACCGATGTACCGCTCGACCCTTTCGTAGTACGGGATCAAATCTGCGTATTGGATGCCCCAGTTCTCGCCATAGCCATCGCGGTCGGCGCAGCGGAAGTCGATGTCGCCCATGCGATACGACTGACGGCCCCAAGACAGGGAGCGCCCGCCCAGAACGCGCATGCGAATCCAGTGGAACGAGCTGTCGCCCGGCGTTTGATAGGGATTTCGGATGTCGTCGGCGAACCACTTGTAGTTCGACTCGCGGCATGCGTACACCAGCCCTTGGATCGGGCGGTTGCGCATTAGGTCGGGAGACTTGGGGATCCCGCCAACGTACCCCGATGAGTTCCCGCGGTACTTCAGGTCGTACGGCATTACGTGCTCGGTGAAGTCCGCGTCCGTGATCTTCGGACCGGCCTCGAGCACGCAGACCTTCAAGCCAGCTTCGGCAAGTTGCCAAGCGGCCACGCCTCCGGTGGCACCAGAACCGACGATGACTGCATCGTAGGCGTCTCGGCCGCGCGCGATCGTTTGCAGCATCCCGATCAGTCTAGCAATCAGCCCATTCCCGGCTTCAGAATTCCCAGCGCAGCGCCAGCTGCACTTGCCGCGACGAAGTGCTGGTCGAAGTGATGCGTCCGGCGCTGCCGATGCGACCGCCGGACCGGGTGAACAGCGCGCGCCCGGACGGCACTTGGAAATTCGGGTGGTTAGTCACGTTGAACGCCTCGGCGCGCAGTTTCAGGCTCTGGCGCTCGGTCGAGACCAGCGCTTTGTGCAACGCGATGTCCATGGTGAAAATCCCGGGTCCGCGCAGCGTGCCACGCCCGAGCGTGCCCAGGTAGCCCGCCTCGGGCAGCGTGAACGCAGTCGGGTCGAAGTAGCGCGACGGGTCGCCCAGAACGATGTTCGAGGACGTGCGGCCCTGGACCAGATCGGGACGCTGCCCGACGTCGCCGAAGCCCGGCCGGAGGCGAGCCCGGTCGAAGCCCACGCGTGGAGCGAACGGCGTACCGGACAGTACCTGCATGATGCCGTGCAGCTGCCAGCCGCCAAGCACGGCCGCGGCCGGCGAACCCTTCCCCCTCCACAGTTCCAGGGAGATGTTCCCAGCCACGACGTGCTCTTGGTCGAAGTCCGAGCGCCCCCTGTTGGCACGGTAGTTCCATACCGTGGGCACCTGGTCGCTGGCCACGAAATCGTTAAAGGTGTGGTTCGAGGCCTCGTCGATGGAGCGGCTCCAGGTGTACTTGCCGCGCATCGACAGCCGCTTGGCTAGGCGGCTCTGCAGGCTGAAGGTAATCCCTTGGTAGAACGAGTTGAACTGGGTCCGGCGCAACCCGATGCGCGAAAAGGCGGGATTGACGTAGGGGCTGCCCTGGGGAAAGAAATAGCGGCCGTCGCTCTGGATCTCGGGAATTGGAGAGTTCACGCTGATCAGCTGGCCGAACAGGTGGATGCCGCGGGCACCGCTATAGCCGGCCCGGATCACCGTGCTCGGGCTCAGTTGGCGTTCCATAGATGCCTGCCAGCGGGCGACGTAGGGCTGGTTGAGGTTATAGTCCACGCCGTCCATCGACTTGGAAGGGTTGCGGCCCTGGGCTGCTTGAAGGATGTCTGGGAAGCCCGGGCGCCCGAACACCAGGATGCGGTTGAACAGAGGCGGCGTGCGGACGCCGGCGATGGTCAGCTCGCGGCTGCCAAGCTGGTCATAGAAGATGCCGAAGCCACCCCGCGCAACAGTGCGAGCATCGCCGACGGGGTCGAACGCCACCGAGATCCGAGGCGCGAAGTTGTCCTTCGACGGGTTCCGCCACAGAGGGCCGCCGAGCGTCGTCTGAGGATCGTTGACGAAGTCTCGCAGCACGGCGATCTTGCCGTTGACCTCGGTCGGCGTCGAGACCGATTCGTAGCGCACGCCCATGCTGACGCTGAAGATGTCGAAGACCCTGAACTCGTGCTGGAAATAGCCGAAGTACTGGTTGTAGCGCCAGTTCCGGACGGTGTCTGAGCCGGGCTGCATCACCTCGGCGATGCGCGGACGGGCCTGCAGCAGCAGGGCCAACGAGTCGAAGGTGTACGACCCAACCGCGCTGAGATCGGAGCGCTGGTCGAAGTGTACGCGGTCGTAGCCCGCTCCCATCCGCAACGTGCTCTTGCCGGTCGTGCGCACGAGAGAAGTTCCGAACTGGTAGCTCTCGAGGATGAAGCGGCGCGGCCGGGCGCGGGCTTGGAAGCCGCCCATGTTGCTCAGCCCGTTCACCGTGATCGAGCCCATCGGCTGGCCATCGACGAACGCAAGCGCGGGCGCCACGGAGGTGGAACTGTTCTCAAAGTTGTCGACCCGGCTGAAGGCCGCCCGCCAAGTCGACAGCATCGCGGGAGAATGCACACGCTTGAGCTGGGTGTGCAGGAAGTTGTCGCGCGAGTCGAGCCCGAACACCCACAGGTCCATCGGATCCGGCGTGCGAGCCGAGGCATCGTCGAACGTGTAGCGCGCCGCCAGCTGCGTCGCAGAATCAAGAACCAGGTCCAGCTTTCCCGACAAGTAGGACTCGTCGACGCGATCCTTCAGCTGGCGGATGGAAGCGGCCGTGCCGTCCCCGAAGTCGCGCCCGTTGGGCAGCGGGTACAGGTCCAAGTACGGCCTCACTTCTGCGGCTACGGGAATGTCCTCGCCCGGCAGATGGCCGAGGCGGGCCTCTACCGTGGGCACGGCCGGGCGAGCCGTCCTGGCGCGGCGCTCGCGCAAGCTCTCGTAGTTGAGCAGGAAGAACGCTCGGTCCCGCACCACCGGCCCGCCAAGCACGGCCCCGAAGTGGTTGCGCCGCAGAGGCGGGGCCCCGGCGGCTGGGGAATCGAAGAAGTTCCTCGCATCCAACGAGTTGTTGCGCAGGTATTCGTACGCGCTGCCGTGAAATCGGTTCTCCCCTGATCGGGACACCGCCGTAAACACTCCGCCCGCGGTGCGGCCGTACTCGGCGCTGTAAGGGCTCGTCACCAAATGGACCTCTTGGACCATCTCCAGCCCGAGCACGTTACCGGTGGCGCTGGCGGGCGCTGCAGAAGCGGCGTCGTTGACGTAGACCCCGTCGAGCTGGAAGCTGTTCTGGTTCGGGCGCGAGCCGAGCACCGAGATCTGTCGCCCGATACCTTGCGCCAGCCCGACCCGCGCGGAAGCGGGCAGCGTGGCACCGGGCTCAAGCGCCGAGAGTTCAAACAGGTCGCGACCGTTCAATGGCAGGTCCCGCAGATTGCGTTCCGGCACGAGCCCGCCCCAGTCCGCAGCATTCGTGGAGACCAAGGAGAGATTGCCCTCCACCTCGATGGCATCCTGGGTCATGCCCAGTTCCAAGCGCACGTCGTATTCGGCGATTCGGCCGCTGGTGAGCAGAATCCCCACGGCCTCAACCAGCCGGAACCCGCGCCGGGAGACGGTGACCGAATAGCTGCCCGGCTGGAGAGCCGCAATGGCGTAGCGGCCGTCCCCAGTGGTGCTGACCTCGCGCGAAACGCCGGTGCCGCTGTGGGTCACGGTGACTTCCGCACGCGGAACCACCCGACCCTGCGGATCGGTGATTGTTCCCTGCAGGGTCGCATCGGACTGCCCGCAAAGCTGCGGCGCAATCGTCCCTGTCACCGCCAGGCTCGCCACAGCCAGCCACAGCGCCGCTAAGGACCGGCGAGCGCGAGCGGTCTTCCGAGTCATGTCGTGGCGGCCAAGGCCGCAGTCGCCGTCTTGCAGGCGCTTCACTTGACCCGCCTCATCGTCCACTCGCGCTCGTCGCCATCGGCCGAATGGCTGTCGCGGAGCACGAGCGTATCTCCCGAGAGCACCAGCTCTCCGGGAAACGAGCGGCCCTCGTAATAGGCCGACAGCGCCACGATATTTGTCCGCACGACCTTCCTCTCTCCGTCCCACTCGTAGCGGTACAGGCCGGCCCCGAGGGGCTGCTGGCTTTGGAACTCCTCCGGCGTCATGTCGCTCAGAGACTTTGTCAGCTTGGGCCGGTCCTCGCCCGCCAGGATCACCATCTGGTGCGTGTCGCCGAACTGGTGGTACTCGCGCCTGTGGGGCTGGTCCTCGCCCTTGGTCAGGTTGCGCACCGACGTGACCTCCCACAGCCCCTGGATGCCGGCTTCCGACGCAGCGGCCGGTTCTCCCGCCGTGCCGCAGGAAACCAGGGCCAACACGGACAGCGCCATCACGGCCGACGAACAGGTCCGCGGCCCCGCAAGGCGTGTTGCGCCGGAAGCGATCGTGGGCGGAGAGCCGAAATCTCGAGGCATGATATTTCATTAGAACGCACGGCCGCTCGCAAGGGGAAGGGGCCAGTTCTTGCGCCGCACGTGGCGCTATACTCGAAGGGTCGCGAACGCCCGCGGATGGCCCAACACTCGTCTACCACCCCTGTGATGCGGCAATACTTCGCCGCAAAGCAGGAGCATCCGGGCTGCCTGCTCTTCTTCCGGCTCGGCGACTTCTTCGAACTCTTCTACGACGACGCGATCCGTGCCGCCAAAGATCTCGAGATCACCCTGACCAAGCGGCGCGACCGCACGGGGAATCCGATCCCGATGTGCGGCGTGCCGGCCCATTCGGTCGACGGTTACTTGGCCAAGCTCCTCAAGAAGGGCCACCGGATCGCCATCTGTGACCAAGTCGAGGACCCAAAGCAGGCGCGCAAGCTGGTGAAGCGCGAGGTCGTCAGGGTGCTCTCTCCGGGGACGACGAGCGACCTGAACCTGCTGAACGCCGGCGAGAACAACTACTTGGCGGCGGTTCACTCGAACGGTTCGGTCTCCGGTCTCGCCTACGTGGACGTCTCGACCGGCGAATTCCGCGCGACCGAGCTAGGCCCGGCCGAAGTCCAGGACATGCTCCAGTCCCTTGGCGTGAAGGAACTCCTTCGCGCCGAGCCCGAGCCCGACCTCGGCCTGCGATTCGACGGGGACCGACGCGAGCAGCGCTATACCGTCACAGGCGTCGATCCCTGGGTGTTCGACCAAGACTACGCCGAACGTCAGCTGCTGGACATGTACGGCCTGCACAGCCTCGACGGGCTGGGAATCTCCGGTCACCCGCTCGCCGTCGCGACGGCAGGAGCCCTGCTGCACTACCTCAAGGACACGCAGCGCTCTGCCCTGGCGCACTTGGAACGGCCGAAGTACGTCCAGCAGGCGGAATGGATGGTTCTCGACCCGGTTACCGTCCGCCACCTCGAGCTGTTCGACTCGCTCTACCAACAGGTCCGCACCACCCTGCTGTTCACGCTCGACCGGACGGCCACGCCGATGGGAGCTCGGCTGCAGCGCAGCTGGCTCTTGCGACCCAGCCTCGACCTGGAGGAGATCGAGCAGCGCCTCGAGGCCGTGCAGAGTCTCTGTGCCGACACCATAATCCGCAGCGAGCTCGAATCGGAACTCAAGCAATTGCACGACATCGAGCGCTTGGCGGCGCGTGTCACGCTCGGATCGGCGAACCCGCGCGATCTGTACAACCTGGGCACGTCGCTGAAGCGTATCCCGCAGCTGCGAGAGTTCACCGCGAAACTCTCGGGGAGCAGGCTAGCGGCCCTGCTCGAGCGCATGGACGCGCTGGCTGACGTTGCCGCGCAGATCTCGGCCACCATCGCCGAGCAGCCGTCGATGTCGGTGGGCGAGGGCAATGCGGTCGCCGAGGGCTTCGATTCCCAACTCGACGAGCTGCGCGCGATCCAGCGCGACAGCAGGACCTTCATCGCAGGCCTGGAGCAGCGCGAGCGACGCGCCACGGGGATCGAATCATTAAAGGTAAGATTTAATAACGTATTCGGATTCTTTATCGAGGTGTCAAAGTCGAACCTATCCAAGGTTCCGGAGCATTACGAGCGCAAGCAAACGCTTGTCAACGCAGAGCGATTCGCGACGGCCGAGCTGAAAGAACTCGAGGCCAAGGTGCTCGACGCCGAGACAAGCATTGCAGCAAGGGAGGCCGCGATCTTTCAGGGGCTCGTGGCTGACGTCGCCGCCCAGGCCGGGAGGATTCGAACGAGTGCGGCGGCGATCGCAGAGATCGACGTGCTGCGCGGCTTGGCCGAAGTCGCGGTCGAGAGAAGCTATTCCCGGCCGCGCTTCACCCCGGGCGGCGAGATCCAGATCAAGGGCGGACGGCACCCCGTGGTCGAGCGAGTGTTGGAGGAAGAGCGCGGCGAGGGATTCATCGAGAACGACGTGCACCTTGACAGCGACGAGCATCTGGTGGCCCTGATCACCGGCCCCAACATGGGCGGCAAGTCTACCTACCTGCGGCAGACTGCACTGATCGCGGTGATGGCCCAGATCGGCTCGTTCGTGCCCGCCAGGTCCGCGGTGCTACCGCTGATCGACCGCATCTTCACGCGAATCGGTGCCAGCGACAACCTTGCGCAGGGGCGTTCCACCTTTATGGTCGAGATGACCGAGACGGCCCAGATCCTCAACACCGCGACGGAGCGCAGCCTGGTCCTGCTTGACGAGATCGGGCGAGGCACCTCGACGTACGACGGTTTGGCAATCGCTTGGGCGGTCGCCGAGTATATCCTCGGCAAGGTTCGCGCGAAGACCCTATTCGCCACGCACTACCACGAGCTCACCGCCCTGCCCAAGGCCCGCAAGGGCGTCTTCAACCTGCACGTGTCTGCCAAGCAGTCCGGCGAGCGGCTGGTTTTCTTCCACAAGATCGAAGCGGGAAAGGCGGATCGCAGCTACGGCATCGAAGTCGCCCGACTGGCAGGGCTGCCGCCGGACGTCGTGGTCCGTGCCAGCGAGGTGCTGGCCCATCACGAGCAGTTCGACAGCGCGCCGCACGACTCCCCGCCCCCGGCCAACACCTCGAAATCTGTTTCGGCCGAGGAGAGCATCATGGCCGAGTTCCGCTCCGTTGATGTCGATCGCGTCAGCCCGTTCGAGGCGCTATCGCTGCTGCACGACTGGAAGGCAGATCTGGATCGCTGAGGGGCGCTGAGATTTCAGTCTGCTACGCTGAGATTTCAATCCACTGGAGGTTCTTGATGGCTGGTTCCCACACACTCACGTTCACCGATTCGGACTTCGACTCCGAGGTCCTGAATTCCGAGCAACCCGTCTTGGTCGACTTCTGGGCAACTTGGTGCGGCCCGTGCCGGCAAATGGCCCCGGTCATCGACTCGCTGGCCGAAAAGTACGCCGGCAAGGTCAAGATCGGCAAGCTTGACGTCGACCTGAACCCGAGTGCCGCGCAGCGCTTCAACGTGCGCGGCATCCCGACCATGCTGCTGTTCAAGGCGGGCCAGCCCGTCGAGCAGATTGTCGGGGCTGTCCCCGAGGCACGAGTGGCGGACAGGATCGACGCCCACGTGGCCTGAGCCGGGCAAGAGTGAAGCGCCCTCCGCGGCCTTCCGCGCAGCATCTGCGGGACGCCGCGGGCTTGCACGTCTGAGCGGCCAACCCGCCAAACCGCTTTCCGCCGTGAACCATCGCTTGCACACCTCCCGCCGCGAGTTCCTATGCTCTGGCGGAGCGTCACTGTCCGGGCTCGCGGCCGCAACCGCCGGCCTGGCCCAGCAGACCGCGGAGCCGCAGCCGAAGCTCAACGTGTTGCTGGTGCTGGTGGACGACCTCCGGCCGGAATTGGGTTGCTACGGCAGCCCGCGGGTCAAGACACCGCACATCGACCGCTTGGCGGCACACGGCATGACCTTCTTGCGAAGCTACTGCCAGCAAGCAGCCAGCAGCCCCTCTAGGACGACCCTGTTGACAGGCCTGCGGCCGGACACGACCCGCGTCTACGACCAGCGGATCCATTTTCGAGCCTATCGGCCCAACGCAATGACCCTGCCCGCGCAGTTCCGCGACCACGGGTACGAGACTACTGCGTTCGGCAAGGTGTTCGAATCTCCGGCGCTGGACGACCGGCAGTCTTGGAGCATTGCACCGTGGAATCCGGGCGGGCCTGCTTGGCGCAGCGACGAGAACGACGCTCAGTCGGAGGCGAATTGGCGGCGGCTGCAGCGCAGCGGTTGGCGCATCTCGGAAGGAGAGTCCGGGACAGTCGCAAGGGCGACAACATCCAGCAGTTGGAGAGCATCCTCGGCTGACGAGTCTCAGCTCCCCGACGAACAGATTGCCGCGGCGGCCGCGGAAGCAATCGCGCAACTGAGGGATCGCCCGTTCTTCATCGCAGTTGGCCTGCGCGGGCCCAGCCTCCCGATGATCGCGCCGGAGCGCTTCTTCAAGCTCTATCCCACCGGAAGGTCGGACATCCCGAAAGACCCCGACCCGCCTCGCGATGCGCCCAGATTCGCACTCCACGGTTCGGATGAGATCCGAACATACGACGATATCCCCGGCGAAGGGCCGATCCCCATACCGAAGGCGCGCGAGCTGATCCGGGCGTACCGCGCATGTTTGACCTTCGCAGACTCCCAGGTCGGCGTTTTGCTCGACGCCCTAGACCAGAACGGGATCGCAGAGCGCACCGCGGTTGCAATCGTAGGGGTCAGCGGCTCGCACCTAGGTGAACTAGGTCTCTGGAACAAACACTCGAACTACGAGGCCGCCACCCACACCGCGTTGGTCGTGCGGGCCCCGCTCCAGCGCAATGCGGGCCGCAAGACCGAGGCGCTCGTCGAGTCGGTCGACCTGTTCCCTTCCCTGTGCGCGCTTTGCGACGTTCCCCAAGCCCCGAACATGGAGGGATCCAGCTGGCGAGGTATCTTCGACGATCCGAAGCGCCTGTGGAAGAGAGCGGTGTTCAGCCAGCACCCCCGCATCATTCCGGGCGTGGGTCCCGGGATGGGCTATTCCATGCGCACCGAGCGTTACCGCTATACCGAGTGGTCCGGGATCGATAGCCCGTACAGCACCGTCGAACTCTACGACTACAAGAACTCGCGCAACGAGCTGCGCAATATCGCCAACCGGCCCGAACACGTGTCTCTCTTGAACGGCCTTGCCCACATGCTGCGAGAAGGCTGGGAGGGTTCCCGGCCCCCGACACAGCTCCCGACGCGCGTAAGGGGCTGAGGACTCACCGAGTCTAGAACCGGCCCTATTGGGCCCGCGCGGGCGTGGCAAGCCCGCGATAGTCCTCCGGGCGGTCAATGTCCAGCACGACACCCTTGTCAGCGGTGTCGAGGAAATGCGCTTCGCGATAGTAGCCGCGCACGACATCTTGCGGACTGCAGCTGGGATCGAGGTCCAACAAATCCCTCATCACCCGCTTGGACAGCACAACCGGATGGCCACGCTCGCCTCCATGCCGGGGAATTACCAGTGGAGCGCGCGAATCCGCGGCGGCCGCGAGCAATCTGTCGAGGGTGTGGCCCCGCACTGCCGGATGGTCCACCAGCATCCACAGCAGCGCGTCCACCTGTTGCCCAATCTGCGACAGCCCGCACTGCAGGGATGTCAGCATTCCCCGGTCGTAATCGCGGTTGACCGCAACCCGGACGCGCGACGAGGCTGGCAGCGCCTCTCGAACGCGCTGCTCATGATGCCCCAAAACGACTACTAGCGAATCGACCCGAGGGAGCAGCAGGTACGCCAAGTGGCTGAGGAAGGGGCGTCCGCGAAAGTCCAGAAGCGCCTTGTCGCTGCCCATCCGGGAGGAGCGACCGGCGGCTAGGATCAGACCCGCCGTGCTCACCGCGTCTCGGCTACGGGTTCTGTCTCAGACACCGACTCGGTGTCGGCCACGCCTGCGGCCGTAAGCGCGCGCGGTAGACCCTCGGCGAAGATCGACTTCGACAGCGGACTCCATCCGTCCTGCGAGTTGCGGCGCCTGCGAATCATTTCGGCTACCACGGCAACAGCGATCTCCTCCGGCGTGACGGCCCCGATATCGAGACCCATCGGCGCGTGGATCCGCGAGAGCTTCTCGAGCGCGACACCCTCGGCGAGCAGATGCTTGGCGACCTCGATCGTCTTCCGCTTCGATCCGATCATGCCGACGTAGCGCAACGGCTGGGCGGCCGCCCAGCGGAGCACGCGCATGTCGTCTTTGTGGCCGCGCGTGACGATGATCGCGTAGGTCGCATCGTTGCAGGGCAACGTCGGGAAGACATCCTCGTACTCGGCGGCGATCACCTCGGAAGCCTCGGGAAACCGCTCGCGGTTGGCGTAGCTGTCGCGGTTGTCAATGACGGTGGTGGCGAATCCCGCCAACGTGGCCACCTTGGACAGGCTCTTGGAAATGTGGCCCGCGCCGAATATCAGCGCTTTAGGCATTGGCAAGACTGGTTCCACGTACACGTTGAGCTGCCCGCCGCAGATCAATCCGTTGTCGTAGGCCGCCTCTTGGCCAAGGTTGAACTGCAGCATGCGCGGCTTCTCGGTCTCGATGACATCGCGTGCCGCCTGCCAAACTTCAGCCTCGGTGCAACCGCCTCCGATGGTGCCCACCATGGTACCGTCCTGTCGGATCAGCATCTTGGCGCTCTGGAAGCTCGGGATCGAGCCGGCGACCTCGACGATCGTCGCGACTGCGCACTTCTCACCGGAGCGGCGGAGCTCCACCAGCTCCTCGTACACATCCATCGGGCGGGGCATGTTCCTACATGATATGGGAATCCACCGCGAAATCGCGTGCTCGCGCGGCGAACCGGTCACGGAGGAACCCGCGTCATCGCCGCTCTCAACCCGTTCAGGCTGGTGAATCTGAAGGGCGATCAGGATGCGTATCGGGCCTCATCGCGGTCCGAATCACCAAGCAAACCATGTTCCGGTCAGGACATCGGCGGGCTTGCCAGGCAAGCGCCGTAAGGCCACTCCTGTCCGAGCGCGCCGCCCCCCTCCGTGCTCCCAAGCCACGTTCGATCGGCCCGCGAGATCCTGCCCTGAACCAGCCAGCGCGCCGCGTCCGAGAGCGGGCGTTTCGGCCACCGGCTGACCAGAAGGCCGGCCGGGTGCGTGTTGTACAGTGGGTCTAGTTCCCTGCCCTCGATTTCATGCAATTAGAGAAAGCCTACGATCCCTCGCAGATTGAACCAGCGTGGGCCGAGTGGTGGGTCAGTGAGGGTCTGTTCAAAGCTGACACTGCCTCGTCGAAACCCGTGTTCTCGCTGGTGATCCCGCCCCCCAACGTCACCGGCGCGCTGCACATGGGGCACATGTTCGAGACCTCTCAGGTCGACATCACGATGCGCTGGCAGCGGATGCGCGGGCGCAACGTTCTCTGGCTGCCGGGCACCGATCACGCCGGTATCGCTACCCAGATGCTGGTCGAGCGCCACTTGGCCAAGGACGGCATCGACCGCCGGGATCTCGGGCGCGAAAAGTTCCTAGAGCACGTGTGGAGCTGGAAGGAGACCTACGGCGGCAAGATCGTCGGGCAGCTCAAGCGCGTCGGCGCGAGCTGCGACTGGACCAGAGAGCGGTTCACGATGGACCCCGGGCTGTCGCGGGCTGTGGCCGAGTGCTTCGTCCGCCTATACGAGCGCGGCCTGATCTACCGCGGCGAGTACATGGTCAATTGGGATCCGGGCACACTCACGGCCATCTCCGACCTAGAAGTCGAGTACGAGACCCAAGAGGGTTCTCTGTGGCACCTCCGCTATCCCGTCGAAGGGGCAGACGGAGATTTCGTCGTGGTCGCCACGACCCGTCCGGAAACCATGCTCGGCGACACAGCCGTGGCGGTCCACCCCGACGACGAGCGCTACCGGCAATTGCACGGACGCAGCGTCCAGCTGCCGCTAGTGGGCCGTAGCCTTCCGGTCGTCTGCGACGACTTCGTGGACCCGGAATTCGGCACCGGAATCGTCAAGGTCACGCCCGCGCATGACCCCAACGACTTCGCGGCGGGCCAGCGGCACGGACTGGAATGCATCACCGTTCTGGACGAAGAGGCCAAGATCAACGCCAACGGCGGCACTTACGCGGGGCTGGACCGCAACCACGCCCGCAAGCAGATCGTCGAGGATCTCGCGGCACTGGGGCTGATCGACAAGATCGAGGAGTACACCAACAACATCGGGCGCAGCCAGCGATCCGGACTGGCGGTGGAGCCGCGGGTTTCGACGCAGTGGTTCGTCCGCACCAAGACGCTGGCAGATGCCGCGATCCAAGCCGTAGAAGAAGGCCGCACCGAGATCCTGCCGGACCAGTGGCAGCGCAACTACTTCGAGTGGATGCGCAACATCCGCGACTGGTGCATCTCTCGGCAGCTCTGGTGGGGCCACCGCATCCCGGCTTGGCATCTCGAAGACGGCTCGTTCGTCGTGGCACGCAATGAGGACGAGGCGCGGGCCGAGGCCGCGCGGCGCGGGCTGCGCGTCACCCACCAAGAGACGGATGTGCTGGACACTTGGTTCAGTTCCGGCCTGTGGCCGTTTTCGACCATGGGCTGGCCCGACAAGACTGACGACCTAACGGCCTTCTACCCTACTGCGCTGCTCAACACGGGCTTTGACATCCTCTTCTTCTGGGTGGCGCGGATGATGATGCTCGGCATCGCGATGACCGACGAGGTGCCCTTCCGCAAGGTCTTTATTCACGGCCTAGTTCGCGATGCAGACAAGCAGAAGATGTCCAAGACCAAGGGCAACGTGATCGACCCGATCGAGATGACCGAGCGCTACGGCACCGACGCGGTTCGCTTCGCGCTGGTGGCGTCGGCCGGACAGGGCTCGGACGTGGTGCTCAAGGAAGAGCGCATCGCGGGCTACCGCACGTTTGCGAACAAGATCTGGAACGCACTGCGCTTCGTCGGCATGAGCTTGGAGAAGGCCCGTGCTGGCGTGTGGACGCCCGCAAGCTTGGCCGATTACCGCCCCCTCCCGGACGAGCGGACTGGAGAGGTGTCTCTCGCCGATCGATGGATTTTCTCGCGATTGGATACCGTGGCTGCCCAAGCCAACGAACAGATCGACAGCTTCCGCTACCACGAGGTTGCAAGCACGCTGTACCACTTTTTCTGGCACGAGTTTTGCGACTGGTACATCGAACTCAAGAAACTCTCGTTCGAGGACGGCAGCGGCTTGACCAACGGCTGGAAGAACATGCTGGCCGCGACTGAGCGATCGCTGCGGCTGCTGCACCCGATCATGCCGTTCATCACCGAAGACCTGTGGCAGCGGCTGACCTCCAACACGCCCGGATCGCTCAAGTCCATCGCCCTCACCGACTATCCGCGATCCGTTGAAGGCGACGCAGACCCGGATGCAGAGCGGCGCGTGGAAATCCTTCAGGCCCTAGTCACTACGGCCCGAAACCTAAGGGCAGAACTGAATCTTCCGCCACGGGAAACACTGCGCGGCACGGTGTTTAGCAAGGACGAAATCACGCTGGACGTGGTGCGAAGCGAGCAGGAGGCCCTGCGTCGATTGGCCAACCTGCAGGCCACGGCCCGCCCGGGCGCGGCCGGGGCCGGTCAGGCGCTGGGGCACACGGCCGATTTCGACTTGGCTGTGCAACTGCCGGAGGAGCGGCGTGTCGCACTCCGCACCAAGCTGGAGAAACAACTCTCCACGCTTGTCAAGGCAGAAACCGCCGCGAGAGGTCGGCTCGACAACCGAAACTTCGTCGAGAAAGCGCCCGAGCACGTCGTGAGCTCGCTGCGGCAGAAGCTCAGCGATTACGAATCGCAGGTCGAGCGCATCCAGAACACCTTGACCGGGCTCTGAGCCGGCCAGTGCGAGGGCTCGAACGATCTACGCGGGTCACCGCGCCGCGCGCAGTAGGTCTGGGTCCCGCACCGGTTGCGCGGCGATCACCTCGCCGGCGCTCAGGCCTGATCGGATGGTGGCCTCGGTGTCGCTGAGTTGGCCGACCCGGACCGCTCGCCCGACAAACTTGCCGCCATCCTGCACCCATACGGTATCCTCGCCTCCGACCTCTCCCAGTGCGGAGCGCGGCACGACCAAGGCCTGATCTTCGGCCGCCAGGAGGATATCGGCGCTGGCCGACAGATCGGGCTTGATTCGCTCGTCCTGGCTGAGGACTTCGATCTGGACCGGCACTTGCCGGACCCACTGGCCGGACGAACCGCCCCGCGAGCCGCCACGCCCGCCCCTGCCGCCACCGCCGGCCGACTGTCCGGCCGAAGCGACCGCTCCGATTGCAGCAACGCGCCCCTCGAAGGCTGCGTCAGGATAGGCATCCAGATGGATTGTGGCCGGCGATCCGAGCTCCACAAGCTGTGCATCGGTCTGGTTGATGTCGGCGTACACAGCCATCTTGGAGAGATCCACGATCCGCAAGAAGGTAGAGCCGGGATTGACGGTGTCGCCTGCCGAGGCCTGAGAGAACCCATCGCGCTGGAACATCGTTTCGACGACCACAAGGCCAGAGACCGGCGTGCGCAGGCGCATCTTCTCCATGTCCTGCATGGTCCTAGCTAATCGCCGCTCGTCCTTTTCTATGTCGATCTCGTACACGCGCCTCTCAGCAGTGTTGGCGATCCGGCTCAAGCGGACCTCTTCGGTGAGCTGCTCAGCCGAGGCCTCGTCTTGCTGAGCCTGCAACGCGAGGATCTCGGCTTGGATCTTCGACCTGACTTCGGCGGTGCGCAGTTCGAGCTTGGACTTGCCTGCATCAGCCAAAGCCTTGCGGTGGTCCTGCTCTACGTTGGCAGCGTCGATCAGCAGGGATGAGATTCGACTCGCGGAACGCCTGCGGGTCTGCGCCAGCATGGAGTTGTAGGTGTCCAGCATGTCCGCGGTGCGCTTGGACTCGAACACGGCCACGACGTCGCCTGCTTGAACAATCGATCCCGGCTCGGCCAGGGATTCGATGGTGAGGCTGGAACCGCCGCCGGCCCCGCCGGCCC
>VXRL01000097.1 GCA_009838515.1 Terriglobia bacterium | reverse complement strand
AACAATCCGGGGAAAAACGGGGTCCGCCCAACGAACTAATGAGGGAAACAACACTCTGGGAGCCGCGGGCCGGCAATGGCCTGGGCCCGAGCCTGGCGCTGACGCAGACGCTGGGCGCCCAGGCCTCGGGCGGCGCGGACGCGCTGCTGGAGCGGGGCACGCTCGCCGGCCTCGCGGCGAACGGCAGCGGCGCGGCGGACGGCGGGCTGCTGGCCCGGCGGCACCTAGAGGTGCGGTTCGGCTACGGCCTTGCGGCGTTCGGCCACCGCTTCACCTCGACGCCCGAGCTTGGCTTCGGGCTGTCGGAGGCGGGGCGCGACTACCGGCTCGGCTGGCGGCTCTCGCGCGGCACGGGCGCCGGCTCGCTCCACCTGTCGCTGGAGGCGTCGCGGCGCGATGCCACCAACGGCAACGGGACTGGCCAAGGCGCGGGCCTGGAGCCAGAGCACAGGGTCGGGCTGCGCATCGAGGCGCGGTTCTAGGTTCCGCCGAGCCAAGAATGGCACACGGCGGCGGCAAGATGGAGGCGGCTGCGCCGGCGTTGACTTCTCATGCCTAGAGGTACGCGTCGGCATCCAACCGGTCGAGAATGGCGATCACCTCTTCCGTGCGCTCGTCGTGGATCAGGTCGATCGCCCGCGCCCCCTCAAGCTGCGGATGCCGGGCGTACAGCCAAGCGCGCACTTCCTCGTGGCCGTAGTACTCGCCCAACCGCATCACGATGTACGACAGATCCGACATGATCTGCGGAGTGGCGGCAGCGGCGCTAACTGGAGCCACTGAATCACCTTTGCTGCCATCGCGTCTCTCTCATTTATGTTTCAAAGATCGTGGCTTATGAAATCAGTATGTCAACAACACGCACTTGCCTAGCTTCCTCGATCAGGTTTACAACGAACAGCGACTCAATCGAGGGCGGCTCGCAGCGTGGCTTCCAGCCTAGTCAGACCATGAAAATAGACTCGACTCTACTTCCTCTATGCGGCAATCCGCGTCCAGATTCTGCAGTTACACGACTAGGTTTCGACCGTCGTATCGCGCCGACGGAACGATCAACCCGTCACATCCCAGACAACTGACGACATCGGAGATCGCTCCAGTGCGCCCGTAGTCGCGCCCTCGGTAGTCCGACTGCAAGACACCAAACCGCTCCAGGTCCTCGAAGTCCAGTTCCACGACGCGCTTCAGCCCGACTCGCAGGCGCCAACTCGACGCCGGCCGGTCGGGTCGCTGCTCGAACAAAGACCAGAACGCTTCGAACTCGGCACGCGCCCCATCGGCCTCCAGCGACGTGTTGAGGATCTCGAATCCGCCCTCCGGGTCATTCCAACGACCGCGCGCCCTGCTGCTTCCCCGTATGGGACTTCGGTCGGACCAAACCACCCGATGCACTAAGCCCTCGAACGGTCCCTTGGCGCAGCCTTCCAGATGTGCCAACAACTTGGGATCGCGCGCTACCACTGCCGCCGCCTGCAACTCGACCTACCAGTCGCATCACTGAAGCCCACAACCGGTTCAGGTATGCGTGGGATTGTCCATGGACTGGATCGCTTCCAGCACCTCATCGATCCGACCTTCCCGGATCAGGTCGGCTGGACGGGCACCGCCGAAGTACCTGTGCCTTGAAAACAGCCAACCGCGCGCGGTCCTAGCGTCCGAATAAAAGTCCGACAGACGGTCCACGATGTACTCAAGGTCCCCAAGCAGACTCTCCTTGCTTGACCTGGGATACGTGCGCCCGTGGCTCCATCGCGACACCGTCTCCGGCGTCGTGCCAAGCATCTTCGCGACGTCCACCGACCGTATCGCTGCCCGCGATCTCAACAGTTCCAGCTTCTCAGCCACCACGTTGCTTTCCGCCAAAGCGCTTGACATTGCCCACCTCCTCGACGTCGTCGTTATCGCGTTGCGCTTTATTCATCTAGCCTAGACATAAACATAGACGTTTGAATCGACGTTTGTCAATGACGCACTAACACTTTGGTCAGTGCAATGCACCAACCTTGCGGAAAGCTACATGCCCCGTAAGATCCCAACGGTCAAGGTAACTGGACATATTACGCATGGCCAACGGTGAAGTCTCCCGCACGGTTAAATGCACAGATTGCGGATCGCAGTTGCCCAAGGACTGGTCCTCCAAGGGCGACGACGAGCGGCCCCCGTGCCCGTCGTGCGGATCCACCAAGATCCACGTTTCCATCGAACTCGAAGACGTGGTCAAGGTAGGCGAAGGCCTGACTGTGGGACGCGAGGATGCCTTGGCGCGGCGGATGCGCGCCGTTTCTGACACTTCGGAGTCATACAGCGCGACGAGATCGGGCCGCTCCTTGCGCAGCCGCTGCTTCTCCGCCTCTTGGTCGCTCTGGGGCATGGCGCGAAGGCCAGGGAAGTGGCGCGCCCAGAACGCATGCTCCTCAATGGTGGCTTCCTGCCACGGTGGATTGCCGAGAATCACGTCGAAGCCAGGCCGCTCACGAAGGAACACTTCGGGGAATGCGATCGGGAAGTGGAGGTGGTGCAGGCCGTAGAGCTCTTGACGCGCCTTTGCCAAGGCGGCGCTCATTGAAATCCGGTAGTCAGGATTGCGCCACTCTACGATCGGGAAAGCCATCAGTTGCTGATCGTCGGACAGGGTGCCGGCGGTAATCAGGTCGCTAAGCTCCTCGGTATGGGCCACCGCTTCGCGGGCCTGTCGAATAGCATCGTGCGCAGTCTTGATATCAGACAAGGTGGCGTCATTGAGGTTCGCCAAGCGACCAAGCGGTTCGGAAGCGGAGCCGATGAGCTGGTCCGCGTCCACATCAAACATTGGGTGTGTCTTCCCCAATTCGTCAAATTGCCGCTGGATCTCGTCAACCGCGCCGACACCCACTAGGGAGTTGCCGTGGACGAGTGTGTGGTCCAGAACGGATAGCGGCAACCCCGGAACAAACGTGTGAATCCAAACGGCAAGCCGTGCGAGTTGGACGGTGAGATTGTTGGCGTCGACGCCGTAGATACAACGCCGGGCGATCATGCGGCGCAATAGCTGCCCGTCCTCTATGGTAGCCGCCTCGGCGTGTTCACCGAGGGCGACGATTGCGGCGTTGCGAAGCTCCGCAAGCTGCCGACGAACGCCGGGGAGGTCGCGTTGGGCAAGGTAGTCGGCTAGCCGTCGCTCGATCCGATCGATGGCAGCAATCAGGAAGTGGCCCGACCCCATCGCGATGTCGGCGACGCGAAAGTCGAACAAGGCCGCTGCGGCTTGGGTCTCGTCCATCGCGTCGAGGCGCACAAAGTGATCGGTGAGCGCAGGCTCCAAAGCGCCGTCTAGCAGGTGCTCGACAGCGAACGGCTTCGTGTAGTAGCTGCCAGACGACTTGCGCGCACCCGATCGGTCGTGAAGGTACACCTCCCCGCTCGATACGACGATCTGGTCGTATCCACGCGCCGGGACGTAGCTGCCGCGTTTGTTCACCGTGAGGTCGGTTGTCGCAATGGCGAGCTCGGACTCGAGCAGCCCCTCATAGATCGTTCCAAACTCGCGTACGCCGAGCGATCGGAAGTCGACCGGGCCGGGCACACGTTCTGCGGTTTCCGTCACCAGGAGCACCCTGAGCGCCGCCTCGAAGATGTCATTCGGTAACGATAGGGCGGCAAGGCTTGCGCCAGCCGGCGAGACGTCCGGGTCATCGGAAAACAGTCCGCCATTGTAGGCAGGGACGCCCCACTCGGAATGGCCTTCGGACACCGCCTGCCACAGCCCCCGAACCTCGTTCCAATGCGATGCGCCCCTCGCTATGGGCTGCTCTTTGTGAACGGCATTCGCAAGCTCCTGCGCCTTCTGCTTCAGCGAGCGGCGGCGGTACGCATCGTTGAAGCGGTAGGGCAGCAGGTCGCGATCCTCCGCATAGGCGATGAATAACAGCCGGAACAGAACCGTGAGCGCCATCGCGTAGGCGCGGTCAATTTCATCCCGTGCTGAAGTCGAGGAAAGGCCGCGTTCGGTTGCCACACCACGCGCAAGGATCGGGACGACTTCCTCGTAGATTCGTTCGCGCAACCGGGCCGCCAAATCGCCAGCAAAACGGTGGGAGTCTCGGAGGATTCCGGCAAGGCTGCCGCCGCGAGCGAGAGCCGCAGCTGAGAAGAGGAGCCAAAGATAGGGAAGGTCGCGATCGGCAAGGAGTGACGGTTGGCACCCTACATAAGTCTCCGTTCTACCCCTGCGGCCAACACCAGCTTCAAGCCTCGCCGAATAGAGCCGCAGCCTGTTGCCTTGAACAACGAGCACCCATGGCAGGTTTTCGTCATCGGCCTTTGCTAGAGCGTAGCTAACCGGCGAAATGTTGTTGAATCGAGGCGCTCCTGCTTCAGGCAACTCGTCTTGTCGGAGCATTACCGCGAGCGCACTTCGCCTGCCGCCGCCGTACAGAATGAAGGTCAGATTGTCGAGACGCTCAATCCGATAGCCGAGTGATTGCACGAGGTCGTGGTCCCGGCAGCCCACGGCAGACAACGCCCTTCTACCCGCTTCATCCCAATCTGGACGCTGGCGCACTCCCTGCTGCAACTCGTGGAGAGCCAAGAGTCCTTGGTTGTTTATGCCCGGGAGCAACGCCTCCAGCGAGGGAAACGCCTGGGTCAAAAAGCGAAGAGCAGCGTGCCGGTCAGGCTGTTCGAGCAGTTCACGGCAAAGCCGTTCTGCTTGAGCCCCGTCTGCAACTTGGTGGACAGGCGGATTCTCGCCCGAGGCACCACACAGGGACGCGCCCTTGGGATGCAGGACGACTAAGAGAACAGGGGCTGCTCGGCCCGCACGTCGGGCCTTCCAAACATCGAGCAAAGTGGTTCGTGCCAACACGCTGGTGGCGGATGCGACAGCGACCTCCATAGCGCTGGCACCGTTGCCAATGAACAGTCCTGCCGACTGGAGGCCATGACCTGATTGCGGATTCCACGGGCGCGGCGACAAGTCGGACAGGAACTCGGTACTCGGTGTCACGTTCAGACCGCTATGCGTCGCCCGTTGAACCGGTCAGCGCAACAGTGAGATCACCATAGTCGGTGCTCGCAAGCGCGTTGGCTAACTGGGACACAAGCAAATGGGGCGCATGAAGTTCCTCGTCATCGTCAAGAAGGTTGCGCAAGAGATCCGGGCCATCCTCGACGAAACACCTCCTGACCGCGACACTCGCGTCAACTACCGGAGCCACTGTGGATTAATGTCCGACATCGCGATCTTCGCGTATCAGCAACTTGGCGGGCAGCCTAATATTGATCGTCGCTATCGTGGTCCCCTCCGAGCACCCTCATTACAGGCACGCGGCCTAGAGACAACACTCCAAAGCAGCCCCTAAGTCCATCTCACTCATTCAGAACAGCTTACCCTGACGGGGCAATAGGATTCGATGTTGGGGTCGAAGTTGGGCGTCGAGTTTCTTCCGGCCGCCATTCGGTGTCAACACTTCGATCTCTCGTTCACTTTCGAGTGATCTCAGAGCCTTGTTGAACTGGCCTTCGGTCGCGGCCGTGTTGTCGGCAGACAGAACAAGCAACGTGTCAAAAGTCGGCGCCGAACTCTCATCGAACTGATCGAGTAACTGAGGCAGGTCCGCCATGAGTGCAGTGTGTATGCGGCCTTCATCAGTGTACTCGAAGCCGAAGTCCAAGCCGATCTGATTTTCCCAATCGGGACTGAATCCGAGCATGTCCAGTCCGGCCGCACCTTGAGTGATGGAGGAGTTTTTGATCGCCCAATGGGCCTCGCTCATGACCAAGCGGGAGCGAGGAACTTTGGAGTAGTGAACGAACCACATGTCTCTGTTCGCGGCGTCTGAATGCAGGAAAAACCGGGATGCGAACCGCGCCCCGATGTTCGACTTGAGCATCTGACCCAAGAGACGACCCGCAAAGAAGCGGCCAGCCTGGCGTCGGCGTTCCTTGAGCAGCATGAGCAGATGCTCGGAACTGAATTCGAAGGGTGCCATTGCTGCAAGGAAACGGGCGTTGTCATTCATGTAGTCGTAGATCGCGCCAAAGTTGTACGTCACGACGACCTCAGACTTCGGCAGAGATTGGTAAATCAAGCGAACATCCCGGTTGGGCACGTCTGTATACCCACATTGATCCAGAAAGAAGATGGATCGTCCGCTTCTGGTCCATGCAGAGATTTCTCGGACGATAGCCGGCAGCGCGTCTGAGGCAGTCGAACTTCGCAGCGAAATCGACTCTCGCATGTCCTGCGGCATGTCGGTGGCCGCTAGGGTGATCTTCAGGTGCTCCATTGCGCTAGCGTCCGCGTCGACGAAGTAGAACCTAGCCTCAATCCTCAGCGGTTTCCGCCGACCAGAGTTGATGCGAGCGACAGCGCGTTGGACGGCATCGATCATGACTAAAGGGGAACCAATACGGGGTGATCCTTCCCGCCAGTACAGCCCTCCACCAGCGAAGGCATCGACCAAGGCGATGCGCAGGACATCCATGTGAGGTAAGGCGCAGACGACATCGAAGTAGCGATCGAGATAAGCCCCCAACAGGCGCAGCTTCGCGTCCGTGTGGGCTTCGATTCTTGGAGGCTCAGCTCCTGGCCGCCAGACGAACTGGGCGCTCTTGTTTCGCATGGTCTATCTCTTTGTCGAAGCCCAACGGGAAGCCATCATGAAACTCGCCGTCTAGGAGACGCCCCCCTGCCTTCGATGTCTTCCCGCCCCATTGCTTGAAGAAAAAGCTGACGCCCTGATCGGTACATTGGTCACGGATCTCCCGGGCCCAATTGACATTCATGGGTCGAGCACCCGGACCGCTTTCGCCACCAAGGATGACCCAGTCAATGCCGCTCAGGTCGACGGGACCGATCTGGCCAAGCAGTGGCTCGACGGAGAGAAAGCGAATTGTCGCGTTGGCACGGCGAAGATGGGCTATGCGCTTGGATCGCCTTTGGTCCTCAACTGACACACCAAGCCAGATGTGTTTCGGGGCCGGCGTGCAGGTGTAACGGCGGTTGACGTATGTCGCCAGCCTAGAGCTGCGCTTGGTAAGCACCTGATAGACGTGATGGTCCGCCGCCTCCATCACGTCGAAGACGCGATCCACGAAGGTATCGGGGACTCTTTTGTGGAACAGGTCACTCATAGAGTTCACAAAGATCATCCGGGGCCGGCGCCAACGCCCAGGCTGAGCGAGCCTCTCTGGCCGCAACGTCAGGTCGAATCCGTTTTCGTAGGGGTGCCCAAGCACGCCGCGGAAGCGTTCAGCAAACCGTTCAGCGTAGCAGTTGTCACACCCTGGCCCAATCTTCGTGCATCCGGTCACCGGGTTCCACGTCGCATCCGTCCACTCAATCGCGCTGTTGTCGGCCACCCAAACTACTCCTGTGCTACGACGAGCAATCCGCATTGTCGTTGAGAAGGCAGGGGCAATAGCACACTTGTGGAACGTCGGCAAGGCGGCGGCAGGCGTTCAGCGGACTAGAAGCGCCATCCGAGCCACCCGGGCCGCTGGCGGTCGAGGAACCAGTTCCAGACGTACCGGCAGGCGCCAGCCAGCCGGTTGAACTAGTGCGCCTTCGCCGGAGCTACGGGCCGGATCCGGTAGCGGATGGCGGCGGCGGACTGGTCGGAGGGGCCTGATATGTGGTTAAGCATACAGTTATCCAGCCACCGATGCCACTGCCGGTTCTGCTACATAATTCGCTTATGCTGCCTCGTTGTGCTGGCACCGGAACTTGGGGAATGGGTCGGACAAAGACCGGAGTTGGGCGAATGAACTGGATTCTGCTTGCCGTGGCCGTCGTGGCGGGGCTGGCCGTCGTCACTGCGCTGCTGCTGCCCGCAACCACCCGCACCACCGTTGAAATCCGTTTCGATGCGCCCATTCGAGCGGTTTGGGCGGTGTACGCGGACTTCGAGAGTCAACCGAATTGGCGCTCGGATGTCGCCAGGGTGGAAATGG
>VXRL01000003.1 GCA_009838515.1 Terriglobia bacterium | reverse complement strand
CCTGTCCAGCCAGCCTCAAGCGCTTCAGAGAACACACCGAAACCCCGAGTAAGCTCGCGGCCTCGGATTCGGTCCGCAGGATTGACGTGGTTGTCACGATGCAATTGCCTCCTGCAAGAGAATTCGCGTCACGATACGCAATGCCAGTGTGTCGGCAATCCCGGACACACCCGGGCGAGAACCCCCTCGCCCTCCGCGGGAAATGGTCGCCTGTTTGAAAGCAGTCGCTTTTTCAGCACGGTCCTCGCTGGTATGCGTTTGGTTCATGTTCTATTTCATAATATATGCATAATAATCGTATGTCAAGGGGATCCGACCACTTTCTTGATGCTATACTCAATTCAATGCTGGCGAAGCGCTTAGCCGAATCTAGGAAGCGGCTGGGCTGGACCCAGGCTAGGCTAGCGAAGGAACTAGGTGGCGGCTACGACCAGACAATGATCTCGCGTGTCGAGAGCGGGCGTGCTGATTTTCAGTTCAACGGATTGGTCAAGGCTGCCGTTGTACTCAACGTTTCTCTTGACTACCTGGCCGGGCTAACGGATGTTCCCGACCCTGTGCAGAAGTTGACTTCCGTGACCGCATCCGGATTCCAAGTAGTTGCCGCGTCGCAAGAGAGTGACCGGCATGATCGACGATTCGGAGGAAGTTCCGAACCAGCGTTGGGACATCTCACCTTCCTCCATGACCGGTTGGTGCACCACCACATCGACCCTGGCAAGTGCAGTTTGATCGAAATGCTGGACAAGGCGATGGAGCCGGCCTTGGAGATGGGTGACTTAGTCCTGCTGGACCATTCGCGGACGCGTCGTACGCAGGGCTGGATCTGTGCCGTGCGCTCCGGAGACCGGCTGCTCATCAGGCGACTACGACGATCTGGGCGGAACTGGCACCTCGGGAGCGACAATCCGACATATCCGGATGTCGCTTGGCCCACCGACGCGGCGATCCTAGGTCGAGCAGTTTGGGCAGGAAGGATTCTGTAAGCCAGCATCGTCGGTTGACTGGAGTTGCCAACCCGACTCAGTCACGGGTTGGACCATCAAAATCCGATTCTCTTGAGCTGACGTCCCGGGGTGCGAGGAATGCTACGATTCCGGACGAATCCTCGATGCCTGAACGTAGACCAGATGGACAGTCGGAGGCTGATCGGCAACGCGATAAGCGCCTCCTTCGAGAATGGATCTCGGAGGCTGACACTCTTGATCGCCAGCTGATCAAGGCGGTGTCCGGTGGTGACCTCCAAACAGTGCAAGCACTCTTTGACAGAGAGGAGGGACCCGATCCATGCGCGCGAGTGGATGCTGAAGATCACGATTCCGTCCTAAGGGGAAACGTGCTTCATCTTGCCATCCAGCAAGATGATCTCGGAATCGTGCGATCACTCCTGCGCGCCGGGGCCGTTGCAGACGCCGTCTTGACCTTCACGGACCGAAGCTCCACGCAGAAGGGGACGGCCCTGCATCTTGCCGTCGAACGAGGGAATCTCGAAATCGTACAGGCGCTGCTAGACGATGGAGCAGATCCGAACGCTCTCATGGCGAAGATAGCCGGAGACAGCGAGTTCAGAGGGACCGCTTTGCACTCTGCCACGGCCCTGCGACACCCCGGAGTTGTGGAAGCCTTGCTGAACGCAGGAGCGCGCTCGGAGATCCAGAGCAATCTCGGCAAGACTGCGTTGCAAATGGCGCGGGATGCCAATGCCCAAGAAATCGTCGCCATCCTTGATGTGTTAGACGGAGGTTCTGACGGAGTCTTGGGCACAAGTCCCTCGTTTTCACGCAGATGTTGCTAAGCGAAATTCACGCCAAGCGCCTACAAGCGGTGCTGGTTTGCGTTAGGTGCCGATTCCCTTCAGCAGTTCCATGGCGCGTTGCTGCTGCGCGCTCAACTGCGTGTCGAGTTCGAATTCAGACGGCTGCGAGCCCTCCGGCCCCGTGGCTTGGCAGACGTTCCGCATCACGCTCGCCAGATCCTGCAACAACGTCCGGAAGCTGTGCAGCAGCGTGCCGTCGGCCGCCCGTTGCGTAGCCTTTTCGCGCTGGGCGCTGGCGGACGCTTCCTTCGCCGCGACCGGGTCCGGCGTGGCGGCCCGCTCGGCCACCTCGTTGTCGGCGAACAGCAGCGGCCGCCAGGCCTCGCGCATGTGCCACTCCACGTAGTAGGTCAGCATGCACAGCATGATGTGCGCCCGCACCGGCGCGGCTAGTCCAGCTCGCGCAGCTGGTCGATGCGCGTCTGCGCCAGCATGCCGCGATCGCCGACCAGCACCACGCGCTGGAGGCCGAAGCGGGCCAGCGGGCAGGCCACGCCCTCGAAGTAGCTCGAGCTGAGGTCAAGCAGGACCAGCCCGCCAGCGGCCAGGTGGCAGAGGTCGGAGAAGTCGGGCAGGGAGGTGGAGTGCCAGCTGGCGGTGGCGAGCTTGGTCTGGGACCGCAGGATGCGGGCGGCGATCATGGCGCAGACGAGGTCGCGCTGGGGGCAGGGCTGGGAGGCGACCAGCTGGGGGAGGCCGAGCTGGCGGCAGGCGTGGCACGCGGCCAGGACGTGGCCGTGGGTGCGGGAGCGGAGGATCCGGAAGGCCTCGGAGGGGTGTTGCCGAGGACAGATCAGAGCGCCTCGCTTCGCCTCTCTGTCACAGTCCGCAGCTACATTGGCCGAACGGTTGCACCAGTTGGGCAGTGTTGGCGGATCCACTGGACGGACACGAAGGTGCCGTCGCCAGGGATGGCGCGCAGTTTGTCGCCCCGGAGGAGGCCCTGGTGCTCCAACAGTTCGACCCTGGTAACGGACGTCACGGGTGGGGTTGTCCGGGAATTCCCAGCAGAGGGCGGTGAAGTGGAGGCCCGCCGGGTGAACCTCGTGACAGACGCGCATGATGTCGCGGCAGAGAGGCATATTCGGCATGCATCGGCGTTTACGTCTACTGGCTATCGGTGGGCACGGCCGACAGGCAGCACCGTGGTACGCTGACCGACGCTCTAGAGGTCGAGGAACCGGTCCAGTGTCAATGGCCGCTAGCTGGGCTGCGTGTTGAGACTGAGCAATGTCAACGTTCTTCTATATCGGTTGAAGGTTGAGCGAGTGCGGGCGCTCGACCGATGGATACGGCCTGGGCGACGGGCGCCCGGGACATCTACGTTAAGCGAGGGGTGCCGTTCTTTGTCAACAGTGTGGCGGAACCAATAGGAAGAACGCTGCGTGGCTGCTGCACGAACGGACGTGGGACGACAAGCTGGCCGCGACCTTAGCAAAGAGCTGGAGTCTCGAGGCGGTACGGGGCGCCGCCATCTCCGCAGTGCCTCCCGCAGGTCGCGGTGTGGGTCGGCGTGAACGACTTCCGCACGCGTCGGTTCAGGGACATGTTCGCCGTCGCGCTGCCGCTCGCGGAGCTGTACGGGCATCTCACCCAGAAACTTGGCCATGGCTGCTGCTGCAGGCCTTAGAGACCGGATTCAGTTCGAACGTACAAGGCCATGACGGCACGGCGTACACCGGCTATGCCCTGTAGCTCGCTGGTCATCCTTGAATCATGTAGCACCTACTGAACAGGACACTCAGACAGAGTGAGGAGGACCTGGCGGGGTAAGTATAATTGCAGTACAGGGGAGTTGCTAGGACACCCTTGAACCTCAGATCCCCTAGTTGAACACGCAGTGCCTCGCTTGACTTGGATTCACGAGCTAGGGCTTGTACAAGGCTGGTTCTTGGCGGAGCAGGATTTGAACAGCGAACTGACGGCTGAGGGGACGAGGACACAATGATCAGATGGTTTGTTGATTGGCTGGTTTCGCTGTTTGCTCCAAGGTCGGTTGGAGTGCGAACTCGTCAGATATTGCCCGGAAGCGGTATACAGGGCGAACGAATGCATTCGATGTGTTTGGCGCTCAAACCGGGATCAGTAAGAGAAGCTCGGCTAATAGCTGGCTGGGGTGGGTCACCTGATCCAATAGACATTCCATACGTTGAGGCTGGGGCAGTTTCAAGAATCAGACTCACCACGGGGGAGGTGAAGTGGGTGACAAGTTCCCCAGATGATCTTCGGGCTGTTTTTTCGTGGCCGATGTCGGTCTAGTGGTTGCGGTTTGATTGTCTTCGAAGCAAAAGCGACCGATGAGTGTGTATAGTGACTGGGACGGGAAGTCCTACCTTAAGATTTCCCTCTCGAAACGCACGAAAACGCTCAACATCGACAACCAATTTAAGGTAAGCGTATACAGGTTCGGGCAACCTACGAAGTCGAGGACTCTTGCGAAGTTCACAGAATTACAATACCAACTAAATGTCTGTCCGACAACTAGCTTGATCACTCTAAATCACTGTAGGAAAATGGAAAGCGAAAATTCCGATATGGTTGACAAGAACGAAGGGGTCTTGGATTTGGCACCTGCTAGGCGAAATCTCAGTGAATCCATTCGGCATTATTGGCTCGACAGAAACATTCCACTGCAACTTAGGAGAAAGATCAGGATCGTAGAATCAGGAGGGAAACAGTATTCTAATCCAGGCTGGATTTGGTGTCTGTGTAGGGTTCCAAATAATCCATCTTCGACAGAATGGAAAAGCGTTAGAGATTATTTCTGTAGAAATAGAAGATACCGTATGACACTCATTTCAAGGAAAGAAATTGATGATGTGTGTTTCGAACTTGGTACAGCGATTGGACGACTCAGTGTCAGCAGAACCAATTGGAAGGAATGATATAGAAGAATTCCTCTAATTGGCGTCGACAGGAACATTATAGTGATCCATGGATCGATAATCTATACAGATTATCGGGATGAATTTGTGGGAAAGTATGCAGGAAAATCCTCACGTTCTATCCTCAGTTGTTTCACAAAAGAGACTAAATTCCGGTTCGAGAAAGAATATAGAATTCTAGTCTTAGGATTCGAGTCTCCAAGGAAAGATCAAGTAATTCTCAGGCTGAGCGATCGGATGAATCGCATTCTCAACATGACCGCAAATAATGTTGATTGTGTTCTTGCTCCTATACCCGCCCATCAAGCAGACGACTCGACAGTTTGAAGCGGTGTGGAACGAGTGGGATATCGGCAGTAGATCACTCAACCACTCAGCTCAGAGGATGCATGACAGCAAGATTGGAGTGCAAGTTTACCCAGTCCAAAACGGAAAGGGGGTCCGACTGGCTGCTGCCAAATTGCCTCCATCGTGCGCTTAGAGGAGATTTCCGGCAAAGTTGCGTCTGGTCGTCCTGATCGCCGACCGGGTTGGGAGGCAAAAAGGGACTGGTGCTCTCCGCGAGCTTCTGCGCCATGCCCAAGATCTTCGTTGTGCGGCCACACGGCGAGCCCCGGCACTTCCGGTTCGATGCTCGTGGGCGAAGTGACGGGCAAACAGGAGTGACGTAAGCTGAAAGCTGCAGCCAACGGCCCAGAGACAGGCGATGACCAACGAGGAGCACCTCAACATCCTGAGAAAGGGTGCAGACGGTTGGAATGCCTGGCGTGTCGCGAATCGGCACGTTCGTCCCGACCTCAGGGGGGTGAATTTCGAGGAGGATGTCAGGCTAGGCTCTGGCGTTTACGATCTCCCGGATCTGTCAGGATTCGATTTCTCTGGTTGCGACCTCCATGGGATAGCGTGGCGAAACTCGATCATAGAGCGCTGTAATTTCGATGACTGCGTGATAGATTCTGCGGACCTCTGCTTTTCGAACTTCCTCGAATGCACGTTTCGCGGAACAAGCATGCGGGTGACCAGAATCGGATCTGCGTCGTTTGAGGAATGCGTATTCGAGGATGCGGACTTGGCATACTGCAGCGCTGAGGAAACCAGCTTCAAACGCTCGAGGATCTCTGGTTCTTCGCTGAATCACGTACAACTCGTAAAGGCCGATCTTTCTGACGTGGTCTTGCACGACACTTCTGTATACGGCATTTCGGCCTGGGACCTGGAACTCGAAGGAGCCAAGCAGAGCGACCTCTTGATCTCTGACGACGGGCCAAACCTGACGGTCGACAGTGTCGAGGTTGCCCAGTTCATCTCTCTCTTGGTAATGAACTCCAAGATACGTGGCGTAATCGACACGATCATCTCAAGGGTCGTGCTGATCCTGGGAAGCTTCAACCCCGAGAGAAAGCCAACGCTCCACCGAATCCGGGACCTTCTCCGAAAACGTGGATATGTCTCGGTCCTCTTCGACTTCGAAGGTCCCGAGCATCGTGATCTCACAGAGACGGTCCGAACCTTGGCGCACCTTTCCCGATTCGTGTTTGTCGATCTGACGGACCCGTCGAGCGTGCCGCACGAGCTGCAATCAGTCGTCCCGGACCTTCCCTCGCTCCCGGTCCAGCCGCTCATTCTTTCCGGTAGCCGCCCCTACGGGATGTTCGAGCATACTCAAAGGTATCCTTGGGTGTTGGATGTACAAGAATACGATCCGGCCAGCCTTGAAGACATCGTCGTTCGATCTCTGGAGGATTGCGAGCGCAAGGTGGAGGAGAGCCGTAAGAATTCTTGATGCCGACACGGATTTGTGTGATGCGAAGCTTGCGGAATGCGTGCGGATCTGACGTCTGAACGCCTTTCTGGCCTGCCTGTCTACCTCCGTTGTGAAGATCTCGATTTGCAGACTGGGAACCGGGTGGACGAGCAAGGATCCAGCACCGGCAGCTGATCTTCGCGAGAGCCTGGGATGGTACGTGGCCAGTGACCACGTTGGGCGCTCATTGCCTCGCTTCCGAATGCAACGCACCGCCCTCGCAAAGATGCTGCCGCCTCCCCAGTGGAGTTTGCAGCATCAGCGATCGCCAGAGACCGCCCCTCGGCCAAGGGCGGAGCAGTGGAGCGCACTTCCGCACGGTCCGTGTTTCAGGGGAGCCAAGTCTTGAGACTTGTTGCGGTCCGTACTTCGCGCTTTGCACGGAGATATCGCGGAGCGCAATCTTTTGCGAAACATCCACGCACCGGAATCGTTGCGTGACACGTCGGAATCCCGGCAGGGCTGGCTACGGAGCCATGCTGTCGGACGTCATAAGGGATGAGTTGTTCGTCTATTCCTCTAAGTTGCTGAACTACAATCATTTAAACGAGAATAATGGCTATCAATCCTCCGGACCACTGGTCGACAACGCGTTCGATTGGTCAGCTTGCTCGGGAGCCAATGGTGATGCCAACCCTGAGGAAGAGCGGCCGGCTCCGCTACGGAGGCGTCAGCCCGGACTCCCTGAAAGAACCCGAGGCCGTTGAGCGTCTCGAGAGCCTTGGTGCCTTCGGGTGCTGACCGGCATTAGAGCAGGTCCGGCTCTGCGAGGCTTTTCCTCGTCCGGCTTTGGCGGTAACACACCTCGGGGCACCGCCATAGGTCCGGCAATAGCATATTCGCCTAGCAATTGAGGCTGTTCCGATTTCTGCGGGCACACAGGCGAAGCGTACTCTTGAGCTTACAGACCCTCTGCACCGAGTTGCCACATCGACAAGACTCGTTCAGAGCATCGCTGCCAGCCCAGACTGGCACAGCGCATCTGGTATGCACTCGTGGCCGAGGTGCTCAGCTAGGCTGGACTCCGCAGGTGGGTTCCGAGGCAGGTCCGACTTCTTGATCCGCCAGGTGTTGAAGTTGACGAAGCTCATGGGAACTGAATGGTAGGCGAGCTGAACGAGCTGACACATGCGGTAGATATAGTTGCTACTGAGGGCGTCCCGGAGGTGATCGTGAAATGGACCTCAAATTGAGTCCAAACGCCCCCGGTTGGGTTGACTTTGCCCCCAGTAGCGTTCGGGGACAGGATCTACTAGGCCTTCGCCTCCCTGTGCAGGCGATCGGGCTCTCACTCCTCGATGCGGTCACCACAATCTCTCCTAAGCTCCGCTACGTATCGTTCCGTACCTTCGTCGCTGATGCCTATCGGACCGCCCCTGGCCCACCACCTGATTCGTACGATGCCTTCATGTCGTTCGCGATCCCCGTAGAGACCGCATTTGCGTTGGGTAACGCGCTCGTCGAGCCGAATGCAACCAACATCGTGGGAATCGATGGTGCTCGTAAGAGCCTAGCTACGGAGTCCGCGCTGATCCCCCTCAATGGGCTCGTTGATCAGCCAGCCCTCAACGCATACGCACGACCCGCTGAGGTACTTGGTTTGGTAGGTATTCGGCCAACGGGCGCACCGTCAATCGGAACCGAACTCGGCCAACCTCTCGCGCAGCTGTTGCGGAGCAGATGGGGTTCCACCGCCCTTGGGCAACGCATTCTCCGAGGTGAGACTCTTGAATCAGCCGACCTAGAGGAACTGAAGGAGTTCGGAGAGGTGTGCTCTATCAGCGAGCTCTCTGATGAGGAGCGCAAGCTATTGATCGATGCAATCATTCCCCCGCAGCCAGGTTCTGATGAAGTCGAACGCGTTCGATCATGCGCTCTCCTTCTGTACCTATCGCGGTCTCGCAACACTGAGCGCACGAATCCCCAACTAACGGAAACGGAAATTATGCGCGCTGCCCGCCAACCCGGGCGAGCGTTTCCAGACGTCCTGCGCCGTTCGCTCGATGGGTGGCTCATTTACCAAGTCAGAGACTCTCTGGCCGTCGCTCACGAGGCGGCGCTCGGGGAAGTCGTCTCGTTTCTCAACTCCGAAGGCAGCAGCATGGGAGGATGGCTCGGCGGTGAGGTTCTAGGAGAACTCTTGAGCAACAGCTCCGCGTTCGATCGACTGTGGACAGATCTCGGGCTTTCTGGGGCGGTCGGAAGCCTCCGCGATGTCCGCATCGCCGACTTGGCGAAGACCGTGGAAGGGGCATCTTCGGACTCCGTCGAAGAGATTGGAGGCCTTCGGCGGTGGAAAGGGAGATTCGATGAATGGAAACTCATCGAGGCACGCAGGGGCTACGGAAGAGGTGCCCTCCTGCTCCTCCCGCTCGCTTGGCTCTTGTCCGATCGACGCGCTGGAATTGGCGTACGTGAGCAAGGCTCTCTCTTCGACGGGCTTTCGCTTGGAGGGAGTAATCGCTTGGGAATGAGGGATGTTGTGCTTCCGCGGTTGGAGAGGCTAATGGATCGAAATCCTCCGCTAGACGAGGCGATTGGCGAACTCGTTTCCCTGACAGTGACCCAACACACCCAAATCGCCTATTCGCGCCTCGCTCAGGATCCAAGGCGAGATGTTGCAGTCCTGCGCATAGAGGGAGACAGGTGGATTGGCTTGCGTGATTACTCACCGGGCCGAACGGCATCTCGCCTAGCAGAAGCGATTGGCTGGTTGAAGCAGCTCAAGTTGATTTCCAACACGGGCCTCACCGAAGAAGGTGAGATCGTTCTAGATCGCGCCGTCGATAGCCTCCAGAAGACGGTGCCACAGTGAATCCGCGTGATTTCCTTCGGGAACCTGAGTACCCGATCGCGCTCCTTACAACCTATTCGTTTGACCCGTACTTCTTTGAGCGACTCGTGCTTCCAGACCTCTGGGCAGGGGGCTCGAACAGCGTCCTCGTCCTGGTTGATGAACGGGAACTCCGTCGCGCTCTGAGTTCTCATCTTGGGAAGCTACGACACTTGGGGCGTCGGTACCTCCTTCAGCCCGTGAAATGGCGGGGGGCATTTCATCCGAAGATCTTTCTCCGCCTGGGAGACGAAGGAGGGCTGGCATGGGTTGGGAGCAACAACCTTACCCGAGGCGGATGGGGTGGAAATAGCGAGCTTGGAAGCGCCTGGAAGCTTGACACCAGCGTGCTGGATGGATGCGGATGGTTGCCAAGCTTCTTGTACTTCCTCGACTCGACCACCGCGGGCCTAGCGAAGGACCTAATTCACAAGGCACAGCGTCTACCCTGGCTGGAAGACATCCCCCAGGAAAGTAAGCCCCACGTCCTCATCAGTCGCGAAGAACCGATCGGGGTGCAAGTCGAAAGGCGGTGGGCCGGTCGCACTTTTACGAGCCTCAAAGTTCTCACTGGATCGACGGACCGTGACGCAGGCTTTCTCCGGTGGGCTTCCGAGGCGTTCGGACTCGAGGACATAGACATCTGCCTGACCCCCGAATGCGCATCTCTCCAAGTATCAATACTGAGAGACCTGGGAGCGAAAGTGCGGATGGTGCCGCCTCCGGGACAGAAGCTGATGCACGCCAAGTTCTACTGGTTCGACGGGCCGGACGGATGCGGGGTGTTATGGGGCTCGGCAAACTGTTCAAGTTCCGCATGGCTCATCCCCGGACAGAATTTTGAAGCCATGGTGGTGGAGGACTCTCCAGATCCAGGACAATACTCGGACATTCTTCAGGTCTTCGACCAGGAAAAGGTGGACCCCTCGGTTGTACTCATTCCGCAGCCTCAGGCAATTGAAAACGGTCGGGAAGGAATCTCGCCCCTCCGAATCGTGACTGCTTCCGCCGAGGTAAGTGGAACAGTCCAATTGGAGGTCGAGCCGCCGATCCAACCCGGCGCAACTGTCTTTCTGGAAATCGGGAGAACGCGGGTGGGCCTAGAAGGCGCGGGCAGCAAGTGGGAAGGTGACCTCAGCAGGGCTGCCGAAGACTCCCAAGCGACGATGGTTCGCGTCGCAGTTGAGGGCCCGGGATCACGAAGGCTCCAGTCTGACCTCCACTGGATTGACCGCTTGTCGGAACTCAGAGATGTTGTCACCGGTATCGACTTCCGGGGAACTATGGGGGCAATGGCGCACTTTGAGTCCCATGCCGCCGACCAAAGGCTGGCGCACGAACTGGGACGCATCGGAATGGCTCTTCTAACCGACAGCTCGTCCTATCCTGATGTTTCGCGGTTCGCACGAAGCCCCTCGAAGAAAAAGCCCGGGAGGGTCGAGTGCCATCGGCCACTTGATCCCGAGGCCTTGCTGGTCTCCCTCCGAGACTCGTACATTAGCTCTTCGGTCCGGTATCGTGGCACCGCGAGCGACGACGGGATTGATGGAGTCTTTCGTGCATTGTTTTCGCCAATGGATGACGAAAATGCAGAGACCCACGTCATAGATGAGGCAGGGCAAGGGCCTAGTCCGGCCCCATCTGACCGAATTGTCAGAGTCGTAAAGGAGGAACCTCCGAATGCGGTGGATCAGAGGGCAAGTAGAATCCTCCAGAACCACATGGAGCGATTTCTGGGCAAGTATGAGGCACAAGAGTTTATGACCGCGTGCACCGCGACTCAACTTGCGCAAGCCACAGCCTACCCGATAGCAACTGCCGTGATGGGGGAACGACGGGGTTGGTGCACCCGGGAGCAGCGCCGTGGCTGGGTCGCCCGTACCGCGCGAGTGCTCCTAACGGATGATCATTATCACCAGCGCGAGGCCCTCCTTAATGCGGTGGGTCGACGCTACGCAGACGGCGGGCATACTGAAGCGTTTGCCCGAGAAGTAGGAGACGGGCGGCTTTGGCTGGCGCTCCTTGTAGCGTTGGATATGCTCTCCGGCGAGTCAACTGAAGAACGATTGCAGCAGCTTACGTTGTTCCGCGCCTTTGTCTCTCGGCGAGAACTCCTCGAGTCGGCCAGAGAAAGCCGACTCATTGAACTGTTTCACGCCTATTCCACGCCAGACGCCATCGATGCTGCGGGCTCGCTCGCTATGCGCTTGGGTCGCTCGCTCCGCAAGCTCGAGTGCTCGCTCAAACGATCATACGAACAGATCACGGTGGAGCAGGCGTCGATGGAGCACGACGCCGGTGATCTCGTGTGGAGCCCCAGGGCCGGCTGGGGAATAGCGAAAAAGGGCCCACAGCAGGGAAAGGTGGAGGTGTACGTCGCCAACGGGAACGACGTGCGGGAATTCAAGACACGGCGAGACTCTAAGCCATACGGTTGGCTCGTTAACGTATCCAAGATTGCGACGACTGCTGCGGCCCCGCCCAAGCTCGTCGCCCAAGTCAACTGCTTCATAAGAGAACTCGGAGGCGAGGGTCAGTGTCAGTACCGACACCGCGATGGCGACACCTTCTGAAGCATCGCCGCTGGTGGTTCTTGGTTGCCCCAGTCTGGAGCTGTCGTGGGTTTCGCCTTGGCCGCTCGAGGGGTCTGAACACGGCGGACCAGATCCCGGCACCAAGGAGTTTAGGAGTGGGATGTTGGCGGGGCCCAGGCTCAACCCGGCTTGAAGGCCTCTGTGATCTTGTCTTGATGTAGGGAAACTGGACGACTCACAAGACTGGCCTATCGAAGGCCAATCCAACGCGGCAGTCCCCGGCGAACGGCGCGACTCTTCGGGGTGAAGACTAGTGCTCCAGCCCTTGCCGTGGGTCCCAAGCTGGGTCCTACGTGGAATAGACATGACATTAACCTACTTAAAATCAGACACTTACAGTGATTCGAATGATGATCTGCAAAACCTTTATTCGTGGGTTCGATTCCCGCCCGCGCATCCACTGCGAACGGATTGGTCGACGGGTAGCCGTCAGCCGCGCTTGCGGGAATCGCCGGTTCCCCGCCTCGGGTCCTCCGGCGCTGAAATCGGATTTCCGAACATCGATTTCGAGTTGACCTGCCATCACGCACCCGAATGCATGGGCGTTGCTGTCACCTGCACGCCGATTCACCGCCGAACCAACCCCGTGGCTATCCCGCGGATCCGGTAACCAGCAGCCACCAAGCCGCCAGGCCTATGGTCATTGCGGCCGCCAAGAGTGCGACGCGCCTAGCGAGGCGATAGTCAGCTGACGCCTCAGCTGGCGGATCCGCTGGGTCGCCCAACCAAGTCTCCGTCACCAGATCCCCGGCCAACCAAATTGGCCCGGCGAGCCGCCGTTGAATGGCACCTGCGATGGCACCCTCGCTCCAGCCTGGATTCGGTCCAGGAACGACACCGTGCTGGCTCCAAGCGATACGAAACGCCTTCCTGCCCGACGCCCGCGGCACGAGCAGGGCTGCTAGCCCGATCAGCAGCCAAGCCAGCCGGGCAGGCACAAGAACGAGCAGATCGTCTGATCGCGCTGCACACCAACCGAATAGTCGGTAACGGTCGTTCTTGTATCCGACCATGGAATCCATCGTGCTGACCGCCTTGCACAGCACGAGTCCCGGCAAGCCGGCAACCGCGTACCAGAAGACCGGGGCGATGAAGCCGTCGACGAGGTTCTCCGCCAGGCTCTCGACCGCAGCCCTCCGGCATCCCGCAACGTCCATGCGGGCCGTGTCGCGGCCCACGAGCTTGGCGATGGCTCGGCGAGCGGCTGCGAGGTCGCCACCGGACGAGTCAACCTCGTCACAGTGACGGAGAAGGTCGCCGAGGGCAAGGAAAGCATAGATGCAGAGGAAGTGGAACGCCGTTCCGGCAATCGGATGCACCGCGTCCAGCACGACGAGCAGTGCCCAAACTGCGCCGGTCCACAAGCATCCGACCAACGCAACTAAGGCGCATCCGCCGACACGCCCGTCGGCACCCAGTCGGCGCAGACAGCTCTCAACGGCAGAGATCGAGCGTCCCATCAATCGCACCGGATGTCCCCGCCAGGCGGGGTCCCCGACAGCGAAGTCTAAGGCTGCCGCTGCAACTAGCAGTCCACCTGCCGGGGACGGCATGGTCAAGCCCACTTCGCCTTCCAGCCCTGGGCCACCGCGCGGAGAATAAGTCCCAGCGGGTCCTCATCCCGGCAGCTCAACGCCGCATATAGGACGGGCCAGTTCTGCGGCCGCGCGGCAACGCAGCATGCTAGGCAGGCAGCCTGCTGTCGCAAGGCCTCCCCGACAGCGGCCTCCGGCAACGTGCCGCATCTAACACGGTCCAGCACCGCCGCCAGCGCGTGAGCGGCCGCACCTACACCCGGCTCGTAGAAGACAGCCTGCAGGTTGTCGGCAAGGAGCGCAAACTCTCGCTCGGAGAGCTCGCCCCGCAGATATTCCAGCACGCGCTCCTGCGTCAGGCCAAAGCGGCCTAGCGCATGGAAGAACCCGCGGGTGTAAGACGGCTCGAGCCCGTTCTGCCAGCGCAGCGCCTCTTTGACGGCCTCCTTGACGGCGACACCGATAATCTCTCCGGCCTTCACGTGAGTACTGGTGGACTCCTTGGGCTTTCCTCGGGAGTCGAGAGGATGAGCCAGGCAGAACTGGTCCGTTCCGGTGCCGGTCGCAACAGAGGAGGAAGAAAGGCTTGGCACGGCGAGCTCGGCCAGCGCGGCCGACTTGGCTTCAGTCATGGTCACGACGGCGCTGGCCAGAGCCGACGGGGAAAGAGAGAAGCCGAGAACGAGGATGACGTTAATCGTCCCTTCGTACCGCGACACTTCCGCCCAGCCGTTCTCGGTTTCGACCCAGCGAGCCGGATCCCCCGCCGTCGTCGCGTTTCCCTTGACACCCGCCGACACGAAGGCATCCGCCCGCAGATCCCCGAATTCGCAGTGGCGATGCGTAACGCACGCCATGCTTGCCGCGGTTCCCATCAAGGCTGTACGGTCCGGGTCGATCCCGAGCTCAGCACAGACCTCGCGGTGGTAGCGAACGAGCCCCATTTCAGCGATCAGCGCCTGCCTTTCGCTGTCGCCACGCCCCTCGCAGCTTTGGTGGTTGGCGAGAAACCGGACGCCATCCTGTTCGCCTCCACAGTGCGCCGAGGTGCTCAGCACGCGGTGAGGCGATCTGAGCTCCACCAGGAAATAGCGCCCGAGGCGGCGAGCCGAGAACTGGTCGCTGGCCCAGACTGTCTCAGCCAGCTGGGAGAGTTCGGAGGCAGGCATGAGTCGCGAGTCCCGATTATCGCCAAGGACTGGAGCGAGGTTCCACCGCCGGGAATCGCGTTGGCTAGTCGGCTAGGACGCCGCCCGGCTGGGAAATCTTGCCCAGCACGACCGGCCTGTCCGCCCCTGTGGCGGATGGCAGGTTGCCGGGCCGTCCATGGTACGACTCGTAGGCAAGCACGGCGAATGCGATCGCTTCCTTGGCGCCCGCGGGAACGCCGAGATCATCGGTAGGCCCAACGCGCGTCCCCGCGAGGCCGTCCCTAAGCGGCTCCACGATAGCTGGGTTGCGCCATCCCCCACCGGAGACGAGCAGTTGCTCCACCGGCATGACAGGGCGAACCCAGCGCTCCAAGCCGAGCAGGATGCTGCGCACGGTCAAGTCCGCAGCAGTGGCCATGGCGTCTGCCGGGGAGAGGACCCGGCCCAGAATTCGCGTGGCGAAGCGCTTTCCGTAGCGCTCTCGGCCAGTGCTCTTCGGGGCTGGCAGCGCATACCAAGCGTCCGCGAGCAGTTCGTCGACAAATGCCTCGTCGGCCTGGCCACTCAAGGCCATCCTCCCATCGCAATCGTAGCGCTGCTCTCCGTCCGTGAAGTGTGCGATCAATTGATCCATGACCATATTTCCCGGCCCGGTGTCGAATGCGACAACTGCCCGGGCGTCTCGGCCGGCGGGCAGCGCAGATAGGTTCGCTATGCCGCCGATGTTCAGCACCACGCGACTGGTTGCATCGCTCTTGAAGAGCAGGTAGTCGACATAGGGCACGAGCGGGGCGCCAATCCCGCCCGCGGCGATATCGGAGGGCCTGAAGTCGGACACCACGGGCACGCCGCAGGCCTGGGCGATGCAAGCGGCCTCGCCGATCTGGAGTGTGCTCGCGAGTTCGAAACCGTGCCAGCGTTCCCGCTCGCCCTGGTGATAGATGGTCTGGCCGTGCGATCCCACTAGGTCCAATCGGGTTACAGCCACCTCAGAGCGGCCGCAGGCCTCGATCACGGCTTGTCCGAACAGTTCTCCCAGCAAGAAATCGAGCTGGCTGATCCGCGAAGTCGCGACGACGGCATCCGACACAGCCAGCACCTCGTCCCGGGCCGCGTCGGGGAACGGGATTTCGTGATAGGCGACCAGGCGGCAGCGGAGCGACGCGGCCCCTCCGCTGAGCTCGACCAAGGCGACGTCGATGCCGTCCACGGACGTCCCGCTCATGATTCCCGCAACAAGCATCGAACTTCGTGTCAGCGATTCGAGGTAGAGGACCCGCGAGGATCCAGTTCAGGAAGTCAGTCGCCTGGGTCAACAGTCGCCAAGGCATCCAGCAATTCATCGTCCCCAGAGACTTCGCGCAGGACATCGGCGATGACGTGGGACTCGAACCCCGCCCTCGCTAGCGCGCCGTATAGGCGATTCAGCTCCCGCCGCCCGGTGATCTTGACGCCTGCGAGGTCTTGCCCAAGCTTGCGGCGCAGAAATCCCCGCGCAAGTTCGGCCTCATCCGCTTCGTCATACACTTCCTCGACGACCCGCTCGGCGGTGGACGTTTCCACTCCACGACGACGGAGTTCGTCTAACACCCGCTTGTGGCCGACTAGGGCGTAGTCACGGCGGAATTCGGAATGGGACTCTGCCACGAGCTCGTCATCCACGTAGCCGTTGTCCCGGAGTCTGGAAATCACGGCTTCAACGGCACTCTCCTCGGCGGAGCGCCGGGCCAGCTTCGCGCGCAACTCGGCCGAGGTGTGCGGACGCCTCCCGAGCACCCTCAGAGCGTACTCGTAGAGCGCTTCGGGGGCCAGTTTGCTGGATGTACCGGACACGCCAACCATCGGCATCCCTTAGCTTAAGCTCAGCCCGGGGCAAGTCCCCGTCCAGGCCATCCGCCTCGCCCGCCGGACCCCTGTTGCGGCGGCGCGGTGCCCGGTGCGCAGGCCGCCGCCTACAATGGGGCGATGCTCAGCGGCATGGGAACGCGCCTCGGCGCGATGATGTTCCTCCAATTCTTCGTCTGGGGGGCTTGGTATGTCGGCGCGCCGCTGTACCTGGTCAAGATCGGATTCAGCGGCGACGATCTCGGTTGGACGTACGCCGTTGGGCCGTTGGCGTGCATCATCTCGCCGTTCTTCGTAGGGATGGTCGCGGATCGCTTCTTCGCGACGGAGAAGATCCTCTGCGCCTTGCATGTACTTGCCGGTGGCTGCATGTTCCTCGCCGCCGCATTGATGGACCCGGCAGCACCGGCGTCGCCGTCCACCATCAACATCGTGTTCTTGGCGCATACGCTGTGCTACTTCCCTACCCTGGCCCTGACGAACTCCCTTGCCCTGCACCACGTCACCGACTCGCAGGCACAATTCCCGCGCATCCGCGTCTTCGGCACCATCGGCTGGATCGCCGCCGGGTTCGCTCTGGCGTGGATCGGCTGGGGCGATCAACTCCAGATGTTCCAGCTGACGGGAGCCGCTGGCGTGCTCATGGGCTTGTATAGCCTCACGCTCCCGCACACCCCTCCCCCCTCGGCGGGTAAGGCCACTTCACTGCGGGAGCTGGCGGGCGCGGATGCATTTGAACTGCTCCGCAAGCCATCGTTCGCGGTTTTCATGCTGAGCACCTTCCTGATTTGCATCCCGCTGGCCTTCTACTTCCAGCTGGCTGCCAAGGCCGTCCAACTGGCGGGTATCGCGGACGTGACCCAAGCCATGAGCTACGGGCAGATCTCAGAGATTCTGTTCATGCTGCTGATGCCGCTGTTCTTCAGGCGACTGGGCGTGAAGTGGATGCTGGCCATCGGAATGCTGGCCTGGCTACTGCGGTACGCGCTGTTCGCTCTCGGCACGGCGGATGCCGTCGTGTGGATGATGTACGCCGGAATCATCCTCCACGGGATCTGCTACGACTTCCTGTTCGTGACCGGCCAGATCTATACCGACATGGCGGCCCGCAAGGAGATCCGGGCCCAGGCTCAGGGCATGCTGGTGCTGTTCACGCTAGGACTGGGGATGCTCATAGGCGCCCGGGTGGCAGGCGTCTGGGAAGAGCGCAACACACCGCAGGAATCGCGCAGTCTGAGCGCCGAAGTGCAGGAATTGGGCACCGAACTGGCACGCCTGCAGGAATCTGGCGCACCTGAAGGCGAGGTCCAAGCCTTGCTGGCCGAGCAGCGCTCCAAGCTGGATGAGGCCCAGGGCTTGATTGACTGGCAGGCGATTTGGGCACTGCCAGCAGGGCTGTCAGCATTGGTGCTGGCGCTTTTCGTGGCGATCTTTCGAGATCGCGAGACATCGGCGCGGACTGGCGGCTGACCGCCGAGATCTCTGCGTGGGCAGGCCGACCGGCCAACTCCCAGCTAGGGGGCCGCAAGTCTGTCCGCCAAGGCGCTCGCAGCGTCACTGGCCAAGCGTGCGACGTGCTTGGACTCGTTCGGCAGGCCGCCCAGCGCCGCCTCGACCTTGCTGGCGTCTATCTTGCGCAGATCTACGCGCGATACTCCCGAGATCAGGTCCGTTAGCACGGAACCGGCGGCGATCGACGCAGTGCAGCCGCGCGCCTTGAAGCGAACCTCGCGGACGACGCCGTTCCCTACGCTCGCCGACAGCGTCAGGATATCGCCGCAGACCGGATTCTCGACCCGCACGGTAACGGCCGGCGGATCTAACGAACCGACGCGACGCGGGTTCCTGAAGTGATCTAGCAGCGTCTCGCTAAACACAAACACCTCGCCTACTCGGCAGCAAGGCGGATCTCCGTCTTCCGGCTCTTGGTATCGACAGTTCGAAACACAAGCTCCTGACGCACGTCCAGTTCGTGCTTGGGGATCTCAAACCGGGCGGCGGTCAGGCCGCGAAACAGTTCTCCGGGCGCGATATAGCGCTCGTCCAGCAACGGCTCGTCCTTCATTCCGCCCAGCGCCGGGTAGTACTTGAAGAGCTGCTCGACATCGAACACGCTCAGGATCCGGCCCTGTCTGATGTTGCCTGCCTCGTCCACCACCTCGACCTCGCGGTAGTTGATCGCAACGTCGTAATTCGACGTGTTCGTGGCCTCGAAGTTGACGATGGCGACGGAACTCTTGGCGTCCATGCCCAACGTCCGCACCTCCGTAATCCGACCATCTAGACGTGGTGTCGCTCCCCAGTTATAGGCGATGATGGCGCCGGCCACTAGCAGCGCTCCGAGTAGTCCGCCACCGGCGGTCGTTCGAGTCCACTGCATGCGGCACGTCCGAGCACAGGGCCCAAGCCTGCGCTCTGCGTCTATGGTTGCACACAGTCGTGCTTGGCCAGTCGTGTCGGCCCGATTCGCTCGTGTGATCGCTATTGTTCCGCCGGCGTTTCACACCGACAACGAATGCGAGCGGCCGCAAGGACCGCCTGCGGCGGAACGGCTTCGGAAGCTTCGGTGAGTTCTTGCGGCCAACCGCTCCGGGCGCTAAGCTTGCCTGTAACGGAGACTGCGGGTCTCGGAAACGGATGGCAAACGCCGGTCAGTCTTGGTACGGGTCTCAGCCGGATCTCGAACCGAACGCACCTCGAAGCCGCCCGAATGGAAGCAGCTCTTCCGTGCTTCGAGCGCTGTTCACCGCAATGCTCCTCCACTGCGCCGCCCTCTACGCCGCGCCAGATCGGCCAGCGCCAAATGCGACCGAGATCTTGGAGCGGCGCTGCGTCCAGTGCCACGGTCCGAGCGTCCAACAAGGCCAGTTGGATCTCTCCACCCGCGCCCGCGCACTGCAGGGCGGCACGAGGGGTCCGGCGCTCGCGCCAGGCGATCCTGCCAGAAGCCTGTTGGCCGCTCGTGTCTTGGCCGACGAGATGCCACCGGGGTCTCCACTTCCGGCCGATGAAAGACAGGAGTTGCACGAATGGATCGCATCGGGCGCGGGATGGCCGGAACCGATCGCAGAACGCCGCCCGGGACTGGACTGGTGGTCGCTTCAGCCGCTCAGCAACCCGATGCCTTCAACCTCGGGATCGGCTCCGCCGGACTGGCAGACGAGTGCGATTGACCGGTGGGTCTTCTCTAGGCTTGCGGCCGCGGGCTTGCGACCGGCTCCCCCTGCCGGGCGCAGGGACTTGATTCGTCGAGTCTCGTACACGCTGACCGGACTGCCCCCCGAACCTGCCCAGATCGAGGCTTTCCTGCACGATGCCTCACCCAACGCTTACGAGAAGCTCGTGGATCGCCTGCTGGCATCGCCGCACTACGGCGAACGCTGGGCGAGGCACTGGCTGGACTTGGTCCGGTTCGCCGAGAGCGAGGGATTCGAGCGGGACCTTCCCCGCGAGCACGCCTGGCCGTATCGCGACTACTTGATCCGCAGCTTCAACGACGACAAGCCCTACCGCCAGTTCGCGATCGAGCAGTTGGCGGGCGACGTGGCCGCACCGGTCACACACGACTCGATCGTGGCGACCACGATGCTCACCCTGGGCCCGGTCGATGCCGTGGGCCTGACTTCGGCCATTGCGGACGAGAGAGCCCTGATCCGAGAGGACTTGCTCGAGGACATGCTGGGCACAATCACCCAGACCTTCTTGGGCCTCACCGTGAATTGCGCCCGCTGTCACGATCACAAGTTCGACCCGATCGCACAGGAAGAGTACTACCAGATGAAGGCGGCGTTCCAAGCCGTCTGGCCCCCGACCCAGCCCGTACCTGAAGCCGGCCTGGACATCTTCCTGCCTCACGGCAGGCCACTGTTGACACCGCGAGAGAAGCAGGACCGGGACCAGCGCATAGCTGGGATCGAGCGGCGCCTTGAGCAGATCGACTCCGAACTCGGAAACCTGTACCGCAGCGTGCGTCCAGCAGATCTTGACAGCGGTGCGCCCTCCCCCCGGGCGCGCTGGACGTTTGACGTCGACGGCCGCTCAGACTTCGCGCCGTTGCACTTGCGGTTCTTGGGCAACGCCGAGGCGCACTCTGGCGCGTTCCGCAAGATCCCCGGCCGCGACGAGTCTTCAAATCTGCCGCAAGGGGATCAGGACGATCCGGGAATCGTCCCCAACTTCGGCGTTAGCGCACTGATCGAAAGCGAGATCACAGAGAAGACTCTTGAGGCTTGGCTCGAGGTCGACAGCATTCCAGAAAAGGCCCAGACGGTCATGGAGATTCGCAGCCTCAGCGGCTTTCGCGGGGCCTCGGTCGATGCAATCCGCTTCGTGCCCGGTGACTCCCCTCGCTGGGAGAATTACTCCATCGGTAGCTTCCGGTCGCAGGATTCAGGGGGGGCGGACGAGGCGCTCGAGCCCGGCAAGCGCGTCCATGTTGCCATCTCCTATCGCCAAGACGGCACCATTGCAGTCTTCCGAGATGGCGAACTGCGCGGGAAGCCATACTTGCCGGATGCCTCCGTTCCGGCCGGCCGCCTGCAGGTCTACGGCAGCGGCGACGCTTTGGTGCGATTCGAGGCGAACCAGCACTTTCGGATCTCGGAGGCGCGCCTGTACGACGAGGCACTGTCCGGGGTCCAGGTCGCGGCCTCGTACGCGGGGGGCATAGAGAACTTCGACGCCGCACAATTGCAGGAACGAATGCCGCAGTCCGAGCGCGAGCGGATCGCCACTCTGGAAGGCGAGCGCGAACGGTTGGCGGCCGAACTGAAGGGCCTTCCCAAACCCAAGCTGGCCTATGCCGCAGCGATCCGTCCAAGCGAGCCGACGCACGTCCTGCTCGGGGGCAAGGTTGACCAGGTTGGCAGGCAGGTCGGGGCGGCAGGGCTATCGTGCGTCCAAGGCTTGCGGGCAGACCTCGACCTGTCCCCTCAGGCCGACGACTCGGAACGGCGCTTGGCAATGGCGGAATGGATCGCGCATCCGTCCAACCCACTCTTCGCCCGCGCCATCGTTAACCGGGTCTGGCAGCAGCACTTCGGACACGGCTTCGTGACCAATCCCAGCGACCTGGGCTTCAACGGCGGCCAGCCTACCCACCCGGAGCTGCTGGACTGGCTCGCCTCCGACTTCGTTCGCCAAGGCTGGAGCCTGAAGGCTCTCCACAAGCGCGTCCTGATGTCGCGGGCGTTCCGCCAATCCTCGCGATTCGACCCAAGCGCCGCTGCCCAAGATGCCGACAACCGCCTGCTGTGGAGATTCCTCCCGCGCCGCATGGACGCGGAGTCTGTGCGCGACAGTATGCTGGCCGTAAGCGGGGAACTAAATCGCGCATTCAACGGGCCGAGCTTCCGGCCCTTCGAGTACGGCGATGCGCGCGGCTCTCTCAAGCGCTACCTGCTCACGCACACCGACACGCCGGACCGCCGCCGCCGGACCCTGTACCGGATGAATGTCATTACGGCAGGGGACCCCATGCTCGAGGCGCTGGACTGTCCGCTTCCTGCGGTCAAGACGCCGCAAAGACGCTCCACAACGACTGCCTTGCAGGCGCTGAGCCTGATGAACAGTGCATTCGTCCAGCAACGGGTGGGAGGCTTTAGCGCGCGGCTTCGCCGCGAAGCGCCGCGACCGGACGGGCGTATCCGGCGGGCGTTCGCGCTGGCATACGGGCGCTCCCCGAACGGGCGCGAGATGGCGGCCAGCAAGCAGCTAGTCCAAGATTATGGCTTGGAGTCCCTCTGCTGGGGGCTCCTAAATTCCAGCGAGTTCTTGTATGTTCGCTAAGTCCTCTCGCAGACAGCTGCTGCTGGACGCCGCAGGCGGGTTCGGCTGGCTAGCGCTGGCGTCCATGCTGCCGTCCGGCGCCTTGAGGCCTGCCGCGGCGGCTCCGACCGCGAGCGGCCTGCCACATTTCAAGCCCCGCGCCAAGCGAGTGATCCAGATATTCGCAGTCGGCGGCATGAGCCACCTGGACACTTTCGACTTCAAGCCGGAATTGCACAAGCGCGATGGCAAGCCTTACACGATGCCGACGTTCTTCGGCCAAGGCGGAAATCTCAGGGCGTGCCCGTGGGAGTTCCGCAGGCATGGCCAGAGCGGCCTGTGGGTCAGCAGCCTGCTGCCTCACCTTGCCGGGCAAGCCGATCGACTCACGCTGCTGCGCAGCATGGTCGCCAAGAGCGCCAACCACATGCCCGCCGTGGCGCAGATGAACACCGGCTTCATCCTGACCGGCTTTCCGGCCATGGGGGCATGGGTGACGTACGGACTCGGGACGGAGAACCAAGACCTGCCAGCGTTCGTGGTGCTGCCCGACCCGCACAGCCACCCTTGGGGCGGATCGGCGCAGTGGACCAACGGATTCCTCCCTGCGACGGTGCAGGGCACGGCCCTGCGCACCCATGGCGACGGGGATCCGGTGCCCGACCTGACCACGCCGGATAGTGTTTCCGCGACAGCGCGGAAGGGAGCGGCCGCATGGCTGCGGGAGATGAACCGCAGCTACGCGGACGCACATCCGGGCGACTCGAGCCTCCAAGCGCGAATTCGCAGCTACGAGGTTGCGGCAAAGATGCAGCTCAGCGTGCCGGAGATCGCCGACCTCAACCAGGAATCCGAAGCCACGCGCCGCCTCTACGGCCACGGCGAGGAGGCCACGCAGGATCTGGCCAAGAACTGCCTCTTGGCGCGTCGTCTGGTGGAGCGCGGCGTGCGATTCGTGCAGATCTACCATGGCGGTTCGGGAAAGGACTGGGACGCCCACTCGAGCTTGGTCATGAATCACGAGAAGATGGCGCGCGAGTACGACCGACCGGTCGCCGGCTTGCTGGCCGATCTGCAGGGCCGAGGCCTTCTGGAGGACACGCTCGTTCTCGGCGTGACGGAATTCGGCCGGACCCCGGTAGCGCAAGGGACGGGCGCCACGGCTGGGCGCGACCACCATCCCAGTTGCTTCACCTGTTGGATGGCCGGCGGCGGCCTGCCCGGCGGACAGACCTATGGCGCATCCGACGAACTGGGCTACAAGCCGGCCGCGGATCCGGTGACGATCTACGACTTACACGCAACAGCGCTGCACCTGCTGGGCTTGGATCACGAACGGCTGACGTTCTATCACAACGGCATCAACCGCCGCCTCACCGACGTTCATGGTCACGTAGTCCAGGGACTGATCGGCTGACGGCCGAAGGGCTCGGCCGCAGCATCCATCCGCGGGGACACACTGCTCGCCGAGGCTAGGTGTCGGGATGGAGGTTTGCGAACACAGCCGTCTTCCAGCCCGTGTGCACGGTGAACCCGCATCCTTCGAAGAAGCCCGGCTCGCTCGTCACGGCGAAGAGCTGCCGCACCCTGCGGTCGATTCCCCGCCGCCGACACGCATCTACTAGCTGCGCAGCGAGGCCCTTGCCGCGAAAGTCCGGGTGGATCGCCAAGCTCCGCACCTCGGCTAACCGGCGCGAATACACCTGTAGCGCGCAGCAGCCGATGATTGAGCCGTCGCTCTCGGCCACGAAGAAAGACGAGATCCGGGGCAGCTCGTCTTGAACCAGCTCGTCGGGATACAACCCTATCAGTCGCCGGACGGCCGGCAGTTCGCCCGCTCTAGCCGGCCGGATGACGACCTGCCCTTCCCCGATCCGCGGCGCGGCCGCGTCGCTACCGCCGCCGAGGCCGGGCTGATCCGAGTTCGGCTCTCGCTGTGTCAAGTTCGCTCCGCTGAGGCAACTACGTCGCTGCGAACAATTCGTCCGGCTCGACGACCGGACGCTCGCAGACGTAGTTGCGGCAGACATAGGCCGTTGGCCGGTTGTCGATCATCCCGCGCCCCGCAAGCAGGGGGATCCGCTCGGTGCCGGGAGTCGGCTCCCCCTCGGAGACGACTATGACCATATTGGGCCGAAACTCTGCGTGGGCCTTGGCCAACAGCGCTCGCGTGCGTTCGTCCTGCTTCGGCCCGATGATAGCCACTTCGTCCCAGCCTTGGTGCCACGCGTCCAAAGCGCATAGCAATCGCTCTTGCTGGAATACCGCGCGCAGCGAGGAATCGACAAACAAGCGCAAGATAGCGCCAGCTTTCTCGCGGTAGTCAGTGCGCCCGATCAGAATGGCCAGCTTCTGCAGAGCCAAGGCCATCACCGAATTCGACGAGGGCGTGGCACCGTCCTGCAGCGTCTTGCTGCGCAAGAGCAGATCCTCGTGGTCTTCGGCTGTGAGGAAGAAGCCGTCGCCGGCGCTGTCCCAATAGTGGTCGATCAGGGTGTCGGTCAAGCGCTCGGCCTCGAGCAGGTAGCGCGGCTCGCCGTTCCATTCGTAGAGTGCCACCAGCCCCTCGATCAAGAAAGCGTAGTCGGTACTGTAGGCTCGCAGGCGCGCATGCCCCTTGCCGTAGGTCGCCAGCAACCGGTCGCCGCTACGGATTCGCGCCAATGCGAAGTCCGCCGCGCGCGTCGCGGCCTCGCCATAGCGGGGTTGGTCCAACACAGCCGCGACCCGTGCCAAGGCGGTGATCATCAGCCCGTTCCAGCCAGTCAGGACCTTGTCGTCAAGACCTGGCCTGACCCGCTGTTCCCGCAGCTTGAACAACGACTGCCGGGACCGCGCCAGGCTCGCCTCGACGTCGGCGACCGGAGCCGAATCCAAGCGGGCCAAGACATCGGCGGAGCGCACCACTTGGAGAACGTTCTTCGGCCCGCTCGGCACGTGAGCATCGCCGGGATGCATCCAGTTGCCGTGCTCTGAGACGTCATAGTGGGAAGCGAAGAGCCGGGCATCGGCCTCTGGAAGCGCACTGCCGATCTGATCGCGGGTCCAGATGTAGAACCTGCCCTCCTGCCCTTCGCTGTCAGCGTCCTCGCTGGAATAGAGCGCGCCCTCGGGACTGCGCAGGTCGCGCAAAACGTAGTCGCAGATCCCGCATGCGCGGCTGGCGAACAGGTCCTTCTTTCCGGGATCTTGCGATGCTTGGCAGGCGTCCACCAGCACGGAGGCCACCAGCGCCTGGTCGTAGAGCATCTTCTCGAAGTGCGGCACCAGCCAGCCCGGATCGGTCGCGTAGCGATGCAGGCCGCCGCCGAGATGGTCGTAGATTCCTCCAAGGCAGATGCGCTCCAAGGTCAGTTCGACCACATCGCGATACTGCGCTTGTCCGGCCACCCGGAACGCACGCAGCAGCAATTCCAGGGACAGGCTCTGGGGAAACTTGTTCGCTCCGCTGGCGATACCGCCGCGGCTATGGTCGAATGCCCGGTAGATTGCCGCCGCAGCCCGCTCGACAGTGTCGGCGCCCGGAACCTGGCCATCCCCAGATCGCTCGCCCAGCATCTGATTCAGAGCGTCGGTTACCCTGCCAGCGTCGCGAACCAGCGTGGCCTGCTCGGTCTGCCACTTTTGCTGGAGGAACCGCAGCACGGTCGTGAAACCGGGACGGCCATGGGCATCGTGCTTGGCGAAGTACGTGCCCGCGAAAACGGGCTTCTGGTCCGGCGCCAGAAACACGCTCATGGGCCAGCCTCCGTGCCCGCCCGAAAACAGCATCGTGGCAGCCATGTAGATCTCGTCCAGGTCGGGGCGCTCCTCCCGATCCACCTTGATCGAAACGTAATCCCGATTGAGAACCGCCGCGACGGACTCGTCCTCGAAGGACTCGTGCTCCATCACATGGCACCAATGGCAGGCGGCGTAGCCGATGCTGAGGAAGATCAGCTTGTTCTCGCGACGTGCCTTCTCAAGCGCCTCTTCTCCCCACGGATACCAATCGACCGGATTGCTGGCGTGCTGCAGCAGGTACGGGCTAGTCTCGCCGGCAAGTCGGTTGGGCATCGTCTTCCAAGCGTAACTGCGATGCCCGGCAACCGCACGCTGCCAATCCCGAGCGCGGCTGGGAAAACCTAGAAGGACAGGCCCACGACGATCTCGACGTGGTTGCGCAGCGTATTGGCCAATCCGATCTCGAAGGTTTTTTGCTGCCAACGCATGTAGCGCCCCTCGACACTCAGTTTGAGGTTGACGTCGTCAATGAGCTCGAAGCCGATCCCGCCGATCAGCGCCATCGTCTGGTTCGTCACCACGTCGGGCGTAATCGTGACGAACTCACTCTCTCCGCCATCGATGCTGGCGATCTCGCGGGTAGCCTTGGCGTTGCGCACCATGCGCATGCCGACGCCGCCCGAAAAGAACGGGCGCACCCGCTGGCGCGGACCGTTGAGGTAGTACCGCGCCAAGACCGGGACATCCCAGTGATTACCCTCGGTCACGACGAATTCGTTCGAAAGCAGTTGGCGCCCACGCGTGGCGGTCTCGCGGCGCTCGACCCGCGTGCCGGTCTTGAAGCGGACGCTGTGCGAGATGAGGTCAACCGTCACGCCCCAGCGCGGCAACAGGTTGAACTGCGCTCCGGCCCCCACTCCCCAGGCATCGTGCTGCGGCTCGGATGTGGTCCTGAACATCGTCGGTGGATTTGTGGTCCTGCTGGTGAACTCGTGCGTGCCCTCAGTGATCTGGGCGGTGATGTGGTAGCCCAAGCGGACGCCGAAGGAGAACCGCTCGAACTCCGTGCGGGGATTGCGCCGCTGTTGCGACTGGTCCTGCTGGCCGAGCAGGCCGGCAGGGCACAGGCCCAGCGCCGCCACTGCCAGCACGGCGCGGATGCATCTGCTGCTACGCATCATTCGTTGAAAAGACCCCTCTAGTCAGATTCGCACAGAAACCCGCAGTTCAATTCAGGTCCGCGATCACGGGAGCGTGGTCGGAGGCTGTCAGGCCGTCCACCTTCTTGCGATAGTCGCGATCCACGCGCGCTGCCGCGAGCCGATCGGCGATGGCCTTTGTGCCGAGCAGAAAGTCGATCCTCAATCCTTGGTTGCGGTAGAACGAACCGGCGCGATAGTCCCACCAAGAGAACATTTTCTCGCCGGGATGATGGTGGCGAAACAAGTCGATCAGCCCCCATTCTAGCAAGTACGCAAAACGCCCACGCTCGGATTCGGTGTGGAAGATGGTGCCGGCCAGTTGCTCCTCGTCCCAAGAGTCGAGCGCTTCGGGCACGACATTGAAGTCGCCGCACAGGACGGCTTGGTCGCCAGGCGCGTGACCATCGGCGAAGTGCTGCGCCAGCGCGTCCAGCCAAGCCAGCTTGCGCTCGAAGTCGGGGTGTTCGAGGCTTTTGCCGTTGGGCACGTACACGGTGGTGAAACGAAGCCCTGCCACGTCCGCCGTGAGCAGGCGCGAGCCGAAATCCTCCTGGCCCGGCAGGCCCACTTGCCGCACCTGCGCCTCCTGCCGGCTCATAATCGCCACTCCGTTCCAAGCTTTCTGGCCGTGTGTGATCGAGTGGTAGCCGGCGGCCTCGAACTCGGCCGTCGGGAACTGCTCGTCGAGCATCTTGAGTTCTTGCAGCCCGACGACATCAGGCTGCCTGGTACGCAGCCAGTGCAGGACGTATTCAAGCCGCGCACGAAGGCCGTTGATATTCCAAGTGGCGATGCGCAATTTCTTATTACAGCACGGCTTGGCACCCGTCCAAGGCAAGTGCCGCCAGCTTAGCCGACACGCTCCCAGCGCCTGCTCGCAAACGCCTTGGCTGCTGTGTCCAAGACCTCTTGGTTGCGCACGCCGTCCCCGAAGTCGGGATGCGTCGGCTCGCCCGCTGTGACAGCTTGAATCCAGTCGTAGATGGTATGGGTGAAGCTGTGCTCGTAGCCGATCAGGTGCCCGTCGAACCACCAGTTGTCGGCATAAGGGTGCTTGCCCAGCGAACAAGCGATGATCTCGTGGAATCCCTGCGCATCCCCGGCATCGTCCAGAGAGTAAAAGCGCAGGTTGTTGAGGTTCTCTAGATCAAAGCTGAGCGAACCCCGGCTGCCGTTGATCTCGAAGGTGTTGTGGTTCTTCCGGCCAGGCGCGAAGCGGGACGCCTCAATGGTGCCGATTGCGCCGTTTTCGAACCGCACGCACAAGGCAGCTGCATCATCGACCGTGACGTCGGCCATCTCCTCGGAGCCCGCTGCAGCCGGGCGCTGCTTGACGAACGTCTCTTCCGTGCCCGCCAGTTCGGCGATCTCGCCGCACAGGTAGCGCCCCAGATCGATCACGTGCGCGCCCAGATCGCCGAGAGCGCCGCTGCCGGCCTGCTTGGCATCGAAGCGCCAGACAAGCTCCAGGCCGGGCGTCGTGGCCCAGTCCTGCAGGTAGCGAGCCCGGAAATGGTAGATGTCGCCGATGCGGCCGTCATCCACCATCCGCTTGGCCAGCGCCACTGCGGGAACGCGCCGGTAGTTGTGCATGACGAGGTGGCGTACGCCCGCGCTCTCCACGGCGGCAAGCATCTGCTTGGCCTCGTCCAAGGTGTTGGCCAGCGGCTTCTCGCAGATGACGTGCTTGCCGGCTTGAGCGGCGGCCACGGCCATGGCGCAGTGCATGTGGCCGGGCGTCACCACGTCGACGATGTCAATGTCGTCGCGCGCTATCACCGCTTGCCAGTCAGTGGAGGCCTCTTGCCAGCCGAAGGCGTCGCGCGCCTGTTCGGTCTCGTCGGGGTTGCGCCCGCAGATCACAACCTGCTCGAGCCTGGGAGCGTCCGCGAAGTACATGTTGACGTTGCGGTAGCCCTGGCTGTGGGCCTTGCCCATGAACTTTGTGCCGAGTAACGCGACGCGATAGCTGGGACGGGATTGAGATGTCTCTTCCTTGGGTTTCAAACCACTCTCTCCGAACGTTGATGATGACTGGCCCGCGAGCTAGAGGAACATTTCCTCGTCGGCGGAGATTCGTGCCGGGTCGCGCTCGCGGCCGCTTGCGAGGTTGCGCATCGCAGCAGACAGGCCCGCCCCGATAGCGCGCAACTGGGTGGCCGGCAAGCGCACGGCTTGGTTGAAGGCCTCGGTGGCGGCGTTGAAGCGTTCCAGCGTGGTCTGGATTGTGGCGTCGACGCTCTCGGCATTGCGCTGCGCGATTGCGGTCAAGTTGGCTAGCGACCCTTCGACCTGCATGGATTGCTTGTGCAGGTTCGCCGTCAGGCTGTTTAGGCGCGAGAGCAATTCGCCGCTCTGCTCGGCGAAGTTCCGCACGGTTTCCTTGGCCTCGGCGGCAACCGGCTGCCACTCGTCCAGGAATTCCGTGGAACGAGCTTCGATCCGCCTCACGACCTTCCAAGCGCCGTACGCGCAGCAGGCTACGGCGACCATGGCCACCGCTACCACCCCGGCAAACGCCGCGATGGCCAGCATCAGCGGCTGAGCGTCTCCTAGCCCCTGCATCAGTGGTCCCGTCTTGACCGCAAGCCTGCCTGCCGCTCAGCCCGAATTGCCCGCTGCTTGGCGGTAAGCCGACAGTCCCGCATCCACGGCCGATTCGATGTGCTGGCGCTGCGATGCTACCATCTCTCGCCCTCTTTCGACCACCGTGTCGGCCGTCTCGCGCAGGGTTTCGCGGGTCTCGTCGCCCCGCTTAGGCGCCACCAGCAAGCCGACGATGGCACCTAGGCCAAGGCCGATCACAAAGCAAGGAAATCGATTGTCTGTCATGGGGTCACCTCGCGGCAACCAGCGAGATAAAGCTAGTATACCGTTACCTACTGAGACGCATCGAGCGCCCGCTTCGGTTCAATTCCGACCGCAACAGTTGAGCGAATCCGGAGAATCGCTCTACAATGTTGCCGGTGCTATCCTCAATGCGAATTCTTGGCCCAATCCTCGCCGCAGCCGCCAGCTTGTCGGCCCTCGGCGCGGCCGAGCCTGCCAGCTACTACGACGAAGTCCGCCCGCTGCTGCAAGTGCATTGTTCCGGATGCCACCAGCCGGCCAACAAGCTTAGCGGCCTGGACATCACCACGTACGAGGGCATTCTCAAGGGCGGCTCCAAGCACGGCAGTTCGCTCGCGAAGGGCTCTCCCGACAGCAGCCCGCTGGTCAGTTTGGTGACCGGCAAGCTGGAGCCCCGCATGCCGATGGGCGGTGCACAACTGGCTCCCGAGGCGGTCGATCTGCTGACCCGCTGGGTTCGGGAGGGAGCCGAAGACGACACGCCCGCCGAGGCAAAGGCCCCCCAGGCTCCTACCGAGTCGCCGGAATACGCCCAAGCCCCCACGATCACGGGGATGGCGTTCTCTCCCGACGGCAGCATGCTGGCCGTGGGCGGCTTCAAAGAGATCCTGCTGCACAAGATCGATGGCTCGGGGATCGAAGCCCGCCTGTTGGGCCGCTCGGACAAGATTCATTCCATTCACTTCTCGTCCGACGGCAAGCGCTTGGTAGCGATCGGCGGCACGCCGGCTCGGTTCGGCGAGCTGCAGGTCTGGGATCTGGAGTCGCGGGAACTGGTCCGGTCGGTGACTTCCACTGCCGACACGCTGTTCGCAGGGGACCTTTCGCCGGATGGCAAGCACGCCGTCTTCGGTGCCGCCGACAAGAACGTTCGGATGGTCGCGGTGGAGACCGGCGAGGAGGTCTACAAGGCCGGCCACCACGAGGACTGGGTGCTGCAGGTGGTCTTCGGGATCGACGGCAAGCGGATCGTGTCAGTCGGTCGCGACCGTGCCGCCAAGCTGGCCGATGCCGCGACCGGCGCATTCCAGGAGAACGTCAACTTCTTGCGGGACAAGCTGTACGCGGTCGCACGGCATCCGCGAAGGGACTATGTGCTGGTGGGCGGCGAGGACAGGGTTCCGTACCTGTACACGATGGACCGGCCGCGCGCCCTCAAGATCGCCGACGACTCTACGCTGGTCCGCAAGTACGAAGAGCAGGACGGCAAGATCTTCGCGCTGGCGTTCAGCCCGGACGGTTCGCTGGCGGCGGTCGGCGGTGTCTCGGGCGAGGTGCCCGTGTACGACACCGAGACCGGCCAGCGCGTCTCTTCTTGCGCCGGACATGACGGTGGAATTTTCGTGATCGCGTTCCACCCGGATGGCAAGCGGCTGGCCACGGGCGGATTCGACGGCGTCGTGCGGATCTTCGAAGCCGGCAGCGGCGAGGAAGTGCGATCGTTCGTACCGGTACCTCTCCAACAAGCTGAGAGCACAAGCGACAGCCAAAACGCGGGATGATCCGATGATGTCTGCACACGTCAGATGCGGTGCGGCGGCGGCGCTGCTCGCGCTCTCACTGCAGGCAAGCCCCACCCTAACCAGCGTGACCCCGCCAGGCGGCCAGCGTGGCGCGGCCGTACGCCTAATCCTGGGGGGCGACGGCTTGGGCGACAAGATCAAGATCCACTCGGAAATCCCCGGATCGCTCACCGAGCTCAGCGCGGTGGGCCCCGGCAGGCAGTTTCTGCTGGAGATCGATTCCGACGCAGCGCCCGGAGCGTACCCGCTGGCTGTGGAGACCGCCAGCGGTCGCACTAACACGTGGCTGTTCAGCGTTTCAAGATTCCCAGAGTTCGCGGAGACCGAGTCCACGCGTCCGCGCGCTCCGCGCAACGACGATGCCAGCAGCGCTCAACAAGTGACGACCCCAGCGGTGATCAACGGAACCCTGGGCGAAGCCGACCGCGATCTCTACAAGGTCTCTCTCGAGGCTGGCGAGCGGCTCGGGCTAGAAGTTGAAGCCCGGCGGCTGGGGTCCGCCATCGACGCCGTGGTGTCCGTTCGTTCAGAGGCCGGACGCCCAGTTGCGCGCGCCAATGACTCGCCGGGAGCTGGCGGAGACGCGCGCCTTACATTTGCTGCTCCCGCGACGGGAACCTACGTCATCGAGGTGCGCGACGCTCGCTTCAGCAAGCAGCGGCGCAACTTCTACCGCCTGCTGGCGGGCCGGCTGGAGTTCGCCGATGCCATCTTCCCACTGGGCTGGCAGGCCGGCGAGACAGTAGAAGTCGAGCTTTCCGGCGGCACCCTTTCTGCCCCCGAGACCGTCAGCGTTGATAGCGACCATGCCGCTCTGCCGGATCGAAGAGGCGGATTGCCGTTGCCGTTCCTGCGGGGCGAGCGTCCCGAGACGCTCGAGCCGAGGGGCAAGAAGCGCCGCTGGCTCACCGAGGGAACGGTGGTCAACGGCCGCCTAGGCCGCGCGGGCGAGATCGACAGCTACAGGCTCAAGGTCCGACCTGGCGAGGAGTGGATGATCGAAACGCAGGCGGCCATCCTCGGCACGTCGCAGCTTTACACGCTGCTAGCCCTATATGACCAAGGCGGCGAGAAGATCGGCTCCGCCGGCGATCAGCCTCCGGAGGAGCTGCTGTCGAACATTTCGACCAGGGCCGAAACGCTGGGCGATCCTGCGATCGGCCTGCGCATACCCGACGGCGTCACCGAACTGCAGGTCACGGTCGAAGACCTGCTGGGCCGCGGCGGCCCCGGCTATGGCTATCGGCTGGCCGCCCAGCGCCAGCCGGCGGACTTCGTGGTCCGCTTGGATGACACGCAAATCAATGTCCCGCAGGGCGGCACGACCAGCATCGCCCTGACGATGGATCGACGTGGCTATAACGGGGCCGTAGAGGTCATCGCCTCAGGGCTGCCACCCGGCGTTCGCGTCGAAGGCGGCAACATACCGGCCGAGTTCGGTGGCATGACCACGCAACGGCAGTCCTTGCGAGGACGCCTCATGCTGTCGGCTGCCGAAGACGCTGAGCCTGGTCCCATCTCTATGTCCCTGCACGCGGAAGGCCGCACGGAAGACGGCCGACTGATCCGGCGCCCGGTTCGCACCTCTACTGTGGTCACGCCGGTCGCTGGGACGAATCAGCGCCCCGTCCGGATTCCAGGCCGCGCCGGCGCGATCGACGCCATGGTGGCCAGTCCGGGTCCAGCCAGCATCAACGTCCTTTCCGAGCGCTCCCTGCGCCTGATCCAAGGGATTCGCCACGACATCCGCTGGGCCTACGAGACGCACGCTCCGGGCGTGAGGGCGGTATCGGCGGTCCGCGCCACCAACGCCCCGTCCGTCGCGAACTTGAGGATCCTCGGCGAAGCGCTGATCAAGCCCGGGGACAAGCACGGCTCGTTCGAGATGAACACGACGATGGGCACGCCCGAGATGCGCTTCGACTTGGTTCTTTCAGCACGGGTACGGCACGCTGGGGCGGATCTGACGATCTACTCCGAAGCGATCACTGTCGATGTCATACAGGGCTACGATGTTCGACTGCCGGACACGCCCCTATCGATCTCCCCCGGCGGGGAGTTCGAGATCTCGGGAACTTTCTCGCGCGAGCCGGAATTCGACTCCGATGTCGAACTTGAGATGGTCAATCTGCCGGTCGGCGTCACCTGCGCGACGAGCAAGATCAGCGGCAGTCCAGAGACCTTCTCGCTGGGCTGCGAAGCAGCCGCGGAGGTCGAACCGGGAGAGTACTTGGTGGAGCTGGCGCCCAAGTCGGTGATGGCAGGCCGCGACAAGGAAGCGGTGCCTTATAACATCCCACCCGTCGAAGCGGTGCTCATTGTGGAGCGCAACAATACTACAATTGCAGGTGCAGGGTAAGCGCCAGGAGTTGATCGAAATGACGAAAGCCTACGCATTGATCGCGGTACCCGCTCTGCTAGCCGTCTCGGCGGCGCCCGTTCCGGCGGCTACTGCGGACGAGCGTCGCGTCACCTTCTTGCGGGACGTGATGCCGGTGCTCAACTACACCGGCTGCACGGCCGGAGCGTGCCACGGCTCGGCCAAAGGCAAGAACGGCTTCAAGCTGTCGCTACGCGGCTACGACGCCGAGTTCGATTACCGTGCCCTCTTGTTCGAGGTTTCGGGCCGACGCTTCAACCGCGCGGTGCCGGCCGCCAGCCTGATGCTGGCCAAGCCGACCATGCGGGTGCCGCACGAGGGGGGCCTGCGCTTTGAGGAAGGCTCTGATCCCTTCAACACCATCGTCGAGTGGATCTCGCAGGGGTCGCCATTCGGTGACCCGCAGGTCGACGCCGTGACCAGGCTGGACGTGCAGCCGGCGGAGATCTTCCTCGAAGAGCCGGGCAAGTCCCAAGAGCTCACGGTGGTGGCCCACTACGGAGACGGCTCCTCGCGCGACGTCTCGAAGCTCGCCGTGATCGAAAGCAATTCGACCAGCACGGCCAAAATCGACGAGTCCGGGGCGGTGCGCGGCGAGCGCATCGGCGAAGCGGCGATCATGGTGCGCTACGAGGGAAAGTTTGACACGGTGCCGTTGACGGTGCTCAACCCGGCGCCGGGATTTGCTTGGAACGATCCGCCGGTCAACAACTACATCGACGAACACATCGACGCCAAGCTCAAGCGGCTGAACATCCAGCCATCCGATTTGTCTAGCGACGCAGTGTTCGCGCGGCGCGTCTACTTGGACCTGACGGGCATTCCTCCGACGCCCGAACAAGCGCGCGCCTTCATCGAGGATCCGGACTCGACCCGCGCCAAGCGCCGGCGGCTGATCGACGAATTGGTGGGCAGCCCTGCCTACGTGGACCACTGGTCCCTGAAATGGGGCGACCTGCTGCAATCCAACCGCAAACACCTTGGCGAGAAGGGCATGTGGGCGTTCCGCCAGTGGATCCGCGACGCCATAGCCTACAACCAGCCCTACGACGAGTTCGTGCGCGAGCTGCTCACCTCGGTAGGCAGCACGTACCAGTCTCCGGCCTCGAACTTCTACCGGGTCAACGACGATCCGAAGCTGGCCATGGAGACGACCACGCAGCTGTTCCTCGGCGTCCGCATGGTCTGCGCCCAGTGCCACGACCACCCGTTCGAACGCTGGACGCAGAACCAGTACTTCCAGCTGGCGGCATTCTTCGCGGCCGTGGGCATGAAGCCCGGCTTCGACAGCGACGAGCAAATCGTTTACCTCAAGCGGGAGAACAACGAGTTCCTGCATCCCAAGACGAACAAGGCCGTCGAGCCCGAGTACCTTCTCGCTTCTGCAGGCACGCCCGAGATCGGCGCCTTCGGGGACAGCCGCGAGGCTCTGGCGGCCTGGCTGACCTCGGACAAGAATCCGTACTTCGGCAAGGCGATCGTGAACCGCGTGTGGAGCTATTTCTTCGGACGGGGCATCATTGAGCCGGTCGATGACATCCGCGGTTCCAACCCGCCGATCAACCCAGCCCTGCTGGACGCACTCGAAGCGGACTTCGTCGCCAGCGGTTTCGACTTGCAGCACTTGATCAGGACCATCGTCAGCTCGCGCACCTACCAGGCGGCGATGGAGACCAACGAGTGGAATGCGACCGACGAGATCAACTTCTCGCACTTCCAGCCACGTCGGCTCACGGCCGAGTCCCTGCTGGATGCGATGACCATCGCGACCGGCTCCCGCCCGGACTTTCCGGAAGTGCCGGAGGATTTCAGCGCCCAGCAGCTACCCGACCCGCATGTGGACACAGGAGGCTTCCTGAACATGTTCGGCCGGCCGGAGCGCGAGTCGCCCTGCGAGTGCGAGCGCCGCAACGACCTTAGCCTGCCGCTGGCGATGAGCTTGGTCAACGGTCCGACGCTGGCAGACGCTATCGCCAATCCCGAGGGCCGCATCGCCAAGGCGATTGTTGCGGGTCGCGGCAACCGCGAACTAATCGAAGAGTTGTACCTTGCGTCGCTCGGACGGATGCCCACGCCGACCGAAATGGACGCGGCGGTGACCTACTTCGGCAGCTCGCCCGGGCGCGCAGCGAAAGCCCAAGACCTGCTTTGGGCGCTGGTCAACTCGAACGCTTTCCTGTTCAACCGCTGACCAGCGGGAGTTCGCTGCCCGCATCCCGGAGCCGCGATCAAGCGAGCCGCTCGCGGGCTTGACCGGGCGGCGGCCAGACAGCCGCTACGAAGCTGAGGCAGGCCCGGATTCGACCTGCGGTGCCGAAGCCGGCAACGCTTCGGCGACCAATTCGGCGACGTCAAGAACGCGAATGTCCTCGGCGCCAGCCTGTCCGGCGGCGTCCTTGAGCATGATCGGGCAATAAGGACATGCGACTGCGATCGTGTCGGCACCAGTCTGCTGCGCTTCCTCGAAACGCTTGTAATTGACGCGCCCACCCGGCAGTTCGACACTGTCGTCAGCGATGTAGAGCTGGGCTCCTCCAGCGCCGCAGCAGAAAGTATGGGCTGCGTTGTGGCGCATCTCTACGAGTTCAGTGGCAGCCGCACTGAGAACCTCACGAGGCTCATCCACGACTCCCCGCCCGCGGGCTAGATAGCAGGGATCATGCAAGGTGACTTTCGTTGTGGCGCGCTCCAATGGCAGCGCTCCAACCAGGTCCGCGAGCAACTCGGTGTGATGCACCACCTCGATTCCAAGATCCTTGAAGTCGTCTGACTGCCGGTAGTCCACATCGAACATGCGAGCGCAGTGCGGGTCGCAGGTCACGAGTTTGCGAACGCCCTTGGATCGGAACTCAGAGATCAATCGCTCGGAGAGTTCCATGTAGAGGTACTCGTTGCCGGCCCGGCGGGCCGGCTCGCCGCAGCAGCTCTCGGAAGCAAGCACTCCCCACGAGACTCCGGCGGTGTCGAGGATCCGCTGCATCGCCTTGACGACCTGCTGGCCATGAGGGTCGTAGTTGCAGCCGCAGCCCAGCCACAACAGCCACTCCGTCCGCGCTTCGTAGATTGGCAGGCTGGCTGACTCCAAGAGCTTGCGGCGCACCTGTTGGGAGGCGCCCCAAGCGTTGTGCGGGGAGCGCTCCATCGTTGTGAACATGTCCGACAGCTTGTCGTTGGCGGTTCGCCCTTCGCTTACCAGCCCGCGTCGCAGGTCTAGGATCTTCAAGCCGACGTGCTCGATGCCCACGGGGCAGGCTTGCTCGCAGGCCCCGCAAGTGAAGCACTGATACAGATCCTCCTCGCTGATCCAGGCCTCGCCCCTGGCCACCGCCTCCGCGCCAGCAGCGATGACATCGCCGCCCTCCAGCAAGCCGCGCTGGAGTTGAAGCACGATCTGCTTCGGATCGAGAGAGCCGCCGATCAAGTTCGCCGGGCAGCTATCCGTACAGCGCCCGCACTCCACGCAAGAATTCACGTCCAAGACATCCTTCTGAGACAGGTCCGAGAAGGACAGCATGCCGAAATCGTCGTCATCGTCATCGCGCAGCGCGCGCAAGGAACTGGTCGCCTCGCCGCGGAAGAAGATCGCCACCGGCCCCAGCAGGAGATGCAGGTGCTTGGAATTCGGTATCAGCCAAAGCATGCCGAGCAGCGCCGCCGTATGCGCCCACCAATTCGCCTTCCAGGCGGCCGAGCCGGCTTGGACCAAGCGCCAATCGGCCAGATACGTCACCATCAGCACAGCGATGAGCGTGGCCACCAGTGCCGAGGTCAGCGAAACGCGGTCGCCCAGCGCCTGCGGGCGCAATACGAAGCGGCGGAAGCTCAAGCCCACGATGCCCACCAGCACGGCGATGGCCCAGCCGCCAGCAAAGGCCGAATACCAGGAATGCCCGGCGGCGGGAGGCTCGAAACCGGTCAAGCCGACGGCAAAGTGCTCGAAGCTGACCCAAGCAAAGGCGAAAAACCCCCACATCACCAAGGCGTGAAGCACGCCAGCCAAGGGCCGCTCCCGAATGACGCGGGTCTGCAGCACGACCTCCGCGAACACAGTCCAAAGCCGCATGCCCAGGCGGTCGAACGCTAGGTTGCGCTCCCTAGCGCGAAGCATCGGAGACAAGCGCTTGGCGACTGTCGAGCAGAAATAGCCGACGCTCGCCAACGTAGCGAGGACTAAGACCGCGACTTCGATCACAGCATTGGATCATAGCGCGTCAGCTTTCGCATCGTTCGTCCAGATCGGAACCGGGGCTGTGGCGGCGGGGCACAGCCCGACGGCCGACAAGTGACGGCTGGCCTAGGCCCTCTCGTGTGTCGTGCTGCGAAGGTCGGATCTTCGGAACACGCAACAGATACTGCCCGGCCATGTATAATGCAATTTCAAAGTATGGGTTTGAAACAGCATGGTATTATGCCGCGCCATTACACGGCGTTGCTTCACGAGTACCTCGGCTATTTTCCTTGCGTCGGACTGATCGGGCCCAGGCAGTGCGGGAAGACCACGCTGCTTGGGGAACTGGGCGCGAACTGGACGCGCTTCGACCTGGAAAGGCAATCCGACTTCGAAGCGATCTCGCGCGATCCCGACTTGTTCTTCCGGCTGCATCCCGACAAGGTGGTGATCGACGAAGCCCAAGCATACCCTGCTCTGTTCCAGGCGTTGCGCGTCTCGATCGACGCCGACAGGTCCCGGCCGGGGAGGTTCGTCATCACAGGTTCTAGTTCTCCGCAACTCACGCGGGGGATTTCAGAGAGCTTGGCGGGACGGATCGGCCTGATCGAGATGGGTCCCTTTTCTCTTTCAGAGGCTCTTGAACAAACATCCAGCCCCTTTTTCGAGGGACTGGTCGAAGAGTGGGGGCCAGAGCGGTTCGTGAACCAGTTGCGGCCCAGATCCGCGATTGAGGCGCTTCACGAGTATTGGCTCTGGGGCGGGTTTCCGCAACCCTGGGTCGAGGGTGGAGGCCGATTCCGACAAGTCTGGATGGAGCAGTACGTCCAGACCTACCTGCACCGTGATATCGGCGCGCTGTTCCCAGGCCTGAACCGCAATCGCTTCCGCGGATTCATCCAGTCGCTTGCGGGCCTTTCCGGCACGATTCTCAACTACTCCGAGGTCGGGCGGGCTCTTGGCGTCTCGCAGCCAACTGCGCGGGACTACTTTGAGATTGCAGATGGCTCCTTTCTCTGGAGGACAGTCCCCGCCTTCACGCAGACCGCACTTAGGCGTGTGGTCAAGAGGCCGCGCGGATATCTGCGGGACTCTGGCCTGCTGCATCACCTCTTGCGAATCAGTGATCTCGACCTGCTGCTGGGACACCCGCAGATGGGCCGTTCATGGGAGGGGATGATCGTCGAGCAGATCCTCCGGGGTCTGGGAGCCGCCGGGATTCCGTGCGAGTATTCCCACTACCGGACTGCCAACGGGGCTGAAGTCGACCTAGTGCTAGAAGGTAGATTTGGAACGATTCCGATCGAAATCAAGCATGGCCAGACCGTCCGCTCCCGAGAACTGCGCGCGATCCATGATTTCATGGACCAGCATGACTGTCGCCTAGGAGTTGTAGTCAACAACGACGAGCACCCCCGGCTCTACAGCCCGCGCGTTATGGGAATGCCGGCGGCCTGCCTGTGACTCGGCGTCTGGCTCGAAGCTCCAGACTGCAAGGCATCTGACGCCCTCCACCCAGCGCGGCAGTCAAGCACCGCCAATCGTGCCTCGTGCGACCTCCCTTCAACAGCGAGGGACGTTCCGTTTCCGGAGCCGGGAAGCCATTGCGCGCCCCGGAGTCCGAATCGCAGGTGGCCTCGGCCGCGACGTTTGAACTGAAGTTTACAAGACTGGTAGCGCTCGGCCACGTGCAATCGCCTAACATAATGTAAACACCCCTTTCCGCCAATGAGCGGAACCAGCGAGACTGTTGTGTCCCACAGAGGAAGAAGGACCAAACCATGATCAACAGGAAGCAGTTCATGCTTGCAGCGTTCGCGCTTCTGGTGGCGTCCGTGACCGCCTACGGGCAGGCCAACCCGAAGGCACAGCAGCGTCGCGAGGCCATAAACGAGGCGGTTAAGGCGATCGGTCTGGAACAGGATCAGGTCGCCAAGATCCGAGAGATTCGCAGGGAGCGGCCCCCCGAAGGCACCCAAGGGCGAGCTCGCAGGGAATGGCGCGCGGCGATCACCGCGAAGCTGATGGCGTTGCTGAACGCCGAGCAGAAGAGCAAACTCGAAGAGGTCAAGGCGGCCGGGGCCGACTCCAAGGCTTTCGAGGGAGCAGCATTGCTGGGCTTGGCCCAGAGGCCCCGGCAGAATTAGCGGGGCAGTTCTCAGGCAAGGGTCGCGCTTCGTTCCGCCCCGGAACGAGTCGAGCTGAGTCCTCCAACATCTGTTTCTGGGTCGTTTTCGATCGTGCCTCCGCCGGAGGACAGGCCAGAGTCGAGAGGCTCGGGAAGCGTACTCCCACGCCTGTCGAAGTTGCGCCCAAATTCTCGCGCAGGTTACGGATCTAGTGGTCGCGTGGGCGGGACGGCGCGTAGGCGGGCGTATACTGGCAGCGCTATGCAACCCACCCGTCGAGCCTTCCTAGCCGGGGCCAGTGGGCTATCCGCGCTGGCAGGGTGCCAGACACAGCCCGGCCCGCGCAAGGTAACCCGCCCCAACTTTCTGTTCTTCTTCCCGGACCAGCACCGCTTTGACTGGGTGGGGCAGAATCCCGCCGTGCCCGTTCCGACACCCAACCTGGATCGCTTGTCCGCGCGGGGAGTCTCGTTCCCCAACGCCGTAGTCGACTCCCCGGTCTGCGGCCCGTCGCGCGCCTGCCTCGCCTCGGGCAGCGTATACGAGCGCTGCGAGGTGGCGAACAACAGCCAGAACTTCCCGGTAGCTCGGACCACCTACTACAAGGCCCTGCGCGAGAGTGGGTATCACGTGATGGGCTGCGGCAAGCTGGACCTGCACAAGGGGGACTACGCCTGGGGCCTCGACGGCAGGGGCAGCATGGATGCGTGGGGCTTCTCTGACCTGATAGACAACGGCGGCAAGGGCGGCGGTGCAAGCGCCTACCGATCAGATCCGGTCGGCCCGAAGGATCCGTACTATGCCTACCTCGACTCTTTGGAACCTCCGCTCGGGGCGCAATGGGCCGGGGAGCTGCAGCGCTTGGGAATCGTCAAGTGGAACCAGATCGACAGGAGCAATCCCGGCCCGGAGCTGGACGAACTGCTGAGCCGCGAGACTTGGTGGGGCGAGACCGATCCCGTCGCCATCCCGGACGAGGCCTACTGCGACAACTGGATAGCCCGAAACGGCCTGGAACTCCTGGACCGGGCACCGGACGGAAAGCCGTGGCACCTGGTGCTGAACTTTGTCGGGCCCCATCCTCCCATGGACATCACGGCGAGCATGGCGAGCCGCTATCGCGGCCCGGACAGGCTGGTCGACGGCTTCCAACAGCCACACCGCTACCCAGGACCGATACCGCCGGAACAGCACATTCGAATCCGGCAGAACTACGCGGCCATGATCGAGAACATCGACCGCTGGCTAGGCGTGTTTGTGGAGACGCTCAAGCAGCGCGGGGACTACGCCGATACCGTGATCGTATATTCCAGCGACCACGGAGAAATGCTCGGCGACCACGGACTGTGGGGCAAGAGCTTACCGCACCAGCCTTCCGCGGGCGTGCCGCTTAGCATTGCCGGGCCGGGCATGCGCAGCGGGGCGGCGAGCCAGGCGATGGCGAGCCTGATCGACGTGACCGCCACGTTCATGGACTACGCCGAGGCTGGAACTCTGGAATACCAAGACGGCCGATCATTGCGTCCGCTGTTGGAGAGCGCAACGGAACACCACCGGGACTACTCGCGGTCGGCGCTGACCAATAGGTACGGACCGTGGCGATTCGTGCAGGACCAACGCTACAAGCTGGTAGAGGGATTCGGCTCGGAGCCCCGGCAATTGTTCGACCGCGAAGCCGACCCGTCCGAAGACGAGAACATCGCCGAAGCCAAGCCTGCCGAGGTCGAGCGCCTCTCTAGGCTATTCGTGGAAGCCTGAAGTCATCGAGCCTAGCCGACAGTCCTGGCGGAGACTGGTCTCGAAGGGTCCACCTCGCGATCCTTGTCGGGCAGGATCGCCTAGCCGAAGCCGATCCAGCCAGCTCCGATGGCAATCGCCAGTAGAATCCCTGTCGGCGAAACTACGGTTAGAATCAGCCCGCAGACCCATAGCCAAGCCGTCGTAGGCCGGCTGGGAGTTATTCGTGCGTCGACTTTGCGGTGGCGCAGATAGAGCGTGCCCAAGCCGAGCACCGGATACATCACGGCAGCAATCAGGCTACTTGTCACGAGCAACATCTGGGGCGGGTTCTCAAAGAGCCAATAGGCGATGCAGTAGAACGCGAGCGCCACCACTACGAAGATCCGAATGTACCGGAGCCGAACAGAATAGTCGGATGCGTCGATCAACCCGATCAATCCCATTACATCGGCTAGCATGCGGCTGGCGCCTGCAGCGCCAGAAAGCACGGTGCTTACCAAGACGAAGAAGGCCCCAACCATGAACAGCCCGGCGGCCTGAGGCCCGAGACCGTCGGTGAAAATCGAACTCAGCACAGAGAGCGTCTCGCGACCGTCTGGATCCAGTCCCTGCACATTCAGGATCGCGGCGCCCAAGATGTAGAAGCAAATCGTGCTTGCGGTGTAGACAGCCATGGTCACCGCCGCATCGGTGTACATCACGCGAATCCAGCCCCGCGCCCGACGGGCCCAAGCCGGGCCGGGCTCAGGTTCGCCGACCGAACGGGCGTAGCCTTTCTCTACGCACCAATAGGTGTAATTCCACATCTCGCCGAACGACACGCCCGTGCCCGAGTACATGGCCAGGGCAGTCAGAACCAGGGTCGTCGTCATTTCCGGCGGCAGGCCGAGCGACAGCCCGCTCGCAAGGTCCGACCACCCGACGGCGAAATCTGTTCGATGCAACATGCCCGTGCAGACAACGGTGACGAGAGTGAAAGACGAGACCAAGGTCACCAATATCTTCTCCAGCGAGGCGTACGTGCCGACTATCAGCAGCCCACCACACACCAAAGCGAGCAAGATCGACCAGTACCGGGCTCCCCCCTCGCCGAGCAGCCCGGGAAACACCATCTCGAGCACCTGCCCAGTCCCGCCGAGAATGGCAGCCGAGTTCACGAAGACCAGAAGCTTGGTTCCAAGCCAAAGCCAAGTGAACCAGTTCATGGTCGGCCGAGCCTGACTCTCAGACCTGAGGCTGGGCCGACGTCGGCGAAGGACCCCAGTGAAGGAAGCGCCAGCGAAGCTAACCGCAATCACCCCAGCACCGAGACCGCATGCCGCACCTGGCGTCCGCGCTTCTGCGCCTAGGTTCATAAACGTCGCCAGGGCAACGACGCAAGCAACCATGAACCACGCCATCCAAGGAAGAGTCAACCATGCCGGGCGCCTTCCTCTGGGTCCGGGCAGGTCATTGAAAATCCGCAAGAAGGTCTGACCGCTGGCGATCGTGTAGCGCGCCAACTCTGCCTGCACGACCATCTTGACCAAGCAGGACAGCAAGACGAACCACAACAATCCGAAGCCGGCAAGAGCTCCGAGCTTGGTCGTGATGATCAGCTCACCAGATCCGACCACCGACCCTGCGAGGATCATCCCGGGGCCAAGGTGACGCAGAGTCTTGCGAAAGCCGCGCGGCGGCTCCTTGAATTCGCTCGCGCTCCGAGAATACGGATCGGCGATCGCCATGAATAGCTATGAGCGGGCTGCGTCGACTGACCGCTCGCAGGCTAAAGCCTAGCGCAAGTCTCGGTGCCGAGTCCGCTCCAGCCTGGAGCGGTCACGTCTGTAGATTTCGACTCTCAGGGGGAAGTCGTCTGGCATTTCGTCCAGTGGAAAGATCGGGCGGGGACAGTTTGCATGGCCAAGCGAGCGCAGGTTGGCGCTGGTGGCGCCGGGAGCGTCAACGCTGACCAGCAGCGAACACCACTGTTGATACATATGCGGCTCGCAGTGCGGTGACTTGACGACGACGAGGTCGAACGCACGAGGGTCCTGTCCGTGCTCCAAGAACAGGGCCCGGTCGTAGAGGTTGACGGCCCGGCTCGTGACTACGAAGACGCGGCGACCGCTCTCCAACACGGCTGTGGGGCCAGCATGGCATTCGCTGTGGAAAGACTCGCTCCTGAATCGGCCATCCGACAGAAGCTTGACGCGACCCTCGACTGGAAGCGGACGGAACCGGGAGCGATCGACCGCGCCACCGAGCGTGGTCCTCACCGTCCCGCCGACCCCTGCCGCAAACGCGCTCGCCACCGCAGGTGCATCCACAATCGGAGCAAGCAGACGCCCAGAGAAGCCCGCCTTCTCGGCCGCGCAGACGATCGAATTGCCATCCCCTGAAGCACCTGAACTGGTTGCGTCGGCAGCGTCCATCAGTACGGCGGTCCCCTCGGTCTCGGCCGCTAGGGCCACGGCCTCGTCCAAGCCGGTCAGTTTCGCCTGCATGCCGTGGCGATGGGCCCACATTTGGCGCGCCAGCCTGATGGCTCGGCCAACGGCAAGCTGCGGATCACCGTTCGCCACCGCGAAGCTGTTCGATCGCAAATCGGGCACATCGGTGAACGGATTGCCGATGATCACGCCTGCCGAGAGCCCGGCACGCAGCGTTTCGAACTCCTCGGCCTCTCGAATGACTTGGCCGAAGGTCCCGGTCTTCGTGATCAACTCGTCGCCGCGCACGAGCATCGGAATCCGCACGCGCGCCGTTATCGGATGGGCCGCTCCCGAGAGGATTGCCAAGAGCAGCTTGGCTGCCCGCGCCCCGGTCTGTCTGAAGTCGATGTGAGGGTACGTGTGGTAGGCGACTATTGCATCGCTGCACTCCAACATGCGGTCCGTCAAGATTGCGTGGAGATCCAGCGAAACGACGATTGGAACATCGTCTCCGAGGATCTTGCGGCTCTCGCTGAGCAGAAAGCCCTCGGGGTCGTCTTCACCCTCGGCAGCCATCGCGCCGTGCAGCGAGAAATACGCCCCCTCCACTTGGCCAGCGCCAGCCAGACTCTCCAGAAATTCCCCAGCGATGCGCGAAAAGTCGGGCGCAGCGAGCAATCCCCCGGACGCGATGGACTTGGCGCTATAGGTTGGGGCCAACACACACTGCTCGCAGGCGCCGAAAACCCCGAGCGCGCCGCCCACCTCTTCCTGCGCCGAGGCGTGGTAGTCGAGCAGTTCCGAGCCGTTCCGAATCACGAAGTCTGCGTAACCGCTCTTGACCGCCGCAAACGTCGCGACCTCTTGTTTGCATTCGGCTATCGCCACTCTCGGCACGAGTCGATTATGGCCGAAATAGCAATGCACCCTTTACGTTGGAGGACCAAGCGGCTGTCGCCGGCGAGCTGGCCGAGACGTCGCCACCAACGGTCCGGGGATGCTAATCGCAGTCCGCCTTCGACTCCTGCCAGAACGGTGTGTAATGGCCCACGGCGCCCTCCTCGGTTAGCGTCAGCCAAGGCCCGTCGGATCCGGCCAAGACCGGGAGAATCGATGGTTGCGATGGCCAAGCTGCCCCGACAATCGAGCGCTGAGCCACGGGTTTAGAATTAGACGAAGCGTGGACTCTGAGGCCAGCGCGCAAGATCGAATCGAGCCGCGTCGGCGGTGGCTTGGAGCAGCTGTGCTCGGCAGTCTCGCCGCAACCTTCGGCACGCTAACTGGGTTCGCCGTAGCATTCCTGCTGCCGGCGAGGCGCGGCGCCCGGGCACAGCGCGTGTTCCTTGGATTCGCCTCCGCCTTCGCCCCGGGCCTCAGCCGCGTCTTCGAAATGCCGTCAGGCGATCACCTCGTCGTCACCTGCGGCCACAGCGAGGAGACGCCGAGCGGATTGGCGTTTCGGGGGTACTCGGACCGCTGCCCGCATCTTGGCTGCCGGGTGCATTACGACGACGGCGCGGACCAGTACCTCTGCCCGTGCCACGCGGGCGTGTTCAGTGCGGATGGCGAGGGAATTTCCGGCCCTCCCGCCCAAGCCGGCCAGCGGCTGCAAGCCTATCACTTGGAAGTCGACGGAAACTCGCTGTATGCGGTCGTGAACACGGGATGAGGCGTTGGCTGAGCGATCCCGCACAGTGGCTGCTGTCACGGTTCCCCGTGGACCAAGAGGCCCTCACGGCGATCGGGAGCGAGCCGATTCCCGGACACCTCAGGCGTTGGTGGTGGTGCATCGGCGGAACGCCCGCGTACTTGTTCCTCGTTCAGATCGCGAGCGGCATCCTGCTGACGTTCTACTACGTTCCCAGCCCGGAATTCGCCTACGACAGCGTTGCCGCGATCAGCGACGAGGTTCGATTCGGAAGCTACTTGCGCAGCATCCACAAGTGGTCTTCGCACCTGATGATCATCGCGATGCTGCTCCACATGCTGCGGGTCTTCTTCACGGGAGCGTACCGGCCCCCGCGAGAACTGAACTGGATGGTCGGTTGTGCCTTGCTCCTGCTGACTCTCGGCGCAGGCTTCACGGGGTACTCCTTGGTGTGGGAGCAGCTCTCCTACTGGGGCGCCACGGTGGCGGCGAACATCCTCTCGGCGATTCCGATCATGGGGGATCAGCTGGCGGCTTTCTTGCGCGGCGGCGATACCGTCGGCCAAAACATGCTCACCCGGCTCTTCGTGCTCCACATCGGGGCGATTCCAACGCTGATGATCGGCTGCCTCGCGATCCACATTTACCTAGTCCGCGCCCACGGCGTCTCGGAGTTGGGCTCGCCAAACACCTCCGATTCCGAGCCGTTTCCTTTCTTTCCCAACCACTTCCTGACGGAAGTCGCGTTGGCGCTGTTCTTGATGTTCTTCCTGACATGCCTGGCTCTGATCTTCCCGGCGGATCTCGGCGAAAGAGCCGATGCGATGGAGACGCCGGAGCACATCAAGCCGGAGTGGTACTTCTTCTGGGCGTTTCGCTGGCTCAAACTGATGCCGGACCAAGTGGCGGTAGTGACACAGGGGCTGTTCCTGCTGTTGATCGTGCTGTGGCCCGTGATCGATGGCCGGATTCGCAAGCGCCATCCGGAGAGCGAAATCAGCATGGCGGTCGGCGGAGCGGCGGCAGTGCTGCTGCTGGCGTTGACCGTGTGGGAAGCCTTGTATCTGATGACGTAGGAGGGTTGATACCACCGTGACCTTGGAACGAAAGCAGACACTGATCATCGGCCTCGCGGCTCTGTTCATGATCTCCCTGTTGATCGTGGCTTGGGTGGAAGGGGGTCGCAGGCGGATCGTACGGGCGCCCGACGCCGTGGTGACTAGCGAAAACGCGGACTGCGTCGCTTGCCATCGCGTGAAGTCCCCTGGCATCGTCGGCCAGTGGGAGATCAGCGAGCACGCCAGATCAGGTATTGGCTGCTTGCAATGTCACCAGGCCCAGCCGGGCGACATCGATGGCTACGAGCACGAGGGCTCGCTGGTCTCGACCATCGTGACGCCGCCAGATTGCGCCGAGTGCCACGCCCAAGAGACAGCCGAATTCGATGCCAGCCACCACTCCCGTGGCGGCGAGATCCTAGGGAGCCTGGACAACGTCCTAGCCGAGGTGGTCGAGGGGTTCGTGCGCTTTGACGACGCCGGCAACAAAGTTGCTACTTCGGCCGCAGCGGTGAGCGGCTGCCTGCAATGCCACGGCTCCGAGGTCAAGGTCTTGGAGGGCGGCAGGCTGGACCCGGCAACGTGGCCGAACACGGGCATCGGGCGCATCAATCCGGACGGCTCTCGCGGCTCGTGCACGGCTTGCCACCTGCGCCACGACTTTTCGCGGGCGCAAGCCCGGGCGCCGGAGAACTGCGGTCGCTGCCACCTCGGCCCCGACCACCCTCAGCTCGAGGTGTACCAAGCCTCCAAGCACGGAATCGCGTTCGAGGCGAACCGAGACCGCTTCGAGCCAATGATGGAGGAAGAGGAGTGGATTCCTGGCCACCATTTCGAACAAGGTCCAACCTGCACGAGCTGCCACATGAGCGCAACGCGGGATCTGCCCCTGACGCACGATGTCGGAGAGCGGATTTCTTGGACACTGCGACCTCCGATATCAGAGAAGATCGATGCCGCCGCGATCCAACAAGGCGAGCAGGTCAAGAGTTGGGAGGACCGCAGGCGCGACATGCGCAACGTCTGCGAGAGCTGCCACGGCCCGGAATGGGTCGGCAACTGGTACAAGCAGTATGACGACCTAGTGGAGCTCTACAACGACAAGTTCGGGCGGCCATCGACCGAACTGTTCCAGATGGCTCGTTCTAGCGGGCTTCTTACCAGCGTCGAATTCGACGAAGAGTTGGAGTTCACCTACTTCTTCCTGTGGCACCACGAGGGGCGTCGGGCCAGGCATGGAGCGGCAATGATGGCCCCCGACTACACACAGTGGCACGGCATGTACGAGGTGGCTCACCGCTTCTACATGGAACTCGTGCCGCAGTTGCGCGAACTGATCGAGCACAATCGGACAGGCCCGCGAGCGGCGGCGGCGAGGCGGCTCGAAGCAAAGCTGAACTCGATCCTGGAGTCGGAAATGCATCGCTGGTTCTTGGGCCGGACCAGTGACGCTGAGAAAGCGGCGCGAGAGGCAGCTCGGGAAGCGTTTAGCCGAAGATACGCCCGGTGAGCATTCAGCTCTGCAATTGCCGCAACCGTTACGGTCTTGTGAGGCTTTGTTCTGGACGAAGCCCTGCAGGGCTGCAGCCTCCGGACGAGCGCTCCGCGATACCTGCGCGAGAACCTCGCTGGGTTTGACGGCACCCGGCAATGTTGCAGTACATCCCGCAACAGCGCAAGCCTTGGATGTGGGGGCTTCGGCAGTCATGCCTCTAATTCCCTATCATTGCTTCAGTCCGCCGGGAGACTTCGCCTGACGGTCGGAGCCACTCCGTCCCAGCAATGTCGCTTCCCTCCCACGGCGTTTCCACTGCGGACTTGGCCGCCGCGTGTCGTGCATGGCACTTGAGGACACCGGCACCGCTCTTCGAGGATCAGTACGCGGCGAGGCTGTGCGGGCCCATCCTCGGGCTAGCTCTCAGGGTGCGGCCGTTCGAGCGGCTACTAGCTAGGGCTGTGTCCTCCAAAATCCTCCCGGTCGCAGCTAGCATTGCGGCGCGTGCCCGCTTTGCCGAAGAAGCCATTGAGGAAGCGGTCCACAACGGAGCGGAGCAATATGTGATCCTAGGCCCCGGGATGGATTCCTTCGCCTTCCGCCGGCCCGACCTGATGAAGCGCATCCAGGTCTTCGAGGTCGACCATCCGGTCACGCAGCGTCGCAAGTTGAGGCGCCTCAGGAGAGCAGGTCTCCCCATCGGCTCCAATCACCACTTCGTTGCAGCAGACCTCTCGCACGTGTCACCGGTAGATGCACTGCTAGACTCACCGTTCTCCAGAACACGACTCTCGTGCATCTCGCTGCTAGGGGTGGCGTACTACATCGAAGTCGATACACTGCGCGCGACTTTGCAATCGCTGTCTGGCACCCTTCCTGCGGGTACGCGGCTTGCCTTGGACTGGCTGCTGGACGGGGCGTCCTGCCAGCAGGCACATGCCGACATGCGGCGCAACCTGCTGAGCTTTGTCGCCAACCGCGGCGAGCCTATGCGGGCTCAGTACTCGCTTTCGGAGATGCGGGCAGTGGCGGCAGAATGTGGTTTCCGAACCCTGGCCGCACTTCCGGTATCGGACCTTGGGAAGTCCTACGGTCGTTGTAAAGGGGAAACGGCAAAGGAGATTCCGGGGCTCTTCGGCATCGCTGTTGTCGAAGTAGCGTAGCCTCCTTCTCGCCCGTGCGCCGGGTCGACGGACTTGGCAACCTAGAACCGGTCCGACCGACTGGAGCGCCCACCCATGGTCCCGACTCCCGAACCCGAGATGCCAGCCGAGTGCCGGGGCGTCACTGCACACCAAGAGATCGAGCGCGTCGGTCCCATGGCCTGCCTGGTCCGTCCGTAGATGCATCCGGTCCCACCCGCCGGTAGTCGACCCGGTGGTTGTGGATACGCTTGCAAACGGCCTTCATGCCAGCCAAGAGCCGCAGATCCAGCTCGATCTGGAAGCGACTCAGCAGCCAGATTCCCGGCTCAACCTGCCTGAAATCGATCTCTCCAGACGCTTGGCGCAGGGTGGCAAACAACCCCCACAGGTAGCGGACAGGGCCCCTCATCTCGAACTCGACCCGGGCCAATTCATGATCGGCCTTGCGAATCCAGAGGCGACCACTGGATAGGTTGAGCGCACGATCCATCGCACCGCTCGAAGGAAGAGGACCCTCGCGCGGCTCGAACGCCAGCACCCAGCAGTCATCGCCGCGAACCGATTCGGTACCCGCGACCACAGTCCTGTAGCGCCCCATGAGATGACGGCCAAAGCGCAGCCTTCGCTCCTTGGCGTCGCGCTCGTACCCCCGGACCGACCGCCTGCGCGCGGACCTGACGAATGCTTCCCTTTTGCGGGACTCCTTGTAAATCTGGCTGGGCGACAATGGTGCACCGTCTAATTCAACAAGTTCCTCGTAGACTTCCCGCTCCAGTGGGTAGCGGCGCCAGCGGCGCGTCTCGGTCTCGCTAACCTCACCCTGCGGTCCGATCGTTTCCACAGTTGACAGCACGACGCTCTCGAAGCTGAGTTCGACGCCGGCCTCGTCGCGCGCCTTTGCCCGGTCAAATGTGTGCTCGAGAATCGTCTCCGCCGAGGGCAGCTCACCTACGGTGGATTCGACAGCATCGGCGGCCCCCTCCGAAATGACCGGCTGCAAGGCGTACAGCATGATGGCGAAGGTAGCGTTCGCGGCCTGTCGCGCATGCCTTACACCATGAATCGTCACACTGTCGCTTCCCGACCGCAGCAGCATTATTGGCGCACGCGCCAGCGGAGACCGGACGGCCCGGCCTCTCCGCGGGACATCGTGGCCCACGGCACCGTCGCCCACACGAACCTGCCCCTCGGAATGCTGCCAACCCCAGTCCGTGACTCGCGGTGCCCGGACTGGCATCGCGTCCTCTGAATTGTCCCTGAATCGGTGAATCCGTGATGGACTTCGTCTCGCTGCCGCGGGACCCGGGCTCTGCCGACCGACGCGCCGAACAGAGATCCACGCAGACGCGTGCGTCGGTACTTGGACCACCCGAGTCGGCATCATCGGCCTTCGATGCCGAGAGCGGACCTCACCTGGGGCACTATCGCGAGCTGGATCGGCGTATACTCCTTGAATCGGTCGAGACTCAGCCGATCATCGGAGTACCGCCACGAAACTCGTTTCCGGGATCCGATCTCTCCGATAGCGGCCAGTCTCGCACTCTCGTCCGGGAAAACCCATGATCGACATTGACCAACTTCCGATGCGCGTCGGACTGGGCCAGTTCCAAGAAATCACGCCGGCACTCCTCCAGTTCATCAAGCAGTGCGGCTGCGACGACTTTCAGCTCAACACCCCCGCACTACCAGGGCGAGAGCGCTGGGAGTATGAGGATCTCGCCCGCTTGGCGGCCCAAGCAAGAGACGCGCAGCTGCGCCTGATCGCCATCGAAAACGTGCCCCGAGGGTTCTACGACCGCATCATGCTTGGCCAGCCGGGTCGCGAGGCGCAGCTCGAGAACATGGCCTACACGATCCGGAACGTCGCCCGAGCTGGCATCCCGATCCTCGGCTATGCCTTCATGCCGGCGGGCGTGTGGCGAACCTCTCGCACCACGCCGGTGCGCGGCGGAGCTGAAGCGACGTCGTTCAAGCTCGAGATCGCGAAGGCAGTCAGGCCAGGGGATGGCCAGAGCCACTCGATCTGGCTGGGGTCGCCCGCCGAGCGCGAATATCCCGAAGAGGAGATCTGGGAAAACTATCGCTGGTTCATGGAGCGCATCCTGCCGGTCTGCGAAGAGGTCGGGCTGCGATTGGCGTTGCATCCAGACGATCCTCCTGTGCCGGCGCTCGGAGGCGTAGGCAGGATCTTCAGGAACTTCGAGAACTTCCGATGCGCCATGGAGGAGTTTGACAGCCCCATGCACGGATTAGATTTCTGCCACGGATGCTGGTCCGAGATGCGAGCAGGCGAAGGAGTGCTGGACGCGATCCGCTACTTCGGCGAGCGGGGGCAGATCTTCTACGTCCACTTCCGAGACGTGCAGGGTCCGGTCGAGGACTTCACCGAATGCTTCTTGGGCGACGGCAACTGCAATCCGGTCGAAACGATGCGAGCGCTAAAGCAGGTCGGCTTTCGCGGGTTTATCCTGCCGGACCACGTGCCGCGCATGGTAGGCGATGATGATTGGTGCCACCGCGGCCGGGCTTGGACGGTGGGCTACATTCAAGCGCTGATCGCATCCGTGGCGGCTTGATCCGCACTGGGGTCACGCTGCCATCGGTTCGTACTGGAACAAGTCCGGTTCGTTTGAGACACTGGCCGAGGTCTGCCAAAGCCATGAAACTCCTGAGATTCGCGCTGCCAGTCCTATGGATTGGCCCTGCGCTTTGCCAAAGCGACAAGCCCAACCTCGTGATCGTGTTCGCTGACGATCTCGGCTACGGCGACGCTCAGGCCTACAACCCGAACTCCAAGATCCCCACACCGCACATCGATGCCTTGGCGGAGCGCGGCATGCGCTTCACAGATGCTCACACGGCCTCGTCGGTGTGCACGCCATCCCGCTACGGCTTGCTCACGGGCCGGTATCCCTGGCGATCCCGCCTGCCTACCGGAATCGTCAACAGCTGGGGCGGACCGGTCATCGACAAGGATCGCCTGACTCTGGGCAAGGCCCTCCAAGCGCTCGGGTACAAGACCGCGTGCATTGGCAAGTGGCACCTCGGCTGGGATTGGCCGCGCAGCGGAGGCGGCTATCTGTCCGAGGAACTGGAGGGCGTGAACGTGGGCCGCGACTACGAAGCATACGGGCGGCGGGTAGATTTCTCAAGACCGGTATTGGAAGGCCCGATCACGCGGGGCTTCGACTACTATTTCGGCGACGACGTGCCGAACTTCCCGCCTTATGCCTTCATCGAGAACGATCGTGTCATAGGCGAACCCACGGATCGCATGCCTGCCCAGAAGGGCCAACGGAGCGGCCCGATGCTTCCGGGCTGGGATCTCTGGGCCGCACAGCCGACCATTACCGCGCGGGCGTTGCAATGGCTCGAAGAGCGAGCGGCAGACTCATCCACGCCATTCTTCCTCTACGTGCCATTGCTCGGGCCGCATACTCCGATCGTGCCGAACGCCGCGAATCACGGCGCTAGCGAGGCAGGGCCGTACGGAGACTGGGTGCATCAGATGGACTCCATACTGGGCAAGGTCGTCGAGGTTCTGGAGCGGACCGGAGCAATCCGGAACACCATCGTGCTGTTCACATCTGACAACGGATCGCCCGCTCGCAGCGGAATCGGCGCCTTTGGTGCCACCTCGACTGTGACCGAGCTCTACTCCCACGTCCCGAACGCGCCGTGGCGAGGCCTCAAGGCCGACGCTTGGGAGGCCGGCCACCGCGTTCCGTTCGTAATGCGCTGGGACGGCCGGATCCAAGCCGGCAGCGTCTCTGATCGCGCCGTGTGCCTGACGGACATATTCGCCACCATCAGCGAAATCGTTGGTTTCGAGATGCCAAGAGACTCCGGCGAGGACAGTTTCAGCCTAGTGCCGCTGCTGCTCGGCAAGGGATCGTATCTGCGCGAACAGGTGGTCCACCACAGCCAGCGCGGCGTCTTCGCGATCCGCAAAGGTGACTGGAAGCTGATCTTAGGGGATGGCAGCGGGGGATTTTCCACTCCTCGCGGAACGGTGCTGCGTCCAGACGAGCCAGGGCGCATGCAACTCTACCTGTTGAGCGAGGATCCCAACGAGCGGAGAAACCTCGCAACGAGCCGTCCCGGCATCAGAGCGGACCTGCTGGCGGAACTGCTGCGGTTGCAAGAAACGGGGCGCTCCAGGTAGGCAGGGACCCCATCCATCGGAACCCCAAGCTTGGCGGGCGAGCCGGGTTGATTGGCTAAACTGGCCTCATATGGAGCCTCAGATGCTGGCCCTTGGCGGCCTATGGTACGTGGCCTTCCTGCTGTCGCTCACGTGCCACGAAGCCGCCCATGCGCTGGCCGCATTGTGGGGCGGCGATGACACGGCTGCCGCCGGCGGCCAAGTCACGCTGAATCCCATCCCGCACGTGCGCAGGGAGCCGGTCGGCACCATCGCGGCCCCCCTGATCACGTTCGCCCTCAGCAACTGGATGCTCGGATGGGCTTCAGCGCCGTACAGCCCGGTTTGGGAGCACCGCTACCCGCGCAGGGCCGGCTGGATGGCACTGGCAGGGCCCGGCGCGAACCTGATACTTGCCCTGCTGGCGGCTATCGTGATCAATCTGGGAATCGCAGCGGGAGTGTTCAGCATCCCTGCTTCGATCACGTTCTTCGCCGTGATCGAAGGCAGCGGCGACTATGCCCCGATCGCTCAGTTCCTCAGCATCTTGTTCACCCAGAACCTGCTTCTGATGACGTTCAACCTGCTGCCAGTCCACCCGCTTGACGGGAACACGGTGGTTGCACTCTTCGTGCCGGAAAGCTCGGCGCGACGATGGTTCGACCTCACGAGGGACCACACGTTCGGGTTCCTGGGCCTGGTGTTGGCGTGGTACGTATTTGGAGAGATATTCTGGCCCGTCTTGAGGACTGCGATCCGGTTGCTGTATTGGGTCTAGACGCCTTCTCTCGCAGCGCTAGGATGACGAGCTCGCTCTCTGGCCCCGCCACGCTGCGTAATCTCCGCAGGGGCTCTCACGGCCTTGCTTGAGAGGTCCAGTACAGTCCATCAACCCTTTCCCAGGCGGATTCTGACGAGCACAGGCGAGCGCGCCGTGCGCGAAATCGACACTACGAGCGGAACAGCCTCCAGCAGGCAATCAAGCGCTAGTAGTCCGACCCTGCATCGGGTGGCTTCGGAAATTGCCGGATCGAAGAATACCGGACGTACTCGTCCCATATCTCTCCGCTACCTGTGGCGCGCGCGTCCCCGGTCTTGACCAAGTACGCGTCAAGCTCGCTGCGCAAGGCCTTGAGCAAGTCGGCGTGCTCCGGCTCTGCGGCGAGGTTGTCTAGGCAGCCGGGATCGGCGGCAAGGTCGAACAGCTCCTCTGCGGGACGCTTTCCCACCGCGAGTTCCAAATAGTGCCCGATGCCGTCCTCGTCCCTACCCTCGATTAGACGTGTCAGCGTCGGCGAACCATCTATGTCGTGATACGCCTGGTGCATCTCTTCCAAGCCGCGCCCGTCGGCGCGGTACTTCTGCGGAGCGCCGGCTGGCCAACGCTGGGGCTTGAAGTTGCGGATGTACAGGTGCTCAGGGGTCCGCATCGATCGCTGAGGATAGGTCAGATTGTTCCAGCGCGACGACGAGTGGCGCTCCCGCCCGGAATACGCGCGCGTGCGCCTCGGGTCTACCATGCCATCCTCTTGAGACTCCAAGATGTCGCGAATGCTCCGCCCTATCAGGGCGCTCGCTCCCCCCGGGTGGGCCACGCCGGCAACATCGAGGATCGTCGCCGTCAGGTCCACGAACTGCACCAGATCGTCGATGGTCCGGCCGCCGCGGCCCGGTCCGGACCACCGCACCGCCAGGGGCATGTGGATGCCGTAGTCGTACAGGTTCGCCTTGGCTCGCGGAAACGCCATTCCGTTGTCGGCAGTAAAGATCACCAGCGTGTTGTCGAGTTCTCCGTGTTCGGCGAGGAAGTCCAGGATCCGGCCCACGTGCGAGTCGAACCATTCGATCTCGACAGCATAGTCGAGCAGGTCCTCGCGAATTTCGGGCGTGTCCGGCAGGAACGGCGGCACCTCCGCGTCTCCCAGGCGCTTGCCCGCAGCTTTCCACGAGCCCTTCTCGAAGCGACGGTGCGCCTCGCTGCCGCCGACCCAAAAACTGAACGGCCGACCGGGTTGCTTGGACTCGAAGAACGCCTCGAAGTTGCCGGCATAGTCCCAGTCCCTGATTCCGCCATAAGGCGGGTCCAGCGTCTGTTCCATGAAAGCAGGCCCTGCCGGATTGCGCGTTCTTCCCGACTTGTCCCAGCGGCCCGGACCCCACGGCTTGCCCGTGTAGCCGACTGCGTAGCCAGCCTCTTCCAGCAGGTCCTGATACGAGACGTAGGCCGCCGGAAACGAGCTTGCATGGGTGCCGGCCTGCTCGATCATCCAGATGTGCCGGCCGGTCAGGAACGCCGCGCGCGTGGGGCTGCAGCCCGGCGCCGGAGCGTAGGCGTTGCGAAACAGCGCGCCTTCCGCCGCCACCCGATCAAAGGCCGGCGTGTTCACCATCTTGGAGCCCGCCGCGGAGACATGCGGGTAGGAGACGTCGTCCCAGATCGCGAACAGGATATTCGGCTGGCTGGACGAAGATCGGCCCGAACAGCCAGCAGCCGTCAAGCAGGCAACCACCAACACCAGAGCGCGTAAAGTCATCGAAAGCAGTTTAGCCGAACGCTCGCGCTGCCGGAGTGCCTCCCCAGCAGTCCAAGAAACCCTATAGTGGAATTCTGTGGTATCGATTCGTCTGGGGCTGGCCGCTGCGACACTGACTCTAGGTGCGTTCGCCGTCAGCGCGCAGGAAGACGGGCCCCCGGCGGAGGAGTTCGTCCGCCGGGGCCTAATGGCGCTGCAGGCACGCGATCTGCCGACCGCCCAAGAGTACCTCGAGCGGGCCGTAGAGAAAGATCCCGCCGAGCCGCGCGGCTGGATCGGGCTCGCGCAGACGTATTCCATGCTCAACCTGCACACGCAGGCTTCGAGGCATGCCTCCGAGGCGGCCCGCCTTGGGGGCGAAGATCCGCTCATTCAGCATGCGCTGTCCATGTTTCACTCCAACTACCGCAACTGGGCCGAGGCGGCGGCGTGGGAAGAGAAGTTCGCACGCCATTCGAAACAGAACCTCGATGCCTATCTGCGGACCGTCTCGCTCTACTTGCAGGCGGAAATGCCGAGGCGCGCAGCCGAGGTCGGCGAGGCTGCCCTCCAACAAGGGGAGTCGGCTTCCGTGCACAATGCCCTCGGCAAGGCCTACACGATGTCCGGCAACCTCGAGAAAGGGCTGGATCACCTGCAGCTGGCGGTCGAGCAGGAGCCCTACGAGGAATCGCTGCACTACGATCTAGGCTATTTTCACTTGCGGCAGCAAGACTTCGCGTCCGCCAAAGCCGCGTTTCAAGCAGGCCGCAAGTACTTCGACAAGAGCGCGGCGCTGGAAATCGGCCTTGGTATCGCCGATTACGGCCAGCGGAGCTTCAGGGATTCCGTGGACCACTTCCTGCGTGCCGCCGCGCTCGCCCCGGGACTCCAGCAGCCGCACGCCTTCCTCGGACGCTTGCTACAGCACGCCTCGGACCGCATGGAGGAAATCGTGGAGCGGATGAAAGTGTTCCACAGCGACCACTCCAAGAACCATTTCGGGCCGTTCTTGTACGGACAGGCCCTGCTGGCCAAGTTGGGCGCGAGCAAGGATGAGGCTGCCATGGCCGAGATCGAATCCCTGCTGCGCGAGTCACTCGAGCGCAACGAGGAGTACTGGGAATCGCACTATGAGCTGGGCGTGCTGCTCGAGAAGAAGCGTGACTTTCCAGAGGCCGAGAAACATCTCGAGCGGGCAGTCGCGCTCAACCCCGACTCGTCCAAGCCTCACTACCGCCTAGCCCGCGTATACCAGCGCTTGGGCAAGGCTAGCGAGGCCAAGCGCGAGCGCGAACTGCATAGACAGATCGCCGAGCGGGAGCGGCAAGCAATGCGGGCCGGGGGCCTGCCGGAAGGGTTCGCCGGGGTCGGCGTGACACCCTAGGCCTTGGCGCGGACGCGCGTGGAGGCAGGGCGGATCGGCAACTGTTCGACGATCTGGATCCCGAAGCCCTCCAGTCCGGCTACACGGCGCGGCCTGTTGGTGAGCAGCCGGATTCGCTCCAAGCCGAGATCCTTGAGGATCTGTGCCCCGAGCCCAACGCGGTACTGCGAGCGCGAGCCGCGGCCGGCGGTGGTATCGGGAGCGAGCTGGGGATGCGGCCGGATCTCGCCTCCGCCGGGAACCTCCTCCAAGCCGAAGCCAAGCGCCCGATGGTGAAGGTAAACCAATGCGCCGCAGCCCTCTTCGGAAATCATCCTCAGCGAATCGTGGACCTGCCGATAGCCGGGATTGGCCTTCGAACCGAACACATCGCCGAAGAGGTCATGGGAGTGCATCCGAACCAACGCGGATTCGGCAGACTTGACGTCACCCATGACGAGCGCCAGATGCACCTCGTCATCGAGGTCAGTGCCGTAGGCGAAGACGCGGAACTCGCCGAACTCGGTGTCGATCACACCGCGGCCAACCCGGTGCACGCACGTCTCGTGCTCGAGCCGATAGCGGATCAGGCTCGCCACGGTCAGCATCTTCAGATCGTGCGTCTTGCAAAAACCGAGCAAGTCGGGCACGCGGGCCATGGTGCCGTCGTCCTTCATGACTTCGCAGATCACTCCAGCCGGGATCAGGCCCGCCAAGCGGGCCAAGTCCACCGCAGCTTCCGTCTGGCCGGCCCTGACCAAGACGCCCCCGCGTCGGGCGCGCAAGGTCTGGACGTGCCCTGGGCGGGCCAGGTCGATTGCTCGCGTGGCGGGATCGATGGCCACCCGGATGGTGTGAGCCCTGTCCGCCGCCGAAATGCCGGTGGTCACCCCTTCCGCAGCATCGATCGGCTCGCTGAAGGCGGTCCCGAACATCGAAGTGTTCCGCTGCGAAACGAGCGGGATTGCGAGGTGGTCGAGACGCTGCTCGGTCAGGGCCAAGCAGATCAGGCCCCGGCCGTGGGTGGCCATGAAGTTGATTGCCTCCGGGGTCGCGTGCTCGGCACAGACAGTGAGATCTCCCTCGTTCTCGCGGTCGGAATCGTCGACTACTACGATCAGTCGTCCTTGGCGCAACTCCTCCAGAGCCTCTTCGACAGATACGAAGGCCACGGTTCGATCTTATCAGGGCAAGGTCTCCGAGGAGTCCGCGAGGCCGCGACCAACCCACTAGGGGATGACCGAAACGCTACTGCCGCAACGGCGCTGGATCGCGGACCGGAAGGTTCGGCCCGAGCACTGGCGATGGCCGGGCCAGGGGTGACAGGAGCATGCGTCCGAACAGCCGAAGACGTCGCGGACACCGTGCTACGCTTGGAGTTCGAGTTGCCGGACGAGGCCGTCCGGAGCGCACCTTGCCGAGCTCTGCCTGGGCTCTGCTATTTTCCACGCGAGGAAGATCAATGTCAGCCATCACCGGCCTGAGGGCCCTGGAAATCTTGGACTCCCGGGGCAACCCCACGCTCCAGGTCACTGCCGAACTAGCGTCCGGCGCCAAGGGCTCCGCACGGGTTCCTTCGGGTGCGTCCACGGGCATCAATGAAGCGGTCGAATTGCGGGATGGAGACGGGGGACGCTACGCAGGCAAGGGGGTCCTCAACGCCCGGAACAATGTCAACGGCGAGATCCTGGCCGAGCTACGGGGCTTCGAAGCCGCGGACCAGCGTGCGGTCGACGCGAGGCTGATCGCCTTGGACGGCACTGGCAACAAGGGCCGCTTGGGCGCGAACGCGGTTCTGGGCGTGTCGATGGCCGTGGCTCATGCCATGTCCGCCGAGCAGGGCCAGCCGCTGTATCAAAGGCTCGCCGAACGCGACCATTACACGCTCCCGGTGCCGATGTTCAACATCATGAACGGCGGCCAGCACGCCGATAACAACGTCGACATTCAAGAGTTCATGATCCTGCCGATCGGGCTCGGCACCTTCTCAGAGGCATTGCGGGCTGCGACCGAGACCTTCCACGCCCTGAAGGGCATTCTCAAGTCCAAGGGCTACGGCACGGCAGTGGGCGACGAGGGCGGGTTCGCGCCGGAACTGAAGTCGAACGAAGAACCGATGGAACTGTTGGTGGATGCCATTTCCAAGGCAGGCTACAAGCCGGGAGCGGAGATGTTCATCGGCCTTGACGCCGCCGCGAGCGAGTTCTGCACCGGCGGAGAATACGTCTTTGACCAATCCGACGGCAGTCGCCGCAATGCGGACGAAATGGCCTCGATGTGGTCCGACTGGTCCGCCAAGTATCCGTTGATCTCGCTAGAGGACGGTTTCTCGGAGGTCGATCACGATGGCTGGAGAGTCGGCACCGAGCGGCTAGCCAACCAGCTGCAGCTCGTCGGCGACGATCTCTTCGTGACCAATCCACGCATATTCCGATCCGGGATCTCTGACGGGCTGGGCAACTCGATTCTGATCAAGCTCAATCAGATCGGCACCGTCACCGAAACGCTGGATTGCATCCAACTCGCGCGCGACAACGACTACACCTTCATCATCTCGCACCGATCAGGCGAGACATCGGACACGACCATCGCAGACCTAGCGGTCGCCTGCGGCGGCGGCCAGATCAAGACCGGATCCACCTGTCGCAGCGACCGCGTCGCGAAGTATAACCGCCTGCTGGAGATCGAGTCCGACCTCGGATCGCGTGCCACTTATGCCGGCAAGGCGGCATTCGAGTCTTGGCTCTGAGCCACTACGTACCGCGAGATCATGCAAATTTGAGCGGCGCCGCGGCGGGAGGCCTAGCGGCCGCGTCGACCGGACGGAGGCGGCAGCGTGCTTGACGCGGGCCCGCGAGCGCCGGTGATGGCCACCCTAGATTGTGGAACAATGAATGTTCTTGGAGAAGAGAGTGAATTCGGACGTCCCAGAGTTGCCTAGCAGCTCCGCCGAAGATGGTCCGGCGCCGGCGTTGCCAGAGCCGCCAAGCGACGGCATCGAGGCGGAAGTGCGGCCGGCCGCTGCCGACCGGAGCGCGGCCCCGGTCGCTCCGCAGCCGGAGGACCAACAGGAGAGCGCGGCCAGCCCGCAGCATCCAAGCACGCCAGCCATGCCGGCGATGCCCGGCGAACCCGCAGACGACGACTTCTTGGAAGACGATGACGAGATCGAGATTCCCGAGGATGTCGGTTACGACCAAATCGTCAAGACTTCGGACGCCGAGCCGGCCGAGCAACCCGAGACCGCCAAGGAACTGCTCCGCGGCACAGTCGTGAGCAAGCGCCACGACGGCGTCTTCGTCGATATCGGCCAGAAGGCCGAGGCGTTCCTCCCGTTCGAGCCCAGCAAGCAGTCGGGCGAACAGCCCGAAGTCGGCGACTCGATCGAAGTCGTCGTTACCGGCCAGTCGCATCAAGGCTACCTGCAGCTGAGCAGCCTGCAGACTCAGCGACCGAGCAGCTGGTTTCAACTCGAGGCCGCCTTCAATTCCGGCAGCGCAGTTCTCGGCAAGGTCATTGGCATCACCAAGGGCGGACTGTCCGTAGACGTGGGCGTCCGCGGGTTCATGCCCGCGTCACGCTCGGGCGAGAGAAGCGACGAAGGCCTCCAGGCGCTGGTGGGCCAAGAAATCCGCGCGCGCATCGTCCAGTTCGACGAAGCCGACCGCAACGTCGTGCTCGACCGGCGAGCCGTGCTGAACGAGGAACGCCACCGCTCGCGCGAAGAGGCCATAGCCAATCTCAGCCTCGGCGAGACGGTGCCCGGCACGGTCCGCAGCCTGCGCGAATTCGGAGCCTTCGTGGACATCGGAGGGATCGATGGCCTGTTGCACATCAGCGACATCGCGTGGCGCCACATCAAGACGCCCGCCGACGAGCTTCACGTGGGTCAGAAGATCCAAGTCAAGATCCTCAAGATCGACCGTGCCTCGCAAAAGGTCGGCGTCGGACTGAAACAGACACTGCCGGAGCCGTGGAGCCAGGTTGCCGAGCGCATCTTCGTCGACGAAACCATCGAGGGCACGGTGACGAAGCTAAAGGAATTCGGGGCATTTGTCGAAGTGCTCCCCGGGGTGGAAGGCTTGGTTCGGATCTCGGACCTGTCGTACACCCAGCGGGTCAGGCATCCGAGCGAACTTGTCCGGGTCGGCGATGTAGTCAAGGTGCTCGTCAAGAACGTAGACGTCAAGCGCAAGCGAATCGGCCTGAGCCTCAAGGAGGCTCTTGGCGACCCTTGGAAGAAACTGCCGGACGAGCACCCAGTGAACAGCGTCACGACCGGCACGGTGCGCAAGATCATGCATTTCGGCGCGTTCGTGAACATTGCCGAGGGCGTGGATGCCCTGCTTCACATTTCGGACATCACCTCCGACCGGCGACTGAACAGCCCGGCTGAAATGCTTCGGGAGGGGCAGGATGTCCGGGTAAAGATCTTGGAAATCAATCTTGAGAACCGGAAGCTCAGGGTCGGGATGAAGCAACTCGAACCGACCGAGGTCGAATCAGCCATGTCTCAGATGGCAGTCGGCGAGATCCTGACCGGGCGGATCGCCAAGGTCGAGGCTGGCAAAGCAACCGTGGAGATCGGCGACGGCGTGACAGGTGTCTGCTTGATCAAGCCGAAGAGCGCTTCCAAGAAAAGCGTCGCACTTGGGCAGACTTCGGACCTAGGCTCACTGAAGAGCATGCTGGAATCTGCCTGGAAGGGATCTGACGGCGGCGGACAAGATCCAGAAGCATCAGAGGCGAGCGCCGAGCAGGAACCGCTGACATCTGGTTCAATCCACACCTTCCGGGTGGAACGGCTCGACAAGGCCAACGGCGTAATCGAGCTGACCAAGGTCTAGGGATCGCTCGCCTGCTGAACTGGCGGCGAGGCAGCAAAGCCGCCTCCCAAGGCGAGGTGCAGGTCGACTCGGTTGTCGATCCTGGCCCGCTGGAGGGCTAGCACTGCACCCTGGGTCTCGAGAACGGATCGTTGCAGGGCGAGGATCGAAAAGATGTCGCCCATGCCCGCCGCGTAGCGCTGTTCCGACAACTCGATCGCCGCGCGCGTGGTGATCTGAGAGTCTTGCAGCAAGCGCTGCTGGTTCTGCAGCGTCTCCTCCGCCGCAAGCGCGGACTCCACTTCCAGATACGCCTTCCACATGAGGCTCTCGTAATTGGCGGCGGCTTCGCGGGAACGCGCTTCCGTCGCCTCCACGTTTGCCTTGAGGCGCCCGCGATTGAAGAGCGGCTGCGCAAGCCCGAGCCCGTAGCTCCACGCATTCAGGCCAGGATTGACCAGATCTAGCAATCGATTGCTGGCCGTGCCGGCTGTCGTCGTGAGAGCGAATCCCGGACGCAGCGCGGCCCGCGCCTCCACGATCCGGGCGTCCGCTCCCAGCAGGGCTTGGTTGGCAGCCATCAGGTCGGGCCTGCGCTGGACCAGCTCAGACGGCAGGCCCGCTGGAACCTGGGATGGAAGGCTGGGCAAGTCGGCCGCAAGCGCCCGCTCTCCGGCGGGATACTCGCAGGCTAGGACCTCGACCTGCCGCACGAACCTGTCACGCGCCCGCTCATGTTGCCGTACTCTCGCGCTGGCCCTTTCAATGTCGCTCTCAGCGACCCGCACGTCTGAGGGCGACCGCGATCCGTACAAGTAGCTCTCCCGCGTCCACTGAGCTACCGCTTCCAAGTGTTCCACCACCGCTAGCGAGGCCTCGACTTGGCTGTGAGCCTCGACGGCGGCGAACCACGCCTTGGCAACTTGCCCGCTCAGGGATAGGCGCACAGCGAGCCGGTCGGCCTCTTGGGCAGCAATGCCGGCATCTGCGACCAGCTTCTGCGAGCTGAGCCGGTTCCAGAGATCAGCCTCCCATCCAATGTTGAACGTCAGGCCCGCGTTCGAATACGTACTCGTAAGGACTTGGTCGGAAAGACCCGGAAACGGCAGCCCCACGAAATTCTGGCGCTGTCGGATCCGGCTGGCACCGATACTTATCTCCGGCCAATCCGACGCTCCGACAATGAGCCGCTCTTGGACCGCGATTTCGATTCTGGCGGTGGCCGCCTGTAGGCTCTGGCTACAGTCCAGCGCCTTGCGAATCGCGGCGTCGAGTCCCGGGTCGTTCAGGTAGGCCCACCAGTCCGAGCCGGGAGCCATCGGCTGGGTCTCCGCCCCCTGCCAGGCCTCGGGTGCAGGAACGTTGAACTGGTGCACCGGCAGCTCCACCTGCTTCGAGCAGGCTGCGACCACTAGCGCCGGCACCGCGACTGCCAATCGAAGGTCCATCTTCATGCTGCGTGCACCGTCTTCCGGGATTGTACGACTAGCTTAGCGCCCCCGCCTTCGGCACGAAAGCTCACAGCGCTGGGGCCTCGTGCGACTCACCACATTCTGCTGGCTCGCGGGATCCGCCGGGCCGCGGCCTAGATCTCTTGATTTCGCCCATCGGCCCAAAGCCGCTACTTCTGAGCGCTTCGCCGGTCGCGCCGTCCTTGGCCAAGATTTTTCTGGTCGGGGTAGAACTGAGCACAATAGCGTCGATACACCCCGATGTCGCCATCCGACCGGCAGAGTCGCGGCCGGGACTCGTGCCGTTTCCGTGCCCATATCACCACGTCCTGCATGACGTCTCGCTCTTGCGCGGAGATGATGACCTTGTTCATGATCGGAGCACGAAGGCTCACTGGCAGAAATCTCAGGCCCACGATAGATCGCCTCGGCCGGCGTATCTCGCGCACCTGCCCGACGAGCACCATCTCGACGAGCCTGCCGTCGACCGGAGTGGCGAGCACCCATAGCCGCGTGTCCATCCCGATGGAGCGCTCGCGGACTTCGACGTACGAATAGCCGAGGCCGAAAATACGGGTTACGGCTGAGACATCGAAGACAACGTTCACGATGCCCGCAATGCGCCGCGTGCGACTGAATTCGAAGCAGCTCTCGAGTACTGCACCGTCGACCGACGTTTGCCCGACCTGCTTCACGTTGTCGTAGCCGTGCACGTACCGAAGGTGGGCTAGGTCCACCGAATTCTCGGCAGTCTCCTGAGGGTGGCCCGGAAACTGGACGGTCCGGAACTCCAAGCCGCTCCAATCGGGCCCAATCGGCGGGTCTGCGGGCAGTCTCCACCGCGGCGGCCGTCCATCGATCCCCCACCATGCGAAGACCATCCCGAGAACCTCCCGCGTCTCGAACACCGTGAGCTTCGCGGACTTGGGCGGAGACGCGAAAGGAGTGGCGACGCATTGGCCCGAAACGTCATACTCGAAGCCGTGAAACGGACAGACAAGACAGCCGTCGCGCACCCGCCCGCCCGCGACCGGTCCTAGGTCGGCTCCAAGGTGTGGGCAGACCGCCTCCGCCACGCAGACACTCCCCCCGGCACCGCACCAAGCCACGATGCTCTGGCCGAGCCAGGTCTTCTGGATCAGTCCCGCCTTGAGAATGGACTCGCGGCTGGCGACAAAGTACCAACCCTCGGGAAAGGCGAAGAGCGGAGCGTTACCGCCTGGATCGGTGCGGTCCGTGTCCATCGCCCTCCGGATTCCGTCGTGACCGCGCTCCCTTACGGTCGGGGCGACCGAATCAGGACCATCGGAATTTGTCTCATCATAAGTCACCGCGTTGCTACGTCACGGCATGCGACTGGGCACGGTGCGAGGCTCGCTGGACGTAACAGCCCCGTCGGGAACAGGGGCTGAGCCAAGACAGCAGAGCGTTCGAGGCGCCGTAGCGGGCGCCCCGGCCGACCGACAGCGACGCATTCCTTACGACCGGGCCACGAGGGCGGGTCCAGGCCGACCACTAAAACATCATAATCAGGTACGCTTTAGTGCAGGGAAGATCTCGTGGTGTGTTCAATCGGGCAAATCGCTTCGACTCTTCCTGTGCGCCGAGGGCGGCCCGATGGTATGGCAACGAACCGCGGCCGCAATCGAGCGCAGTCTGGCTCCGATCATTTCAAATGTGGCGGCACGCTCGCGTCTCCGGATGAGCAGGAGCATCGCGCCATTGACGCTCCCGTGCATGGGTCCCGCACGTCCGTTAGGATTCAAATGGGCAGGTGTCGAAGATGAGTGCCCGGCAGCAACGTATGGTGCAGCTTTCGCAGTGCCCCAGAGGCGCGGGTGCTACGATCAGAGCCAAGCCGGGCGCCCGTTCTCTAGGAGCGTCGTTGGACGATCGGAACGCCCCTGAGTGTTGAGCGCTGCGCACTGATCATCGGACCAGCATTGGAAGCACGTGACCAAGACCGAAGAGACTCCGATCTGCATCGCTGAAGAGCTGATCCTCCTGATGCTCAACGAGCAGAGCGGCTATCTGGAGATGGTGCCAGGCTGGGACTTCTCCTGCGTCATGGCTGGCACGATCATCGCGGATCTTGCGTTGATAGGTCGCATCGACGCTGACTTAGAGTCGCTGTATGTCATCGATCCCACTCCGACAGGAGACCACCAGCTCGACCCGACCCTCAAGGAAATAGCTGAATCACAGGAGACTTCGGACACCCAATTATTGATAGAACGCAATACAAACCGCTGCGATGAAATCATCAGCGGCACGCTCGATCGCTTGGTGAACAGGGGAATCCTCGATTACGAAAGCGGCGATTTCTGGAGGCTCTCACGCGACGTTTCGCGCTCAGGAAGCTATCCGACGTCCGACAACACGATCCGCCAAGAAGCCAAGGCAAGAATCCTAGACATCATCTTGAACGACACCGTCCCGGATCCGCGGGACGCGATCTTGGTCGCCTTGATGCATTCGTGGAACGGGTTCAAGCTGCTCCTCGCGCCCGAAGAGCTCGACGAAAAGCTCGAGCGGATTGAGACCATCGCCAAGCTGGATCTGATCGGTCGCTCGGTCTCTAGCGCGGTGAATGAGAGTTCCATCAGACCGAAGACCCGGCGCTCTCTGCTAACCAAACCGATCCCGCAACTGAGAATCGTCGACATCCTGCGACAGCGTGACTTCTTCAAGGGCAACATCCCCAAGGCGATGCATGGGATTTTCCGGGAGCACGGGCCGGTCGTGAGGATCCCTTTCACGATGGCCAAGGCACCGCTAGTCGCGCTGATGGGGGCGGAGGCAAACCGGTGGGTCAACAAGTATGGCCGGTTTTATGTACGCTCGAAGGACTACATCCAGGGTCTGGAACGCGTGTTCGGCGCGTCTCGAAGCCTGCCTGGCATGGACGGCGCCGAACACTACAGGATGCGCAAGTCGCTCAGCGCCGCCTATTCCCGCGGCGCGCTTGCGCCGCGCCTACCAGAGCTGGTCGCCCACTGCAGGAATTCGATCGGCTCATGGAAGCAAGGCACCGTATTCAGTGTGACCGAGACGTTCCAGAAGCACATGAGCAGTCAAGTCTCGGGCCTAGCGATCGGAGTGGATTGCAGCGAATACGTCGACGAACTGCTTGAGTACGAACACCGTGCGCTGATAACAGAGGTCCAGGGAGTACTGCCGCAGTTCATGATGTCGACGCCGAGGATGAAGCGTGCGCGCAAGCGTGTCGGCCAGCTACAAGAAGCAATCCTCTCATCGCACACGCCGGCCCAACGCAAGGGCAAGCCACCGGACATTGCCGACGCAATACTCGATTTGCATCGCAACGACCCGCAGTTCCTGCCAGAGACGGACCTCACGTTCCCGTTCGTCGCGTCCATGGTCGCCAGCATCTATCTCGGCAGCGCGCTCGGATTCGCAGTCTATTGCATGGTGCGCCACCCGGATGTCTACGCGAGAATCCGCCGAGAAGCCGAGGCGCTCTTCGGTAACGGGCGCGAGCCAAGAGCGGAGGAATTCACCCTCGATGCGGTCGACGTGTGCCACCGCCTCTGCATGGAGTCGTCGCGCTTGTACCCGGTGATTCCCTGGCAATTGAGAACGGCCATGAACCCCTGCGTTATCAACGGCTTCGAAATACCGCCTCCGACGCGACTGTTGATTTGCCAGACGGCACCACACTACGACAGCGCTCACTTCCAGGACCCGTTGAAGTTCGACATCGACCGTTACCTGCCTGATCGGGGCGAGCACTTGGTGCCGGGCGCGTACGCGCCCTATGGCCTGGGCACGCACATGTGCCTAGGAAACCGGTGGGTGGAGCTTCAGATGGGAGTCAACGTCCTGCTCATCGCATACCACTTGGATCTCGAAGTGCTGCCGGAAGACTACAAGCTCGCCATCAATCCGTTCCCGACAGCTGCCCCGAACAAGAAGCTCAAGTTCCGGGTCGCCCGCGTGGCGAATCCAGTCTGAGCACGCGAGCCTGCATCGGCGCCAGAGGCACCGGGAGTCGGTCGGCTCCCAAGCTTGGTTGACACCGAGGTTCCGGGTCGTCCGACATCGGCTCTCCATCAAGACGGGCCCGGAGGCGTCGCGGTCTGATTGACGGACACGCCCGCATGCTCTTGCTGATCCGACAAGTTCGCCGATTTCTGACCGGCTGCGCGCATTTCTAAGCGACTGCGACACCTGAGCCAGACAGCGCCAGCAGTTCACCACAATGCGATACAATATTCACGCTGATTTGGTGGACCTAGGTCACAGACCGGCATCTGGCTTGCGTCATGCCGACTGCGGGCCAGTGCTTCGCTTGGGGCGCACCGGGCGGCCAGTATCGCTCGGGCTCTTCTCGGGCATGGCTCCCCCGATTCTCCTAGCCAACCGTTTCGAGATTGGCGGTTCCGTCACACAGCGGCGCTGCGAGCCATATCGGTTTCTCCAAGGTTAACCAGGGTGAGAAGAGGGATAGGGTACCTCGTAGCCGCTGCTATCGTCGGTGCCTCGATATGGCTGGCATCCTATCTGGTGTCGCTAGCACCCCAGCCGGAACAACAGGAACGGGGCCCCCAGATTCCGTTCGCTCAGACCGGGCGGGTCGTGGCTGGCTCCGGTGCGATCCCCGTATTCGGAGCGGGCACGGTGAGAGTCAGTGCCGATGTCGATATCGCTCCGCAGGTCAGCGGTCGAGTCTCCTGGGTGGAGCCGGGATTCGAGAGCGGTGGCCGCGTCGAAAAGGGTCAGGCAATATTCCGCATCGAAGACGCCGACTTTCTCCACCGCGTGCGGGAAGCTGAGATCGCGATCGAGACCCGGCAGGCAGAGCTCGCAGTGCTCCAAGAGGAGGCGGAGTTCGCCAAGGCCCAATTCGAAAAGTATTCGCGCCTGCAACTCGAGACCGGCTCGTCGGTAATCCAACCCGGGCCCTTAGCCCTGCGAGAGCCTCAGATCAGGGCGTCCCGGGCCGCGCTGGAACGCGAGAACGTACGGCTTGCCGCTGCCAAGCTTGCCCTGTCCAGAACCGAGGTGCGAGCGCCCTTTGACGGCTATGTGCTCGAAGAGTCGTTGCAAGCCGGCCAGATGGTGACTTCCGGACAAGTCGTCGGACGGCTCTCCACGGCTGACGCCGTCGAGGTCGTCGTGCCGCTGTCGGATGCGATGGCAGCCTTGATCCCGCGGCTGTGGAAGCTTCGCGCGGGAGACTCCGACCGTCGGGTCGCCGCCCGCGTGACAGCTGCCTACGGCGATGCAAGCTATGCCTGGCAAGGATACATCGACCGGGCTGAAGTTTCGCTCGACGAGCAGACGCAAACGATCGACGTGATCGTGCGCGTGCCCAACCCCTTCGCCTCGGGGGACCTAGTCGAGGGGGCCATCAGCCCCGGGGGCTCTCCTCCGCTTCTGGTAAGGAAGTTCGTCGAGGTCGAGATCCAAGGCATTTCCCCGGAAAGCTACTTCCGCGTGCCGAGGCCCGCGCTGAGGCCGGGTCCCGAGGTATGGGTGGTGGGCGGGGGCCGAACGGTGAGTATCGTCCCCGTGCGCGTCCTGCAGCGTATCGACGATGAAGCCACCGTAGTCGGGGACCTTCAAGACGGGCAAATAGTCATTACCGGTGGCATTCAGTTTGCCACCCCAGGCATGGTTGTGCAGACCGTGGCCGATCTGGGGCAATGAGCCAGAACGACCAACAATTAACGGAACCCCGCGGACCGATCGCCTATATGGCGGGCAACAGCGTCGCGTCCAATCTGCTGATGTTCGGCATCCTCGCCGCGGGCCTCGTGTCGCTGACCGGCCTCGAGCAGGAGGGGTGGCCCGAGGTGCCCTTCTATCAGTTCGAGATCTCCGTGACGCTCCCCGGGGCAACGCCCGAAGAGGTGGAGGAGGCCATCGTCGTCAAGATCGAAGATGAGATCCGGGGACTGGCGGACGTGAAGGCGGTCAGGTCCGTAGCGGCCCCGGGCATAGCGTCCGTCAGGGTCGAATTCAAATCGGGCACGGACATGGGCGCGAAGAGGGATGAAATCGAGTCGGCGGTCGGGCGAATTCAGACGTTCCCGGGCGGAGCCGAGCGGCCCCAAATCCGGGAAATGACCAACGCCCAGAGCATGATGCGCCTCGTCCTCTACGGCGACGTTCCCGAGCGCTCGCTGAAAGAGCTCGCCTACCGTATCGAGGACGATCTCGCTTCGCTCCCGGACGTGTCCCAGGTCGAGACCAGCGGGGTTCGCAACTACGAAATCTCGATCGAGGTGCCGCTGCAGCGGCTGCGAGCCCTGGGGCTCACGCTGACCGATGTCGCCAGTACGATTCGCCGCGGTTCCCTGGACCTGTCCGCGGGCAGCATCAATACCGAGCGGTCCGAGGTGCGGGTTCGGACGCTCGGCCAGAGCTACGATCAGCAGGATTTCGAGAACATCGTCATCCTCGGCCGCGAAGACGGCACGGTGGTGCGCCTGGGTGACATCGCCGAGGTGCGCGACGGCTTCGAGGATTCCGGCTTGCTCGTCCGGCACGAGGGGCGCCCCGCCGTGTTCGTCGAAGTCTCGCGAGCCGACGGCGAGAGGGTGATGGACGTGGCGAGCGCTGTTCGTGACTACGTTGCGAACGAGTTGACCCCCGCGCTTCCCGACGGGGTGGGCATCAACATCTGGAGCGACGACTCTTCGATCTTCGTGGAGCGCGGCCTCCTTCTCCTCAAGAACGGAGCCTTGGGGCTGTTGCTGGTCTTGCTCGCGCTCGGCCTTTTTCTCGAAATCCGGCTGGCGTTTTGGGTCGCCGTCGGTCTCGGCGTTTCCGCGATCGGCGCCCTGGCCGCCATGATGATGTTCGACATCCCGCTCCATGAGGTGTCGCTGTTCGCTTTCGTGCTTGCCATCGGAATCGTCGTGGACGATGCGATCGTCGTGTCCGAGCACATTCACCTGGAACGAATGCGCGGCACGCCGGGGGTTGTTGCGGCGATCCGGGGTGCGCGACGAATCAAGGTGCCACTGGTCTTCGCCGTGCTGACTACGATCGTGGCGTTCCTTCCGCTGGCCTTCATACCCGCAGGCTTCGGAGAGGTCTGGAAGGCACTGCCGATCGTCGCCATTGCCACGTTGTCGATTTCGCTGGTCGAATCGCTGCTGGTGCTGCCCAACCATCTATCCCATCATCTGCACGGCCCGGATTGGGCACCCAGTACAGGCATGCAACGATTGGTCGCCGGGATCCAGAAGCGTGTCGATTGGTGGTTGAACAGCTTTGTGCAGGGGCCCCTAGATCGTGGGATACAGTTCGCGACGGACTGGCCTGAGGTGACGGTCGCGTTGGCCGTCGCGCTGCTCATCCTGAGCATTTCCCTCCTTCCGGCCGGCATCGTCCCCACCACCTTCGCAACAGCGGTCGAGGGCGACTTCGCAATCGCCACCCTCGAGATGCCGGACGGAACTACCGCGCAGCAGACGCACGCAGTGGCGCAACAGCTGGAATCAGCCGGTCGCCGCGCCGTGGAGCGGCTTTCCGAGGGCCGGCCCGCGGAGGCGCCTCCTCTGCTGTCAGGCGTTACGGTCGTGGTCGGCCAGCGTTCGCGGATCGAAACCGGGGGCCTCAATCCCTCGCCCACCCTGAACCCGGAAGCCAATGTCGCGACCATCGAGTTCAAGCTCCTCAGCGCGCAGCAACGGCGCATCACCTCGGGAGAAGTCGTGCAAGCATGGCGCGAGGAGGTGGGTGTCCTGTCTCATGTGCGGGCGGTCACCTTCATCAG
>VXRL01000028.1 GCA_009838515.1 Terriglobia bacterium | reverse complement strand
GACCGTTGGTGATCATCATTTGCCCTGCCTTCGAATTGCGGACGATCTCCTCGTGGTCGATTTCGATGGGCTTGTCGGTCGAGCTCGGAACGTAGGTGCGCCATCCGCCAACTCCATTTCCGAAAATTCGGTGCGCGTCGCTCACCGCGACGCACCAAACGCGGCGGCCTTGATTTAGCATCTGCAGCCATCCGAACGTGCGGTTCGCCCCTTCGCGGGTGTTGTATCTCGGAGTCAAGTTGAGGATCTCCGCGCTCCACACCTCGGCCGCATCAATGAGTCTTTCAAAGCCGACGAACCCGCCATCCTCGACGCCATCGCCATTCCGGTCGAAGAACACGCCGCCGACATCCGGATGATTCGCCTGCACCCAGCGATCGGGGCCTCCCCCGAAGAGACCGGTCCGTGTCCGGGCATTCGAAGCTGGATCAATGCGAGAGCCCCCATCGAGCGTAGGCGTGCCCCAATTCCGCAGGGTGATGGCGTTGATCCGAGGATCGAAGTGCCACAACGGTGCGCCGCCGTTCTGTGCCATAGGGTCGGGCTTGATCGGAAACGCGTTGAAATGCTGACCGCTCCCCGTCAGCTCGATGCCGGGAATCGTCTTGATCCGGTCGGACAGGCCGAGCTGCTCGATCTGGAAAGACCAGTCGTACAGGCGCTGGTGCTCGGTGGTCGGCGCGAATTCGATGTGCTCGGCCGCAAAGTTGATGATCCGGTCCCTGGTGTTGCAGTAGTTGTCGCCGCTGGGTGTCGAATGGGCGTGGTAGTCCGTGCTGATCCAGCCCTCGGTGTCAACCGTCCGCTCCAATGCGACTTCGACCTCCTCGGTCTTCCCCTGAGCGACTTGGACGCGCCGCTCGACAAGGTCGTGCTCGGGTCCGAGGGTGACCCGCAAGAGGTAGTTTCCCGGAGGCACCTGCTGCCTGACCCGTCCGTCATGGGTCTGATACTGGTGGTTGCCGCCGTGGACGCGGTAGTCAGTGCCGAAGTTCGGCGTTTCTGTCCCGTCGATTCCAATGAACTGAACCTTGCCCGGCGACGGGTTTCCGCCCGGATCGCGAATCACGACGCTCACGGCCGACGCCGGAGCCACCTCAAGATCAAAGCCGGTCTTCTTGCCGCGCTCTACCGAGATCGTCCTCTCGACCACGTCGCGGCCGATATCCCGGAACTGGGCGTCGTAGCGTCCCCCGGGAAGCCGAAAGGCAACGCGGCCCTCTGCATTCGGGTACTGCGAGACCCACTCGCCCGCGATGGAAACCGCGAGCGAGCCGTGGATGGCGGCCTGCCCCGCCGTGTCCTTGATCGTGCCCTCCACCTCGCCCGTGGGTCCCTGTTCGGCTGCTAGCAGACCGTACGCTGCCAGGGGCGAATCCGCTACCGCGACCCGAATTCTGAACGTTTGCGCCTGCCCGGGTTCTAGCGTTGTCTCGTCCGGTACCGGTTCTGCATCGGCGGACCCGATTGCGTACGCCCTCTTGTCGAAAGGGTCGACACTGTCGCCGATCATGACGCCGTCCACGATCTGCTCGTTCTCAAGCCCCTTCCATATGGGTGCCGGGGAGACCGATACGGATTTGTCGGACTCGTTCCGGTAGGTCGATGTCACCAGCAGAAACGGCCAGTCGGATTCCAATCTGTACTCGTGGCGCGAGTAGAGGCCGTCGCCCATGGCCGCAGTGCGCACCGCCTCGACTACGGCGGCGCCAGACGAACCGTCCTCGACGACTGTGACTCGGGAGAGATAGCCTGATTCCCCGCCTGGTCGCAGGGCGGTGATCTGGTCGTTCCCCGCGCCTCGTACGTCGAGGTCGTATATGCAGCCCTGAAGGACCGACCCGTACTCCGTCGTCATGTTGGCGCGGCGAAAGGGTTGCGTGCCGGAGACGAGCGCCTCGATCTTGTCGTTTCGAAGGACGAAGTCGGCCGGCAGGCCGTCTGCTTCCTTTCCAGAGGGCATCTGATCGACGTTGTCACGACCGATCTGAAATGCCTCGGGGCGGTCGCGCTGGGCCGTCGATGCCAACGCAATCAGAAGTAGGAATAGCAGGGCCAAGAGTGTGCGGATGTTCATGGGACTGAAGTGTGCGCCGCCAGCCGAGAGCTCAATCGCCGGCTCAGATGTGAGAAGCAGCTGAACCTTGGCTGAGATCGGCGGCACAAACCGCTAGTAGTGTAGCCTCGATACGGTCTTTGTGTGGCACATCCCTGCGGTTGAACGGGCCGGTGTTCCGGGCCAAGCGGGATTGGCCGGACTCTTCCCGAAGGGCTGCGTTGCCTGTCGTATCCTGACAGGAGAGGAACCACCTTGCCGTTGACGATCACCCAGGTCGACGCCTTTACCAGCCGGCCATTTGGTGGCAATCCGGCGGCTGTCTGCGTGCTGTCTCGCCCGGCCGATGCCGCGTGGATGCAGCACGTGGCGCGCGAGATGAACCTGTCGGAGACTGCATTCTTGGTCTGTCGCGACGACGGTGCATACGACCTTCGCTGGTTCACGCCAGCCGTCGAAGTCGACCTGTGCGGCCATGCAACGCTCGCGAGCGCCCACGTGTTGTGGGAGAGCGGATACCTCGCTGATGGCTCGAGAGCTGTCTTTCACACGCGTTCCGGCAGGTTGTCGGCGAACCAGCGCAACGGCTGGATCGAGATGGACTTTCCCGCCGAGCCCGATCAGCCGACGGCCGCCCCCACGGCTCTTGCTGCCGGCCTAAACGCCGATCTGGTGTACGTCGGGCGCAACCGCCTCGACTACTTGGTGGAGGTCGGGTCCGAAGCAACGCTCCGCAGTCTGGCTCCAGACGCCCAGCGCCTCTCGGGAATCGACACTCGCGGCATCATCGTCACGGCTCTCGCCGACGCGCATGGATTCGATTTCGTGTCCCGCTTCTTCGCTCCGGGCACCGGCATCGTTGAGGACCCGGTCACCGGGTCCGCCCATTGCTGTCTGGGTCCGTACTGGCAGCGTCGGCTTGGAAAGGCGGACTTCACCGCGTGGCAGGCATCAGAGCGTGGCGGGCTCGTCAGAGTCGTGGTCCGCGACGACCGGGTCACGCTGTCGGGAAAGGCGGTCACCGTCATTCGGGGAGAATTGGTTGCCGGGCCGGACGCTCTCTAGCGAGTCCCTCGCGGCGGGAAACGCTTCGCGCCGCCGGTAGGATCGGACGCCCTGTAAGCCGGTTTCTGTCCCCGCCCGCAGGCGAGCGGCAGCCATTCATCTGGGACGCCTGTTGCCAGACGCCTCTAGCGACCTACCCGGAACTCAAGCGCGGCGGGCCGCCGCATCGCCCCCTATTTGGCCTTGCTCCGCGTGGGGTTTACCCTGCCGTCCCGGTCGCCCGCGACGCGGTGCGCCCTTACCGCACCATTTCACCCTTACCCCGGCGAACCGGGGCGGTATATTTTCTGTGGCACTGTCCGTCGACACCCTCTCGCGCGGATGCCGCCCGGCCGTTAGCCGGCACGCTGCCCTGCGGAGACCGGACTTTCCTCCGTGCCCGAAGGCACGGCGACTGCCCGGACGCCCGATCCTGTGTTCGATTATAGGCCCTCGGCTCACGCCAGGATCGGCTTCACCACGTGGGCCGACTCGACACCGGTGAGCTTGGCATCCAAGCCTTGGTGCTTGTAGGTGAAGCGCTCGTGGTCGATTCCGAACAGGTGCAGCAGCGTGGCCTGGTAGTCGTGGATAGGCACCGGGTCCTTGACGATGTTGTACGAGAAGTCGTCAGTCTCCCCGTACACCATCCCGCCCTTGATGCCGCCGCCCGCCATCCACAGGCTGTAGCAGCGCGGGTGGTGGTCACGACCGTAGTTGGTGGGGGTCAGCTCGCCTTGCGAGTAGATCGTCCTGCCGAACTCGCCGCCCCAGATCACCAGCGTCTCGTCAAACAGGCCGCGCTCCTTGAGATCTTGGATCAGCGCCCAAGCCCCGCGATCGGCTTCGCGGGCCTGTGCCGGCAACACGATCGGGGCGTCTCCGTGGACGTCCCAGCCCCGGTGGTAGATCTGCACGAAGCGGACGCCGCGCTCGACCAAGCGCCGAGCCATCAGGGCCGCGTTCTGGAACTTGCCGGGCTGGCGCGCCTCCTCGCCCCAGCGCTTCCACGTGCTCTCGGGCTCGGACGACAGGTCGCTCATCTCGGGCACCGAGGTCTGCATGCGAAACGCCATCTCGTATTGCTCGATGCGAGCCAGCGTCTCTGGATCGCCGATGCGCTCGTGCTGCACCTGGTTCAGTTCAGCAAGCCCGTCCAGCATGCGCCGCCGGACGGTCGGGGTGACGCCCTCGGGATTGTTGACATAGAGCACCGGATCGCCGCCGGCCCGCAGGCCCACTCCCGCGTATTCGGGCGATAGGAACCCAGAACTCCACAGCTTGGCCGAGATTGCCTGCTGGCCGGCCTTGGGGTGGCTTCGCTCGGCGTTCATCACCACAAACGTCGGCAGGTCGCGGTTGAGGCTGCCCAGGCCGTAGGAGATCCACGAGCCGATGCAGGGCTGCCCCGCCACTTCACGCCCGGTCTGGATGAAGGTGATCGCGGGCTCGTGGTTGATCGCGTCGGTGTTCATCGAGCGGATGATGCAGATGTCGTCCGCCATGCTTGCGGTCAGGGGAAGAAGTTCGGAGATCCAAGCCCCGCTCTGGCCGTGCTGCGAAAACTTGAACACCGATGGCGCGATCGGGAAACGCGCTTGGCCGGAAGTCATAGTTGTCAGGCGCTGGCCCTGACGGATGGACTCCGGCAAGTCCTTGTCGTACCAGTCCTTCATGGCCGGCTTGTAGTCCAGCAGGTCCATCTGCGGCGGCGCGCCCATCATGTGCAGGTAGATACAGCGCTTGGCGGTCGGCGCGAAGTGGGGCAGGTGCGGCAGGCCGCCGATGCGCTCGTTGTCCGAACCGCGCGCTTCGTCTGCCATGAGGCTGGCGAGTGCGATGCCGCCGATGCCTTTCGCTTGGCGCGAGAAGAACTGTCGGCGCGTCTCGGTCTGGATCGCGTGTCGTACTGGGTGCATGAGATTTCCCTCCGTCGGTTTCGAATCGCCGTCCGATTACTTGTTCAACGCCTCGTCGAGGTTCATCAACTGGTTGGCCATCATGGTCCACGCCGCCAGTTCCGGCGCGGGCAGATCCTTATCCACCGCCGCTTCACCTGTCGCCAGCAGCTTGCTGGCGTCTGCGGAATCCTCTTCGTAGTGGCGCAGGAAGTCCGCAAGGCTCTGCTCTGCCACTGTCCGCTCGTCCGTGCTGAACTCGCGCGATAGGAGGCGCTTTGTCAGGAAATCGAGGCGGGAGGCGAAATCAGGCTGCGCTTGGTTCAAGGCGGTCTGCGCGAGGAATCGCGCGGCCTCCACGAACTGCGGGTCGTTCATGGTCACCAACGCCTGCAGCGGAGTGTTCGTGCGCTCGCGCCGCACCGTCGCGTGCTCGCGGGTCGGAGCGTTGAAGATCTGCATCGAAGCGGGCGGCGCGGCCCGCTTCCAGAAGGTGTACAGGCTGCGGCGATAGAGCTTGTCGCCATCGTCGCGCTTGTAAGAGCGCGTGTTGCTGCTCAGCATCGCCACTGCCTCCCAGACCCCGTCCGGTTGGTAGGGCTTCACGCTGGGGCCGCCGATCTTCTCGACAAGGATGCCCGTGGCGGCCAGTCCGAAGTCGCGCAGCATCTCGGCGTCCATGCGGAATCGCGGGCCGCGCGAGAGCAGCCTGTTCTGAGGATCCTTGCCGATCTTGGCTTGGTCAGCCTCGGCTGACTGGCGATACGCAGCCGACGATAGCATGGTGCGCAGAAGCTGCTTGACGTCCCAGCCGTTCTCGCGGAACTCCACGGACAGCCAGTCCAGTAGCGCGGGGTGCGAAGGAGACTCGCCTTGCGCTCCGAAGTCGTCGCTGGTGCGCACCAAGCCCTCCCCGAACACCTGCTGCCAGAAGCGGTTCACCGCCACGCGCGAAGTGAGCGGGTTCTCTTCGGCGATCAGCCAGCGCGCCAAATGTAGCCGGTTGACTGGCCCGGTGTCTTCGAGGGACGGCAGGAAGCCCGGCGTCGCGGCTGGCACCTTGTCGCGACGCTGGTCGTACATGCCCCGGAAGAGGATATGAGCGGCCGCCTCGCCGTCTTCCTGCTCCTGCATGACGTGGGTCACCGCTCCACGTCGCCGCACCTCTCGGATACCGCGCTCGGCCTGCTTGGCAGCGTGGAATTGTTCTCGATAGCGCTCGTCGTGGACGTTGAGATAGTGCAGCCCAAGCACGTGCCTCTCTAAGTCGCTAAGTTCCGCGAGCGGCTTCGAGCGAGCCGATTCCAGCGACGGCCAGTTCGCCACGACATTGGCCTCTTCCAGGCTGAGTTCTCGATCGTAGAGACGCACGTCGGCGATGGCGCCCCCCGGCATGCCTCGAGGCTTGACCTCCCCGTCGTCCTTGTAGAATCCGCGACCGAGCAGCATCGGCTGATCGGAGGCCACCATGCCGTCCAACTTGGCGAAGTACTCGCTGCCCTGGAACGGCATCCGCTCGCCGTTGTAGTAGATGCTCAGGCCGGCGCGTTCGCCCGAGCCGTCATACGTGACGGTGACGTGCCGCCACGAGCCCGGTTCGAGCTGGTACTGGTTGTTGGGTCGGATCTCGATGTTGGAAGCCGTGTCCTCGTCCAATGCCTCGTCTTCACCCGAAGCCGCGTCCTCGTCCGCAGCCTCCTCTTCGTTGGCGGCGGTCATCCGGAAAATGATCTCCCGCCCTCCCAGAGTCACTTGCCAGCCCCGCATCTTGTTGTCGGGGTCCGTCTGGCTCAGCACGACATAGCTGCCCGCGTCCTCGGGATGGCGCACCCAGAAGGCAAGCGAGAAAGGCGTGTCCGTGTCGATGCCCGAATTCGGCACTTCCAAGAATCCATCGCCCTCGAATTCGAGCGCCTGTAGATTGCCGATCGGCCCCTCCGCGGCCGACACACCATCGGGCAGTTCCAAGTGGTCATTGGCGCCGTCGTGGACGATCCGGTCATGGCTGACGTGCAAGGGGACCGTGGCGGTCGCCAGAGGGTTCTGCAGACCGCCGTACCCGCCCTGTGCGAGCCACTCCTCGAACGCTTCGCCGGGATTCCCGCCAGTGGCCAGCAACTCGGACCTTGCCGTCCGCAGGGTCTCGCGCAGCTCGTCGTAGTGAGCGCGGTCCTCTGTGGTAGGCACGATTATGAAGGGCGGCGTGTCGGAGATGTTGCCGTCCATGACGTACTGGGTCGTGTTGCGGAAGAACGCCGTCATGGCATAGAAGTCGCGCTGGGTGATCGGGTCGAACTTGTGGTCGTGGCAGGTCGCGCAGCCGACCGTCAGGCCTAGGAAAACCGTGCCGGTAGTGTCAGCGCGGTCCTTGGCATAGATCACCTCGTATTCCTCTGGGATGACACCGCCCTCGTTGGTTGTGGCGTTGCAGCGATGGAAGCCGGAAGCGATGAGCTGGTCCATCGTCGGGCTCGGCAGCAGGTCGCCCGCGACTTGCTCGAGAGTGAACTGGTCGAAGGGCAGGTTGCGGTTGAAGGCGTTGATCACCCAGTCGCGGTAGGGCCACATCTCGCGGTAGTTGTCGATGTGGATGCCGTGAGTGTCGGCATAGCGTGCCGCGTCCAGCCAGTAGCGAGCGCGGTGCTCGCCGTAGCTCTCGGCAGCGAAAAGAACGTCAAGGTAGCGCTGGTAGGCGCCGGGCTGGTCGTCGCCCACGAAGGTGTCCACGATCTCCGGGCTCGGCGGCAGGCCGGTTACGTCTAAGGCGGCTCGGCGCGCCAGCGAGCGCCTGTCCGCTTCCGGCGCCGGAGCAAGCCCTTCTTCCTCAAGGCGCGCCAGCACGAAGCGATCGATCGGGTTACGCGCCCAGTCCGCATCGCGCACGGCGGGGAGTTCCGGACGCTTCGGGATCTCAAAAGCCCAGTGCCCGGTCCATTCCGCACCCTCTTCGATCCATGTGCGGATGGTGTCGATATCGGCGGGCTCGAGAGACTTGTGCGAGTACTCCGGTGGCATGCGCAGCGCGGCCTCGGCGTGTGTGATGCGCTGGAAGACCAGACTTGAGTCGGGGTCTCCGGGAACGACGGGCGTGCCGTTCGGGCGGTGTCCGAACAGGCCCTCCCGGCGGTCCAGCCGCAGGTCCACCGTTCGCGTCGCCGCATCGGGCCCGTGGCATTGGAAACATTTGTCAGAAAGCAGGGGCCGCACGTCCGCTTGGTAATCGACCTTGGCGTGTCCCGGCAAGGCTAGGGCGATCACGGCTGCGACGACGGAAAGCGGACTAGAGATCCTGTGTGCCATGCGAACAACATTATATATGGGCCGCTCGAGGCAGGGTGGCGACAACGCAGCGTTCGACACCGTTAGAGGGCCTAGTTCACGGAGTCGAGTCCGAAGTGCATCGGCGGCTGGTAGGGAGTAGTCTGTCCCAACCTCAGATCGGCCTCAAGTTGCACGCGGAAGCGGCTGGCCGATCCACGTGCGGCCTAGCCGGCGGGCTCCCCATTTAGCGAAGGATAAGCCCGCGCAGCTTCGTCCGACTCAGCCGAGCCGTAATCAGTGACAGCTTCGCAAGGCACGCTGAGCGGGTCTGGGTCTGCTGACCGCGGGGAACGTCGACTCACCGGACTCCACTGCTCGATCATGGTCTGTCCCGACCGAGCACCAAGACACGAATTACTCGGAAGTGGCATCGTTCGCATGGGCCTTGCGGGCCGATTCCACGACGCTGCGGATCGCATCCACCACGACTGCAGGATCTTCGTGGTGGATAAAGTGACCGGCTCCACTGATCACTCGCCAGTCGCTGTTCTCGGACAGCTCTGTATGCCGCTCCTGCGTGTCATCCACGTGTTCCATTCCCTTTCGGCGCCGCCCCTTGGTCAGGACGATAAGCGGCTTCTGGCCTAGCCGAGGGGGGGCCTCGGCAACTTGGTTCATGCTTTCCCCCAAAACCTCTAGTTCCGACGCCATGGTCCGAAATGATCGCGTCGTTGCCAACAATTGCTTTTCCGCAGCCTGGACTGAACTGGGGCGGGAATCTGGGTTGGCAGTCGGCATAGGCAACGTGAGGCGAGCGACGCCAAGAGGACCCAGAAACCTTGGCATCAACGCAAGGTTCTTCATCCGTTCGTAGTGCCCGGGGGGGAAATGGGCGGTGATGTCGGGGT
>VXRL01000072.1 GCA_009838515.1 Terriglobia bacterium | reverse complement strand
CTACACACTGGGGAACCCCGTCGAGGCCGCGCTGTCCCACCCGGATCCGGAACGCTTGGTCGAGAGCGCGTCTTCCACAGTCGCTGGCCTGGGGAGAGTCGGAGGCGTCTTCGACATACGCTCTGATCACGCTCGCGGTATCCCGGAAGTTCAGGTGGGATTGCGTCCCGAAGCGCGCACCCTCGGCCTCACGCTTGATGATCTTGCCTGGCAGACGAGAGCCGCCTTCTTTGGCGTAGAGGCCGTGCGGGTGCAGCGAGGACGTGAAGAAGTTCGGGTCTATGTGCGGCTACCCGAGGAGCAGCGGAATGCGATCACCGACGTCGAGAGATACTGGCTCCGTACGCCAACCGGTGCCGACGTGCCGTTAAGCCGCGTGGCTTCGCTGAGTTCGGGCACATCGCCGCCGACCATCCGGCGCCAAGACGGCCAGCGCATTGTCACGGTTACCGCTGATGTGGATGCCAGTGTGATTTCCGCCGCGACCGCCAATGACATTCTGGAGAACACAATCCTCGCCGAACTCATCGACGAAGACCCGGAACTCACTTACACCTTCGGAGGTGAACAGCAGCAGCAGCTCGACTCTTTGGGCGGTCTCTATCGCGGATTCGTGATCGCGTTGCTCATGATCTTCGCGCTGTTGGCCATTCCGCTGCGCTCGTATACCAAACCGTTCATCGTCATGGCCATCATCCCGTTTGGGTTCATAGGCGTGATCCTGGGCCACTGGGTCCTTGGGGTAGCCGTGAGCGCGGAATCGTTTGTCGGGATATTCGGCCTCGCCGGCGTGGTGGTGAACGATTCGCTGGTGATGATCGATTTCACCGACCAGAAGCTCAGGGAAGACATTCCGGCGCGAACCGCGATCATCGAGGGCGCAAAGGGGCGGTTTCGCCCGATCATGCTCACCTCCCTGACCACCTTCCTCGGCTTCACCCCCCTTATTCTCGAAGATGCCATCCAAGCGCAGTTCTTTGTACCCTTTTCCGCCTCGATCGGCTGCGGCATCCTCTTCACCACGGCCCTCGTGATGTTTCTGGTGCCGGCGCTTTCCTCGTTCCATCTGCGCCTGACCTCGGCTCGGGGCTGACGGCCGGCGGGAGAGGTGGCGCGCACCGAGGCGCTGCCGCGAGAACTGGCCGGCGAGGTTCGCGGTTGGCAGGGCGAGTGAGGGAGGAGCCCCCGCCGGGAGGATTGGCCGGGGTGTATTCCGACCGAAACTCGAGGCTGAGACCTGCGAAGCGACCCGCTCTCGCCGGGATGCATCGCCGGTCGAACGCCGCGCTGCCGTGTCTACAGGCCGCTAGTTACCCCCGAAGAGGCCGGCGCGCCACGAAGCAGTAGAGCGGCGTGAAGATCCCGGCCCTGCCCCCGGCGACATAGGCGCTTGCGGTCCGATCCAGGAATCCGACGACCTCCGCCGAGCCCTTCGGGAACACCCCGAGAGATTCGGCCATCTTGGAACCCATCCTCACAGCCTTGCGGCCCATCGGGATCCGGGGGAAAGCGCCGCCTAGCAGTCCGCCCCGGGTTTCCATGGGCTGATACCACGGCGTGCTCGGACCATGCTGGTTGCCAGCGAGGTCCACCCCCTCCATGACTTCGAATCCCGCGGTTTCGAGCGCCCGGTTTACCTCCCCAAACGTCGCGATATCCTTGAGCGCGATGCCGTGCATGAGTTCCCGCTTGATGGCACAATGCCGATCGTCTGCGGGATCGAACTTGTCCGTCATGCACATTTCCTGGCCCCAGAAGAGGGCTCCCGGTTTCAGGACACGGTAGATTTCGGCGAACGCCAGCGCCTTGTCGGCCGCGTGGCAGGTCGATTCGATTGCGTAGCCACGGTCGAACGTCTTGTCCGCGATGGCGCTCATTTCCATGAAGCTGCACACCAGGCAGTCGGTCATCTCATCGAGCCCCGCAGCGGCGTTTAGCTGCTTGGCTTTGTTGCACTGGACTTCGCTTATGTTGACACCGACGACCCTGACGCCGGCCTCGCGGGCGACCCGGCGCATTGGACCACCGATCCCGCAGCCGATGTCGACTACCGTCATGCCCGGGCGCAGTTCGAGCTTGGAGATCATGAGTTGCTGGTGCCGGATCTTGGAGTCCTCCAAGCTCTCGCCAGGCGACAGCGGCGCGAAGTGCAGGGATTCTCCCCAACCCCAGACCATGAACTCGCTACAAAGGTCGTAGTATTCCTTGACGGTCGGCGCGTGGTCGTAGCCCGCTTCGGAATCCTGGCGGGACACATTGTTGGTCCATCGTTCGAAGTCCTGCACGCGGCGGACGACGTTCGATCCGTCGAAAGCGACCTTCAGCCCCTTGGATAGTCCGCGGAGTTGCCTGACGGGCCTCATGACAGGTTCTCCAGTCACCCCACGACGGCCGAGCGGGGAAGTGCTGCGCTTATCCCGCATGGCTCACAAAAGGGGGTGGCGTGGGGCATACATGGCTCAACCAGCGAAACGGATGCATTTCGGTGCCATGGAGGCCTGCACGCAGCCACGATGGGGCGCCTCGCGCACCAATCCGCCTCGCTGCGAGCAGCGTCTGTAGAAACAGCCATGAGCCCTTTGCAAAATTCCCGAAGTAGTGGATCTTAGGGTTGAGGAGACTGGGGCGCTGGACCGGGTGGAAACAAGTTCAATCCGAAATGGACGATGGAAATCGTTGTCAGCAATCTACGTGCTACCGAAGAACGCCCCCCCTGCCCGCACACTGTATCACAATCGATCTCCCCCCAGTCAGCGCCGTCAGAAAGTGTGGGCATTACGCCCTCAAGACCTGCCGCATCTTGGCTAGCGGGCAGCCCAGGCTCGTCTGGCAGTCGCGAGACCTTACTGCATTCTTCCGTCACGCACGCGCTCTCGCCGCGCCATCTTGCCGCATGGCAAGCAGCGCGACACTCGAATCCCACCACCAGACGCAGGGCTCATTCAAACGGCGAATCCTGCGCCCGGATCTCGAAGGGGCGACGGAGTCCGGGCTGGGGCGTCGCCTGCTCTTGCTGAGTCACTGGGTCGGCAGTTGCGCACGGTTGCAACACAACCTCCGTGCTCATTCCGTCCCGGCACCGCAAATCGAGCAGGGTCTCGCCAGAGCTGTGGACGGACTCGATCCCCAAGGGGGCGCCTGCCTCATCCGGGCACCATGTCCCGCGCAGCGACAGCGTCAGCGTATGCTCCTTGGCAACCTGGAAGGCAAAGTGCTTGGAAGCGTAGCCTAGGCCGCGCGAGACGATGTCATTCTCGAAGGTCCATCCGATATCGGGAACACTCGCCGCCAGCCGCAGGGGTGCCGCTTGGGCCACCGCCTGACCCAGCGGGCTTGTTCCCTCGAGCTCTTGAACGATCACCGCCGCCGACTGGCTAACCGTACGGATCAGCTCGCCTGCGGGCGTCTCCACCACTTCGTAGAACGCATAGGCCGTTAGATTCTGCTGCGGAAACCTGACTAAATGCATCCCGCTCATATCGAGAACTTGATAGAAGCCTGACAGATCGGATGCCAGCTCGTCCAGCTTCGCGGCATCGACGTCAGCCGGGATTACCACGTACTGGTAGCTGTCACCGTCGGGCTTGATGCCGTGATTGAGATAGGCTTGCGCATACGCTCCTTCGGTCTCCTCGTGGTCTTGCGTCAGGCTCTTTTGGAGACTGCGGGACACGACCAACGGTGCGGTGCTTGCCGCCAAGAAGTAGCTGTTCCCCACGCTGTCGGTCATCTTCACCCGTGTTCCCGTGGTGTGCTCGATCAAGCTTTCGAGCCCGGTCAGCTGCTCGCCGTTGACTTGCGTCGGGAAGCTGGCGTCCTCCAAGAAAGTCTGGAAGAGGGTCGTGTGCGTTTCGTCGGCTTGCGTGCCTCCTTGAATGTGCGTCCCCAGGGCCAGGACTTTGTCGCCGACGAAGAAGTAGCTCTTGCGCGCACGCAGGTCTGTTGGTGCTGTGAACGGAACCGCCTCCAAGTCTTGGACGAAGAGGCCGTGGTCTCCAAGGCTCACCCCGCCCACAAAGGTCTTCGTGTTGTAGTTTCGGTGCGTGTCCCGCTGCTTGATTCCTTGCTCCTTGCGGGACGCCCGCACCACAGACTCCCTCCGCGGCTCGATCGGATAGTGACTCGCAGTCGTCCCCGGCACGTGGTACCAGTCCCAGCCGGAAAACAGGGCGTGCCCCGACCCCTTCTCGCTAATCGGGTCGCCGGCGTTGAAGACCATCAGCGAGCCGTACGCCCAGTTCTGGCCGAAGTTGTTCTGGCGCGCATTCAGCGGCCCCTCGTAGTCCCAGAAATATTGGCTGAAGCCTTTCGCGGTCACCAGCCAGTCGCCGCGGCGGAAGAACCCTGCCGCGGCGTAGGGCTTGATCCAGGTGCCTGACGGTGGCTCGGCGGCCGCGATGCCCTGGGCCTGCAGTTCTGCGATCAGGCGGTAGATCCCTAGGCCCCGGAACGGTAGTCCGCGCTGCCCTTCGTAGTAGTGGCTCTGCCGCTCGTCGGAGAAAAAGTAGCCAGCGTCGAAGAATTCCTCGAAGCGAGTCTTCATCTCCAGATCATCCATTCCGTCCGGGTGAGCCATGAATGCAATGGCCTTCGAGATCGCGGCCGACCTGCCTTCGCCGCTGCCGGCGATGAGGCGCCCTCGAAGCGCGGCAGACGGGTCGAATCTTTGGACCATCACCCGATAGCTCTCCAGCGCCAGCTTTAGGGCGTCGACGTTCTCGGCGTTGTAGAACGTCGTTCCCTTCAGGAGATAGAGCAAGCGCGCGAAGGCTTCGAAGGCGAACGGGCTGTACGCTCCAACATACGCGGTGGCATGGTGAAAACCGGTGCCGTCGGGTTTGATCGTCCCGTACACCCCTGGCTTGATTGCGATGTTCGTCTCGATGACTTGGCTCAAGATGGCAGCCATGCCGCTCCGCTCGAGGTCATCGTCGATCAGCAGGTAATACGGCCAGAAATAGTCGGCGAAGAGCCGCACGCCATCCGCGTTGAGATGGTACTGGCGCTCGATCGGAAATGGGTCGGGGTAGCTGACTCCGGCTTCCCGCCGGGCAACTGAAAAGAACGCACCGTACATCGTCCCGTGATTCACAGCCAGATTGCGAACGACCGCTCGGTACTTCGCCAGCAGCCCGGCTTCGGCGAGAGCCTCCCGCATGAGGAAAACGCCTTGCACGTATCCTCCCAGTCGCAGCGAGATCTCGGATAAATCACCAGCTGTTCGGACCAAGCCCTGCTCGAGGGCATCCCCGCTCGCATTGCCCGCGTGGTCCGGGAGCCAGGCATCCTCGGTGAGCCCCCGGCTGTAGCTGTAGTCGAGTATTGCGAGACAAAGCTGCAAGACAGATGCGTTCTGGTAGTACGGGTTTCGCCTGCCGGAAGTCCGGGGGGTGTGGTACGCGAGCGCCAGTGCCGGGAGAAGTTGGTTGAACAAGTTGTGAAACTCGCGGTTGGCGGCCTCGCGCGCCCTTCGTTCCGCGTCCGTCTCCTTGCTGTCGGGGCCTAGGTCGGAGACGAAGTACGCCAACTCACCCCGGCGCTCATATGAATATGATCCGGCGTTGCGAACGGCCCTGCGGAAGCGCGCAAAGAGACTGCCCTCGAAGGCTGCCTTGGCGGCCGCGGAGGCCTGATAGTCATCGGGACTGACAAGCAACAGGCTCTCGTACTTTGCGACCAGTTCGTCTTGGCTCGCTGAATCCGCATGCAGCGGTCCTGCCAGCCAGAGGCAGAGGCAGGCAAGGAACGCACAGAATCTCGAACGCGGCAATGGCGGCCGTGGTCGAGACGGACCGCCGGCCTGCGGTACCGGGCCGGGTCCGCAATGCGTCAATGTCGCCCATCCAACCTCCCCATCCCACAGCGGACGGTCTTGTTGCCGTGGCTCACGCGACAGGGATCGGAACGGCATGGGAAAGCCCTTCATCTCATCTCTAGCATAAAGTCTAAGTGTAAATAATATTTAAATCACATAGTTTACACGGGAAGCTTGGATCGCCGGGGCGGGAGCCGGGAGCACGGCTTCGCGAACGGCGCCGTCAGGCAGTTCTCGGCACAGGAAATCAGCCGGAAATCTGGCCTTTAGGCCGACCGACTCCTAACAGCTGTCGGGCTGTCGAGCCTCTTTCCAATGTCATGTGTAAAAAATATCAATTGTAATTAAACTCTACCAATAAGCTGCGGCTGGGCATGGCTTGGGCATGTCCCCGGACGTGACCTGGCGACCGGCTGCAGCACGGCTCGCGCGTATTCGATCGCGCGGGCGACTGTCGAGGCCGTGTGTTTCGGTTCCAGCTTCGGCGACACAGGGCCTCGGCCGGGATACCGCAACTCGCCGGGTCCGAGCCGAGATGTTCCCGGCGTCGGCCGCTGGTACGATCTCAGGGGTGCTGCTCGGGGCTATTCTGGCCGCTTCACTCGTCGGCGGCGCTGTTAGTTTGCCGGCGAACACTGCGATCGAGCGCTTCGTGCAAGCCGAGCTGGCACTGAACGGTGTTCCCGGCATTGCACTCGCGATCGTGGACCGAGGCGAGACCGGACTGGTAGCGGCATACGGCATCCAAAGTGTCGGGTCCGGACGATCGTTGACGGCAAACACACCGATGGGGCTAGCCTCTCTGAGCAAGTCTCTGACTGCCCTAGCGATCTTGCGGCTGGAACAGGAAGGACGGATCGAGCGAGGCGACAGTGCCGCCGAGATCTTGCCGCAGCTGACCAGCGGAGTCTGGGCGGGAGTGACCCTGAACCACTTGCTACAGCACCGCAGCGGCCTGCGCCGCAGGCACGACTTCCTGCTGCCATGCTGCGGATCGCCGAACGATCGGGCCTTGGAATCGGCAGTCGAACGCCTGAACAATGCGGATCTCGAGGGTCTGCCCGGCGAGTCGATGTCATATGCCAACAGCAACTACGTCCTGTTGGCCGCGATCGTCGAGCGTGCGACAGGAGTCCCATTCAGCGCCTACATGCAGCAACAAGTGTTCGGGCCGCTGGGCATGCGGCACACGAGCGTCGCGGGTTCCCATCCTTCGACCGACACGGGGGCCCTGCCCCATGAATGGCAGTGGGGGAGCGTGAGGGTCAGCCCGTCGCGCTTTCTCGGCTGGAGAGGCAGCTCGCTGGTGAGGGCCAGCGCTGCGGACATGGCGTCATATCTGGAGGCGCTGCTTGACCGGCAGCCTGGCGACTTCGACTTCTTGCACGCTGACGTCCCTTGGTGGGGCCGCCTCGATCCCAGCTACGACCTAGGCTGGACGGTGCGGGAAGATCCCGGATGGTTCGGCGACGGGCTGGTACTCGAGCACACCGGCAAGACCTGGGGCAGCCGCACGGCGGCAGCCGTCGCACCACAGACGCGCTCGGCGGTTGCCGTGCTGGGCAATCTTGGCACGACGAGGTCACAAGCGATAGCGCGTGCCATCTCGCGCAATCTGAGCGGCGAGGATCTACCTGTGCCGCGGAAGGCGAATCGGGCCGAAATCCCCGACACTTGGGCGATGGTCCTGCTCGCAGCCGCGATCGGTCTAGGCGGGCTTGCCGGCTGGTTCGGTTGGCGGACACGTCACCAGTTGCGGAGCGGCCGGCGGACATGGCGGCTCACTGCCGGACGATTCGGGCGATCCGCGGTCTTGGGCTGCCTCGCCGCAACCCTGCTCTATCGCTACCACTTTGCGGGCCCACCACACGCGGCGCTCCCGACGACGATTCAGGTGGCTCTGCCAGCTCTCGTCGCGAGTGTGTTCGCACTGCTGCTCGTTTCGGCGGTCCGAGGCTTGACGGCGATTCCGGCCAGGACGCGCGACATCGCTAGCCCTTAATCCGGCCGCCGGAGCCCTGCCACTCCCGATCGCGCAGGACAAACTTCTGGATCTTGCCTGTCGCGGTCTTTGGCAGGTCTCCGAACTCCACGTGCTTTGGGCACTTGAAGTGTGCCAGGCGCTCGCGGGTGAACTCGATGACGGCGGCAGCCGAGACCTCAGACCCCGATCGCCGCACGACGAATGCCTTCGGCACCTCGCCCCACTTGTCGTCCGGGACCCCAACGACGCACACCTCGAGTACATCTGGGTGCTCCATGACGACCTTCTCCACCTCTTGGCTGGAGATATTCTCGGCGCCGGAGATAATGATGTCCTTCGAGCGATCCTTCAATTCGACGTAGCCGTCGGAGTGCCAGACTGCCAAGTCACCAGAATGGAACCAGCCGCCTCGAAACGCATCGGCGGTGGCCTCAGTGTCGTCGTAGTATCCGGTCATGACCATGTTCCCGCGCATCACAACCTCTCCCATGGTCTGGCCATCGCGGGGGACATCCTGCATTTCCTCGTCGACCACGCGCAAGCCGGCACCCGCAACTCCATAAGGCACGCCCTGGCGAGCCTTCACCCGTGCCCGCTGCTCGGAATCGAGATCGCTCCAGCCGGGCTGATCGGCACATACCGTATACGGGCCATACGTCTCGGTCAGGCCGTAGAGGTGGTGGATCTGCGCCCCCATCTGCTCCATTGTGCGAATGACCTGTGGCGCTGGCGGCGCGCCAGCCGTGGCGATGGTGACGCCGCTGAGATTCTGGCCGGCCGCGTCGGGACTAGAGTATAGAGCGGTCAGAACTGTCGGCGCGCAGCACATGTGCGTCACGCCCCAGACATCGATCAGTCGGAAGACTTCCGCAGGCACGACCTTGCGCAGGCAGACACTCGTGGCACCGATGGCTACGATGCCCCACGGAAAGCACCAGCCATTGCAGTGGAACAAGGGCAGAGTCCACAAATAGACCGAGCGCCAGTTCATGCCAGTCTCGATCACCTCGCCGACAGCGTTGATCCACGCACCGCGCGCGTGGAAGACCACACCCTTCGGAAATCCAGTCGTGCCGGACGTGTAGTTGATGCAGATCGGGTCACTCTCGTCAATTTCCGCCGCCGGCCCCGGCTCTGGCGGGACCGCGCCAAGGAATTCCTCGTATTCCGGTCCAGGAATGTCTGCGGCCTTGGGGGCGGCATCCACGATCTGCACGTACGACATGGTCGAAGACACGTCCCGCCTGAGTCCGCGCACCGTGTCGGCGAACTCTGAGTCGAAGATCAGGACCTTGGCGCCGGAGTGATTCAGGATGTAGGCGATTTCGCGTGAGGATAGCCGGATATTGAGGGGAACTAGGATCGCGCCTATGCGCATCGGGCCGAACTTCGCGTCGAGCATTGGCGGGATGTTCGGCGCCATGATCGCAACCCGATCGCCCCGGCCAACTCCGAGAGCTCTCAGCGCCTCGCCGAGGCGACAGATACGGTCGTTGTACTGGGCGTAGGTGTAGACGGCCTGCCCGTAGACGACCGCGGGTTTGTTCGGATAAACGAGCAGGCTGCGTTCCAAGAACTGCAGTGGCGACAGGGGTGCGTAGTTGACCGACGTGCTTATCACTGGCATTCAAGCGTACAAGACTCCCACCGGTCGTGACCAAAGCGGCACGCTCGCCTGTCTTCCGTGGGCGCGGAAGGCCTCCACGTGGAGTGAGCTAGCCCTCGCTTCTGACTTACCGGGCGGTCCGAGGAGTCACGGCCGAAAAGACGCTCCGGTTATGGCCTGAGGCCCTTCGGTGCCTGCGGCCTGCGACAACCGGCCACGCCGAGAGTTTGCACCTGGGAGCGCCCGGAAGCTACTTCACCGCGATAGTCGCACGGCCAAGGATGCTCGGGCACCCCTTGCGATGACCCCCGTCCGGATTCCGGGCAGAACAGCTCTCTGTCACAGAGAGCGCGACCGCGCGAGAAGAACGAGCGCTACAGGGCGAGCTCGCCCTTGTAGACCATGTCCTTCAGGCGGAACTTGCGCTTGATCTCCTTGCCGAAGATGGCCGCCGCCATCCCGCCTCCGCGATTGCCTCCGCCGGCACGCTGCCCGCCGCCTTGGCCGCCACCCTGGCCGCCACCCTGGCCGCCTCGCTGCTGGCGCTGGCCACCCTGGCCGCCCTGGCCGCCCTGCGGCCGTCCGCCTCCGGCACGCTGGCCTTGCGGACGCATTCCCGCCATCATCGTGCGCTCGAACTTCATGAAGAACTCCACTTCCTTGTCATCGAGCACGATTGGGTCGGACTGCGGGAAGTAGTAGATCAGCGTCGCGCGTTGCTGGGCTTGGACCTCCACCTTCGCCGGGTAGATGTCGTCTTTCTTCTTCCGGCGCAGGCGAGCTGTCGTGGCGAGCTTCTCCGGCTCTTCCTCAAAGCGGGCCATGATCGCAGGCAGGCCCTCGACCGCGACGATGTAGTAGGGCTCTTGGTTCTCGAGGTACATCTGCATTTGGGGGGTCAGCTCGGTGCTCTCGCCCATGTTGAACTTGACCTTGGCATGCTTGATCGGGGCGGCTTCGGCAAACCGAACCTGCAGGTTCAGCATCGGCGCCTGCTGAGGCATCTGCCCAGCTCCTCCG
>VXRL01000076.1 GCA_009838515.1 Terriglobia bacterium | reverse complement strand
AATGACCGTTCATTTTCAATCGGAATGGGTGTTCACTTTCCTTCGGAATCTGCACCGTCATGCTTTGTATAGATGCAATAGTCGGTTGGCCAGCGGTTGTAGGCGTTCCACGTCAGTTCGCTGCACTGGAACAGCAAGTCGCAGGGGCGGTCATCGCGGACGATGAAGATGACGTAGCTTTGGATCCCGCTGATCTCAGCGGTCAGCTTGCCCAAGTAGACGCCGCTGAGCCAATCGTCGGGGATCTCGAACTCCACCGAAGGCTCCCACTGGCATTCGCGGATGTAGTTTTCACCAATGGACGGTTCCGGCTGTACGACGCCTGGAAGCGATTCATACGTTCTGACAAGCCGGGCGCCATCCCCGTTGTAGTAGCCCGTCCGGAAGATCTCCAGCTTGAACGCGGACACCGGGTTCGTGCTGACCATGACCTGCAACGTCTCGCCGGCCCGTACGCTGTTCGCGGAACAGTAGCCTTCGATCCATGTGCTGCGCCCGCTGGGCAGCACATTCACCTTCCCAAGGACGGTGCGTGTCTTGGTGAGCAACCAGTCGCGCGTGCCAGGCTTGGCGTTTTCTTGGCTGACGAGGTTGGAGCGTGACTGAGCGTTGGCTTGTTTCGCGCCGGTGGCAGCCGATAGCCCCAAGGCGGTCGCGGCGGCGCCGCGGAGCAGGTCACGTCGGGGCAGCTCGCGCCGGGGCAAGCCTGATGAGGAATTCGATTCGTTCATTGCGGGCGCCTCCTTGGCTGCGGCGTGTCGGGGCCGTGGGTGTCGGTGATGCTGATCAATCGCTATTTGACACTCTTGACGTAAGCCACTAGGCCGACGATATTTTCGGGATTTAGTGTAAAGGATCTTGTAGTTGGCTGTCACGCTGAGAACCTGCATTGCAGCACCTCCCCCCTCACTCGCTTTCTGGCACTCTCTCGCCCGAATGTCCCACGAACCGCAGGACCGACAGGTGGGTCCCAAGCTGGGTCCCAAGAATGAAGCACTTGGATTTAAGTCCTTTAGAAACAAATACTTGCACTGGCTCGACAAGTGGTCTGCAAAACCTTTATTCGTGGGTTCGATTCCCACCCGCGCCTCCATCCGTTAACTGCATGACTAGGCATTAATTACCTTTACTTTCAATCACTTACGTGCGTGGCGGCCAATGTCCCCCGCCTTCTGTTCGAGAGCAGTCGAGAGTGATCGGGGCCATTCGAGAGCACCTGCAATGAAGAAATGGTCCCAGTCCCAATATGGTCCCGCCAGCCGGTCTCGCGGGCGGCCATGTAACTGAGATTCGCAGCTTCGGGATATGGGGGTCGCCCCCGTTCTGCCATAGTGATCGCGATGCGGTTTTCTCCCGTGCCAGGCCCCTCTCAAGGCCCTGAGATTTCAGTTGAGACTGAATGGACGCGCCCGTGCTCTGCCAGAGCGGACACCTTGAGTAAGATTCTTCGACAATTAACGTTCGCTAAACCTGTCCTTAACCGCTTGCCCAGTACGGTTAGTGGTACCCAAGCGCCTCCCAAGATCGCAGCGATCGAGGGTGATCGGGCTTCGCAAGCTCTTCTCAAGCACGTGTTCGAGCGAGACGGTTTCCAAATCCCGGACACCATCACGGTGTGAGTTCCTCCGAATTTTGCATTCGGGAGCAGCCGGAGGCAATTGTCCTGACCGCGATAGGTGGCCCCTCGATCTGCAAGCTACTCCTCGAGGACTCCCGGTTCGGGGTGTCAGGCGTGATCTCGCTGACACGACCGTGGACATGCGCGTCCGTTACCCGTGTCGAAAGTCGGAGACACATTCGAGCCGCTATACATCCACCCCATCCGAGAGGCCGAAACACCCGTGAAGGACGCCGATGCGGTTTCACGAATCCCTCGATTGGAGTCCAACGGAGGCTTGGTTGATTTCACCAAGCTCTGGGTTGCACTGGGGTGCTAGCCGGTTGTCTGCCGACTCCCCGTGCTCGCTCGGTGCCGAGAGTGCATTGCTCTCCTCGACGAGATCGACCAATATCCGCAATCTGCGAATCGGCACGGCCATCGTCACCTTGCTGGCCGCAACGCTCGGGGCTCCTTCGAACTTGCGAGCGAAGGAGGCCACCGGAACCGTCCGAGGATTCGTGTACGACGCTGCGACGGGCGTTCCACTGCCGCAAGTCCACGTCGAGCTGACCGGCGAGGTGACGGTTGCGGCTACCACAACCAACCAGGGCGCTTTCACGGTCGAGGGCGTGCCAGTCGGAACATACAGAGTCAGCTATGCCGGGGCGAACCATGAACCCGTGAGTGTCGAGGGCGTCGCGGTCATCGCGGGTGAAGTCGCGGACGCCAGCGCGAGCATGCCAATGCGGCTCAGGGCGAGGGGCACGTCATCCGTGGCGAGCAAGCCAGGCACGCTTTCCGGGCCCAGAGCAGTGTCCACCGATTCCAGCGTGACTAACCCGGCGAGCCGCCGCGACGGGGCACCGCCCGACGCCTCAAGGGCGCTGGCAGGGGTCACCGGCGTGGCCGAATGGACCAACGCTGTCTCGGCGGTCAGTTTCGACCCACGCTACAAGCTCATCGCCCTCAACTTGAACAGCTCCGCGAGTGGAGCCAGCGTGGAATCAGCCATTGGCATCGACTCAAGCGTAGACAAACGGTCATCGAAGCCAAGGGCAACAGATGACCGAGGCGGGCGAAACGGGCCGGGATCGGCCCTCGCGCAGCGCGGTCGCGTTCTTCTCGGCCGAAACGGGCTGCGGCTTGAGTCCCGCGACGGTGCGTTCAAGTCGGAAATGCATCTCCGATCGCAGATCCGGTTTTCCTCCCCGTTTAAGAGCGTCCCCCGGCAGCCGAAGCACTTCCTTCGGGAAAACGAGAATGACCTGCGATTCCGAAGGGCCCGTTTCAAGAGTTCCGGTCACCTCCTCCGGCCGTGGGTTCGGTACTCCACGGAATACGATCTCGTCGGTACCCGAATGCTTGACCTGCGTGTCACGGTGCAGAGGTGGGAATGGCTCCAATTTCGAATCGGACAGTGGAAGACAGAGTTCGGCCGGGAGCGAGTGAGTTCCTCCGGGCGTCAAGAGTTCGTGGAGCGGTCCATCGTAAATCGGCAGTTCACGGTTGACCGCCAAAAGGGATTCATGGTCATGGGCCGAGTGAAGAACGGCACGCGGGCAGATTCGCGGTACTACGCCGGCGTCTTCACCGGCAACGGGCGGGGCTTCCGCTCAAGCGGAGCTGGGAGCCTAGACAATCGAGACGGGTCTCCTATGTGGGTTACCCGCTACCAATGGAACTTCCTGAAGGACGATCCGGGGTTCTCCCAATCTGATCTCGAGTATCACAGGGCCCCTGTAGCCGCAATCGCTATTGGGACGCTGAGCAACCGGAGCCGTTTTACCCGGTTCTCCGGAAGCGGGGGCGGCAGCCTGGACGGATACGAGGTGGGCCTTCCGGGTCAGTTTGCGGTCAGACAGGTCGCCGAGGACTTTGTCCTGAAGTACCGCGGACTATTCCTGCAGCACGAGTTCCACTGGAAGAAGATCCGCGACCGGATTCACCACAGCATCACGCGCTCGACCGGAATTTACCTCCAGGGCGGTTACTTCCCGCATTACGTCGCGCCTTGGGTGCCTGAGCAGCTGGAGCTAGGTCTGCGTTATGCCACGGTCGACCAGGACCATGTGAGACGGTTCGACAGGATCGTCGAGTCGGCGTTTGTTGTGAACTGGTTCATGGAAGGGCACGGCAACAAGCTGACGTTCGATGTCGCGCGCTATCGTTTGAACCAGCCAAACAGCACTCACGAGTCGGCAGTTCAGGCTCGAGTGCAGTGGGACGTCTCCTTCTAGTCCGAAGTTCCGAGCCAGAAGCGACGGGAAGTCCCTGGCATAATTCAACTTAGCTGGACTTGTAGTTGTCTTCCTCTGGAACCGTTCGGACTAGCACAAGCGCACGCTGCTGCAAGGCGCTGGACTCGGTCAGCCGCTCCACCGCGGGCACGTTGGCACAGCCCTGCAAGCGGCATTGATGTCGACAGCGGGTGCCCAGCGCCTGTAGCAGCGTCGAAATCGCGGTGAGCGACCAAGATCTGGCCGAGCCCAAACTGGTCACAACAACTCCGTTCCAGGCGGGCCGCGGCCGCCCGAGGCCCGCCTGCAAGCCATCGCCGCGGATTTCCAGCGCTACCACCAAGACCTGCGTCGGCGGGTCGCTGCCCGGGCCTTCGCCGAACTGGATCGTCAGGAACCGATCGGAGCGCCCCGCCTAGACCGCACTTACCGGAACGCCGGAGCTGTGTCGCCGGAACCGAGCGTGTGCCAAACACGGCCCGCAGGGAATGGAGCCCCTCAACCCGGCAAATCGACCTTCAAATCTGTCCCCGCTTCCAGCTCGCTAGCTGAATCCTGACGCGGTAGGAATCTTGACTTAACGTCCATTATCATGTATATTGTAAAAGATAATGATTACGAAGTTGGACTTTATATGAAGAAGAACCCATTCTCAGAGGTGCCCATACCCGTCGGCCGCGCCCTGCGCAAGCTGGGGCACGACATCCGGGATGCGCGCCGCCGCCGCCGCATCCCCGTGGCGATCCTTGCCGAGCGGGCGTCCGTCAGCCGGACCACCTTGAACAAGGTCGAGAAGGGCGAGCCCGGCGTCTCGCTGGGCATCTATGCCACTTTGCTTTTTGTGCTGGGCATGATCGACCGGCTCGCCGATATCGCCGACCCGCGACATGATTCCGTCGGCCTTGAGCTTGAGGAGGAAAGGCTGCCGGAACGCATCCGGCTCCCCCGGCCCGGGAAGCCCAAAGGTCAGGCGTGATGGATCGCAACATCCTCGTCTATGTGGACCTGCTCGGCACGCCCCATCTCGTTGGACAGCTCTGGGCGCGCACGCGCCGCGACAAGGAAAGAGCCACGTTTCAATATGCCGACGGCTGGCTCGCCAACCCTAGTCGTTTCTCTCTGGAGCCGGCGCTCACACTTGGGCCCGGTCCCTTTCACACACCTTCCGACAAGCCCCTGTTTGGGGCCATCGGCGACTCCACGCCGGACCGCTGGGGGCGCGTCCTCATGCGCCGTGCCGAGCGCCGACGTGCGGCAACGCAGAACGAGACGCCGCGCACGCTCCGGGAAATCGACTACCTGCTGATGGTGGACGATGAAGCCCGCCAGGGCGCTCTGCGTTTTGCGGAACAAGAAGGTGGACCGTTCTTGGCGTCGCAGGGTCCAACAGAGATTCCGCCGCTCGTTGAACTGCCCCGTCTGCTCTCCGCCGCCGAGCATGTCGCGGGGGACACCGATACCGACGAAGATTTGCGTCTGCTTCTGGCTCCCGGCTCGTCCCTCGGCGGCGCGCGGCCCAAGGCATCGGTCCGTGACCGCGATGGGCATCTCACAATCGCTAAGTTTCCCAGCCCGAACGACGAAATCAAGACGGTGCTCTGGGAGGCCGTCGCCCTGACGCTCGCCGCAAAGGCAGGCATTGCCGTCCCGTCCTGGCGACTTGAGACCGTCGCCGACAAGCCGGTCCTGTTGCTCCGGCGCTTCGACCGCGGGGACGGCGCGCGCGTTCCGTTTCTCTCAGCAATGAGTATGCTTGGCGCAAGGGACAACGAAACGCGGAGTTATCTCGAATTCGTCGATGTCCTTCGCCGGTACGGCGCAGAGCCAGAGGCCGATATGCAAGCCCTGTGGCGGCGCATCGTCTTCAACATCCTGATCTCCAACACCGACGACCATCTGCGCAACCACGGCTTTCTCTATGCCGATCTGTCCGGCTGGCGTCTCTCTCCAGCCTACGACCTCAACCCGGTGCCCACCGAAATCAAGCCGCGTGTGCTCTCAACGGCCATCGATCTTGACGATACGACGGCCTCTCTTGACCGCGCGCTGGAGGTGTCGCCGTATTTCGAGCTGGAACCGGGAGAAACCCAGCGCATCGCCGGGGAAGTGGCACAAGGCGTCGCGCTATGGCGAAACGAGGCAGCCGCGCTCGGCCTGACCTCCGCCGAGATTGACCGCATGGCCTCCGCCTTCGAGCACGACGACCTCAAGGCGGCACGACGCGGCAGTTGATTCCCTGCTAGTGCTCCACTCCAGAAGTTCTTGATCAGCAGGCTCGGGCTGTGATCCCGTCATTCCAAGCAAGGAAGAGCGGTCATGCCAAATCACCACACGCGAGTGGTCCCGACGGTCCCAGACGAGCAGCGCAAGGAACTGGAGCGCTGGGCGTGACGCGGGAAGTTCCGTGACGATTGCTGGCGGACTCAATCTGCTGACTATTGACAATCAACGCTCGGACGATGGCGGGCGCCCTTCATTTCGGGCCGTCTATTCACGCCATGGACCGCCAATTCTTGAACACTGGATCGTTTCGCAGTGCTACGGAACCTGACAGATGTGGGAATAATTCGTTACGAGCTGGCACCGGCCAGCACCACACTGGGCGCTAGGCGTGGGACACAGTGTGGAATCCGGGGAGGGAAAATCACACCTAAATCTCTGAACCTAAACGACTAACACCCTCTAGGAATGGTGGGTCTGGAGGCAACCATCGGTCACCGTCATCCGCCTCTTCCTCGGCGCTTGCTCTCCATCGCGACCGCTTCTCTTTCCTCAGTCCGCAGGCGCCGCTTGCAGCCGCGTGATCCGCGACCTGCCCAGCGTGAGCAATGGGTAGTCTCGGCGCTTCTCCTTCGAGCGGCCTTGGCACTCCTGCGATTGGCTGGCGATGCAGCTCTTCCTGGTCACCACGACCGGGTAGGTGCTCCGCGTACCGGAAGTGGCTGAACCCCCAAGCCGCATCGCCCCGAATCTCCCAATCTTTGACGATCCGGCTGGGCTGGCCGTCGTCCATGGCTAATCTGCAATACGGGCAGTTGTGGCGCTTTTCGTTTTCAATGCCTCCCAGGCCGTTTCTGCGGAACTAGGCGGCGGATGACTTCTTGAGGCGTTTTCCCATGAACAGGTTCAATGGATGGGTCTCGTACCCTCCAAATGCCTCGATCTCCGAAAAACCGCTACTGATATAGAGCGCGATAGCATCCGGTTGTCGCGGTCCCGTTCCCAACACGAGTTGCTCCGCGCCAAGGAGGCGTGCTTCCGCTTCCAGAGCAGCCAGTATGCGCCGCCCTAGTCCCCGGCCCCGACCTCTTGGATCAACATACATGCGCCGGATCTCTGCGGTGTCAGGATCCAGCAGATTAAGGGCACCACAGGCGAGAGGAACGCCATCGCTATACGCTACCAGGAACAGGCCTTGTCCTTGGGCGATCTCATCGATATCCAATTCCAATTTGAAGAGATCAGCCGTTCCGTCCTCTGGATAACGCTCCAGCATTTCAGCATTCAAAGCTTGAATTAGACGCCTGGCCGTGGCGGACCGGATGTCTGATCGTCGAATCTCGGTCGCTTCAGGATTCATACTGAGGTGGTCCGATGTCTTTAGACAAATGGTCGGTGAATTTAAGGTGTACTCCGCAACTGTGACCCGGCCCCACTGATTGGTCCGGTCGCAATGTTAGTGTACTGCCGGTGTATCGGTCAATCTGGGCGGTCGGCGGTGCGGAGCGGGGCCGGGCGGCCAGATTGATGCGATGATCGCTTCCGGAGCCGGTGGTCGATAGCCCAGGCTGCCATGGGGCCGGGCTGCATTGTAGTGACATCTCCAAGCTTCGATCAGGACCTGGGCCTCTCTCAGCGTGTAGAAGATCTCCCCATTGAGGATCTCGTCGCGCAAGCGCGCGTTGAAGCTCTCGATGTAGCCGTTCTCCCACGGCGAACCCGGTTCGATGAAGGCCGCGCGGGCCCCAACCGCGGCGATCCTTGTCATCATGGCCGCGAGGGATGTGGCGCTGAGTGGCGCGGTGCTGCCCCAGGAGCCGGTTAAGGTCTCGCCTCAACATTCGGCGTAACGCCGCGTCCAACGGACCGGTGGTAACCGACAGCTATTGGCAGTTGGCTCTAGCGATTGTGCTGCGCACGATCAGCCGCTTCTTGGCAGGGCTGGATTCCCTGGCCTTGGCGCCAACGGCTGACAGAGATCAGCGCAATCTTGCGGCGATCCCCCGTAGCGTCTGGCTCAGCAGAGCCTGCCGGCTCCCCGCAAGGCCGTCGCCTCGGTTGTCGTTGAGGGTCGCCGCCAGCGTTTCCAGCCCAGCGGCCAGATCCTCGTCGCTTCCACCGCCCTGCAGGTGTGCCTCCGAGCGATCCAGCACCGCCGTCAACTGCGCTCCAAGAGACTCCGACAGATCCCCGCCGCGCTCAAGCTGATCGAGGTAGGCCCGCGCCACGACCGGCTCCGCGGGCCACTGAACAGGGAATTGTTGCTGCGGGTTGAAGACGCCGCCCCCATCGGCCCGTGCCGCCGCTGCGATCTCGCTCTCGCTCAGGAATTGACTGGGGGCCAGCGCAAAGACGTCCAGCCCGCGCGCGATCTCGGTGCCATAGACGTGACCGCGATACCAGTAGGTCGACCAGTATCCGCCCATGACCAGCTCCTCGGCGTCGATGGGTCCGCGGTCAAAGTAAGCGATCTCGACCGGGCGGGCGGAATCGGTGAAATCGATCACCGACAGGCCACCTTGGTACCAAGCCTGGACGAAGACGTCGCGACCCGGTACCGGGACGATGGAGCCGTTGTGCGCGACGCAGTTCTCCTGCTCCAACTGCGGCACAGGCAACTTGTAGTAACTGCGGAACTCGAGCTTGCCGTCGACAATGTCGTAGATCGCGTCGGCACCCCAGCTGAGCGGGTCGTAGGCTCGACAACGCGGCCGAGTGCCGCCGCCCCACTCGTCAGTGAAGATGACCTTGGTGCCGTCATTGTTGAAGGTCGCCGAGTGCCAATAGGCGAAGCCCCCGTCCAGAACCGCGTCGAGCCGCTGCGGCTTGAGCGGGTCAGAGATGTCGAAGAGGATGCCGTTTCCGGAGCAGGCGCCCGCGGCGAGATGGCGCTCGGGAAAGACGGTGATGTCGTGGCACTGGTCGGTCCGCCTAGTCTCTTGGGTCTCGTCCCCGTGGTCGCCGCCTCTCCATAGTCCGGCCAAGACCCCGGTCTCGGGATCGGCGAAGACCGCCGGCGAGTCAACGATGCGCGCCTCGGACGGGCGGTCAACCGGAATCTCAATGACATCGATGCGGAACAGCGCTGTGCGGTCGTCGCCGGGTGACTCGTCATAGCAGCCTTCCAGTTCCTCCTCCTCGCGCACCGAGGATGTTCCGGAGTTGTAGACGACAATCGTGCCGTTACTTCCCCCGCTGGAGACTACCGAGTGGGTGTGCGAGCCACGGCAGGTCTGGACCGCGCCCACTTGGACCGGCCGACTCAGGTCGCTGATGTCGAGGATCCGGAGCCCGCGAAAGCGCTCGGGGCTCGCGTCCTCGGTCACCCCCTGGAGCCCGCAGTCGAGCCGCCCGCGCGTCTGCTCAACCGACATGATCAGCAGGTCGCCGACGATCGACACGTCGCCCTGTCCCCCCGGGCAGACCACCGAGCTGAGCAGTTCCGGCCGTCCATCGCCCAGCAGCCGGTAGATATTGAAGCCGTGGTAGTTGCCGACCACCATCACATCGCCAGCGAAGGCCATGTCGGTGTTGGAGAAGCTCAACAGGGCCGACCGCCCTTTGCCCTTGCCCTTCCCGTCTTTCTCGTCCTCGCTGTCTTCGGCCTCCGCTGCTTCGGGCTTCTCGGCGGCCGGCTCGTCCGCCTTGTCTTCGGCGGCGAGGGCCTCCAGGCGCTTCAGCGGCAGATTCGCCGGGTTGTTCGGATCGAAGAATCCGGCCGGCTTTGGCAGCGAGGCAACGAGTTCGAGGTTGTGCCGCGCCTGGCCGGCATCCCGGAACCCGGCAGACAACGCGGAACGCGGGTCCTCGGAGAGCTTGACAAGCAACGCGTTCATGCGCTCGATCTCTGCGGTCTGACCGTTGGTGACTTCGGAGGTGAACTCAAAGAGCACCGGATCGTAGGCCGACCCTGGCTGGTCGAGGAGCTCCTTGACCATCTTCACCGCGCCCTCGTGATGGGGGATCATCAGCTCCAGAAACAGCCGGTCGAACGCGGTGCCATCGGACGCGGCGAGCTTGGCCATCTGCTCCGGCGTAGCCATGCCAGCCATCTTGTGGCTCGTGTGCATTGCATCGTGCGCGGCCGGATCCGGCACGTGCTGACCGCGGTCGCGCAGCCACTGCTGCATGAACTCAATCTCGTCTCCCTGCGAGGCGTTGATCCGCCCGGCGACGTCGATCAACTCCTTGCGGTTCGTGCGGTCAGCCACCAGCTCCGCCATCACAAGCGCCTGGTGATGATGCGGGATCATGTCATGCACGAAGCGAACGTCGTCCGGCGAGTAGCGCGATTCAGCGATCTCGATGGCCTGGTCGGCGCTCAGCTCCCGCGCCGGCTCGCCCGGGGCACCAGGCTGGACAATGGGCGTCTGGGCCGCGCTTTCGACCGCCAGCAAGAACGCCCAAAGACAGACGCAAAGAGACAGGCAAGCAGAGTTTCTGGTCAAGGAATTCGCTCCTAGGGTGGGGATTGGGGCGTTGAGCGGCGCGGAAAGGCTACCGGCTCCAATCTATCAGCTTTTGCGAGCCGAGGGTCTATAATCGCCACAGCTGCCCGCTTGCTCAGGCCCGAAGCGGACCCGTGTCCGAACTAGTGGCGACGATGCCACCGAGCGTCGCTTCCCAGCCGAGAGTGGTCCGAACCAGGCTGGCAGGGGCAAGAGGACACATTCATGGCAGCGACGGGATCAGTCTTGGTTCTAGCTGCGGCCACGGCGTTTCTCTCGCAGTCGCTGGCAGCCCAGTTGGCGAAGGATCCCACGGGTATCGCCCCCGACCCCACCGCCGAAATACTGGTTCCGCCGGAGCCGGAAATGACTGCGTACATTTCCGGAAGCGTGCAAATGAGCAACGGTGGCGTGGTACCCAAGGAGACAGTAATAGAACTCGTCTGTGGCGGCTTTACTCGCGCCACTGACCAGGTCGGGCCCGAGGGTGCCTTCGACATCGAACTGTCGGGTAGGGGCAATGGGCTCGTCGACGCTACGCAGGTTACGGTGTCAGGCCGCGCTTTGGGCGTGCCCCAGCCCAACCACCTCGGCGTAGTCAACATGACCAACTGCGTTGTGCGCGCCGAGCTTCCGGGCTATCAGTCATCTGAGATCCAGCTCGGCATTCGATCGATGTTCGACAGCCCCGATGTCGGCGAGGTGGTCCTCTCAAAGGCTGAAGGCATTCTGGGCCATGCCATCAGCCCCTCGATTGCCCGCGCGCCAAAGAAGGCCGTGCAGTCGTACGAATGGGCACTGAAGCAGGTCGGCAAACCACAGCCAAACCTCCGCAAGATAGCCGCGCGCCTAGAGTCAGCAGTGCGATTGGACCCAAGCTTCGCGGCCGCGTGGAGACTTCTGGGCCAGGTCCGGGAGGGCCTTGGGATGCCCGAGGACGCCTTGGACGCGTACAAACAGGCGGTGGCTGGCGACCCGCATCTCCATCCCGTGTACACCCGCATCGTGCCGTTGCTGGTCGGGTCTGGCGACCTAGCCGGCGCGATCGAAATGGGGGAGAGGGCGTTGGAGATCAACCGCCATCTTGACGACGTGAGATTCTATGTTGCCGGCGCATACCTGCGATCCGGAAATAACGGGCAGTGCATCGAGAAGTCCCTAGAGCTGATCGAGAGGGGGGCGACGGCCACCTATCCGCAAGCCCACCAGTTTCTCGGGTCAGCCTATGCGAACAACAGCGAGTTTGAGTCGTCCGCAACGCATTTCCGGCGATTTCTCGAGCTCAGCCCAAATGCAACCGCCGCCGATGCTATCAGGAACCAACTCGACGAGTGGTCAAAGCTCGGCGTGATCGCCCCCGCCAGCGAGGCGCGCTGATCCAATCCACAGGCCAGCCAATCCTGCTCCTGCCAAGGCTGCCCAACCGGACACTCGCGGTAGAATTCAGGCGCAACAGAGGAGGACTCCCGCAATGACCAAACTGCTTGCGGCCGCGCTCTTGGTCGCGTCGATGCCCATGAGCGCAGCAGCCGAGAAGAAGATTATCTACCCCACCGAATTCCGAGAGGGCATGCCCTTCAGCCCTGGAGTGCAGGTCGGCGACACGCTGTACTGCGCGGGCCAGACGGGCTCGGATCTCAAGACGGGCGAATACCCGGACGACTTCGAGCAGGAGGTCCACCAGACGTTCAAACGCATCGGGATCATCCTCAAGGCGGCCGGGTATGACTATTCGGACGCGGTGGACGTCAAGGTCTACTTGACGGACATCTCCACGTTCCGGCAGATGAACTCTGTCTACACGCAGTACTTCGAGAAGGACCGGCCGGCCAGGACGACCGTGGCGGTTGCCAGCCTCGTGGGCAAGGCGCGCATCGAGATCACTGTCACCGCCCGAAAGTAGGAGCACCTCCGACGTGCACACGCCGCTAGGCCGCCGCCGGTTCCTGCGCGAAGGCAGCATCGCTGCCGCCGCCCTTGCCGGTTCGCGCAGCGTTCGTCTCTTAGGAGCTACCCAGCAACGGATTTCCCGCTACGAGTTGATCCGTACGCGCGTTCCCATGGACGAGCGCGTACGGGCGGCGTGGCAGAGGAGCTTCTTCCGGCAGGGCCGCTTCCAGACGCACTACGAGCCCGTGATCGTCAAGCTGTTCACGGACGACGGCCTGGTCGGGATCGGCGACGCGGACATGGCGGCTGAATCCGCCAGCGAGATCCTCGAATCCTTGGTCGGCTCGTCTCCGTGGGAGCACATTCTGGACGACCGCCTGGGAGGAATCCTGATCGCGATCTACGACCTGATCGGCAAGGCAACAGGTCTGCCAGTGTCGAAGCTCTTCGCGGCGCGGACCAAGACCCGTATCCGGCAGACCTGGTGGAGCCAGTGCTTCCCTCCGGAGTTGATGGCTTCGGAGGCGAAACGGGGGGCGGACCTCGGGTACCGAGTCCATAAGGTGAAGGCCCGGCCGTGGGAGGACCCGATAGCGCAAGCGGAAGCGATCTGCGATGTGATCCCGAGGGACATGCAGGTCTGGGTGGATGCGAATGGCTGGTGGGGCTCGGTTGGACGCACGCTCCACTTCTGTGAGCGGCTCTCCAAGTTCCATCAGTACTTCGCGATCGAGTCTCCCTTCGCCCGCGAGCGGATCGATGACTACCGCCTTCTGAAAGGCAAGACCGCGCTCCAAGTGACCGAGCACATCCCGGCCGACCCGATGCCATTCGTCCGGGAAGGACTGGTCGACGCCTTCGTCGTCGGCAAGCCGATGGGCCGAACTCTGGTCCAGCGAGCCCTGATGGCAGAGGAGACCCGCATTCCGCTGTGGGTCGAGCACAGCATCTCGAGCGGCGTCAATCAGGTCTTCCAGGCGCACCAGGCTGCGGCGTTCCCGGGGATCGAATACGCCATCAGCGTGACGCATGTCCTAGAGGACGACTTGATGCTCGAGCCGTTCGAGATGAAGGACGGCTTCTACGAAGTGCCCCGCGAGCCGGGTCTGGGCGTGTCGCTGGACATGGACGCGATCGAGAAATACCGGGTCGGCTGAAACCCGGACCCAACAGGACCGCTCCGTACTCCGACAGGCCAGCTAGATGGCCATGGCGGCGCAGGCCCAAGCGTCTGCGGCAGCCATCTAATCTCCGCTGCAGCCATCTAAACCCCGCTGCAGCCCTAGAAGTGGGCCTTGCCGCAACGCTAAAGGAATCGGCAGGCGCGCTTGAGTGGTGACAATTGTATATAACACGATCATTGAATTTTAACACGAATTGTGTTACTGTTTAGAGATGGCGTTAGAACATCGGCAAACTCCTTCCGCTAGCGGCCAGTACCGGGAGCGGCTCGAACGCTATCTCGGAGCCATTCTTCAGCGCGATGTTCCCCTGCACGAATGGGACAGGCACAAGCGGCTGCCGGTCTTTCTGGCGCGCCTGTACCGGTTCTTCGAGACTCGCATCGGTCATACGTCGCTCCTCTTCATGGCTGCAAGACAAGCCGGCAACCATACGCCGGCAGAGATCAGGAAACACGTTGATCTCGCGAAGCCGGAGTTCGACGGAGTAGTTGTGTATTCGGCCGAACGACTCACGGCAAGCTCTCGTGCACGGCTGATCGCAACTGGAGTCGCTTTTGCCGTCCCAGGCAATCAGCTCTACGTTCCGGAACTCGCTACGGACTTGCGCGAACATTTCAGAGGGCCGAGACCAGAGCGGCCCGACAAGTTATCGCCCTCGGCTCAACTGGTTCTCTTCTTCCATCTGCTGAGAAACGCGCGGGACCAGCCACGGACCCCGACTGAACTGGCAGACCTACTTCCGTATTCGAATATGACGGTGGGCCGGGCATTCGATGAGCTTGCCGCTGTCGGGCTTGCCCAGGTCGAGCGACGTGGCCGCAAGAAGCTCCTGTGGTTCCGCGCCGAGGGGCGCTTGCTGGTTGACACGGCCAAGACATTCTTGATTCGTCCGGAGCGTCGACTGGACCATGTCCGCTGGCTTCAGGAACCGCCCGAATTGCCGCTGGCTGGCGAGCATGCCCTTGCACGACTCAGTGACATCAACCCGCCGGCGACGCCGCCGGTTTTCGCAGTGACACCAGGACAGGTGCGAGACTTTCTCGATGACGGTCGGGCAGAAAAGTGTGAGGCAGCCGATGACTCGGACGGAACGCTTGAGACTTGGCGATACGACCCGAGCGTATTGGCACGGAACCGCATGGTCGATCCACTCTCCCTCTTCGCGAAGTTCTGGGATGACCCTGACAAGCGACTGTCTATGGCCGTCGACCGACTTATGGGGCAATGGGCATTATGAAGGGGCTCCGCCAGGTCCGGGCACATTTCGCCGAGCATAGTGCTCAGTAGCTACTACCAACTCGACATTTCTGGCTAAGTTCAAGTGACCGAAACACTTGGAAACCAAGTTCTCCCGCTAACGCAGGCTTCCGCGATCCCAGACGTGCTTGAACGATGCAGGGGACGGGCCCAGTTCCCGGGCCGACGAACGGACTCCGGAAGACCGCTTCCCGTCTCACCACGGAGTGCAACGCTAGGCCGCAGGTCTATGATGCTTCAGGCATGAAACTCTTGGTCGGGCGACTCGGGCTTCTCGCGCTTTCCCTTCCCTTCCAAATAGCCGCTCAACAAGAGCCGTCGCCGGAGCAGCTGCGCGATCCAGTGACAGGCCGCGAGATCCTGCGCTACGCGAGCCCGCATCACGAGACCCATCACTACTATTTCGTGTCGCCATGGTCTCCGGACGGCAACCGAATCGTGTTCTTCCAGTTCGACCGATCGGTCGGGAAACTGACAGCAACGGGGCGCTACCCGGGCGTCCTGGTAGTGATGAACTCGGACGGCACGGGAAGGCGCGAGTTGGCGGGTCCGCTAACCGGACACTATCACACGGGCGTGAATCAGCTGTGGGGCCCCGATGGGAACTTCGTCTACTTCCAGTCCCGGGAGCCGGGCCCTCGCTGCATGGCTCGGGTGCCGATCGCCGGCGGAGAGGTCGAGTGCGTGGACACGCCCGTCCCTTGCAACCGCCTCAGCCCGGACGGTCTCCTTCTGTCTTGCGGGAATGCGGAACACCAAGGAGTGCTGGACCTGCAAAGCGGGTCTTACCGGCAGCTCGTCACCCTAGCGGAGGCCCGGAACCTGACTCCCAACCGTCTCGAAATCAAGGACGATGCTTCCCAGCTGCAAAACACGCGCTTCAGCCCCGACGGCGAGAAGCTGATGATCGTTCACAGAACGCGAGAGACGTTCCCGAAACTGGTGGAGGTCTTCGTGTACGGCCTTCGTGGCGATTCCTTGCGCTGGCTGGCCGATAACCTGCATCACCCCACCTGGCGCCCCGACAGCATGGCTGTCCTGTTCGTCCGCCACGACCCTAGGACCAACCTGCAGTGGCTGGTGGAAGCCGATATCGGCACGGGCAGGACCCGCAGGGCCTTCGATGCCGAGCACGTGCCGGCGGGGCACCCGTCATACCATCCGCTCAAGCCGCACTTGGTTGTCACGGACTGTTATGGAGGCAGGATGGGGAACGGGCTCGCGCTGATCAATCTCAAGGACGGGTCGATGAGCCAACTCGTGACGATCCCGCTCGGCTCCAAGCCCGAGCAGCCCGCCGACGAACGCTTTCCGTTTCGCAACTGGGGAATTTGGTTTCCGCCGCGGCAGTACCTCAACGAGCCACGGCCGGCGTGGAACCACGATGGTTCGAAACTCCTCTACACCAGCGAGGAGAGCGGCCGAACCAACCTGTACGTAGTGGACACGTCGGACCTTTGAGGTCCCGGAGAATCGTGCGGATCAGCTGGTACGCTGCGGCCCCCCAATCGCTCACTTCCCGGTAACTTCTTCGATCAATCGAAGCAGGTTTCCGCCCAAGATCTTCCGAATCCTCTCTTCTCCGTATCCAAGCCTGACCAGCGCCTTGGTGACCTCGCCGTAGTCGCTCGCATCTTGCATTTCCCGGGGCAGCAGGGGGCCGCCGTCGAAATCAGAGCCAAGGGCGATATGGTCCTCGCCGACCAGCCTCACTCCGAAGTCGATGTTAAGAGCGAGTCGGTCGACACCCATCCGATAGCGTTCCGGGACGGAGGAGGGATCGGTCACGAACGGAAGGCCACTGGCCACTGACGCGTCAATCTCGGCAACCGACATCCGGCGGAAGCGGTCGAGTCTCGTGGAGACGTTGGCGACAAGTGGGCCGTCGAACCTCCACTTGAAGTACTCGGGGTTGTTGAACGAGTTTCCGAACTGAAGGGCGATCACTCCGCCATTGTCTGCGACCGCCTTCGCAGCCTCGTCGGAGATCAGGCGTTCGATGTCGATGATGCTGCGAAATCCCCCGTGGGTGTAGGCGACGGGATCCTCGCTCGCCGCCACGGCCTGAAGAATCGTTTCAGTTGAACCGTGCGCGACGTTGATCAGCATGCCCAGCCTGTTCATCTCGCGGATGACTTCCCGGCCGCGCTCGTTGATCCCGCCCCACTTGGGAATGTCGCAGCAGGAGTCTGCGAACTCGTTCGTGAAGTTGTGCGCGGTCAGCTGGGCGGAGCGCAACCCCATCCGGTACAGGGCCCTTAGCACATGCAGGTCACCGTCCAAGTCGAACGGTCCTTCCAAGTCGAGAAAAGCTGCGATCTTGCCGGATGCCACGATTCGTCGGATATCCGCCGCGTCGAGGGCAAGCTCGATGCGGTCGCTGTTGTGGTCGATTTGGTCGGGAGCGAGAGAGACGACACGGAAGGTATTCTTCACCTCATGCCTGGCCGGATAGTAGGCTTCCGGGGTATAGACCGAAAAGAAGACTGCATCGAGGCCACCAGCCGCTAGGCGGGGCAGGTCGACGTGCCCGTCCGGGGCCCTTTCGGCAATGTCTAGCCCCTCCAGCAGCGAGCGCGTCATCACGTGAACATGTGCATCCATCACGAACGACGAGGTGTGCAAGTCGTCCTGCGCGGAGCCATGCTGAGGGAGCCACGCGAGCGCTGAGAAGGCAATGGCAGCGAACCGGATCATCTGGCAAAGAGGCCTGATATGCGCACAAGAATACTCGATCTTCTACTAACTGCTGTCGGATGGTAGCGGATCGCACTCGCCGCGACTGCGGGCCGGCAGCAACGATTACCGATTAGTCACCTAGTCGGCAACATCCGAGTATCGGTATCTGGGAGCACATTGACACCCACGTCCGCGGCCCGAGCACCATTGGCTACTGGCTGCGGGCGAGACCAATCTCGAATAGTCCACGCCTCGCCTGCGTGGATGTGAACCCTCTCGGGTTCACTGCGGTGAGTCCGCTTGTGTCAACCGGAACGAGCGTGCCGGCGATAGGGTCGTACGCCGCGAGAAAGGCCGCGGCGGCCTTCACGACGACCCAGCTGGCAAAAGGAAGAAGGCAAGTGGACACGTTGCTAAGATCGTTGAATCACAGATGTGGTTCCGGTATCTTGAGCCCGACCGGCGGACCAAAGCGGACATCTGAGTCTCCATCATCATGAAGTCCTCCTGCCGTGCTCCATGGCGAGCCGCCGTGCTCCTAGCAACTGCGTGCCTGGCGGCAGCGCCGTGCCGCTCGCAGGAGCCCCGGCCAGCCGCAACGACGCCTGCGCGCCTGCTGTCGGCTTTCTACGGACTGGACAACGGCCTAGGCGTCGGGATCAATCTAATCTGCCCGGGCGCGACCGGACAGGACGGCATGCCGGTCGTGCTGTCTCATACGATCGACCCGGAAACCCTCCAGCCCGAGGACTTCCGCGTTTTCACCCGGTCCGGAGCCGAGCGCACGCCATTGTGCGTGACGCTCGCGCCGGCCCGCGATCCCGGCGAGCTCAGGACCGTGCTTCTCATCGGCGAGTTCGGCGACGCTGCCAACGACCCTCCGGTGAAGGTGCTCGTCGTCGCTGACCTGCTCTCGGACGGCATGACGGGTCATCCGGTGAATTTTCGCGGTACGGGGACGCAAGTCATTCCGCTTGAGGCCGGGCCCACCCTCGTGCTGGCCGAGGTCGTCCCCAAGGACGAATGGTCCATGTCGGGCCGCGGGTCCGCCTGTCCGGCAGGCACCCGACAGGTGGTCCGGGTAACCTGGGCCGGCGGCGTCCGGCTGCCGAACGGCGACGATCCCGGCGACGCCGAGCGGGTGCTCTATCGCGTGACCGTGGAGCGTCCGAACGGCACGCGCGACGAGACCGCCCCGGCGGCGCTCGCGGAACTCGGCGACAATGACAACAACCACCTTCTGTGCCTCGACACGGCCGACACGGCCGTCTCCGTCGCCTTCCCGGCCGGCCATCTTGTCGACCCCAATCGGGACCGGAATCCTGACACGCAAGTCGCAGTCACAACCGTCCGCAGGCAGTAGCCTGGCGCGCCCACCGCGAATCGGGCCGGTTTGCTCCGGATCCAGAAGCGCCCGCCTTTCGCGGGACCCGCCCACTCGAAGAGTCACGCCACCGAGAAACTCGGCCCTCGGTTTACTCGCGGCGACTTCTCGTCATGACCCTCGCGAGATCTCGAACACGCCGCTCCGGGCCACTTCGCCGCTCCGGGCCACTTCGCCGCTCCGGGCCACTTCGCCGCTCACCCGGCCTACCGCGTCTTGTCCTTGAAAAACTCCACGGCTTTCTCTAACACATTGGAAAATGCAGGGCTTGCCTCATACTTGCCGTCCCTATTCCGGCAGGTCAGCGTCCTTCGTCTCGGGTCCGGCTGCGATGACCGCCGCGCCCGCAAGGAACAGCAAGCTCAGCAGCGACGCGGAGCCGCGGAGCGTCATGCCGCCATCCCGCTGAAGCCAGCCTGAAATGAACAGCACGGGCGCTGCTAGGATTCGAGCGACGTTGAAGCAGAGACCCGCCCCAGTGCTTCGTACGCGCGTCGGAAACAGTTCCGGGAAATACACCGCATACCCGGCGTGCATGCCGAGCGTGAAGAAGCCGAATATCGGAAGCGCAACCAGCAGGGCGGTCGGAGTCGAGAACCACTGGAACAAGGCCAGTGCGGCCCCTAGGCCAGCCAAGTGATACAGCGCGAACGCCTTCCGGCGACCGACCCATTCTGCAAACGCACCGAACGCGAGCAGACCGGCAGCGCCGCCGGTCGAAGCCAGCAGCATTCCCAGCATTTCCCAGCGCTTGAGGCGAGCGAAACGATCATCGGCCGAGGCTACGCTCGTACCATCGGAGAGCGCCGCTACGTCGATGCGCTGCTCGACCTGGGCCCTGAGCAGGTCCTTCCCGTAGATATGAACCCCCCAGAACGTTGACAGCCCGATGGCGGCGAGGGAGATTCCGACGAGGGTCTTCCGGCGCAGGTCGGAGCGGAACAATTCCAGCGCTCTGCCAGCCCGCTTCCTATGAGCCAGCCGCGACTTGCTCCAAGCCTCTGTCTCTCCCCGCAGCTTCCATCGGATGACCAAGATCAGGAAGGCCGGAAGTGCCCCGGCGGCGAAACCGACCCGCCAACTCGCGACAGATCCCAAGCCTATGTAGGACATCTCGAATTCCCGGCCGGCGACGATGAACGCCCCGACCGCCACGGCAAGCCAAGTTCCGAAGACGCTGGAGGCGTGGAAGATCGCCAGCGACCATGCACGGGCTCTCTTCGGGAACACTTCCGCAACCAGCGACGCGGCGACAGCCCATTCCCCGCCGACACCCATGGCAACCAGGAAACGGAAGCCGACCAAATGCCACCATTCGGTGGAGAAAGCGGAGACGAACGTGAACGCCGAATACGTTGCAATCGTCAGCATCAAGGCCTTTACCCGACCGACCCGATCCCCACTCAGCCCGACCTCACCGCCGCCGGCGCCCCCGCCTAGCAGTATTGGGCTGATTTTGTTTTTTTTTATGTCCGCGCGCCGGGGGGCGCGCTCGGCAGCGTCAAGGCGATCCATCCCTGGGAGCAGGTCCGGCATGGCCTCATTCATGCTGGAGACGTAGACTTGCCCCTCGAACGTGTCGAATATCCATCCGAGAGAGGCGATCAAGAGCACTGTCCACTGGTGCCTGGTGATGCCTTGGTACCACGGCCCGCTGCTGTCCATTTCGAGCGCCATCCGTCCCGCCACCATACTGTACTCGCGATGATCCAACCGACGTACCGAACCCGTTCAAGCTCCAGGGCCGCGGAAATCCGCCGCCTCAATGCGTTGACGCCGGCCCAGGTCTCGGAGCACGCCGGCTCGCACCTACGCGTCGTTGATGGCATCGACGAACTCCACCTCGATATGGCGCAAAGGATCGCATCGGAGCTGCGCAGAAGCGAGGATTCCGGCCGCCATCTTGCCCTGATCCTGCCTTGGGGCCCTGTCGGCCAGTACCCGATTCTTGGGGAGCTGCTGAAACTTCAGGGACTTTCGTTGAGAAACTGCACCCTGTTCTTCATGGACGAATACGCGGACTCCACAGGCTGCGCCGTGCCCTCCCACCATCCACTGAGCTTTCGAGGTGCGGCATTGCAGTGGCTTGCCTCTCTGCCCTCGGAGTTGCTGCCGGAACCTGAATCAGTCTTGTTCCCGGATGGCACGAACTCGGAATTGATCGATCGGCGGATCGGAGAGCTCGGAGGCATCGAGGCCTGCTTTGGCGGCGTCGGAATCCACGGGCACATCGCGTTCAACGAGCCGGAGCCGGGAGTCTCCAAGTCCGGGATCCGGCGCGTGACCCTCAACGAATTCACCCGCACCATCAACGCAATCCGGGCCGGAGTCGGCGGGGACCTGGAGAACTTCCCGCGCGAAGCATGGACGCTCGGGATGGCCCAGTGCCTCTCGGCCAGGCGGATCCGTCTCTACTGCAGGAGCGACTCAGACTTGGACTGGGCCAAGACAATCCTCCGCCTTGCTGTTCTCGGGGCTCCAGGTGACGACTATCCGGTGACGTGGATTCGACGCCACGCCGATTACCAGATCGTCACGACCCGGGAAACACTCGAATCGCCGGTCTTGCGGTTGCCGTAAACGTGGCAGGCCGCGTGGCTGCTGGAAGCGCTCGCGTCGGATGTCCTGTGCACATCACGAAACCCGGTTTTCTGCGCGGCCCGCAGTCCATGCTCGGTGCAGCAGCGGGCGCTCGGATCGAGTGCGGCCCGGCGCTACGCAAGGATTCCTGACATGGGCTGCCCGTGGTCCGTGATCGGGACAGGGCGGTCGTTGGCGTACAGGTTCTTGGCCGAGTCGATCCCCATTGCGGCGAAGATCGTGGCGAAGTAGTCCGGAACAGTGATCTGGCGGTCAACAATTCGCTTGCCGATTTCGTCGGTTGTGCCCACGGCGACTCCTCCGCGCACTCCGCCCCCCGCGAACAGCGTGCTGAACGCTCCGGCCTGGTGGCCGCGACCTCCGTACGCGTCGAATTCTGCCGGTCGGCCGAACTCGGTAGAAATCACGACCATCGTCCGGTCAAAGAGCTTGTGCTCTTCGAGATCGTCGAGCAAGGCTGCAACGGCTTGATCGAGGTCCTGAATCAGCAGGTGCTGCTTCAGGATGCCGTCTTGGTGTACGTCCCAACCTGTCCCATTCAGGAAGTTCAGATTGAACGACACCTCGACAAAACGCACCCCTGCCTGCACGAGTCGCCGCGCCAGCAAGCAGCGCTGGCCGAACTCACTGCCGTACGCTTCGCGGAGGCTGGTCGACTCCCGATCCAAGTGAAAGACGTCCATGAACCGCTTGCCCGCCATTCGGAAGCCTTGTTCGCTCACCTCCGCCTTGGCCCTGACGAGAGCGTCGTCGTCATTGCGCGCCAAATAGTCGGCCCGCAAACGTCCGAGTAGCATTTCCCTTCTCTTCTGACGCGCGCTGTCAACGTCAGGCGCTGGGTTCAGCCCCGACGGGCCGGTCTCGATCTGAGTGAGGTAAACATATCCGCAACGCGCACCTAGGAATCCGGGATCCCGCATGATGTTGGGGTATCCCATCACCACATACGACGGCACGTCGTCCGACTTGGCGCCCAGTTCGTGCGAGACCAAGGAGCCGACGGAAGGGTAGATGATCGTCCCGCTCGGCTTGCGGCCGGTGTGCATCAAGTTCGAGGCCGCACCGTGCTGGCTGTTCAAGTCGTGACTGACCGTGCGGAGGAGCGCGCAACGGTCCATGCGGTCGGCCAATCGCGGCAGGTGCTCGCACAGTTGAATGTCTCGGGCGGCTGTCGGAATCGCGTCATAGTAGGAGCCAGGGATGTCTTTGCCGTCGCCCCTTCGCTTGGGATCGAAGGTGTCGATGTGACCGGCTCCGCCCCCCAGCCAAATGTAAATGCACGCATCCGCTCTGCCGTGGGGCAACTGGCGCGCCTCGGAAAAGGCAAGCCGCGATCCGGCCAGCCCGGCCGCAGCGCCCTTGAAGATGTCCCGTCTTGTCGGCCGCATCGAAATCTCCTTGCGCTACGGAATCATCGAGAACTCTGGCGTGTTGACGAGCGCCCACACCATGTCCTCGAACCGTTCCCGGAATTCCGGCGTCAGCCGGGTCGTCGGAGGATCCCCCATGCGAACCTTCCGCTCCTCTTCCATCCGGATGCGGTTGCTCTCCGGGTCGAAGTGGTTCCCCCAGGAGACCCTTCCGTCGGTCTTCTTGGCCGCGTCCCCGCTACGGTGGTCGGCGGCGCCCGTCGCGACCCGGTCCGCAAAATGCGGGCCAAGCAGGTCGAGCATCGCCTGCAGTTCCGCAGGAGTCGGAAAGCGGGTCAGTGTTCGCACGAACACCTCATCCACCATCTCGCCCAACGGCCTCTCCTCCAAGGCCAGGCGGGTGAAGAAGCTGTCATCGGACAGCCTGGTGACCCGGACTCCCGTCGAACCGTTGGCCAGCGCCAAGGCCTGCATTGCGGACGGAGAATCGTCGCGGCTGGATGCCGGGCTCTGGCGGGACTGCCGCCAGCCGTACGCCGACAGCATGTCCACGATCGCCTGGGCACGCGGCAGCGCCAGACTCGGACGGTCGCGCTCGTTCGACAGCGCGGTCATCTCCCAAGCCCGCTCAGGAGATCCCATGTTCAGGAACTGACGCAAGGAGCGATTTCCGAGCGGGTTGAGATTCAGCTCTTCTGAATCCAGCCCTTTGCCCGCCACGGCATGCAGCGAATCCACCAGTTGTTCGGCCGACATCTGTCGCCGCACGGGACCGGCGAAGAGCTTGGCCGCTTCGCCGGGCGAGGCCGGGTCGTCACGGACGGGACGCCGTTGATACGTGTGTGACCGGAAGATCAATCCGCTCAAGTGCTTCAGGTCGTAGCCGCTCAGCACAAACTCCCTAGCCAAGAACTCCAGCAATTCGGGATTGGATGGCTCTGCGTCTTCCCAGTCATCCAGCGGCTCGACGATGCCGCGGCCCATGAAGCGGGCCCATACGCGGTTGGCGACCACGCGGGAAAACCGATGGTTCGCTGGATGGACCATCTTCGACGCCAGCACATGCCTTGCGTCGACCGAGGTGTTCCTTGGCGGCGGGGCCAACTTGCCCACATCGGGAAACTCATCAAACGCCCAATGCGGATCAATCGATGCCCCGGCCTCCAGGGTGATCTCGACGTATGGCTCCCGGCCCCCTTCCCGCACCGGAACGGTGCTCGACGCCGGCAGAACGACCGCGTCTCCGTCGAGCATGGCCGCCATGCTGAAGAGGTCCTTCTGGCGGAAGGGATGGAACGGGGCGTCGTGGCAGCGCGCGCAGGACAGCTTGTTCGCGAGAAATGCCTGCGAAACGATGTCGGCCTTGGCAGCCATCGGCGCGTCATTCAGGCTGGCCATGCCAAAGCCCGCCGGGGCTCCCTGGTACAGGCTCCCTTCCATCTCGATGAGTTCCACAACCAAGCGGTCGAATGCGTATCCGTCCGCGAATGCCTGGTGGATGTACCAGCGGAACGGCCCGGTATTGTTCAGGTCCGGCTTGAGGATTCCCGGATTCTCTGCCAGGACATCCTGCCAATAGGGAACCCAAGAATCGGCCCAGTCCGGGCTCTCCAAGAATTGCTCGATCGCTAGGGCCCGCCGCGTCTCCGCTGGCTGGGCCAGAAACGACCTCACCATCGTGGCCGACGGTACAAGGCCGGTCGTATCCAGAGCGAGACGCCGCAAGAACTCAAGATCTCCCACCAGATCGTTGGGCATTAGCGACGCCCCCGCGAGCCCCTCGTAGACGAAACGGTCCACGTCGTTCTGAATCCACTCGCTGTCGTCAACCCGCGGAATTTCCGGACCTGGCTGCGACAGAGTCCACTCCCGCACTTGCCGATGTCGTTCCTCCCACTTCGCCTCGACGGACTCATCAGACTGCCTCCGTCGCTCGATGTCATCTCGATGGTGTCGGAATCTCGACGCAGTGGCGAACTCTGACCAGTCCGTATCCGTCAGCAGCGGTGCGTCCGAGCCACCGATCACTCGGTCGATCTCGCCAGGACGGGCCATGCTCACCGAGAGCTCCCCCGGAAACGGGGCGAGGCCCTTGCCGCCGATCACCGCGACCAACCGGAAGCGATGTTCCCCTGCCTCCAGAGGAACGGTCGCGAGAACGTCCTGGTGGGCCGGCGGAGCGGGTCGGATCACTCCGTCTGACTCTGAGGGCTCGGGGAGCGCATCGTGCGATGCGGTGTTCGGCACCTGAGCCTTCGTGCGAAGCACTGGCTTGCCATCGACCAGGAACACAGCCAGCCCCTTGGATCGCAAACGGATGCGATACTCTCCGCGCTCCAGCGTCTGTTCCATACTCGCTTCGAGAGAGAACGGCACAGAGCGGTCCAAAGCAAGAGCGTTGCCACTGAACCTGGCGGGAATGCGTACGAAGGCAAAGCCGGATTCCGAGTACTCCGTCGTGGGGTCGCCTTGCGGGTCCAGCCAAGCTCCCTCGCCAAGGTCTTCGAAAATCCTCACCGTCACTGGTTGATCGTTCGCGCTGAGAAGCCCGAGCGAACCTGTCGCAAACACGACGAAGGCCAGCACCGTGTCACAAAGACGGGCACCGTTGAAGGTGCAAGTTTTCCGGCGTCTCGTTCCGGAGCTTGGGAGCCGCACGACCACATTATATTTTTAATCTGTGGATTCCGGTTGTTCTGACAGAGAAGTTCCGTAAGTCGCACCTCCCACAGATTCGCTCACGAGGGTGAGAAATGCTGTCGTGGCGACATGGAGGTTGTCGTTTCCGGAAAGCAATCCCTACGTTCTACTGCTCAGAATGACCGGTTCCAGCGGGTTCCCGTCTCCCAACGGATGCACCGCCCCCATGGATTCCAGTTCGTGCACCATGCCCTCCATCATGCTCGCGAGCTGTTCGGGATTCTCCGCCGTGAGGCTTCGCGACTCGCTCGGATCCGTCAGCACTCGCAGATTCCACCCCACACGAGTCAAAACCGCCATCCTGAGAATTGCTGAGAAACCGGCCGTTCTTCTGCTGTACGATTTAGGTGGTGAGGCATCTGCCGACATGGAGTCGCAGGGCCAAAGACGAGGTCTGATCGAGCGTTCGGCCGGACGCCCAGCATCCAAGGCGCCCGTAGTGCGTCGACTCTCGGGTGCCGCATTGGCGGCCTTGCTCCTGATGCTCGCGCCCAGCCTGTTTGGCGCGACGCCGGATCGCGATGCATTCCTCCAGCAATTCTGCGTCGGATGCCACGCCGGGGATTCCCCGCCCAGCGACCTGGCTCTCGACGGCGTCGATGCGCACGACCCCTCGGCTCAGCCGGACGTGTGGGAGCGGGTCATCCGCAAGCTCGGTGCCGGGGAGATGCCGCCCGCTGGAGCGCCGCGCCCGGACGCGGCCACACTCGAGGCATTTCGTGGTGGGCTGGTCGAAGAGCTGGACGCTTCCGCGAACGAGTCACCCTTTGCGGGGCGTACGGTCATACGTCGACTCAACCGCACGGAATACGCCAATGCGATCCGCGACATTCTGAACATCAACGTCCCCGTGGCGAACCGATTGCCGCCCGACGGGCAAGCCTCCGGGTTCGACAACATCGGCGACGCCCTCTCGATGTCACCCCTGCTTCTCGAGGGGTACCTCAAGGCCGCCCGTCAAGTGAGCCAGATGGCGGTGGGGGCGAGCGATCCCTCGCCGGTGATCGAGATCTTCCGGGTGAACCAGACGCAGGCCCAGTGGCAAGGAATGGGCATGCCGTACGGAACCCGCGGCGGCATCCGCGTCAGTCATCACTTCCCCTACGACGGCGAATACGAGCTGAGGGCGTACCTTGAGAAGCAGTCCCTGACACCCACCGAGGGCGTGCGGCAGTTCCGGACGAAAGTCCAGCTGAAGGCGGGCCCGCATGAGGTCATCGTCACATTCCCTGACGAATGGGCGGCCCGGGAGGGTCCGGTTTCGGATGTCAGCGGCCGGGGAGGCCGGGCCCTAGGCGGTCCGCTGGACCTGCTGGGAACCGCGAACCGGCCGAGGATCGACTTTCGCGTGGATGGGAAGCGCGTGCGGCTCTTCGAAATCTGGGGCCTGACGCAGGGAGAATCAGCATTCGATGGCTTGCCGGGCCCTCCTGTTCTGGGCAGGATCGAGATTCACGGCCCTTACAATCCCACGGGCGTGGCCGAGACACCGAGCCGCAGACGTATCTTCGTGTGCAGGCCAGAGAGACTCGAGGACGAGCCCGCGTGCGCATCCAGGATCCTTGCAGCGGTCGCGCGACGAGCCTATCGGCGGGACGTCTCGGAAGAGGACCTGCGCCCCCTGCTCGACACATTCAGGGAGGCTCGCCAGAAACTCGACCTCGACGGGTCCATCGCCGCGGCCCTGCGGGATATCCTGCTGTCACCCGATTTCCTATTCCGCTTGGAATTCGATTCCGACGGCACCGGCAAGGAGGTCGCCCGCCCGGTGTCCGATTTCGAACTCGCGTCGAGGATGTCATTCTTCCTCTGGAGCAGCATTCCCGATGACGAGCTGCTCGACACCGCCTCGGCTGGCAAGCTTAAGGATCCGGAGGTCCTGGCCCTCCAAGTCCGCCGGATGCTGGCGGACCGAAGAGCCTCGACGCTGGTGAACAACTTCGCGACGCAGTGGCTGGGACTGCAGAAGCTCGGCAGGTTGCGGCCGGACCGAGCTGCGTATCCCGGATTCAACGACGCGCTCGGTTCTGCGTTCCGAGAGGAGACCCTGCTCTTCATCCGAAGCGTGATCCGGGAGAACCGCAGCATCCTGGATCTGCTCGGAGCGGACTACACTTATTTGAACGAGAGGCTGGCACGGAACTACGGCATCGAGGGCGTGGTGGGCCCGGGATTCAGACGTGTCTCGCTGGAGGACAAATCGAGACGAGGAGGCCTGCTCGGGCAGGGCAGCATCCTCATGCTGACGTCGCATTCCGCCCGAACCTCCCCCGTGCTCCGCGGGACGTGGATCCTTGACAACCTGCTGAACTCGCCTCCGCCTCCTCCTCCAGCCAACATTCCGCCGCTCAAGGAGAGCGCGGAAGACGGCCGCAAGCTCAGCGCGAAGGAGCAGCTGGCCAGGCACAGGGCCGATGCGGCATGCGCTTCGTGCCACTCCCGGATCGATCCGCTCGGGTTCGCCCTAGAGAACTTCGACGTCATAGGGCGTTGGAGAACCGAGGATCATGGCGAGGCGGTCGATGCGACCGGGTCGCTGCCAAGCGGAGAGACGATCGAAGGCCTGAACGGCCTGAAGAACCTGCTTCTGAGCCAGCCGGAGCGATTCGCCCACGCGACGGTCGAGCGCCTGCTGACCTACGCACTGGGACGGGAACTGACCGCCAGGGACCAGCCGACCGTCCGGAAGATCCTCTCCGATACCGAAGCGAAAGCCTACCGCTTCGAAGATCTGCTGCTCGGCGTGGTCAAGAGCGTGCCGTTCCAGATGCGGCAACATAGCGACAGCTAAAGGAGCCAACCGTGTTCGTATCCAAGAAGCACCTTCCCCGCCGGACGTTCCTTCGTGGGACCGGAACAGCGCTTGCCCTGCCGCTCCTAGACGCGATGGTTCCCGCTCTGACCGCGGAGAGGCTGACCGACGCAGCACCCGTTCGGCGTCTCGGATTCATCTATTTTCCCCTTGGGGTGGACCGGGACCGGTGGCGTCCTGGGGGCGAAGGCAGCGGCTACGAGGCGAGCGAAGCACTCGCCCCGCTGGCCGCGCACCGGGACAAGTTCGTCGTTCTGACCGGACTCTCTTCCGATCCCGACCGCTCGAAGTCGGGTTTCCACGACAGGGCCATGGCGTCCTTCATGACCGGATGCGAGCCGAAGAAGGGCAAGGTCCATGTCGGGATTTCAGTCGACCAAGTGGCGGCCCGGGCCCTGGGCAAGGAGACGCAGTTTGCTTCCCTGGAACTCACGACCGAGGAAACAGGGAACCTGCCCGGTCCCGTGTTCAAGACGGCGACAAATCCCCTGCCGTTCGAGAAGAACCCGCGTTTCGTGTTCGAACGGCTCTTCGGCGAGGGAGGCCGCATCGATCCCGAAGCTGCAAGGCGGAGGGACGCCTCCGACCAGAGCGCGCTCGATGCCGTCTCCGACAGGATCGCGGAACTCAAAGCGGAGCTAGGCACGGACGACCGGCGCAAGCTGGACCAGTATTTCGAATCGATTCGCGACGTTGAGCGGCGGATCAACGTGGCGATGAACAGGCCGCCGCCCGACCTGCCCCCCGCGGAACGTCCACCGGGCATACCCGACTCATGGGTGGACCACATCAAGCTCATGTTCGACCTGCAGACGCTGGCGATCCAGGCGGACCTGACCCGGGTCTGGACGTTTCTGTACGGGCGCGAGGCCTCGTCGATGAAGTTCCCGCACCTGGACATCTCGATGGGCCACCACGAGATCTCGCACCACAACTTCGAGAAGTACAAGCTGGACGCGCTGGCAAAGATCAACGTGAACCAGTGCGAGCTGCTCTCGTACTTCCTAACCAAGCTGGACGCGCTCAAGGAGGGGAATACGACACTCCTGGATCACTCACTGATCATGTACGGCAGCAGCCTCAGCGTGCCAACGAGCCATAGCCAGCGGGACCTGCCGATTCTCCTAATCGGCGGGGCCGCCGGGCGCGTCGCTGGTGGGCGGCATGTCGTCTTCCCTGGCGACACGACGCCGCTGACGAACCTCTACCTGACGATGCTCGACAAAGTAGGCGTGCCGACCGAGAAACTGGGCGACAGCACCGGCATGCTCAACCGCGTGGAAGTGTAGGGCAATGGTCCGCGTGCAAATCGCAGCGCAAACCGCCCTGGCCGGAGTCCTGGCCCTCGGGAGCGCCTCGGCGGCAAGCCTCGGACAGCCGCTTGTCGAGGCCGCGCACGGCGATGACCGGTCGGCAGTTGCGGCCCTGATCGAGCAGGGCGCGAACGTGGACGCCGTCGCAGGAGACGGATCCACGGCGCTGGCTTGGGCGGCCATTCGAGGCAATTCGGCAGTCGCGGAGCTATTGCTGGCTGGCGGCGCCGACCCCGACCTAGCTAACGGCCTCGGCATCAGCCCAGTGTCCCTGGCGATCGAGAATGGAGCGCCGGACCTGGCGGAACTGCTGCTGAGGCACGGCGCCGACCCCAACGTCGAGCGGGAAAACGGGGAAACTCCCCTGATGACGGCGGCGCGCCTCGGCCAGGTCGACCTAATGAGACTGCTGCTCGAAGCCGGTGCCGATCCGAATGCTCGCGAGAAGAGATTCGGCCAGACCACCCTGATGTGGGCCGCCGGAAACCCGGAGGCGGTCCGGCTGCTACTGGACCACGGCGCGGATGTTCAAGCGGAAACGCGGAGCTGGGACGTGGAGTATACGGTCTACATCCCGACAAGCTTCACGCTCGGCAAGACCGGAATCCCCTGGAACTGGGACGGGGATTACAGGAGCAAGCGAGGCGGCCAGAACGCCGCTTTCTTTGCGGCGAGAAAGCGCAACCTGACATCGGTGCGCATGCTGCTGGACGCAGGGATCAATGTCAACGCAAAGGCTGCCGACGGCACCTCACTCCTGCTCGCAGCGCTGTACAACTGGATTCCGCTCGATGGCGACTTCCAGCCAGGCCAAGGCGCGCCGGCTCGTGCGGGCAGCTCGCAGAAATTCTGGCCCAACCTGGACATGGCACACATCCTGCTTGATCGGGGAGTATCGGCGACCGCTGCCGACACGGCGGGATACACGCCGTTGCACGCAGCGTCCCTCGCCGTTGCCTGGGTCGCGCGACAGCGGGACAAGAGGTCCGATGGAGTGTACCGGACCCTGCCCGCCCTGCTGACACTCGATAGCCCCCCGAATCCGCCGCCGTTCGATAGGCAGGGTGCGCTCGAAATGGTTCGAAGACTGCTCGAGCTGGGAGCCGACCCGAACCGACAAACGAAATATCCGACGCCAGGACCTGACGGCGACGTGAGAATCAACCCCGCTGTGCCGGGCTCGACGGCGCTGCATATCGCCGCGAACTCCGGCAACCTCAAGCTGGTCAGGATGCTGCTGGATGCGGGAGCGAACCCGAATCTGCGGCGCTACGACGGGCACACGCCGTTCTCGGTCGCGGTAGTCGCGGTGGACATGCCCGTGGTCGAGGAATTGATCGGGCGCGGGGCTGACCTGCAAGCGCGGTACGATCCGCACGACCGGTATCCCGATCCGGTCAAGGCGATCAGCATTCCGCGCCAGGGCCAGTCGATTACGCACATCGCGGCTGGGAACCGTACTCCGAACGTCATCGAGTATCTGCACTCGAAGGGTGCACCCGTCGACTGGAAGAACGCCCAGGGCGAGACGCCATTCGACCTCGCGGATCACCAGGAACGCTTCCAAGAAGCGCTCGACCGGCAGAGGACTGAGGGCGACCCGGAGCAGCTTAGCAAGGTTGTTCGAAAGACGGCTACGACCGATGCAATCCGGAAACTCCTGAAAGCCCGCACGAGGGAGGCCGGCACGGACGGGCCCTGACAGGGAGCGTCTCGCGATCCGGCAGGCATCCGATCACGGCAATCCGTGCCCGCTGCCGTGAGGCACCGCGGGATCCATGCGATCTACGCTTCCACGATCCCCGAGATGTCGATGAGGTAAGGCTGCGCCCGGTACCCCGATGGGGGAATCGATCACGACCTTCTTGCCGTCCGGGTTGAGCTGCGGGTGGGTGTCGCAGCGCCATTCGCCCGTGTATTCGGGCGGAGGCAGGAAGTGGCCCAGCGGAATGCGGCGGACGCGGGCCACCTCGCAAAGAAATGGGTGCTGCAACCGATCCTCGTCGGGAGGGGCGGAAGAGCCGCGGAGGTCTCCGGCTGACGGCACGCCGATGCGAACCCCACCCCGCGCGCTTCGAAGAAGCGGCGCCTGTCAATTCGATTCATGCTTCGGTCCCTCTAACGCCGCTCCGACACTCTGGGTCAGCTCGCTCGAACCGCCCGTACAGCGCCCAAGGCCCATACGATTCTCCCGCTGGCAACCCGGGCTCAGCGATCCGCGACCATCGCCGCGCCGGCGAGGCGTGCGTGTACTGGCCCCAGCAATCAGGTGACTTCAGTTACGAGCATTCGCAAGCGTCTTCCGCAGAAGATACTTGCGTTCGATCGACGCGAGCTACCCGCAATGCAACAACCTAAGGAACCGTTCCGTTGCAGTCAGTCGGCTTCCGCCGGAAAAACGCCCGGGATCGGCAAATCCCGGGACCTTCCGCCGAGGGCGTCTGATAGTCTTGACTCGCACCAAGGCATGGCTGCTACATTTGGGTTCCGTTCCACGGAATCCCTTGGAGGTGATGGTTATGAATCGCCGAAGTCTACTCGGCATGGCGTCAGCCGCCGCAGTTCCGTTGGCATTCCCGGCTTTCGGCCGAGTCGAGGACGACTTGCGGATCACTGGCGTCCGCTTGGTCAGGATGCGGCCCAAGCGTCCCGTTCCCAGCTACGAGCCCGCGCCCGGATCTTGGTCGACCCAGGGCGTCGAAGTGGCCAACCCTGTATCGATCTATCCCAAGTACAAGCCCATGCGGAGTCTTTTCCGCTCGACCGGGCCGCGCGCCGGTAGTTTCTGGGTCGAGATTTCGACCAACAAGGGTGTCAAGGGCTACGGCCCTGGTGGCCCGGGGGGTGGAGTGATCGTCGAAGATCATCTCGAGCGGCTCGTCATGGGCGAGAATCCACTCGACATCGAGCGCCTGTGGGACATCATGTGGCGAGCCACGATGTCGTACGGTCGCAAGGGAGTCGTCGTCAATGCGATTTCAGGCGTTGACATAGCCCTTTGGGACATCGCAGGCAAGGTTTGGGACGCGCCGGTCTGGCGTCTGCTTGGCGGCCGGATCCACCCGCGAATCCCCTGTTACTGCACAGGGAACGACATCGAGCAGCACGTCGAGTTCGGGTACAAGCGCCTCAAGCTTGCCCTGCCGCACGGCCCGGCCGATGGCCGGGAGGGCATCCGCAAGAACGTCGAGCTCGTCAAGCGCGCCAGGGCAGCGGTCGGCGATGACGGAGACGTGATGATGGACTGCTGGATGGCCCTGACCGAGCGCTACACCTTGGAACTCGCTGAAGCCTTCGAGCCGTACAACGTGTACTGGATCGAGGAGGCCCTCCCCCCGGATGATTACGAGGCGTTCGGCCGGCTTCGCCGACAGATCACTTCCACGCGGATCGTCACGGGCGAGCATGTCTACACGCGTTACGGTTTCCGCCAGCTGCTGCGCGTGAACGGGGCGGAAATCTGGCAGCCCGACATCCACTGGTGCGGCGGGATGAGCGAGCTGGTCAAGATCGCGCATATGGCCGCTGCGCACGACATTCCTGTGATTCCACACGGTGGCGGCCAGCGCGACGCGGTGCACTTCATCTACGCAACGCCCAACTCGCCGTGGGCCGAAATGTTCATGCCCGCCCCAGGCGGGCCGGACGTGGTCTACCAGAGATATGAGGAAGACAACAACCTCACGCGCGGCCCGGAAGGCATCTACACGCGGCCTTCCGACGGCCCGGGATTCGGCTGGGAAGTCGAACCCGAGGCCTGAGCAGGTAACCGAGCCTGCAACCCACTGGCGGCGGTCGCCGGATCGGAGTGCCGCAACGCAGCTCCCCGATCCGGCGCATGCCTCGCCTAGAAGATGATCTTCAGGGCTAGCTGCGTCTGGCGTGGCAAGTTCGCCTGGGAGGCAACTCTGCCGAAGCCCCCTCGTCCGACTTGGAGGCCCGGATTATTGAAGATCGGGTGGTTGAACGCGTTGAACCACTCGGCTCTGAATTGCGTCGTGACGCGCTCCCCAATCTTGAAGCTCTTGAAGATCGAAAGGTCGAGCGACTCAACGAAGTCGGCGCGAAGGTTCGGATGCACCCGGCCCAGCGTGCCGAAAGTGAACGGTCGCGGAATGGAGAACTGATCCGTGTCGAACCAAGTATCGGTCGTCGGGTCGAAGTTGTTGTGATTGATCCTTGCATCCTGGCCCGTCGTGTCCGGGAACTGCCGGCCTCCGAAAGAGTGGCTGGTGTTTCCGGGCACGCTGAAACGGAGCGGCAGCCCGCTGTTGAGGGTGAGGATGCCGTTGACCTGCCACTGGCCCAGGATTGCGTTCACGGCTCCGCTCCAGCTGCTGCCGAACTTCTTCCCGCTGCCGAACGGCAGTTCGTACGTGTAGCTCGTGATCAACCGATGGCGCTGGTCATACGGGGAGATCGATCTGTCGCACCGCCGGCAGTAGTAGTTCCGCCATAGTGCCGAGGTCCAGGCGTTGTCGCTGCCGTCGGAGATCAGCTTCGAGAACGTGTAAGCGACGACGGCGTTCCCGCCGCCCTCGAACCGCCGGGTGAATTTGGCCTGCAGGGAGTGATAGTTCGTGTTGCCCCATCCAGGCGCGGAGACGACCGCCGACGGATACTGCGGGTACGGCGTCAGCAATTGGCCGCGCTGGACTCTTGGCCTAGACATCACGCCTGCCGGGACCAAACCGTGCAAGGGGTTGTCGACGAGGTCCAGGATCCCTGACTCCGGGTTGATGTGGACCGGGTCGAGCTGATCCCTCTGCCATCCGTGGCGAAACGGAACATGGGTCCCCTTGTTCCCGGCGTAAGCCACTTCCACCGCGGTTCGGGGGCCGAATTGCTGGGCAATCGTGAAGTTCCACTGCTGGTTGTACGGCGTGCGCATCTCCGAGGGGATCGGTCCGTTCGCGCTCAAGCCGTTGCCCGCGAGCATTCCGGCGCTCGCGCCCGGAGGGAGAATGACTCCATCTGGGATCGGATCCCTGAGCAGGTGGTTCGGAGTCACGCCATCCAGCGAGGCCAGCCAGGGAGTGGTGGTCGCAAACGGAGAGGTGGGGTAGTAGTTGGCTCCCCAAGGTGCCATGGCAAAGAACATGCCGTAGCCGATCCGGATCACTGTACCCGAGAAGGCTTGGTAGGCGACGCCCAGCCGTGGCGCGAAGTTGTTCCACTCGGGGTTACGGAGGTTCCGCCCTGACGCGAGGTCTACGCCCGGGAATCGCCAGCCGCCCCGGAGGTCGAGGCCGGAGGGTTCAGCGAGCGGGCTGCGAACGTCCGGGTCGAAGACGGAGAACCGGTCATAGCGCTCCGTCAGGCCCGTCTCGGCATCCCAGCGCACGCCGATGTTGAGGGTGAGCTTCCGAGACACCTTCCAATCGTCCTGCACGTAGCCGCCAAAGGACTTGCTGGAGAATGCGGGCCGAATCCGGTTGTTGATCCTGCCGTTGGCACCCGTTCCCAACAGGAAGGAGGCGTAGCCGAAGCCTGCATTCGCCGAGACCCTTCTCGGGTCCGGCCCCTGTGTCATCCCCGCGGTGAACCGATAGAACATTTGCCAGGACGCCTGCATGTGATTGATCAGGTTGACTCGCCACTCCCCGCCAGCCTTGATGCTGTGGCTGCCAATGACCTTCGAGTAGGTGGCGTTGAGCGTGTGGGACATGTTGGCGGACCGGAAGTTCCAGTGGTGCCGGAGTCCCGGAGCGGTCATCTCTGAGATGTTGAATTCCGGGAACACCAGCAGATCCGCTCCGTTCTCCAGGTGCTTCGGGAGTCCGAGCTCGGACGGCGAGAAGTCCTGGAACCAAGAGCCGCGGTCAAGGATTGAACGGGCGAAACCGTACCGCAGGCTAAGTAGGGACGTCGGTGTGAGCGTGTTGTTGTAGGACAGCGCCGCGTTGTTGAGCGCCTCGTTGTTGGTAAAGCAGCCCCCGTCTGGGCAGCCGGGGCCCTCCCACAGCTCGGGCGCCGAGCTCACCACGTCCAGGACGGTATGGCGCACGAAGATCCGTTGGCTCTGCCCAAACAGGTGGTCTACCTTGAACACGTTCCGGTTGGAATTGTTTGGCCGACCGCCCGCGAACTGGAAGTTGTTCCGGCCCGTGAACGGCTGCCCGGGAACGTTCGGCTCTGCCCCGTAGTAGCTCGCCGTGGCGAGCGCAACCGGATCCATCATCGGGTTGGGAATCTTGTTGTTAGGGAACGGTTCACGGAAGAACTCGCCGGGTCTTGCCGGGTCCGCGACGGTCGAGAACGGATTGTAGATTGTTCGTACTTCGCCCCTCGTGTTGAGAGTTTCCGAAAAGTCCCCGGCCTTCTGCAGGGCCGTGGGCAGGGTCAGAAGCCGGACGGCTTGGGTCCGCTGGCGGCGACCCTCATAGGCTTCGAAGAAGAATGTCCTGTTCTTGATGATCGGGCCGCCAACACTGAAGCCGAACTCGTTGCGCTGGAAGGTGCCCAAGTCGTTTCCCGCCCGATTTGCGAAGAAGTTGTTCGAATCCATCTTGTTATTGCGGAGGAAGTTGAATGCCGTGCCGTGCAGCTCGTTGGTACCCGACTTGGTGCTCATGGTGAGCACGCCGCCGCCGCTGCGGCCGTATTCCGCCGAGTAGGAGTTGGTCTGGATACGGAACTCCTCGATGCCCTCGATGGTTGGCAGGGCGCTGTTGGCATTCATGTTGTTGGTGTTCGAGTTCATCGTGACCGGAACTCCGTCCATCATGATCATGTTGCTCGAGTCCCGGCCGCCGTTCACTTGGAAGATGCCGATTGAATGGAAGCCCTCGCGGAACTTCCCTCGAGCCGGATCGCGCGTGAACACCCCCGGCGTCAGCACGGCAAGCGAATACACGTTGCGCCCGTTCAGCGGCAGGTCCATGATCTGCCGGTTCTCGACGACGCCGCTGAGGGTGGAGTTGGTGGCTTCGATCAACTGCGCTGTGCCGGCCACCGTGATCGATTCGGTCACCTGGCCCAGTTCGAGCTCGATATCTAGGCCAGCCTTCTGCTGCGTGGCGATCGGGAACGGCTCTAGGACGTATCCCCGGAACCCGTCGCTCTCGGCCGTGATGCGATATCGTCCTGGCGGGAGCGGGGTCGCGACGTAGAAGCCGGCCTCATTGGTGGATGTCTCGATCGACACGTTGCGATCGATATCCGTAACTTCAATGGAGACGCCGGGTACGACTGCACCGGACGAGTCCGTGACGAGGCCGGAAATGGAACCGGCCGAGGTTTGCGCGCTGGCTCCGCCCGCAATCAGCAGGCCTGCAAAGGTTAGTTGCAGAGCGCGGAGAATTCGAGTCATGAGACCTCCTTGTTGGGCTCAAGGAGCCAAGCGGCACCATCCCCGCAACAGGGCGCTCGTCGGGTGTTCGACGCGCTTGCTGCGGTTAGCCCGCAAGCCTACCCCTAAGCCTCGCGCTGCAATGATCCTCCGAAGATTTGCGACTGTCAAGGCCCAATGGCCGTTTCTCTCGATCAATTTGCGGATTCTTGCTAGCCGTTGGGGGCGAGCGAGTCAGTAGACAGCCGAATTCCTTAGGAGGAGCGCTGCAATGACTTATCAGTTTGGACAGGGCAGCTATTCTCTTGCTTCCGTGCTAGTGGTGTCCCGTGCACTACTGACGAGATTTCCAATCGCCATCGGTCAGTGCTTGCAGAAACGCTCGATTGTCATCCGCCAAGAGGCCTGGAAGACCTTTATCCGTGGGTTCGATTCCCGCCATGGTCAGCCCAAGGGGGCCTGCAGCGGAGGTCAGCCCGCAGAGCGGGAGATCTGCGCAATGGAAAGGCCCAGCAGGGATGGCGGAGCCGAGATGAACGCCCATCGCACCAAGCATCGTTGCTGCTGATCGAGCCGCGGATTTGTCACAGCAAATCGGGGTCTCGTTCAAGGGGGGGTTCGAAGCAAGTGTCACCCGCCGAGCGCAACCACATCGACGACAGTCGCTGTACTTCCCGGCTTGTCCGGATGCCGGCACAGACGGTGGCTCCCCCTGATGCGAACGAGCGACCAACCGCCCGGCCGCACCAAGCGAACCGCGTCCCGGACCTTCAGCATGGCCGGTCATTATCGTCGCAGATCCAGATCCAATCAGCACCCCGCAATCGGGCGCGCGGAAGCTGCTGGGGATGGCCTACGCTAGCCAGTCCTGAACGACGGTGCCGTGCACATCGGTCAGGCGGAAGTCCCTCCCGCTGTACCGATAGGTCAGCATCGTGTGATCCAGGCCCAGCAGGTGTAGCGCCGTCGCATGAAGGTCATGGGGCGTGACCGGATTCACGGCGGCCTGGTAGCCGAAGTCGTCGGTGGCCCCGTAGGCCTGCCCGCCGCGGATCCCGCCGCCAGCGAGCAGAATCGAGTAGCCGGGCGGATTGTGGTCCCTGCCCCGCCCCACCTTTTCAGTTCCGGAATTCTGGATCATCGGCGTTCGGCCGAACTCGCTGCCAACGATCACCAGCGTGTCGTCCAACATTCCGCGCAGCTTCAGGTCCTCGATCAGGGAGGCGATCGGGCCGTCGGAACGCTCCGCATGATCCTTCTGGGTCATGATGTCGTCGTGGCTGTCCCACGGCTGCCCGTCCCCGTAGTAGACCTGGACCACCCGCACGCCCGCTTCGGCCAGGCGTAAGGCCATCAAGCACCCGCGTCCAAATTCCCCGTCGCCGTAGCGCTCGCGCACGTGTTTGGGCTCGCTGCCGAGATCGAAGATCCCCGGTGCTTCGGTCTGCATCCGGAACGCGGTTTCCATAGCCTCGATATTCGACTCGAGGCGGGGGTCGAAGCCGACCCGCCGCACGAAGGCCGAGTCGATCCGATCGAGCAGATCCAGCTGCCTGCGCTGCTCGTCGCGAGAGTACGTGGCATTGGCGATGTTCTGGATCACCTTGTCGGGCGTCTCCGCGTTGTTGCGAAGCAGGGCACCCTGGAACTCGGTCGGCAGGAACGAGGACGACCAGTTCCTCGCGGCGCCGACGGGAGTGCCCGGGCACAGCACGACGAAGCCGGGAAGGCTCCGGTTCTCCGAGCCCAGGCCGTATACGACCCAAGAGCCGAACGAGGGCCTGGAGCCCCCGCGCAGGGCGTGCCCGGTGTTCATCATCAGCATCGAAGGAAGGTGGTTGACGCTCTCCGACCACATCGACCGCACCACGAGGATGTCGTCGATGCACGAGCCGACCCGCGGGAAGATGTCGCTGACCTCGACGCCGCTCTCGCCATAAGGCCGGAACTCGAACGGCGACTTCATGAGCCCACCGGAGGCCCTGTCTGTCTTGATCTTGGGCCCCGGCATCGGCTGTCCGTCAAACTTGGCAAGAGCCGGTTTCGGGTCGAACGTGTCGACATGCGACAGCCCGCCGTTGAGATACAGGAAAATGACGCGTTTCGCCCGCGGTGCAAAATGCGGGGTGCTCCCGCTCGCCGACATCAGGCCGTCCGCGAGGCCCACGGTTCCGAAACCGGCCCCGAGGATTCGAAGCGTGTCTCTGCGAGAAAGCGGCATGAATCTCACCTCACCGTCAGGAATTCGCTGGACGCGAGCAGGACTTGGCAGTACCGCTCCCACGTGTCGGTTCCCACATACTCGCGCCCGGCGGCGAGCTCGGCACCATCCGGCTTGCGGCTGAACAGCAGTTGATACGCCCGCCGGATGCGGGCGTCGGGGCCGCTCCCGGCATCCGCGGCCAGCCGCTCGGCGAGGGCGCTCGACTGCTGGATGAAGAACGGATTGTTCAAGTAGTAGAGGCGTTGCAGGGGACCCACCGTCACGTCCCGTTCCGGCGAGTGGGCCTTGGCGTCCGGGAAATCGAACAGATCAAGACTCGGGTCGGGGTTCGTCCGATCCACCTTGCCGTACAGGGTGCGTCGCACATTCTCGTCCGCCAGATCTTGTGGCGGTCCGCCACGGGAGAGGTCGATGCGGCCGGACACGGCCAGAAGCGCATCGCGCAACGTCTCGGCATCCAGGCGTTGCACAGGATTGAAGCGCCAAAGCAGCCTGTTGTCGGGGTCCGCCTCGAAGTTCGCCGCCAGAACCGTGGAGCTGCGGCGGTAGGCGTCCGACATGAGGATCGTCTTGTCGAGTTCCTTGACCGACCACCCCGAGTCGACAAACTCCGACGCCAGCCAGTCCAGCAGTTCCGGATGGGTCGGGCGCTCCCCGAGCTGGCCGAAGTTGCTGGGCGTGGTCACGATGCCCCTGCCGAAGCGCCACTGCCACAGGCGGTTGGCGAAGACGCGGGCGGTCAGCGGGTTTTCGGGCGAGACGATGGCGCGGGCCAGTTCGAGCCTTCCGCTGCCTTGCTGGAACGGCTTGGGAGGGTCTCCGCTTAGGATGGTGAGAAAACGCCGCGGCACGGCAGGGCCGAGGTTCTTCCTGTCGCCGCGGATCGCGAGCCGGGCGTCCTTCGGATCCTTCAGGTCCCGGTAGGCGTGGAGGAACGGGTACGGCGGCGGGACCGCTTCCTTGAGCCGCGCAAGCTCGGCCTTCTGGACCTCGAGATGGTGGAGCCACAGCCCGCCCAGGAATCGTTCGATCTGATCCGAGCCGTAGTGATAGACGCCCCCCACGAAAGGCAAGCCCCGCTTCTTCGCCGGCGGAGCCGTCATGTCCCGCCACAGGTAGTACCGCACCGGTTCGATGAATTCGAGGTTGGTGTTGAGCAGCGTACGCTGCGTCCGGGCACCCTCCGCCCCGCCGAGCTTGACGTAGTTCCGGTCATCCACGGCTAGCTTCTCGAGGTGGATCGAGAGCAGCAGCTGCTGGAAGTCCGACGCTGCCTGCCGGGCCTCGTCCGGCGAGGCTCCCCGGTCCACCAGGGCGTACCAATCGTCCAAGTACGGATGCTCGTGCGGGCGGGCCTTCAAGTACGCCAGCCAGCGATCGAGGGTCTCTCGGTCAAGGCCGGCCTGATCGGCAACCTGTTGGGGGTTCGCCCCTCGATACGCGACTGTGTAACTGGCGACAAGGAAGTCGGCCGTGCGCTGCATCAAGACGTCGATCAGCTGGTCGCGCTCCTTCTCCAAGAACAGGTCGATGGCGAGCCTCTGCTCCTTGACTCTCTGGTTCGCGGCATCGTAGGCTTCCACTTCTTCCGCTGGCGCTAGGGGGTAGCGATGATCCTCTGTGCTGCTGAACACGCCCTGCATCGCGTAGAAATCTGTCTGGGGGATCGGATCGAACTTGTGATCGTGGCATTGCGCACAGCCGATGGTGAGGCCCAGAAACGTCCTTCCCGTAACATCGACACGGTCGTCGTCGCGGTCCCTCAGGGCATGGAATCCCAATGCCGCGAGATTCTCGCCCCGTTCGGCCTCCGGCAGAAGGTCGGCAGCGAGCTGCAACACGACGAACTTGTCGTACGGAAGATCACGGTTGAATGCGTGGATCACCCAATCCCGGTACCGCCAAGCGTTCGGAAGCGGAGTGTCGGCGTAGGCGGCCGACTGCCCGTCCGCATAGCGGGCCAGATCGAGCCAGTGCCTGGCTAGGCGCTCCCCGTAGTGGGGTGATGAGAGCAAGCGATCAATCAGCCGCTCGTAGGCCTCGGCCGAGTTGTCCGCCAGGAACGCAGCTGTTTCCTCGGGTGTGGGCGGAAGGCCGAGCAAGTCGAAGCTCAGACGTCGGATCAAGGTTGCCTTGTCGGCAGGCGGGGCTGCTTCCAAGCCGGCTTTGCGAAGACCCTCGTTGACAAACCCGTCGATCGCCTTGGCAGGGTCGCCCCCTGCGGCCTCCTGCGTTCGGACCGCCTCGAACGCCCAGAAGTCTCGTGCTTCCGGCGAGATCTGGGCGGCGGCGACAGAGCCTCCTGTTGCGGGCCATTCCGCGCCGTCCGCGATCCACTCTTCGAGCACGGCGACTTCCGGCTCCGACAGCACCTCCGTCGGCGGCATCTTGAGCTCGTCGTGCGTACGACGCACGGCGGCGAGGAGGAGGCTCGAAGACGGCTCCCCGGGAATCACCGCTGGGCCTCGGGTGCCTCCCTGCAGGACTCGCTCCAAGGAATCGAGGCGCAAGCCGCCCATCTCTGAATCCGAGTGACAGGAGTAGCACTTCGCCGCTAGGAGCGGACGCACCTTGGACTCGAAGAAATCTGGGCTGGCTGCGGACAGGGAACTGACCGCGAAGAGCACCGCTATGGCCGGATGCCTCATACACGAAACCCAATAGCGAATAAGCAGCGTGTAGACCTAGGCTACATCAACCCAGTAGCCCGCAGTGGTGCCGAATCCGGCCGGACTGGACGCTTCTTGGTAACTGTCCTACTTCCTGGTCGCCCACACTAGTGCAGGCATCAGGATGATCCCGAGGCGTTCTCTCCTCGCATCAGCTACCGTAGGGCAGCCACCTGTCGTGGTGCAGGCCAAGCATTTGATGGGAATCCCGACGAAGACGATCTTGTTGGCGCTAGCGGGTACCGTAGCGATTCCGGCTTCGACACCCGACTGGTTCGCGCAACAGAAACCCTTGGACCGGCTCCCCGCTGAGCAGTTCGACGCCGCGGCACCTTCGGCACTGGTCCAGGGCCCACCGGGACAGATGAGCGTCCGGTCCAGCGCGTGCCGGAATTTGCCGGCCGGGGAAATACGGCGGCGAATCGTAAACGTTGCCGTGCAGGAATGGGGGTTCTTCGGATTCTCAATCGTCGACGAAACCATGCCAGAAAGAGAGCGTTCACTCTTCCGAAGCGCTGGCGGCCCTCGAGCGTGGAGCCGACGGCCTTGGTGGCGGGTGGATCCCGTCGAGGGTGCCCGCGTGGCATCGACGATCGCTGGCTATTGGGCGGCAACGCCGAAGGGATCGTGGATGGTGGACCGTCAGAACAGTAGGTGGAAGGGGCCGGCTGGCTTGGCCTCGCGTTGGCGCGATCCGTGGTCCGCAGCATTCGTCTCTTGGGTAATGTGCGAGGGCGGACTCGGCAGTTCTAATCAGTTTCGACGTTCAATCGCCCACCATGTCTACGTCGATCAAGCCATTCGAGCTCGAGATGCAGGGTATTCCCGGGCTGGTTTCACGGCATACGACGTCGGCGAGACCGCTATCGGGCCCGGCGATCTGCTCTGCAGCAGCCGGCGGGGAAGCTATGGGACGATCGCCCAACGGCGCCGTCATCTCGGAGTCGGTGCCCGCATGCATTGCGATGTTGTGGTGAAGCTGGAGCCGGACCGTAAACGCATTCTGGCTATTGGCGGCAACGTGCGGGGAACAGTCAGCTTGAAACTGCTGCCGGCGGCCCCGCGCGGCGGAAATCTCGCTCCGACCCGTGAGATATTCGCCCACTTGAAACTACGCGCCGATTCTATCGAAGACGATGCGCTGGACAGCAGTCCGACAGCCCGGGCCCTGCTGGGCACCCTGTCGTCGCGGGTGATCTCAACCCCATAGCATGATGTCTGCGCCGTGAGCTTGATCTGCAACATGTCGAAGGCCCTTGGGCGCGAATCGGTCGGAACGTGGGTGTAGGCAACTTGGGGGTCTAGGATCAAGAGCATCGAAGACTCGGGATGGCCGCAAGACTGATACCGGCACTGGCAGCGCTGGCGCTCGGACTGGCACTGGGGTGCGGCGGCGTGTCTCCGGTCCAGGTTCCCGTGCCAACTCCCAACCCAGTTCCAGCGCCCCGGCTTCCGCCCACATCGCCCTCTGTGCTCGACATCTTGGGGGCGGCTACCGGCGTGGGTGATCTTCCTAACCGGTCCTTGAGCGGCCGTGCAAGTACGCCCCCGCCTGCCACCGACTGGAATGCCGGCCCCGAACCGCGGAGGATGGCCCGCCTACATCTCGAACCGGAAGGGATTCCACAGATGTGCCCCGAGGGGTAGGATATCTTCGGTTGTTGTCGATCAGGCCTTGATCTTTCCGGCACTTGGAGGGAACCAATGATGCGAATGGCGGCCACGATCCTTTGCTTGGGAGTGACGCTTGGCTGTGCCGAGCAGCGACTTGACGTTTCCGTCCTGTCCGGCCCTTCGGACATGGTTACCGGAGGTGGCGCGCTCGTCGAGGTAACCGGTGCCAGTGCCGGTTCATTGGAGGTTGAGCTGGACGGTCGCGACGTCACCTCCTCGTTCCGGAGTGGTGCCGACCCCTCTCGCCTGGTCGGGCGGCTGTCTGAACTTAAGCTCGGCAAGAACACGGTCACGGCGAGGGTGGGAGAACGGTCCGCCAGTCTCGAGTTGATCAACCACCCTCACACTGGCCCCGTGTTCTCGGGGCCGCACCAGGAACCCTTCGTTTGCCAGACCGAACAGGCTGGGCTGGGACCTCCCTCCGACGCCAATTGCAGTGCCCAGACGCGGAGTGCGTACTACTACAGGTCCACCGACCGAATTGACCCGCAGCAGCGTAGGGCCCGGACCGCCAGGATTCCGCCAGGCTTCAAACCCCTAGATCCGTCGGCGCCACGCCCGTCCGATATCGCCCGCACGACGACCACAGAGGGGCATGAACAGGACTTCATCATCCGAGTTGAGAGTGGCACGATCAATCGAGCGATCTACGAGATTGCGTTCCTCCACGATCCGGCGGACAGCCTACCCGACCCGTGGAGCATCGCCCCGGGCTGGAACGGTCGCCTGGTGTACCGATTCGGCGGGGGGTGCCGCGCCGGCTATCGCCAGGGCCTGATCCGTTCCGCCTTGCAGGACCAAACCTCGCTCGGAAACGGATATGCCGTGGCGATCTCGTCCCAGAACGTGTTTGGCAACAACTGCAACGACGTGATTTCAGCTGAGACCGCGATGATGGTGAAGGAGCACTTCATCGAGAGCTTCGGCGTTCCTGTTCACACCATTGGAGTGGGTGGATCGGGCGGTTCGATGCAACAGCACCTGATTGCCCAGAACTATCCCGGTCTCCTGGACGGCATCATTCCGGGCGCAAGCTACCCGGACACTGTGACACTCGCCCCGCCGGTCACGGATTGCTCGCTGCTGGCACGGGCAATTGGCAGCAGTGCGCACGACTGGAGCGAGGATCAGAAGAAGGCCGTTTCGGGATTCGCGACCTGGGCAACGTGTGAGAGCTGGATGAGGTCGTACTCTCCGGCGCTGATCCAACCTGGCGGTTGCCACGAAGTGGTTCCCAAGGAACTGGTCTATCACCCCGTAAACAGGCCCGACGGAGTACGCTGCGGCTTTCACGACAATCTGGTCAACCTTGTAGGGCGCGACAGCGCGACGGGCCTGCCTCGGAGAGCGCTCGACAACGTGGGCGTGCAATACGGCCTCCAGGCCTTCAACGATGGCGTGATTGACGCTGAGCGGTTCATCGAGCTCAACGAATTGATCGGTGGATTCGATGCCAACGCGAACATCGTGCCGGAACGCTCGGTCGCAGACGCGGATTCGTTGAGGGTCCTGTACGAAACCGGTCGCGTGAACTCCGGTGGCGGCTCGCTCGGCTCGATTCCGATCATCGATACGCGCAGGTACTCCGACCCGAGTGGGAACATTCACGACCGTGTTCGGACGTTCGTGATGGGTGCGCGACTGCAGCGGGCGCACGGCAGCGCTGCCAACCACGTCATCCTGACGAATCCCCCGCCCAGCTTGGATGTGGTCCGGCTGATGGATCAGTGGCTGGATTCGGTGGCCGCAGACGAATCAGGAGACGAGCCAATCGACGCGATCTCTCGAGGCCGACCTGACGATTTGAGCGATGCCTGCTGGTCGGCCGAACGGAAGCGACTCTCGGACGATGGGGCAAGCGGGGATAGCGGGCCTTGCGGCGAACTCTATCCGCCGAGCGGCGATCCCAGAATCGCAGCCGGAGCCCCGCTCGAGGGCGACATCCTGAAGTGCCAGTTGAAGCCGCTCGATCCCGCGGACTACGGGCCTTCGCTCACCTCGGAGCAGTTGAACCGCTTAAGCGCTGTCTTCCCTGGCGGTGTTTGCGACTACTCCAAACCGGGGAGCGGTCAAGTTCCTCTCGAACGGACCTGGATTCGGTACTGAAGCCAGAGCGTCCGATACGTCGGAGCGGCCGGATTCATTGCAGCGACCCGAAGCACGGCCCGCTGAACCGGGAGTTGGGAGGGAGAGTTAGAGATTTGGGATGGAAGCGACGGCGTTATACCGGGAACCCCCTAACGAGCGCCTAAGACAAGAGCTTGTCCACGACCCGCCCGCTGACGTCAGTCAGACGAAAGTCGCGTCCCATGTGCCGGTAGGTCAGCTTCTCGTGATCGAAACCGAGCAAATGCAGGACCGTCGCCTGGAGGTCATGGACATGCACCGGATCCTCGACCACATTCAGACATAGGTCATCGGACTTGCCAAGTACCTGGCCGCCCCGCAGGCCGCCACCAGTCATCCACATGCTGTATGCGTTGGGGTGGTGATCGCGGCCGGCGCTGTCGGCGTCGTCAGGCCGGCGAAGTTCCACCATCGGGGTCCGGCCAAACTCGCCGCCCCAGACCACGAGCGTCTCGTCCAGGAGCCCCCGCTGCTTGAGGTCCTGGACGAGATAAGCGTTCGACTGATCGACTTTCTGGCATCGCTTCGGGAGATTCTGGTTCAGCCCGCTGTGGTCATCCCAGCTGGCGTCCATCATCAGGACGAAACGGACCCCCCGCTCGACCATCCGCCGGGCAAGCAGGCAGTTGGTCGCATACTGCCTTTGCCCCTCGTCATCGCTGTTGACGCCGTAGCCCTCGAGAACGTGGTCAGGCTCGTCGGAGAAGTCCAGCAGTTCCGGTGCCGACATTTGCATGCGGTACGCAAGTTCGTAAGACGAAATACGGGAGGCGATCTCCAGGTCGCCGGTCGCCTCGAATCGCATTTCATTCAGCCTGCGGACTGAACGGAGCGTCTCCTCCTGAAGGGCGTCGCTGACGCCTTCAGGGTTCGATAGGTACAGGATCGGCTCGCCGCTGTTCCGAAATACGGTGCCCTGGTAATGGGATGGCAGGAAACCGCTCGAGAAGTTGCTCGAGCCACCGCTGGTGCCGCGCCCGGAGCTCAGCACGACGAATCCAGGCAGGTTCTGCGATTCGCTTCCGAGCCCGTAGACCGACCAGGCGCCCATCGTCGGCCTGCCGAACTGCGTGTGCCCGGTGAAGAGCAGTAGTTGCCCCGGATGATGATTGAACGCGTCCGTGTGCATCGAGCGCACGAGGCAGATATCGTCCGCCACCGTCCCGAGCTTCGGCATCAGTTCGGACAGTTCCATGCCGCTCTGACCGTGCCGGCGAAAGGCAAACTTGCTCGCCATGACCCTCGCAGAGGGCTTGATGAAGGCAAGCTTGAGGTCCTTGGTCATGGACTCCGGCAGGGCCTGGCCGTGATGGTCTTCTAGAGCGGGCTTCGGATCGAAGAGTTCGTACTGGCTCGGACCGCCTTCCATGAACATGAAGATGACGTGCTTCGCCTTGGCCTCGAAGTGCGGCCGCTTGGGAGCCAGTGGATTTACATCGGGCAAGTCGGCCGCCGTGAGTCCGTCCCTCGCGAGCAGGTCGCCGAGAGCGACCATGCCGATTCCCGAAGCAACGTTCTTGAGGAAGTCCCTCCGTAGCTGGATCGCCCGGAACTGCTGCTGGGTCATTGCCTCACTCCCGTGTGATGAATTCGTCCGTGTTCATCAGGACCCGCCCTATCCCGACCCACGCTGCGACTTCGGTGGTCTCGTGGCCGCGCAAGTCGATCCGCGCCAGTTTCTTCGCTTCATCCGGTGCTTGCTTCAGAATCCGCTGTTGCTGCCGGAACGATTCGGCGAGTTGCTCGGCCTCGCCGCTGCGAGGCTTCCGGACCAACGTCATTTGGAACATCCGGCTTAGACGCCCGGTCCAGTCGGGCGGGGACTCAGCGAGCACTCGGATCGCGAGGGCACGTGCCGACTCGACGAAAACCTCGTCGTTCAAGAGGTTCAAGGCCTGCAAGGGCGTGTTCGACCGCCGTCGCCTGCTCGCCGTGCGATTCGAGTCCGGAGCATCGAAGTTCATCAACTGGGGGTAGGGAGCGGTTCGCTGAAAGAAGGTGTACAGGCCTCGCCTGTAGCGGTCCGCCCCCTCGCTGTCCTTCCAGCGGTCCGTATCCCAGCCATAGGTCAGGTCTACGACGCCCGCGGGCTGTGGCGGATACACGCTGGGGCCGCCGATCTTCGGGTATAGCAGGCCGCTGACCCGCAGAGCCGAATCCCGCAGGATCTCGGCGGACAGGCGGATCCGGTTCTGGCGAGACAGCCAAGCGTTGTCCGGATCCCTTTCTGCGATGTCCGGTCGGGCGTGCGAGGTCTGCCGGTAAGTGGCGGACATGACGATCGACTTGTGCATCCGCTTCATCCCCCAACCAGCCGACCGGAAATCCGAAGCCAGCCAGTCCAGCAGTGCCGGGTGTGAGGGGGCCTCGCCCTGGAGCCCGAAATCCTCGGATGTCCGAGCCAGTCCGCGCCCGAAGAACTCCTGCCACATCCGATTGACGGCGACACGTGCCGTGAGCGGGTTGTCTTTTGACAGGATCCATTCAGCAAGGTCGAGGCGTGTCGACCGTCCAGCCGCTGCAGAATTGGGCAAGAAGGACGGAGGCCGTGGCGCAACCTCAATGCCCTTGCGGTCCCACTGCCCGCGAACTCGCAGGAAGCTCTTGCTGGGCTTGTCCCGCTCGCGGACGATGCGGGCCTCGCTCAGTTGAGGATAGGTGGACTTGAGTTCCTTGAGCTTCTTGCGGAGTTCCTTGAACCCCAGTTGCTCGATACGCTCCTTGGAAACAACCGTGTTGTACCAATCGATGAAGTAATCGGTCAGCACTTCGCGTTCCCGAAATGTTCGCTCGGCCGGGTCATTGTTCAGGACTTCCCAGCCGTTGTCAGTCATCTGGAACAGAACGTCATAGCAGAGGTCCCAGTCCGTACGTTCGCCGGGATTCGCGCCGGCGATCTTCATCTGACGCTCCCATTCAGGCTGCAGATCCGGAACGTGATGCTCTTCGAGCAGATCCTTGCGCTTCCGCAGATACTCGGGCCGTGTGCTCAGGTACGGCCCCATCTCGCCCGGCAGGGGGGCGTCGATTTGCGCATCCTCCAGATTGTCGAAGTACGCATAGAACGAATAGTAGTCCTCCTGCGTGATCGGGTCGTACTTGTGATCATGGCACTGCGCGCACTCCACGGTCAGCCCTAGCCAGGTCGTTGCCACCGTGTTGACACGGTCCAGCGTCTCCTCGAACCGGGACTGGTCGTAGATCGTGCCGCCCTCTCGGTTCCGCAAGGTGTTGCGGTGGAAGCCGGTCGCAGCGAGCTGGTCTGGTGCCGGGTTCTCCAGTAGGTCAGCGGCCAGCTGGAGCTTGGTGAACTCATCGAAGGGTACGTCCCGGTTCAGGGCTTCAATGACCCACTCACGCCAGCGCCACGCACTTGGCCGGGCAAGGTCCTTCTCGTATCCGTCGGAGTCGGCGTAGCGAGCGAGGTCAAGCCAATGGCGGGCCCACTTTTCGCCGTAGTGCTTCGAATCCAATAGCGCGTCGACCAACCGCTCGTACGCTCCCGGGCTGGAATCGCCCAGAAACGCTTCGGCCTGCTCCCACGTTGGCGGCAAGCCAATCAGGTCGAGGCTCAGACGGCGCAGAATGGTCAGTCTGTCCGCCGCAGGCGAAGGATCGATCGCTTCCGATTCGAGCTTCGCAAGCACGAACTTGTCAATCGGGTTGCGGACCCACTCATAGCCACGAACCTGTGGGGGCTCAGGACGGGTGATCGGCTGGAAGGCCCAGTGCTCACTCGCCGAGGCGCTTACGATCGCGGCGTCAACTTCGGAGTCCTCGGGCCACGATGCACCCTGGTCGATCCACGCACGCAGGATCCCCACCTCGTCGCGACTGAGGCGGGGATCCACAGGAGGCATCCGGAAGCCTTCGTCCGGACTGGCGATGCGAAGTATCAGAGCGCTGCCGGCGCTGTCGTTCGGCACTATCGCCAGTCCGCTGTGCCCTCCCTTGCGGGCCGCGTCGCGCCGATCAAGACGAAGCCCGTTCATCTGAACGGACGGACCGTGACACGCGTAGCAGCGGGTATGCAGTATCGGCTGGACATCGGCAGCGAAGTCAACAACGCGGTTCACTGCGGGCGGCAACTCAACCGCAGCAGTCGCGACCGCTGGCATGGAACCGGTTCCAGTCGCAAACACCGTCCAGTAGGCCGCAATCCGAAATGACGAGGGCATGGCGCTGCTTCTCGCTGTCGCCTCCATTCTAGGCCGGGACCCTGTTGCGGGTCTCAACGCCGACGTGAGCCGACCAGGCTGCCCACGGGGACCGGCGGCACAATGAGGCCGGTCGCGTAACATCTTGTTCAGGCGTCGGACCAAGGCCCCCATGCGTCTCGCACTCCTCGCGATTCTCTGCGCCGTCACATCCGCGGCAGCTCCCAACGTCCTGTTCGTCCTGCTCGATGACCTCGGCTACGGGGACCTTCGAGCCTACGGCAACCCGTACGTGGACACGCCGCACATTGACTCCCTGGTCCGCAGTGGTGTGCTGCTAACCCATCACTACGCCCCTTCGCCGCTCTGCGCCCCGGCGAGGGCCGGCTTTCTGACCGGCCGCTACAACCATCGCACCGGTGCGGTGGATGTCTCGAGCAACCGCGGCATCGATCGAATCGCCCCTTCCGAGAAGACCTTTGGGGACTATTTCCGGCACGCCGGCTACACCACTGCACTGATCGGGAAGTGGCACAACGGACTGTACAACGCGGATGTGCTGCCGCACAGGCGCGGCTTTGACCTCTTCTTCGGCTTCCCAAACGGCGCCCAGGACTATTGGCGCTGGAATCTGATGCGCAACGGGGTCTACGACAAGCCGGACGGTCGCTACCTTCCGGACGTCTTCAGCGACGAGACGATTCGCCTCATCCGCGACCGCCAGGGGCCGCCGTTCGCAATCTTCCTCGCCCACAACGCGATACACGATCCGTTTCAAGCTCCTCAGGAACTGGTCGAAAAGTATGAGAGGAGGGTCGGGTTCCGCTATGGCCGAACGGTCGCCACAATCTACGCAATGATCGAAGCGCTGGATGCCGGCCTCGGACGAATCTTCGCCGCGTTGAAGCGGGAAGGCATCTGGGATGAGACGATTATCGTGGTTACCAGCGATAACGGCGCCATCCTGAACCGACGGGCGGATCTTGACGCTTCGACGTACCGGTTCCACGCTGGCCTCTCCGGCAGCAAGGGCGAAGTTCTTGAGCAAGGCATTCGCGTGCCGGCAGTGGCCAGTTGGCCTGGGAACTTTCCGGCAGGGCTGGTGGTGGACGCCCCGATCCACGGCTGCGACTGGTTGCCGACGCTCTTCCATGCGACTGCTGTAGATTCCCCGCCAGGAGCCAAGCCGCTCGACGGCCGGAACGTGATGCCCCTGCTGCGGGGCGAGGAGATGCCGGAACTCTCGAATCGTATCCTTCCATTCCAGAAGAACCGCTATACGCCGGTCCGGCACAGCGATGCCGCTATTCGCAAGGGACGCTGGAAGCTCTATTGGCCAGGGTTGAGACCGACGATGGCGAAGGACGGTCCCCGCGACAATCCTTCGTACCGCCGAGGTATCACGCAAGAACACTGGGAAATGCCTCTGGATCCCGACATACCCGACTTCCCGAATGCTGGTGGCGAACCGCCGAGACTATTCGATCTCATCCAGGATCCCGGCGAGACGACGGATCTGTCGGACAGATACCCAGAAGTCGTGCGCGACCTCAACCGCCGATACGACGACTGGTTCGACGATGTGATCACCGAATGGAGGCAGGCCAACCGGCTGATTCGAGAGGCTGATCGCAGGTACTGGAGAGATCGCAAATCGCCAGACCCTCGTGTATTGTTCAAGGATTTCTGGATGTGGGACCAGGTAGACGCGTCGCCGGAGGAGGATGATCCGCTGGAGGTGTTTTCCGGGTTCTGGAGCCGCGAGCGTACGCGGAAGCCCCGTTAAGCCGCCGCGAGACGCTCGTTTCTTGCCCATTCAATCGGGATTCCCGGCTGAGGCGGGCTCCACTGTCCCCAATGGAAGAGCCCGGCCACCATCCTCCCCTACCAACGCCGGCAACGTCGTTCAACCTTTTATGTTAGGGGGGTGCCAAGGAGAGAGGAATGGCAGCCTCGGTTTACGCGTCCTCGAACGTGCCTTCTTGCTTGAGGAAATCACCAACGCTCGATCCCACGTTCTCTTTTCTCGTCGTCCTAACTCCTTCTGCTGTTTCCGCATCGCCGGCATCGGAGGCTAGCAATGTACCGTCTAAGCCACGCGGTTCCAACCCTTTGCGCGGTCGCGACCCAGCGACCTATGCGACGATAGCGCGTGCATGAAGCAGTCAGCCCGCACAACGGCCCTCCGGCCAGCCCATCGGAGCCTCGTCGTCTACGGCGTGGCGCTGGCCATCAGCCTAGCCATCGCCAGCAATCAGGCCGTTGCTGAGCCAGCAGGCCGCAGTCAGGGGCAGCTACTTCGAAAAGGGTACGAAAGCCAGGTCACGGGGGAACGCCGCGAGTACTTCGTATACCTGCCGACCGGCTATCACACCGAACCGGGAAAGCGTTGGCCGGTGATCCTATTCCTCCATGGCGGAGGGGAGCGCGGCAACGCCATGGAGGATCTCGACCGGATCCTCGTTCACGGACCAGTGGCGGAAGCCTGGATCCAAGGGCGCGACCTGCCCTTCATCATGATCTCGCCGCAGATGCCGTTGTTCGACCGGCCGCGCCGCAGCTCCGACCAGCCCGCCCCAAAGAGAATCGAAGACGGCCCGCCTCCACCCCGCCGCTACGGTCGTCGCCCGCAGCAACCAATGGCGCGGGTGACCGACCTAAGCCTCCCGTCCTTCACGGCCTCGGCGTCGAGAGAGAGCTGGACCAGGATGGAAGGCGAGGTGCTTGCGATGGTTGATGCCACCTTAAGCGAGTTCCGGTCCGACCAAGATCGAGTCTATCTGACCGGCTTGAGCTTCGGCGGGGCCGGAACGTGGCACCTAGCAATGGCGGACCCGAACCGATGGGCCGCGGTCGCTCCCATCTGCGGTCCCGGAGATCCCAGCCGGGTCGATCGGATCGCGGACGCCAAGCTGCCAGTGTGGGTGTTCCAGGGAGGTCGTGACACAGTGGTGCGTCCAGAGCGCGTCTTGGAAACCGTCGTGGCTCTGGAGGCAGCAGGCCATCCCGATGTGCGCTTCACCGTCCACGAGGACTTGGGCCATAACGTCTGGACGCGCGTGTACGAAGGCTGGGACCTCTACGAATGGTTCCTTGCTCACAGGCGCCAGACCGAAGAGATTCGGGCGGAAGCACCCCCGGACTGACATCGAATCCCGGTTCGTGGCGTCCGGAGCCCACAATGAGGAGCGGGCGGGTTCTAACGTCTACGTCGAGCTGAATGGCGTGGCCCGTCATTTTCACAGACCCCACCCGAGGAAGCTGAACGGCGAGAGGATACAGCGATGATGGAATACAAAGGGTACCGAGCGGCAATTACGTTCGATGACGAGGCGGGCGTCTTTCGCGGGGAAGTGACAGGAACTCGCGACGTGATCATGTTCGAAGGGGTCTCTGTCGTTGAACTCAGAAAGGAGTTCGAATTTTCGATCGACGACTACTTGCAGGCCTGCGAGACACGAGGTCGGTTTCCCGACAAGCCATATTCCGGGAAGATTCCGCTACGGGTCCCCCCGGCAGTACACCGTGCTGCTGAAGCGGCCGCCAAGGCTCAGGGGAAAAGCCTCAACTCTTGGATTGCCGAGGCGGTGAAGCGCGAGATCAGCGGCCAAACCGGGGAGATAGAAGGCTATTGAGAGAGTCCTCGATAGGCGGTGTTCCGGAACGTGTTGTCCTTGCTCTGGGGCAAGAAGATTGACTACGGGCCCATTCGACAAGTGCCCCACGATGCGCTGTGCGGCCGACGACACTTAGAACGACGATCGCGTTCGGCCGCTGCTGAACCGGACAAAGAACGGCGGGAGCCGTCTGTGCAACGAACACGCAGTTGAGAGAACGATACGCCTTCGAGAAGATCGCAGCATCGGTCCCTCCTTCCTTCACCGGCGTTCCGCTACGGCCTCGAAATCGTTAACGCCGATGAGCTCCCGCAGCTTGGGCAGATCTCCGGGCTCCGTAATGAGGTGCAGAGCTGTCTCGCTCTGTGCTGCCGGTCTCAGGTTGGCGGCGATCTCCGCCGCATGCTCCTCGAGCAGCGCGCGCAGCTCGTTCACACGCTCTGGGTGCGCTGCCGCCAGATCGTTCGTCTCGCCGACGTCTGCGTCTAAGTCGTACAGTTCGAACCCTCCCGAAGCTCCGCGGACGAGCTTCCAGTTGCCGCGGCGAATGCCTTCGTCCTCGTAGAACAGAAGCTCATGCGGCGAGCGCGCATTGGGCTTGCCCAGCAGAGTATCGAGTGCGTTCTTGCCGTCGATTTGGCGGTCGGGCTGAGCCGCCCCTACGAGCGCTGCCAGAGACGGCAGGATATCGAGTGCGGAGACGATCTCGTCCGTCGTCTGGCCCGCCGGGATCGTTCCCGGCCACCAGGTAAGCGTCGGCTCGCGCATGTGGCCTTCATACTTAGGGCCACCCTTGCCGCCGCGCAGAGGGCCCATGCTCATGCCGGTGGCGCCGCCGTTATCCGATGTGAAGATGACCAAGGTCCCTTCCGCGAGGTCGAATGCCCGCAGCGTGTCGAGAACGCGTCCGACGCTGTCGTCGACCTCCTCCACAACCGCGCGGTTTATGTCTCCCCCAGCCCGTTCCGCAATCTCCGGGCGTGCGTATCGCGGCCGATGGATGTACGCGTGGGGCAGATACAGGAAGAAGGGCTCGGCCCGATGTTCTCGAATGAACTCGATCGCTGCGTCGGTGACGGCCTCGGCAAGAAGCGCTTGGTCCGCGCCGTCAGCCACGTAGGCAACCACTTGGTCGTTCCGAACGACCGGCAAAGGTGTGTAGGGCTTTTTCGTGTGACGATGGCCCCTGAGATTCCCCGGCCACATGTCGTTCGAATAGGGGATTCCGAAGTACTCGTCGAAGCCGTGCTCGAGCGGCAAGTGCTCCGGCTGGTCGCCGAGATGCCATTTGCCGAAGACGCCGGTGGCGTAGCCGGCTCCCCTCATGACCTCCGCGATCGTCGTCTCGCTCGGGTTGAGGCCCCGGCGCTCGCCCGGAAACAGCACGTCGCCGTCCATGCCGATCCGATGAGCGTATGTCCCGGTCATCAGAGCCGCGCGCGACGGCGTGCAGTTGGTGTTCGAGACATAGAACTGGCGAAGGGCGAGTCCCTCCAACGCCATGCGATCGAGATGGGGGGTCTTGTTGATGGTGGACCCGAACGGGCCGATGTCGCCGTAGCCCATATCGTCGATGAAGATCAGGACGACATTCGGCTTCGTCCCGTCGGCGGCAGCACACGATACCGCGAGAAGCGCGAGAAGCGCGGCCAGCACCCAGACATGACGGGCGAGAGGCATGGTTCGTTCGATTCAGTTGCGACTCAGAATAGGCTTACAGGTTCCGCTCTCGGTGGTCGGTCAAGTACTGGTTGTAGTTGTAAACCGACTTCTCCGACCACGGCACATTGACCTCGGGCAGATGCGCGGCCAATCGTTCTCTTGTTTCTTCGTAGGTCGGGTCGGCGGCAACGTTGTTCCACTCGTGGGCGTCGTCTTCGTGATCGTAGAGCTCTTCGGATCCATCCTCGTAGCGGATGTAGCGGTAGCGCTCATCGCGGACACCATGGTTGTTGCGGCCGTAGGTCGTCAGGGCGACGTACGGCCAGTCGGCCGATGCCGGATCGTCCAGAAGGGGGCGGAGGCTATGGCCTTCGTTCGCTGGATTCGCAGGTAGCCCGCACAGGTCCAATAGCGTCGGGTAGAGGTCGCTCAGTCCGGCTGGCTTCCGAGTCATGCCAGGGGCGATCCCGGGGCCGGCGATCATCAAGGGTGTCCTGGTCGCCTCCTCCCAGACGGAGTGTTTGCCGAAGCGGTTCTTTTCACCGATGTGGTAACCGTGGTCGCCCCACAACACGACGTAAGTGTTGTCGGCGTAAGGGCTTGCATCGAGCGCGTCGAGCACCTTGCCGACCTGAGCATCCACGAAGGCGACGCACGCCAGGTAGGCCTGGACGATATCTTTCCACTGATCCGTCTCGATCGCCCAGTCCGTCGTCGGCATCATCGGCAAGGCATGCAGCTGACGAGAGATCTCCGGCACGTCGCCCTGATCGCCAGGCTGGTAGGGCGGCATCTCTAGCTCGTCCGGCGGGAACATGTCGAACCACTTCTTCGGCACATGCCAAGGCACATGCGGGCGCAGGAAGCCGGCCCCGAGGAAAAACGGCTTGTCGTGCTCGCGCTGGAGCCGTTCCACCGCCCACTCCGCCGTGCCGAAGTCCGGCATCTCCTCGTCGGTTTCCGGGAACGCTCCCCAGTCCGTGCTGGTCCCCCTGCGATCCCACTTCAAGCGTTCCGGCGGCCGCGGCCCGAAGCCGTCAACACGGCCTCCCGACTCGGCGAAGGCACCTTCCGGGGCGTGTCGGTGGAAGAGCTTGCCAACGCCCATCGTGTGGTAGCCGTTCTGGCCAAACCACTCGGGAAGGAAGGGCGTCGAGCCGGTTTCTGGCGAAGCCTCTCGCAGGTCCGGGTCTCGGATCTGACCGTAGATTCCCGTAGTGGACGGCAGATAGCCGGACATCAGGCTCGCCCGCGAGGGTCCGCAGATCGGCGCTTGGCAGTGCGCGTTGTGAAACACGACCGAGCGGGCTGCAAGGCGATCGATGTTGGGTGTCTTCGCCTGGGGGTGGCCCTCCATGCAGCCCAGCCAAGTGTTGAGGTCATCCACAGCCAGGAAGAGCACGTTCGGCGGAGCGGGCTCGGCCGTAGACTCGGACATTGGAGAACACGCTTGTGACGCCAGCGCGGCGGCGGAGAGTCCGAGAAAGCGGCGACGGTCGAGCATGGGCGGGGCTACTCCTTGCGGTTCGCTGAGTCTCTAAAGTAGCCCAGCTCTTGTTCGCGCTTCAACCAGATGGACTGGAGGCGATAGGCCTCCATCGCTCTGATTCTGGCGGTTCCTCCCTCGGAGAAGAGTTCTAGGTCCATGTTCGAAGGATCCGGGTAGAAGAGCTTCGTGAAGGTGATTTCGCCTTGATTGGCGTAGACCTCGACAGAGCCCCGGTCCACGATCATGCGCAGCTTGACTGTTCCGTCCGCCATGGGCAGGGATGCGTCCGATTCCATGAAGGTCAGCCGCTCATCCGTGACCGAGTAGGTCAGGGCTTTACCCCTGATGCGAAAGCCGACCTGCTTTGCATGACCCGGTTCAATCTCGGCGATGATTTCGAACACGTCGCCGTCCAACTCGGCGAGGGGGTTGTCTCCAGGCCGAACTTCCCGCTCATTCCAGAGATGCGAATCGTATCGCAGTTGCTTGATCGCGTTGATCGGATTGCGGCACAGGCGGACGTCGCCGCCGATCGTCTCCAGCGTCAGCTCCACCGGGAAGATCTGCTGCTGGCTCCAGGTGCGGTCGTGGTCCGCTCCGTGCGGCAAGTGCATGAAGCCCATCTGATAGAAGGGTCCGTCGCCCTCGTACGAGTGGCTCCAGGCCTGCGTGGCGTAGAGCTCGCGGTCCGCTCCGTTCCAAGCATCGCGGGCCACGCCTCGGTTGGCGTAGGTATTCTCCATGGAGGACGTGAAGCTCGTGCCGTCGAAATCGCCGATTCGGTAGGAGCCGTCGCCGTCGATTAGCACCCACTTCTTGTTCTTCTCGTCTCCGTCGACCGGGATTTCGAGAAAGTCAGGGCACTCGTGAAATCCCTCTAACCTGCTGAGCCGTTCCCAGTTCAGCAGGTCGTGCGACTTGTAGAACGTGAAGCCGAGCCTCTCATAGAGAATCAACCGCCAAGATTGGTCCGGCTTATACCAGAAGACCTTCGCATCCCGATCATTCCTGGCCTCATGCCTCGGGATGACGGGGTTGTCCTTGTGGCGAATCCAAGTCTTGCCCGCGTCGCGGCTGAAGGCGATGGAAGTGCCTCGGCCGTAGTCGGTATAGAAGACCACCAGCGTCTTCTCCACTCCCGACTGCAACCCGAGCGTGTTGTTCCAGTCGACGATTCCGCTTCCGCTTCCGGGTGCATTGTCTAGGCGCGTGTTGAGGATCTGCGGTCGCTGCTCCCAGAAGACCAAATCGCTGCTGACGGCGTGGCCCCAGCTCTTGTTGAACCTCCGACTTCTGGACCACTCGTCGTACATGTAGAACAGGTGGTAGACGCCCCTGTAGAGAATCAGCCCGGTGGCGTCCCCAATCTGCCCGGTGATCGGGGTGTAGTGCACCTGCGGCCGCAGGGGCTGGTCGTAGTGCATCTGATGGAAGACGTCGTCGTAGGCGATGCCGAAACGATCTTCCGGGATCTTCGTGCCCTGGACGGTCGGTTTCTTCGAGGGTGGCGGGGGCTCGAACGAGGGCTTGCGCTGCGCGATCAGCAGGGAGCCGAATACGAGCGCACCCACCAGCGCTGCCGTCACGCTCTTGACCGACAGGGTGCCACCCTCATGTGGAAGAATCCGGGAGGAAGTGAGGCGCTTCATTGGGGAGCCGCATGCAGTGCCCGCTATCGTCGGGCTCGTGCTGCAACTCCCGAATCGTAGTGAAGCTTGCTACTACAGTCAAGCGAATCGAATGGGTCACGTGACATGCAGGACGTTGCTGTCGCAAGTTGAGATATGAACCTACAGGTGTGAGCAGCGCGGATCGAATCGCTTCCGTGGTGAGTTCTCCAGTCCTGGCCAACAGTATCTGGCTCAGAGACTCTTGTCTTCAACAGCGGATCTAGGAGCCTCGGCGATATCTGCGATGGGGCCAAAACCGGAACTGCTACTGGATCATCTCTAGCCGACGCAAGTCTTCGTCACTCCAACCGATGTCCCTGACGAGATATCGGATTAGTCTAGGACCATACTGCTTCTTCGGGTGAAAGTGAATCACCACCCGCTTTCGTCCAGTGCCGTCGATGGACTGCTTCACAAATCCTCGTGTCTCTCCCGATCGCGCTTCTTCCGTCCAACCATCCCTCTTTATGCCTTGATCCAATCGGCTGCAGTCTTGTCCTTTAACTGCACTAAGGCTGAACGGCTGACGGAGCCCATTGAACCTCCAAAGAGCGAACCAGTGCATCTGGTGGGATCTCAGGGCTCTGGATTCTAGGCTGGTCGTCCACGATGACGCAGTCCGGCCCTATAGGCAGAGGGTCGTCATGTCTTTGCAAGGAATCCAAGTACCATTTCAATCCATCGATCGTGCGTTGCAGAGCCTCTTCTTCGGTGCTTCCATCCATGTGCAGTCCATCGAAGGCTGGACAGTATGCATGGAATCTGTCGCCATCCCGCTCAACGATAGCGAGAATCTTGACCTTCATGCTTTGTTCTCCCTGCCATATGCCTGTATGCGACGTCTCCGTCCAGACGGTCTCATTCTAACCGGCAGCCTACCACGCCATGCTACTCGTACCTTCGTGCTTGGACTGGTTTATGCAGCGGTCGGGCCTGCTTCGTCATATGAGACCGGATGGCAGCTCAAGCCCCCGCTGAGCGCGGAGGAACCTGCCACGACATGATCCGGTCACGCCGTTTCTCATCTGCGTTGACACCTCGGTGGCGTGGCGCACATGACTCGCTTGCCCTTCCCCACAGCGGTCCCTCAGTACCATAGGAGCGCTGGCTGACGCTGCCGGGAAGCGCGATCGTAGACCACTCCGTCTGTGCTGTAAACCCCTATGCTGCTCCTCTCTTGGAACGTCAACCGTCGCCGACCCGGCGACCGCGCTGCGAAGATCGAATCTGTAGGACCAGATATCGTCACCTTGCAGGAGGTGACGCGAAACCTTGCCAATGAGTGGGTCGACCACCTCAAGGACATCGGCCTTGGCCACCACTATTGGAGCGGCGATAACGCCTTGGCCTTGTCGCACCAGTGCCTCATCGCGAGTCGCTGGAAGCTGACTCCCAACGACATCGGCAGGCCACGCGAAGCACCTTACCCCGAGTCGCTGGGGCGGGTCACAGTCTCTGTGCCTGGCGAGGGAGATATCGACGTGTTCACCGCGCACGTCCCTAACGGTTCCGGAAACGGCTGGAGGAAGATCGACACCTTTCACGTCCTAGCCACAGAGCTGCGCCGAGCAATCGATTCGCCGCGGATTCTGACCGGCGATTTCAACGAGCCGAAGCTATTCCACAAGTCGGGGCAAATCGTGACTTTTGCAGAGAGATCACGAGCCAGGGGAATGCACACCGGGCGCTGGCGTGACCGGTTCGGCGACGAGCGCCCACGCATCGAGTGGGCTGAAGCTGTGCTCTCGGTCATCGATGGCGAGTCACAGCACGGTCTGCGGGACGCTTATCGTGACCGTCACGGGTTTCAGACACCCACTCTGGTCACCTGGGGCACGCGATGTTTCGACCATACCTTCGTCTCAAGGCATTTCGAAGTCTTGGATAGCGGCTATTACCATGAGTGGCGTGAGGAGTTGAAGTTGAGCGATCACTCGCCCATGTGGGTACGACTCGGCCTTCGAACGGATCAACCTGACTGAAAACAATGGCTATGAATCGATTCGGACTCCTGACCCTTTCGCTCGCGACTCTGGTAGGCTTGGCTCCAACCTGCTCGGGAGCCGGACAGCCCAATATCCTCCTAATCGTCTCCGAGGACAACGGTCCCGAGCTTGGAACCTACGGCGATCCCTACGCACGCACGCCGAACCTCGACCGGCTGGCTGCAGAAGGCGTTCGGTTCGATCGAGCCTTCGTCGCGCAAGCCGGGTGCAGCCCTTCGCGAGCGAGCTTCCTGACGGGCCTATACCCGCATCAGAATGGGCAGCTGGGCCTGGCGACGTGGGGATTCCGGATGTACCGGGAAGACACCCCGAATATGGCGCGCAGCCTCAAGGAAGCAGGCTATCGCACGGGGCTTATCGGCAAGCTACACGTGAACCCCGAGTCCGCCTTTCCGTTCGACTTCAAGGCGATTCCGACCGCCAACTTCCAGCGAAAGAACCTAGCCGATTACGCCAAGCACGCGGAGTCCTTCTTCGGCGCCTCCGGCCAACCGTTCTTCCTGAGCGTGAACTACCCGGATGCGCACCGGCCGTGGCTGCGGCAAGCCGAGGGGCTGCCGGAGAAGCCTCTCGATGCGTCGGACGTGCAGCCGCTCGCCTATCTGGGCCTCGACGGAGCGAAACTGCGTCAGCTAAGCGCCGGCCACTACAACAGCATGGAGCGCCTCGACGTTCTGGTGGGCGACTTGCTGGCGGCACTCGATCGCTCAGGCAAGGCCGACAACACCCTGGTCGTGTACTTGGGCGACCACGGCGCGGATTTCATCCGGGGCAAGCGAACCTGTTTCGAAGGGGGGCTGCGCATTCCCCTGATCGTGCGCTGGCCGGACCGGGCCAAGGCCGGGCAAGCACGCAGCGAGCTTGTTTCGACCGTCGACCTGATGCCCACGTTCCTCGCGGCGGCCGGAGCCCAGTCTCCCGGCGGCCTTCCCGGCGCCTCGCTGATCGATTTGATCGAAGGCAAGAAACCCGCGTGGCGGCGCTACCTGTTCGCCGAGTACCATGCCCACGCCGCGAAGCCGAACTTCTATCCGCAACGCTCGGTGAGAAACGACCGCTACAAGCTGATCGAAAGCCTACTGCCCGGTGAGATCAATCCGGGATACGACTTCACGCTGCATCACATCGAAGGCAGCTTGCCCGCAGCGATTGAGTCAACCCCGCCGGACGTCCGCAAAGCCTACCGCACGATGGAGCGTCCACCCCGCTTCGAGCTGTACGACCTGGAATCGGACCCCTTCGAATTCCGCAACTTGGCGGACGATTCGGCGTACGCGAGCATCTTGCACGAGTTGCAGCGGGAACTCGCGAGGTGGCGCAAGGAGACGAACGATCCCTTGCTCGACGACCGCAATCTCGAGCGGCTCAAGGCCGAAGCGCAGATCGACTCGAAGCCAGGAGCCCGCCAGCGCGGCTGGAATTACCCGAGCTACTTTTTCGCAGGCACGGAGTCGCACTAGCCGGATGGGCCCGATGTCAGGATTCGCCTTCTATCGCGCTCTCCTAACCCTCTTGCTCGCTCCTGTGAGCGCGCTTGCCGCCGGCAAGCCGAACGTTCTCTTTATCGCTATCGACGACCTGAGGCCATCGCTGGGTTGCTACGGCGACCCAATAGCCAAGACCCCGAACATCGATCGCCTGTCCAGCACGGCTCGCCAGTTCAATCGGGCGTACTGCATGCAGTCCGTCTGCGGTCCCTCGCGGACGGCGATCCTCACCGGGCGCCTGCCCGATAACACCGGGGTCTGGCACAATCGCAACCGCTTTCGCGACAAGTATCCGGATCTGGTCACGCTGCCGCAATTGTTCAAGAACAGCGGCTATCACGCCGAAGGGCTCGGCAAGATCTTTAGCGGCAATCGCAAGGAGCTGGACCCGCAGTCGTGGTCCGCGCCCGAAGTCCTCAATCTCGATGGCTGGAACAACTACGCCTTGCCCGAGAACGGGAACAACCAAGGCAAAGGCACGGCGTTCGAGAGGGCTGACGTCCCCGATGAAGGGTACAGGGACGGCAAGCTGGCCAAGCTCGCCGTGGAAACCCTAGAGAAACTGAGCCGTTCGGAGCAGCCATTCTTCCTCGCCGTGGGCTTCTTCAAGCCGCACCTGCCGTTCAACGCGCCCAAGTCCTACTGGGACCTGTACGACCCGAAGGTCTTCGAGCCCGGCTTCTCGGACAAGCGCACGATCGGGGCACCCGACTTCGCGTATCCCGATCACCTCGAGATGGGCGGCTATCGAGACGTCCCCAAGGATGAGCGCGTCTCGGCCGAGCAGGCGCGCGAGCTGCGCCACGGCTACTATGCCTGCGTCAGCTACGCCGACGCACAGGTCGGAAAGCTCTTGCGCGCACTCGATCGGTTGGGGCTGCAGGACAACACGATCGTCGTGCTGTGGGGCGATCACGGTTACTCGCTCGGCGAAGCCGGACACTGGTGCAAGGACACGAACTTCGAGCTCGACACGCATGTCCCGTTGATGGTTCGCACGCCTGGGATGGCAAAGCCGGGCGTCGGCACGGACGCCCTGACCGAGTATGTCGACATCTATCCGACGCTCGCTGAGCTAGCGGGCCTTACGCCGCCTGGAGGTCTCGACGGGCGCAGCTTCGCGGCGGCTCTAGGCGATCCCGGCGCCGCCGGCCGAGACCTTGTGCTGAGCCAGTTCTCTCGGCCGTTCGAGCCGAGCGCGCCAGAAATCATGGGGTACTCCATTCGCACGGCGACCCAGCGTTATACGCGCTGGATCGACTGGCTCAGCCGTAAGGTGCTGGCGGAAGAGCTCTACGACTACGGCTTGGAAGCTAGCGCCAAGCGCAACGGCAGTTTTCTCGTCGAACAGCGGAACTTGATCGGATCCGACGACTATGCCGAGGCGCGCGACCGGCTACGGTCCAAGATGGATCAGACTCTACGCGAACGGATTCGTTCCAGGCAGGGACCCGCGCGATGAGAGGGTCGCAGAGCAAGTAGATCTCGTGCCCCGGAAAGCCGCGGGAATACCGATTCCGGAAGCAATCGCCGACCTCGACGGCAGCTAGGTCAGTGTCGCCGACGCTCTACAGTTCGCCGAGCGCACGCCAGACCAGCGATCACAGCTTCTTGAGCAGATCCCGCACCTCGGATTTCGGGTCCGGGTTAGGCTCTCGATCCGGCGTCTCAAGATATCGTTCGGCCAGCTCGCGCGCTTCCGGATAGCGGGATTTCCGCTTGGCGAGGATCCACGCCGTCGCTGCGGCCCGCCAGACCTTGGGCTCGTCCGGATCGCGCGAGAATGCCAAGTCGAAGAGTTCGTCGCTTTCCTCGTGCTTGCCGCGCCGGGCAAGGAAGGCGGCCTGCTTCAACAAGGGCCTTATGCCTTCCGGATTCAGTCTCCTTGCTTCCTCGAACTGCTCGCCGGCGGCATCGAACTCGCCCATGGCCTCGTAATACATGCCCAGAGCCTCCGCGCCCCGCGCCGCATCGAAGGCGCGCATCCGAATTGCGATTTCCTTCGCCTCGGCCTTGCTGCCACCAACCAACGCGGGGGCTCCCAGATGGAAGCCCTGGAGTGCGTCGTAGGCGTCAAGGTTTGTTTCATCCAACTCGATGGAGCGCTCCATTTCGCGGCGCATTCGGCGGACAAGAGGCGCCGCCGCAAGCTTCCGCAACCCGGTCATCCTTTCGGCGCGCCGTCCCATGGCCAAGGCCAACCAAAGCGAGAACCTCGAGCTTTCGGGATCCTGCTCGACGGCTCGCTCGAACGCCTCCTGGGCCTGACGGAAATCCTCCGCCGCGAATTGCCGGACACCTTCCTTCCAGTCATCTTCGCCGGGGCCGCTGGCGGCTAGCACGAGGGCGCCAGCGATGAAGAGCAGAGCGATTCTTCGAGTCATGAGTCTTGAGCGACCACCGGCTTGATTCCAATCCACCGTGATTGGTGCAGCACGCTTCCTACTAGTAGATCAATTCAGCGAGGCCCGAGCTACAGCGGACGGAGTTGCGCGAGTCATGCTGGAACGAAACTTTCTCCGGCGTGCGCTCAATTACGGTTGCGGTCGCTTGGTGAATCGCCTACCCGCCTCGGCGGTCTCTCGGCTACGCGTCGCTCCGATTCGCGTGCCTTCGCGAAGGCGTTCTTCAACGTTCTCAAGAGTTACAACATCCAAGAATGCAATCCCGGCCTCCTGGGTCGCTTTGAGCACGCGTCGGCGCGCCTGCTCGACTACCCGTGGATACGGTGGGTCGTGGATCTCCGGGAAGCCGAGAGAGAGGCCCATGTCGCCCGGGCCCCATTCTGCGTACCCGACACCCGGCACGCTCGCCGAGTCCTCGGCAGCGGCCAATGCGTACTTGTCCTCGATCTTCAGGCCGATCAGGATCTCTCCTTCCGGATTCAGTGGCCACACATCCGCCCGGCGCATGTACTCCTGGGGTGACAGTCCCCATATTTGGGCAGCATTGGCTTGACCGCCATTGCCGCGCAACCCCTCCTCGAGCGGCCCTTCGTCCACGCCTTGTCGGTGATGGGGATAGCGGGCCGCCCGAACGAACTCTCGAACAGCCGCCGGGTCGCGCGCATGACAGAGCGTAATCCCGTGGACGCCAGCGGCAAGAATCTGCTGCACGACCCAGTGATTCGCGCGGACCGTTGCGGCATCATACCCGCTAAACGGAACGACGACTTGTACGGCCGGTGTACGGTGTCCGCTGGGCGTAGGGCCGCCTTGAACCAGCCCGGCCATGAACTCGCGCAACTCAGTCACATCGTACGGGCCGAACTCCATCTCGTAGATGATGAAGTCCGCCCAAGTCTGCGCCAGACGCAGGCCCTCTTTGAACCCGCCCTGGCTGCCCCCGCGGCCTTCGGTGAAGTAGTAGATCGGCTGATCTTGAGCAAGCAGTTCGATCGCTTTGTTGATGCGGGTCGGCTTGGGAAGAGGCTCGTCGTCTGCAGCGAACAAGAACGCCGCTCCGGCGACAAATGGCAGTACCCAACCACCCCGTAAGGCCAAGGTTGCTCTTCCCATCTTCTTCGGCTCCATGACTTCCTAGGTGACTTAACTGTAGCCGCTCACACGATTGGCATGGATCAGCCGTAGCGGTCCACCGAGGTTTCGCCCAATGATGTCTGAATCGCGGCATATACGGCACTCAGTGGCTTCGCGGTTCGTGCCGGGGTCCACTTCTCTTTGGCCACGGGCTTCGACTTTGGGCGGCCAGTGCTGTGTTTCCGACTACAACGCTGCCAAGCGTCACGCCCGGAAGTGTCGTGTGCCGTGTGAGGCTCGGGCACCTCAACTACGCTCGCTGCTCTACAGCTTGATGCTGGCAGCACGTCGTGGAGACGGGGATTGGGTCGAGTGCTGCCGCTCTGAACTGACCCGCTAGAAGGCCAACCAGTGCGACCAAGCGGCCGTGTCCCACCGGTCCGTGCCGGACGATTCGTGCCGGACAAAGCATCGGAAGAATGGGATTCGATTCCACCCCCCGGAAACGACTTGTGCGGTTCTCGATCAGCTGGCCTTGTGTTTGGCCACCAGCTCCCGGACTTCTGGAACAAGATCTACTGGCACTTCGATTGCCGTGTGAGTGGTGCTCTCGTATGCGGCTTCGTCCTCAGCCACGGCTTCTTCGTCGCTTTGCGTCTCGTAGTGATCGAGTACCCGCCGGACCCTGCCTTCGTCCCAACCGGCTGGGAAGTGCTTCGTGCTCATTGTGCCCTCGTGTGTCTGCGATGAAGAGCTCGCTTCGACTTCCTCTTCAGCCACGTCGTGACCGTAGATGCGAGGCTGCCCACCCCTAGGATCATCCTAATGGCATACCCGCACCGATAAATCGTCCCATCCGACCGATAAGTGCGAAGCGCCGAGGCTCTGGGTGCCTACTACGAAGCCATAGGTGAGTTCGACGCACTGCTGGCAAGACTTGCCAAGCCAATTTGCCCGTCTGGTGCTAATGGCGAGATTCCATCTAAACCTTGCCAAACGCTGTACGATGGAGCCGGATTCGGCTCGGCCCCGACCAAGCCACCATGAGGAAACGTCATGAACAAGATCGACCGACGAACGTTTGTGGGCGTCGCGGCCGCTCTCACAGCCGCTGAGACGCGAGCCGCCGAGATGCCCGTCCGGGTGGGGATCATTGGCGCGGGTTCGCGCGGTTCTTCTCTATTGCGCCCGTTGCTTGATCTACCAGGAATTGAAGTCGCGGCGATCTGCGACCTCGACGACAATGCGGCAGCGAAGGCGCGCAAGACCTGCGTGGATGCCGGCAAGCCTGAGCCTGCGATCTACGCGAGCGGCCCCGAGGATTACCGTCGCCTCCTCGACGCCGAAGATCTGGACGGCGTGGTCGTCGCAACACCATGGGAATGGCACGCGACCATGGGTATCGCGGCCCTCGAAGCAGGGATAGCCGCTGCTATCGAAGTGCCGGCAGCGATCACGGTCGACGAGTGCTGGCAGCTTGTTGAAACTGCCGAGCGGACGGGCGTGTCCGCCACGATGCTAGAGAACTGGGTATACCGCCGTGAACCGCTGGCAGTGCTGAACATCAAGCGTGCTGGCCTGCTGGGAGAGATCGTGTATTGCGAGTCCGGGTACGGTCACGATGTACGGGCTGTAATGTTCGACGCGCGGGTCGCCGACAAAGGCGATCTCCAGTGGCGAGGAAAACACTCGATCACCCGTAACGGAAATCTGTATCCCACCCATCAGTTCGCTCCAGTGGCAATGTTGATGGACATCAACCATGGAACGCGCATAGAGTCAGTGATCGCGACGGGCGGCGTCTCCCGGGGCATGAACCAGTACGCCGAGGACCGGTGGGGACCCGATCACCCGAACGCGAAGCGCGACTTCGCCAACTCCGATCGCACGAACGTCCTAGTGCAACTGGAAGATGGCCGCACGGCATTGAACTTCCACGACATCCAAAGCTGGCATCCCCGTGATGACGGACACAAGTATCAGGGGACCAAGGGCATGGTCCGCTGGCCGTTCCCCGGCGAAGGCTCAATCTGGGTGCAGGAGCGGCATTGGGACGGCAAGGCGGTAGATGCCCGCGGGTGGCATTCTCTGAACCCGTTCCTGGACGAGTTCGACCACCCAATCTGGAAGATGTACAGCGAGCGAGCGCTACGGTTCGGGCACAGTGGCGCGGACTGGATGGAGCTGCGCGGATGGACCGAGAGCTTGCGGCATGGGACGCCGCCGCCGGTTTCGATCATTGACGCGGTGACCTGGAGCGCGATCGGCCCCCTCAGCGAGGAGTCGATCGCGGGCAAGTCCAAGTCGGTGGCAATGCCAGATTTCTCCAAGGGCAAGTGGAAGGCGAACCCGAAGTTCGAGTTGCAGTGGCAGTGGGGATAGCGGGAGAGAGTCATGTCTCATCGAATGAAGCGACGCTCGATTCTCAATGCAATCGGAGGACTGGGAATTCTCGGCAGTGCCTCGGCGGCCCAGCGGGCCCTAGGCCAGACCGGATCCGCTAATGAACCTGGTGGCAACCAGGATCCTCCGAACTTCCTGTTCATCCTGCTCGACAAGTGCCGCCGAGACGCGATCGGGGCATACGGCCGCTCGGATGTCCACACGCCGAACATCGATCAGCTGGCCGCGGGCGGCATCCGCTTCGACAATTGCTACGCCCCGCAGCCCCTTTGTGGACCCTGTCGGGCCTCCATCCTCACTGGCAAGTATCCGCACCAGCATGGGATGCGGAAGAACCCGTATCCCTACGTGCGGAGCGGGTCGTACAACACCTACCAGGAACCGGTGCCCGATCCATTCGGCGATCCGCGATTCGACATTTGGGACAACTTTCCGCACTTTCTCAATAACGCCGGCTACCGCACGGCACACATCGGCAAGTGGCACCTGGGGGAAGGAAACCCGGGTTTCTTCGATGTCTGGAAGAGCTTCAACTCGCAAATCCATCACTGGCTGGGCGAGCCACACAAGTCACGCTACAGACCCACCATTCAGACCGACGATGCCGTCGAGTTTATCGAGGAGAACGCTGACCGGCCCTTCTTCCTGTACCAGTCCTACTACTCGCCGCACGAGCCGAACAATCCCCCGAAGCGGTTCCACGAACCGTACAAGGGCAAGAACGTCGAGCACGAGGAATACTACGCTTCGGTCACGGCGCTCGATGAAGAGATCGGACGAATGATCGATGCGCTGCGACGCAGCAATGTGCTCGACAACACATTCATCATCCTCACCACCGAGCACGGACGGACGTGGATCGATCGCCCTGGAACCCTTGCGGGCATGAGCATCTCATACGACGAGGCCGCCCGCCTGCCGCTGATCATGCACTACCCCAGAGTCCTGCCGGCCGGTGTGGCCTGGCAGTCCGGCGTCAGCTCCGTGGACCTGATGCCAACGATCATGGACGCCGCGGGTCTTTACGGCAGACTCGACGAGGACTTTTCGGACCGCAGCCTGATCCCGCACCTGGTTAGCGGACGAGACGAGTGGAGTCGGGAGATCGTCATCCAGAACATCTCGCAGAAGGGTATCGACGGGGTCTTGTTCGAAGAGCGAGCCATTCGTACCGAGCGCTGGAAGCTGATCCTGCGCCACTTTGGGGCTCGGCCTCAAATGCGTTTTGACGAGCTGTACGACATGCAGAACGATCCCGGCGAGACGAAGAACTTGTACTCAGACCGGCAGAACGTCGTGAAGGAGCTGGCAGGCAGGCTGGCCAAGTGGGGCGACCAGCACAAAGATGCTCTGGCGGTGGAACTGGGTCGAAGGTCCATGGGCTAGGGTCGGGCCGATCATTCCACGCACGATCTCTCGTAGCGGGCTGGCAGTGCCCGCTAATGCCAGCGGGGCGCTATCTGCAACCTCGTGCAGCCACAGGGCCTCGCCCGGTCCGTCCGACTCTTGCCGTCGGTGGCTATAATCGCCGCGACAGGTCAATACCCGATGTCACTTTCCGTTGCGGCACTCGTTATCATTTCGCTCATGGCATCCGGATCGGCTGTGGCGGAGACACATCACTTCGAGCCCTCGCAGTACCACAACACGTTCTCGTTCGCCCACGAGCCGGTACTGTCGATCAAACCCGGCGACAGGGTAGTCACCAAGACGATCGACGCGCGCGGCTTCGATGCCGACAACGAGCAAGTTGGCGAACGACCGAATCCTCAGACCGGCCCCTTCTTCGTGGAAGGTGCCGAGCCCGGAGATGTGCTGGTGGTGCGATTCGAAAAGATCGAACCCAGCCGGCCGACCGCGTGGTCGAGCAGTGTCCTCGCACCCTACACAGCCGATCCCGCCTTCCTGCGCCACGAGGCCGAGCGGAAGCAGACGACCGAGACCTGGGACATCGACAAGGACCGCGGGGTGGCTACAGTCGCCTCGGAAACGATCAAGCCCAGAGGGATCGAAGTGCCGCTACGGCCGATGCTGGGATGCGTCGCAGTCGCTCCGGCGCGCAAGGAGGCCGTCGCGACGAGTACGCCAGGAGCCTTCGGCGGGAACATGGACTACAACGGCTTGGTTGTCGGCACCACCTTGATGCTGCCGGTCTCCGAGCCGGGCGCGCTGCTCTTCGTCGGGGACGGACACGCGCGCCAAGGCGACGGAGAAGTCGTCGGGAACGCTCTTGAAGTCTCGATGGACGTCGAGTTCACGGTCGGCTTAATCAAGGAGCAAAAGATCGGCTGGCCGCGGCTTGAAACCGATGAGTACATCATGACGCTCGGCAGCGCGAGGCCCCTTCAGCAAGCCCTGCAGCATGCGACAACGGAACTGCAGCGATGGCTGATGGCCGACTACGGCTTCGACGAGCGGGGCTCGTCCCTTCTATTTGGGCACGCGTTGGAGTATGACATAGCGAATGTGGTCGATCCACACTTCACGGTTGTCGCCAAGATCCGCAAGGACTTCCTTACTCGGCACGACTAGACACCCGACCTAGAGCTCACGTCTACGATCGAGTCAATTTCAATCTTGGGGGCCAATTCCCAGTCGGCAGACACGCGACCTCAGCCGACTTCGCCGAGGGATCGGAACGTGCTCAGCATGTCCGAGCAGGGATAAGCTCCTGTCCGCAATCTAGCCTGCTACGATGCAGCCATGGCCACTCCCAACCCGCTCCTAGATGCGGTCCCCCGCCCGTCCACAGGAAAACCGGCGGTGGAGTACCCCTACTCCGACGGCAAGGTCCTGATGGAGACCGAACCGCATGCGCGGTCGATCGTCGCCATGCGCAACCAGTTGGAAACGCATTTCATGGCCCGCGCAGACGTTTACGTGGCAGGCAGCATGGCCGTGTATTACGGCCAGGGCGACGCCACTGCGGTGGTGGTGCCAGACGTGTTCGTGGTGCTCGGTGCAGAGCAGAAGGAGGGGCGCAAGTCGTATCTGATCTGGGAGGAGGGAGGTGGGGCTCCGAGCTTCGTTGTGGAGGTGGCGTCGGAGTCGACGAGCCGCCGGGATGCGACGAGCAAGCGTGCGACATACGAGCGGATCGGCGTTCGCGAATACTGGCGGTTTGACCCGCTGGGTGTGTTGATTCCAGGTCGGCTGGAGGGCTGGCGGCTAGAGGGCGACCGGTACCAGCCGGTGCGGGCCGTGAGACCGGCTGGTTGGTACCGGAGCGAGGCGCTGGGGTTGGAGTTGCGGGCCGAGCGGTGGCTGCTACGGTTCCATGATCCGCTGTTGGGGCGCGACCTGCTGACCCACGCTGAGGCCAGCACGGCGCTAGAAGTAGCCGAGCACGAGCGTGACCGAGCGAATCAACGGATCCGCGAATTGGAAGCGCGACTGAGGTCGTCGGGTGACGCCGGCTAGCTCTCAGCCGTTCGGAGCGGTCTGGGGCCAACCCGTAAGACTGCATGGCGCAGGAGTTGTTGCTCCGAAATCTGGCTAAGGTTCCGATTCAGACGGGGCCGCCTTCAACCGACCGCGCGCTGCAGTCGTCTGGTCCGTGGCGATGGAGGAAGCCGCTCACGCAAGCGCCTCTCGCTCCGCACGGCCCATGTACGAGTGCCGCTTGGAAGGCGGCTCGCGTCGCACTTGCGTGCCTTTGTAGGTCGGCGCAGCCTCGCCAATGCCTAGACAGCTGACCTGAATTCCACTCAGTATCGTTCGACCTGCCGGAATCCCGTCGGATTTCGTTGCTCGATATTTCAACCGGAGCGATCAAAGCTCGGAACGGCGAGTTGCTCGCCGTTCTTCAGCGATGATTGGTGCGCGACAATCCCCGGCACTGTCATCGCCAAGGATTCGTACACGTCGATCACGGGCTCCCGGTCATCGATGAGGGCGTTGACGAACTCCGCCGCAAGGAACGGGTGGCTGCCGTCGTGGCCGCTCCCGTGCCGCATCCGAGGCGGCAGCATTTCGCTCTTCCAGTAATCCGGAATCTCGAGTCTCTGGACGCGCTCGTTGCGGTCCAAGGCCTTCGAGCGCGGCAGCCAGACATCCTGGTGAAGCCCTCCCACCGACATGAACAACGACCCTCGCTCGCCGAACCAGCGGGCCTGTTCTCCGTGGCCGCCGACGAACCAGAAGACGTTGCAGCGAGACATGTTGCCGCGGTCGGTCTGCATGAGCGCAGACTGGCACCAGTACGGATTGTCGTAGCGGTTCTCTTCGAGCCAAGGATGCTTGCCTCCCCAGCCGAGACACGAGACGCGGTCGATGCGTTCCCGCGTCACTCCCACGAGGAACCCCAGGCAGTGAGTGGGGTAGTGCATGGGCGGCAGGCCCCAGCGCCAGGTACGAGATCCATCCGGCTCGTAGAAGCGAGAGGTCTTGTCGGACAGCAACGCATCAAGGTCGCCGCGGTCGTGGTAGTACTCGAGCTCTGTGTAGAAGACCTCCCCGAAACCACTCTCTCCGTGCAGGTTTCGCGCGTAGATGGTGGGCTGCCTGTAGTAGCTGGTTTCGGCCATCATGTACCGCAACCCGGTCCGTTCCTTGAGGTCCCGGAGACCATCAGCCTCTTCGAGGGTCATCACCGCGGGGACGGCGGAGATTACGTGGAGCCCGCGCTCCATGCACATCGAGACGTGCTTGAAATGGTCTGGGGCGCCAGTGAATACTGCAACGGCATCTAAGTCTTCGGGCCGCCGGAGCATCTCTTCCAAGGAGTCGTATACCGTGTCACATCGATACTTCGTCTGAAGCGCGTCGCGCCGCTCAGCCCTCAAGTCGGTGACTGCTGCGACCGTGGAGTTTGGATGCTCGTGCCAGTCGAAGTGTGTTCCGAAGCCCCCTCCCACCACGCCGATGCGAATCTGACGCGATGACTCAGTTTGGGCGGGCAGCCCGGCCGGCAAGCCCGCCGCGGCAGCAAGGGCAGTGGCATCCAGCAAACGATGGCCCAGGAATTCCCGTCTTGATTCCATGCTCGAACCTCCGATCATTGGGCTGCCGTACAGGCCGGCCCGGCAATAGGATAGCCGGGATCAGCCCACGAATTGCGTGTTGTTGAGCAGGCTCGCCCCGACCAAGATCGGGCCATGGGCGAGAGGCCCAGCTTCGCTGCCGCGCCGGTCTGGACTGCAGATCAAAGCAGCCCTGTGTCGGTCCCCGTTTCAGGCCGCTCCGCCGTCCAGCCAGCCAATGGAGAAGCGCGCCAATTGGATGGCCTCGTATGGACCCTCGCTGCCTGCTTCGTAGAGCAATCCCACCGAGCCATCGTGCAGTCGAGCCAAGCTCGAATACGCCGCAGGACCTTCATGAATCAACCGCGCAACGGGCCAAGTGCGGCCATCGTCCAGACTGGAGCGCACGGTCATGCGAATCCGCTGCCCCCGCTCCCGCGAAACCGGCGGGGCGGGATTTGAGAACAGGAGTCTGCCCGGGTTACCTTCGCCGGGCCAAGAATACCGGGTCAGGCTGGCCTGGACTTGGGGATCACCGAGATGCGCATCCGGCTGCGGCGGTGTCCAAGTCTCGCCACCGTCAGCACTGAACGCAATCGCGCGATAACCCGTGCGCTCCTCGTTCGTGAACGACTGGTTGCGACTGTTCATCATCAACCGGCCGTCGACCAGCTCTACGACCTGGCTCTCGTTGCAGGCTGGAGCAATCACCGAACTCATCCGCCAGTTCTCCCCACCGTCGTCGGAAAGCATGGCGTGCGCGGCGTATCCGTGCTTCTCCGAGGAGTGGTTCGCGGGTACAACGATTCTTCCCGCGTGCCCGCCATTGCGGACCTGGATGGCTACACCAGGGCCAGTCGCGTACCACCACCAATCAGGTCGCTTCGCCTGGCCAGTGATTTCGCGTGCGGACGACCAGTTCCGCCCATCGTCATCGGAGTATGTCAAGAACACCCGGCGCGTATCGCTACCAGTGCCGCTATGCAGATCGCGCCCGTTGTCCTCGCCCGAATTCCAAGTCATTGGCAGAAGGATCCGGCCGGTACGAGTGTCGACCACGGGACAGGGGTTCCCGCATGTGTTCGCTCCATCACTCCAGACAACCTGCAAGGCCGACCAAGTTGCACCGGAATCCGTCGAGCGCTTTAGGACCAGATCGATCGCGCCACTGTCGCCACGCCCGAAACGGCGGCCCTCTGCGAATGCCAGCAGCACTCCGCTGCCAACGGGCAGCAGCGCGGGAATCCGGAACGTGTGGTAACCGTCCTCCCCGGCCGAGAATACGGGACTTCGACTGAAGTGCCCATCTTGGGTGCAAGCCAATCCCGGCAGCAAGCCGATGGCGAATGTTCGACGAGTGAGGTTCATGGCCGGCCGAGATCTTGTCACTATTCAACTCTCCCACCGTAGCCGATGCCCGTGCGAACAGACCAACAGGCGGTACGGTCTGTGTCCAGCGTGATTCGGCCAGCAATCAATCTCGCCCTTCCAGGAATGCGACGGTACGGCGGACCAGTTGGTCGGTCCTCGCGCTGGCGGCGATGCACCGCGCAGCAGACGTGCGACCAGCGCCCCACCGTAGCAAATGAATGGCTGACACCTCACTGACAGCGCCACGAGCAATCATCCCACAGATGCACGTCTATGACAGCATATATGCTATCATGAAGCCGTGAGGAGGATCGTGGTTGATACGAACGTTCTGGTTTCCGCAATCCTCTCGCCCGACGGCGCGGCACGGGAGGTGCTACGACGATGCCTGGCCGGCCATGCCCGGCCAATAGTGGGAAACGCGTTGTTCTTGGAATACGAGGACGTGCTGGCAAGAGATGAACTGTTCACTGCGTCGTCGATCACCTCGAATGATCGAGCGGAGCTGCTCGAGGCCCTCCTCAGTGTCTGCGAATGGGTGGACATCACCTTTCTTTGGCGTCCGAATCTACCCGACGAATCCGATAATCATCTGATCGAGCTAGCGGTTGCGGGCAATGCAGAGTCCATCATTACGGGCAACACTAGGGACTTCGCGGCGGGCGAACTGGTCTTCGACAGCATGCGGGTGGTTACGCCGGGCGACTGGCTGAAGGAGGATGGCTGACATGGCAACGTTGACAATCCGGGTGCCTGATGCCCATCGGGATCGCTTGGCGGCGATGGCGGCGCGACGCGGCGTGAGCGTAAACAAACTGATGGAGGAACTCACCGCACGGGCGTTGGCCGAGCATGACACCGAAATGCGCTTCCGATTGCGAGCGGCCCGTGGCAATGTCGAGCGCGGACTGGCGGTGCTCGACAAGCTGGACCGACTGCATTCGCGAGCCCAAGATCTCCGATGAATGGCAGTTCCTGGTAGCTGGCCCGGCAATCCACCGCGCAAATTCGTCGCGGCACTGCGTCCAGCGCCGCGGGATGGGGCTCGAAGGTGTCGACGGGCGCGTTGGCCCCGATGCGTGGATTCGCGGCTGTCGACTAGCCGTTGAAGTCGCTGGCCAAGCTGTGATCTCGAGCCCACCGCCCCCGCGTCAGCTGGGTTGGGGGCTGTCCGAATGCCGCTGTAACTCGTCCATCCTAGCCGGAAGCTCTGGCAGCCAGCGCTGCGACAACAATTTGACATCACCTCGAGGAAGAAAAGGAGGGTTTCGCTCGCATTGCGATCGGCAGCGCTCGCCAGCGGGTGCGGGAGAACAAATGGGGGAGGATAAGTGGTGCCATGCCGATCGGTCGCCGTACTTTCTTCGGATCTGTGTCAGCTCTCGCCGCTGCCCAAGCCGCGCCCTCCACTGCACCTGAGCTCGAAGCCGAGCTGCTGGACGCCATCGAAGAGATTCCGCTAGTCAACACCCATGAGCACATCATCCCCGAAGAGGAACGGACGTCCTCTCGGATCGACTTCTTCACACTAGCTGGACACTACGCCATCAATGACGTGATATCTGCGGGCCTCGCGGGGGACGATCTCTCGGTCGTGAGGAACCCCGACGCCCCGGCAGAGCAGCGCTGGCGTGCGTTTGAACCGTTCTGGAAGTCGGCCCGCATGACTGGATACGGCCGAGCGCTGCGCATCGCAATACAAGACATCTACGGCGTCGATCAGATCTCGGGCGCTACTCTGCCCGAAATCAATCGCAGGATCGAGGCCGCGAACCGACCGGGCCTGTACGAGGAGATCCTCATCCGGCGCTCGAACATCGCCTACTCAGTGCTGGACGACTACTGGAATGCCGCACCGGTCAGACCAGACCCGAGATTCTTCGTGTGCGCCCGGAAGTTCGACCGATTCGTCGCTCCGCAGTCCGCTTCCGACATCCGGAACCTAGAAGCACTGACCGACGTTTCCATAACGGGCCTTGCCGGCCTCAAACAAGCGATGGAGACCAGTTTCCAGCAGAGCCTCGAGATCGGCATGGTCACGGTCAAGTCGACGCTAGCGTATAGCCGCGAAATCCACTACAGAGAGGTGGCAGAGCGGGACGCGGAGTCCAGCCTGCAGTCGCTTCTGGGGGCGAACCGCACTCCGCCCGCTGGCTTCCGGTCTCGCGTGGAGCGTCCGTTTCGTCCGCTCGAAGACCACATGTTTCACCATCTGATCGGCTTGGCAGCAGCGCATGACGTGCCGGTCCAGATCCATACCGGCCTCCACGCGGGGAACGGAAACTTCGTCGAGAACTCCAAGCCGACTCACCTGACGAACCTCTTCTTCCTGTTCCCGCAAGTGAAGTTCGACCTCTTCCACATGAGCTATCCCTACCACGGAGAGGCGGCGGCGATCGCGAAGGTCTTCCCCAACGTATATGTCGACCTTTGCTGGGCTCACATCATCTCGCCCAGTGCTTCCAAGCGCGCTCTTCACGAATTTCTGGATACTGTTCCGTCCAACAAGATCTTCGGCTACGGCGGAGACTACCGGTACCCCGAACTCAGCTACGCGCACGCAACGATGGCGCGGCGCAACATCTCACAGGTCTTGGCGGAGAAGGTCAGCGAGGGCGCTTGCTCGGAGGACGAGGCGCTGGAACTCGGCCGCAAGCTCCTGCACGACAATCCCGATGCACTGTTCGGAGGTAGCAATGACTAGAGACTCGCCGGGATTCCAAAGCTGTCTTGTTCTCGATGCGGCTGCCGGGATGCCGGATATGCAAGACGTGTCAGGAGATCTGCCCGCGATACTTCGAAGTCCCCTGGGAGCGTCGAGGACTGAATCCGGATCACAATATCTACAGAGTTTGAAAAGACGGGGTGACGAAGATGACTCACTGGGAGACTTGCCCCGCCGTCGAACGCATTCCAGGGAGAGTCAGTGGTGTGTGGGTGTTTGCGGGCACGCGGATTCCACTCTTGGCGCTTTACGAGAATCTGGCCCGTGGCGCCACGATCAAGGAGTTCGTCGAATGGTTCCCCGGAGTGGATGAACAACAAGTCCGCGCCGTCCTGGAACACGAGGCCAAGGCCCTCCGTGTGCCGGTGGCGCGTTGAAACTCTTGTTCGATCAAGGCACTCCGGCACCTCTGCGGGGCAACCTTCACGAGCACACTGTAGACACGCTTGCTGAGAAAGGCTGGTCGGACAAGGACAATGGGGAGTTGCTCGACCTAGCGGAACGCGAAGGCTACGAGGTGTTCGGCACGACTGATCAGAACCTTCGATACCAACAGAACCTAACGGGGCGACAGATCGGAATCATAGTCTTGCTCTCCACTGCTTGGCCAGATGTCCGCCTCCGCATGCGGGAGAGTCGCGAGGCCATCTCCTTGGTCCGTCCGGGCGAAGTCAGGGAAGTTTCCATTTGAGTTCCCTGAGAGGGTAGTGGACATCTCAGAAAGGCCTTGAACTACCCATCTGAGCTGTGCTGGCGAGCCGTTGTTTGGGCCCGCACCAAGAGGCCTCTGGGTCACGTTGTTCGGTGCTGAGCACCTTGCCGGCTATCCTCTCGGAATCATCGAGTAGCGCCAGTGAGGTAGCTTCCTAGAGGGTAGGCCGGCGGATCCGGTGGGCCCGTAGCATCACCTCGCGAGCCGCGGTCGGTGGTTTCTTGCAGGGCCCCTGCAGCGCCCTCGACATCTACGGTCACGCCGTTACCGCGAGTTCTGGCTTCACGAGGGTGCGGCTCGCGGTGTCCGGAGTGCGAATCCCTGATGCCTTCGGCCCAGCAGAAGGAGTCTGGTGGCGGTTCGCCGAACGACGCAGGGGCGAATGGCAGTACCGCAACGCTCGTGCGAACTTGCGATAGCTCGCCCATAGCGATGGACGCTCTACCGCCGGTCGCCTCGAAGAAGTTGTACCTACTGCTCCCGTCATCTCCGTTCATGCTGAAAGCCGAGACAGTCTGGCTCAGCTCTTCCAACTGGGAGGGAGTTGCCGGATGGTCGGCATCGGTCAACAGGATCACCGCGGCCCGGAACTCCCGTTGGGACGCCTCCGGTCCGGGCACCCGCGGCCCGAATTCAGCGATGATCTCCTCGACCGTGACGTCGCGCACTTCACTGGCGGAGAACACTGGATGTCCGGCCTCGGTCTCGACTCTCCTCCGATCAACCACTACCCAACGTCCGTCAGTTGCTACCCACAGGTCCGGCACTTCTTCCGCCGCAACGAAGCCGCCGAAATAGAGTTCGATCGGGCTATACGGGACCGAGTTGCCACCGTTGGCGATAGTGCCGAAGCGACCGGCGCTGTACTGGCCCCCACCAAGGTCGACCAAGTCGGCGCCATCGAATCCGCCAAGCTGACCGTTCGCGCTGCTGAATCCCCAGTGAGAGGGGGAGGCTGTCGGAACAGTGTAGTTCGCCCAGGCATGCTGGAACTCGTGCAGCGCAGGGCCGCGGCGCAAACCCTGGTTGTACGGGAACTGGACGACTCCCCTCAGTTTGCCTGAGGAACCATAGTGCCTCCTGAAGAGGAGGTCTCGGCCCGTGCCTTCGGTGTCATTCATGATGGACCGGTAGCGGCCATATGGGACGCGCTCTGTGTTGTCCGAATATTCGTCGAGATTGGACAGGAACACTAGGAAGTCAAACACGTCGTCGAACGACCTGTACAAATCGCGCGCCAGAAACACCGTCGGAAGCGAGTTGAACGATGTGGTGAGATCTTCGGAGAGATTCATCACCAAGACGTTCTCGTTGTGAAGTTGCGAAAGATGCGAGTCTAGATACTCGTCCGAGCCGGTATCAGTGATCGTAAGGCGAGAATCGACACGTACCCCCCGGCCGCGAAGGGACTCGTATACGGAGTTCCAGCTTGCGCGGTTGCTCAGGCTGTAAAGGGTGTCGCCTTCTCCCAGCCCCGCATTCGTCAGCAAGGGCGAAGGATCGTCGATTGGGTTCCCGCTGAGGTCCAATAGGCTGAGAGCGATCAGCTTCTCCAGCGCGGCGATGTCCTCGATCTCGTTTCCCGCGAGACGCAGCTCAGTGAGGCTGGTCAGGTCGGCCAAGGCCGAGATGTCCGATATATGGTTCCAGTTGAGACCCAGTTCGGTCACGCTTGAGAGGCCCGCCAGCCCAGAAACGTCCTCGATCAGATTCTCGTGGAGGGAAAGTGTCGTCAGGCCAGATAGGCCGGACAGGGGCGAGATGTCGGCTATGGCGTTCCTGCTCAGCGAAAGCGTCTCGAGGTGGGAGAGGCGAGACAGAATGGAGAGGTCCTGGATCTCGTTTCCCCAGAGGTAGAGCCGGGTCAGGTCGGTTAGTTCGGCTAACACCTCGATTTCGGTCATCGCGGTTCGGCTCAGCCCTAGACGGGTTAGCTTGGTCAGGTCCGCCAGTGGCGAGAAATCACTGATCTCGTTCCCGTCTAGGTACAGGATCTCGAGGTTGGACAGGTTGGACAGTGCCGAAGCGTCGACGATCGCGTTGTCCCAGAGCCCTAGGAGAGTCAGGCCAGACATCGACGCCAGCGGAGAGACGTCCCTGATGGAGTTCCGACTGAGGCCTAGCTCGGCCAAGCCGGACAGACCATTGATTGGGGAGACGTCGCTGACCGAATTCTCATCGAGGTATAGCTTCGTGAGGTTGGACAGGGCGGATAGCGCCGAGAGGTCCGTGATGGAGTTCCGGTCCATGCGCAGGGTCGTCAGGTGGCTGAGGCCCGACAGTATCGAGATATCCCCGATCGCGTTTTCGCCGAGGTCCAGCTCGCGCAGGTTCGTTAGCCCAGAGAGCGCCGAGATATCGTCGACCCCGTTGTCGTCAACGTGCAGGATTGTCAGATTCGTCAGGCTGGCCAGCGGAGAGAGATCGCTGACGGAATTCTCCCTGAGGTAAAGACGGTTCAGGTTCAAGAGGCTGGCAAGAGGAGTGAGGTCGGCGATAGCATTCTCGCGGAGGTTAAGGACCGTGAGGTTCGACAAGCCGCCAAGTGGCGATACGTCCGTGATGGCGTTCGCGCCGAGGTGGATGGCGGTGACCCCGGTTACCAACTCGAGTCCAGACAGGTCGGCGATTCCTAGTTCCCGAAGGTCCAGATCGCCGCTCATCCCCTGTAGCTCGGCTACCGTGATCGTCTCGCCCGTTGCCTTGCCAAGTGCCTTCTCGAGAGCTGCCCGAAGCCCGGCGTCTGGAATGGTCGCCGCCTGTGCCGACGGCGCTGTCCCAGCCTCTTGAGCATTCGACTCAGGGGCGAATGCGGCGACCGCGAGGACGAGTGCAAGGGGCAGGACCGCATGCGAGATCCCCGCGGCCGCCGCAGTCATCTGCGATTTGTAGCGCTCTGGGTCCGTCCAAACTGACTGCCTGCGGCCAGCGATGCAGCGCCTGCCGAGCTCACATTGGATCTTCGCGCGGTCCAATGACGAATTGTAAGCCCCGCCTGCTTACTGGGGACCAGTCCCCAATCAATTACGGCCTTCGAGTGATGCTGCGGTACGACGACCTGGTTAGCCCATCCACACGCTAGCGGCGATTCACTTGATCACCACAGTGGAATTCGGTTCTTCGTTCACTTCCAGACGGAACACGTCGGGTCGTGCGTAGTGTCCGACGACATCGAAATCGTACTTGCCACGTGTGATCTCCGCGATGTCGATCTCCGCAGTGAGGATCCCTTTCTGGTTGTACAGGGGGCCGGCCAGAACTTCCCCTAGCGGGCCGATGATCGTGCTGCCACCCCGCATCAGCACTGTCGACGGATCGTCACCTTGGATAGCGGGATAGTCGTCCGGGCAGTCTCCCCGCGTCAGGTACTGGCAGCAGGAGAGCACGAAGCAGCGGCCTTCCAGCGCCACGTGGATCATCGAGGAATGCCAGTTGTCCCGATCGTCCGCCGTCGGAGCGCAGTACAACTGGATCCCCTTGCCGTACATGGCCGTGCGGAGCAGCGGCATGTAGTTTTCCCAGCAGATCACGGCTCCCAGTTGTCCTAGGGGCGTGTCGAAGACCGGAAGTGTCGAGCCGTCACCGAACCCCCAGATGATGCGCTCCATCCCCGTCGGCATCAGCTTCCGATGCTTGCCCAAGTACTTTCCATCCGGGCTGAGGAAGACGGCGGTGCAGTAGAGGGTGCCGCGTTCGCGTTCGATGACGCCCACGACCAGGTAGATGTCGTTGTCGCCGGGAATCTCGGCAAGCCGGTCGATCCCAGGTCCCGGGATGTCAACCGCGCTGTCATGGTAGCGCTGGAAATAATGGCGGCCCTGCTTAGTCCGTCCACCCACCCGCGCTCCGAAATCGAGGCCCTTCGGGTAGGACGAGACGAAGGCCTCGGGGAAGACCACTAGTCGAGCGCCTGTCTTCGCAGCCTGTGCCGTCAGAGCGCCAATCTTGTCGAGCGTCCTGTCCCGTTCGAAGACGACGGGACAGTCTTGGACTACGGCGGCGATAAAGGGCATCGTGATTCGCGCTTGGCGACTCGATCGGAGATCGCCATTCTACAGCAGTGAACCCACCCCGCTGGTTAGGCTTCCCATTCGAGTGTGCCGTCAACGCTCTCCTCCTCCAACGTGCCGATTTCGTCTGGATCGCCCTGATCGAGAACCGGTTGCAGACCAACTAGCTCTGGGATTTGGCACCCTTCTTGGCAAACCTTAGATTCTGCAACTCGATCGGTAACAGCAAGCGACCAACGGCAAAGCTCACAAGAACCGCTGGCAAGCACGATTCGGAACGCGAAGCCGGGCAAGGTTAGGCTCACAGGGCTGGGTCCGACTTCCGAACCGTTCCCGGACACCAGCACATTCGGTTGAGCTACTTCACCTGGCTACGCCATCGATTCACGGTTGTTGGTGGGATATTCGAATGCCTGAGGTTGCGATAGGAGGCCAGCCGGTCCAATCTAGTAAGATATGTTAGGCAGTTCCGTTGGGATAGCTGTAGAGACAAGTGTCATGGAAGAAAAGAGTTGGCTTGATTATCTGGTCGCGGTTGGAACGATATCCACTCCAATACTAGTTCTAATTGTCGGTGCTATAGTGTGGAAATACAGGCAATCTATAGAACGAAAAATCAGATTAGAAGAACAGCTTAGAGACGATCGGATTGAAATATACAATCAGATACTGGAGCCATTTATTGTGTTATTTATGACCGACACTGCGTGGGAATCTGATCCCAAGAACAAGAAAAAGAATCGCTTCAAAGTAGGCACATCCAAGATGCTATCGCTCGAATACAGAAAAACCTCTTTCGGGCTGTCACTCATTGGCTCTGATGCTGTGGTAGGCTCTTACAATAATCTGATGCAGCATTTTTTTGAAAAATCAAAAGATTCCCCATCTTCTCCAGATGAAGCTCGAGAAATGCTGTCTCTACTAGGCGATTTTCTCTTGGAAATCAGAAGAAGTATGGGTAACGAATCTACGAAAATCGACAATTGGGGTATGCTAGAGTGGTTTATAACAGACGCTAGGATGTATCGCGGAAAACCAAATTGAGTGCTATACTCTATCTTTTGAAGAATAGCAGATGTATACACGAAGCGTTTTAGTGGTCGGAACAGATCATCAGATCCAAATGCAAGGGCCACACGGCTCGAAGGAAGCGTCTGAAAACCTTAAGGCATTGTTAGTGAGATTATGTATCGCAGAGAAACCTAAAGCGATTGCCGAAGAGATGTCCGTAGACGCGCTCAATGAATCAAATGTCAATGAGACCGTACCTCATGCAGTGGCCAATGAACGAAATCTCGCACACAAGTATTGTGATATGGATAGAAAAACAAGAATAAGATTTGGAGTCTTGGACAAAAATGAAATCAAGATGAGAGCTTTTCAGACTAACACTGATCCTTCAAAGTGTCTCCAAATTAGAGAACAGAAACGCGAATTATATTGGCTAGATCAACTCAATATCTTGAATCAATTTCCGGTAATATTTGTATGTGGTTACTGCCATGTCAAGTCCTTCTGTGAACTCTTAGAAAAGAATGGATTTGAAGCGCGATTGATTGAACCCTAGCGCGCAATCGTTGTCTCGGGCAATGCCCCCCCGATTGTCGCACTTCGAGATCGATCATTCGTTTCGACAGGCGCTATCAATTTCAGTGTTTTCATGTTCGCGACCCGCTACCTTGGCTGTAAACCAATCCGCCTGTACGAGGAATAGACTTGTCGAAGTTTCGGTTGGCCAAGTAGGTCAAGACCAGTCCGTGGAACGACCGATCACGGGTTCGAATCCCGCCCGCCTTTGAATCGGGGCGTCAACGGTACTTACCGGGCCGGTGCGCTTGCAGCTCTTCCGGCGGAACCGTGGCAGCGCGACTTCGCGCAAGCGGCGATGGCTCCCGTGATCGGGGCCTGTCGGTTAGCCGCAAGAACGGCACGTCCGGCCTGATTGCGGCGCTTCTGATCGGCAGATTGGCCTCTTGTTCGGAAGTCTGGGGCTGCGTGGTCGCAGCCACCAGCACCAAGCAGAACTATGTCGTGACCGGCCGCTGTCCGGTTACCTCGATAGCTTACGACAGCTCTCTTTCGAGATCGGGAACCTCACCATGAGCCAACTGATCGTAAGCAGTGAGAACGAGGCGCTGGGTTCGGTATTCGCCAAACTCCGCGATCTCGTTGCGCTTGAGTGCCGGGAACGAATAGCTTGGCACTGGCGGGTCGAGTATCCACTTCATGTCGGTCCGTTCCAGGCCGTACATGTGTGCATAGATCGCATCGAGTTCGGACTGCAGACAGTGTCGACGGCTGTCGTCCCACGGAAACGGGGAGCCATCGAAGCCAACGTCACGAGCAAATCCCTCAAGATCGTCCGCAGTATAGGTAAGCTCGAGCGCGCGAGGGACGATCAACTCTACGTATGTCGGTAGGCCGGCCCATAACCTCTCAGAATAGGCTTCTGGTGGTAGGACGGGTAGCTGCTTCACGATGAAGAAATTCATGTTGATACCGCCTACCGAAAAGCGGGCTGCCCAATCCAGAGGCAGGCTATTCATGTTGGCTAGGACGAGGGCGGAAGCGACCGCTCGACCGCATTCGTAATCGACCACCGGCGCGCTGTTTCCTACGCCGCTCGCTGGAATGTTGCTCGTTAGAAGCGTGCGTTCGTCTGTACCACGGGCGATGCTACGAAAGGCTTGGAGCCAATCGGCAACATCAATGTCCAGCAAAGGAGCCTTATTGCTCACGGCAGTCCCTTCAACGGCAGCGAAGATGGATGTCCGCTGGTCGGTCGCACGTGATATATCTCTGAAGACGATGAGCCAATTTGAAGCGTTGTTCCGGAGTCGCTTAGACCTTTATCTTATACACCT
>VXRL01000024.1 GCA_009838515.1 Terriglobia bacterium | reverse complement strand
AGCGCAAGACCCCAGAATCCGATCCTCACCAAAGTTGGTGATTTATGCGGGCTAGGCCGCCTTGGCAACCCCACTCGCCTACCTACCGCCAGCTTGCGGTGCCGCCCGGCGGCATCAATCCGCGATCCATCCGAATCCTCGCAGAAGCCGCGCCGTATCGCCGCATAGACCCAGCCGGTCGCCCTTTCGGTGTCGACCTGGATCTTCCGCCACGTTCCGGGATCGAGCCAAGCTCGAATTCTCCCGATGACCTCGGGAGTGATCCGATCCTTGCCCAGCGACTTCAGGCCCTGTACGATCACGGCGCTTTCCCCGTACTTGAACCCAGATTCCTTCAGAGCGACGTGCTTGAAGACGAGCGTCGTGGTACCGATCTGGTACGACCGGCCCAGGCCATCGGACAAGTAGACGGTGCGCGCCGGCACCTGTGTCGACAAGCCAATGATGTTCTGAGCCGCCGGACCACTAGGCTGGATTCTCCATCCAAACTTGCGAGCTAGCGCTCGGGCGACTTGCTCAAGGTCTGGGCTGAGTCCCCTCCCCAGAAGCCTGGTCTGCCGCGGGCAGCCATAGAGGCCGCGAGCCACGCGACGGATCCTCCCAGCGCATTCGAGACGTTGAAGCGCCTCGTCGATTCCGGCACGGCTGCCAAGACGAACGAGGTCGCGTTGGGGAAAAGCCCAGCCGCGACCATTCCGCCTGAATGGCCTGAATGGCCCTCGCTTCCACCGTGTCCTCCATAGCAGTCCCTTGATCTCTGTCCTAAAAAATAGGATTCTCTTGGACAAGAACATTGAAGCTTCGGTGGGCGAGGAAACTAGCTTGCCAAGCACCACCGTGACCGCGGCCAGACCGCCCCGATGAATGCTCCCCACGCGATCATGTGGATCGACTTGGTCTCGCAGACATGATTGCAGCGCGCGCGAAAGTTCTTGAACCTCGTCGCTTAGATCCGCTTCACGGACACAAACCTCCGCGGCGGCGCTACAGCGCTTGGAGCTCAAACGGCCAAATCCCCACTCGATTGCCCGCTCGTTGCCAGCCCGTCACTGCTAATTGATCAGATTCTCGTACCAGACCACGTTGTTGGAGTTCTGGCCAGCTACAAGCACGTCTAAATCGCCATCCACATCCATATCCACCAGCCGGATGTCGTAAGCGGCCTGGTCGCTGTGGATGATGCGCTTGGCAAAACCTCCCTTGCCGTCGTTCTCGTACCAAGCGACCACGTAGCTGTCCTTGCCGCACGCGACGCCGTCAATGTCTCCATCCCCGTCGATGTCACCGATCGCGAGGTCATGTGGGCCCGCTATTTCGGGGTCAATCTCATGGAGGGTGAAATCCGGACCCTCGAACCACAGCACACCCTTGCCGTGGCCGCGGGTGGCAAAGATGTCCGTCACGCCATCACCGTTGAGGTCGGCTGGTAGTGCATTCGTGGCTCCGGTCTGGTTGACTGCGATGGTGCGCTTTAGCCACGGTGTGGAGCCGTCTTCGGGCTGCTTCCACCACGCGAACCAATTCCCTCCCCCGGTGACCGCGTCTTTGCCTGCCGAGACGACATCTGCGATGCCATCACCATCAAGGTCCCCGATGCCGAGGTAGTGGCTCAAGCCCGGTGCGTCTTGGTCGGCCAAGACGTAACGCGGCCACTCCTCGGCTGAGCGCGGATCCCGCGGCACGCGCCACCAGACCAATGAGTTCGGATAGGGATCCTTCGGCTGGGCGCTGTTGCCAGCCAAGTCCTGGCGGCCGTCGCCGTCGATGTCGCCCTTGATCAGCCCGTGGGTGCCGTTGACATCGGCATCGACGATCCGCATGATCCAGCGGTCGTGCAGGGGATCGGCGGGCCGTTCGAGCCAGAAGACTGGGCCGGGAGAGTACACCGCTCCGATATAGTCGGGATCGCCATCGGAGTCGACGTCGAGCACCTCGCTGTGGATCGTGTTGCGCTCTCCGGGACGAAACGGCCATTTCGCGTCAATGACCACCTTTTCCCACGAGGGCGCGACGTAGAGGTGCGTTTCACCGTGGGCATCGACGATGACATCCGGTCGGCCATCGCCGGTGAAGTCGGCAGCCACTGCGGTCTGGCATGGGAAACCGGTCGCGATGACGTGCCGCGTCCACTGGCTGGCGGCCCCAGAAACGGCCGCGGCCATCGTCATACAAAGCAGCAGGTGGAGCGGGATCCTCATCATGTTTTCCTCCGCGACAGAAAGCTTCGCATAGCATAGTGTCCCAATTGTGGATGGGCTTGCAGCAGGCATGATACAGTCTGGAGCTTGTGGGCGACGGCAGCTTCAGCAAGGGCTTCAAGATCACGCTGGGCGTCGTCGCGGCGCTCGCAGTGATCTTCATTGCCATGCCCGTCGGCTGCACCGCCTGCCTAGCAATCCTGGCCTCCGCAGCCGGCTAGCGCTGGCCATAAGCCTTGATCCCCGAGCGGTCAATCCCGTAGATACGGGTCTGCGAGCCTCTGCCGCAATCCCCTAAGATCGAAGTTCAGCTCCCGGGTTAGGCGGCGCAGCTCCTCGAAGTCCTCTTCGACAGTCGCGTACTCCCGAATGGGAGCGAGCTGAATCGTTTCGCGTACCCATTCCAGGCAGGGCGCTCGCTGCGATCGGGCAGTACCCTCACTTCCCGTCCACTTGCGCGTTTGCGGCTTAGCAACACCCCCGCCTGCCCCCCTTCGCCCCAGTGCTGCACCAGCACGGGACTCCCGCTGTGGCCGAGGTATGTCTGTAAGACCCACCGCGTGTTCTTGTGGCAGAACGTTTCCTCCGTGGCCGTGAATCCCTCAACGGCGCTCTACGCGGGCACTATCCCCAAAAGCTCCGGCTCTTGACCTTCCTCGTGAGCCCGGCAAAGATCCTGTGGCTGGCGGCGCCGAATGGCTCGTCAGTTGTCAGGTATGTCCAAGTAGTTCCGCGCTGCTGGCCGTCGGACCCGCCGTCGCTCGATCCGGCCAGTCGCCTGGCCACCTCGGTCTCAAGACGGTCCTCCAGTTCTTCAAACATCTGGTGGACATTGCGGAGGTATTCGTGAAGCGGGTCGCGTCCTCCGAACGAAACCCAGTGGATGCCCTCGCGCAGGGCCGAGACCGCGGCCAAGTGGTCCGACCAGAGACTGTCGATCGCGGCCAGTGTAGCCAGGCGTTCAGCCTCGGACTTACGTGGCTGCGTACCGGTGAGCACCTCTCGGCGCTGCTGTTGGATCGACTGGCGTTGCTTTTCGATGACGGCTTCATATTTGTGTAGGAACTGCCGGACGTCCAAATGGTGTCCTTCGATAACCCGTTGGAGGCTCTCAACGTCATGCTGGAGTTCAGTTCGGTTCATGCCGTGCTTGACGAGAAGGTCGTCTTCTCGTGAGATGAAGAAGCGCGAACTCCCCGGATCACCCTGGCGGCCAGCGCGGCCGCGAAGTTGGTTGTCAATGCGGCGGCTCTCGTGCTTAGACGTTCCAATCACGTAGAGTCCGCCGAGGTCCCGCACTCCGTCCCCTAGCCGGATGTCGACGCCCCGGCCAGCCATGTTGGTAGAAATCGTCACCGCGCCGGCTTGCCCAGCGCGTGCGATGATGGCGGCTTCCTGCTCGTCATTGCTGGCGTTGAGGACCTCGTGGGGGAGGCCAGAGAGACGTGCGCTGACGCTCTTGGATTCCTGCACGCTAGCGGTGCCGAGCAGTACCGGCCGCCCGACGCGGTGGACGCGGCGGATTTCATCAACGACAGCGTGCTCCTTTTCCCGCTTAGACGCAAAGACAACATCAGGATGATCGACCCGGATCGACGGGCGGTGAGTGGGGATGACCTCGACATCGAGGCCGTAGACCGACGCGAATTCCTCGGATTGTGTGGCTGCGGTACCCGTCATTCCGCAGAGCTTCGGGAAAAGCGCGATCAGACTTTGCAACGTGATCGACCCAAGCACCCGGCCTTGTGTCTTCGCTGAGACGCGTTCCTTGGCTTCGATTGCTGTTTGCAGCCCCGCGGGCCATCGTCGATCTTTTGCGATCCGTCCTTTGAACTCATCGATGGGCTGGATGGCTCTATCCTTGACCAAGTAGTCCACGTCGCGGTGCAGGAGCGCGTGGGCGTGGAGTGAATCCTGCACGGCGGTGTGCAGGGGGAGGTTTGCATTATCGAAGAGATTGCCGCATCCGAACGCCTTTTCCACCATCGCGATGCCTTCGTCGGTCAGCGCCACGTTGTGTCCATGCTCGTCGATGGCGTAGTGGAGGGTAGGGTGCAAGCCCCGCGTGATCTCATTGACGGGACCGGCGAGTGCGTCCTGGGCGCTCTTCCCGCCGGCGATCACCAACGGAATGCGGGCTTCGTCGATGAGGATGGAATCGGCCTCGTCGATCACAGCCGCAGCAAAGGGCCGCAGGACTTGCTCGCACGGTTGCATGGCGAGTTGGTCGCGGAGGAAGTCGAACCCAACTTCTTGCGGGGTGCAGTAGGTGAGGTGGCAGGCATAGGCCTGTCGGCGTTGCTCAGGCGTCATACCCCCTTGGATGCATCCGACGGTGAGTCCGAGGAAGTTGTAGATCGGGCGCATCCATTGACTGTCCCGTTTGGCGAGGTAGTCGTTGGCGGTCATCACATGGACGCCGTTGCCGGACTTGGCGTGCCACGCGATCGCAGGGACAGCCGCCAAGGTCTTGCCTTCGCCGGTCTGCAACTCGGCGATCTTGCCGCCCGCCATGGCAAGCGCACCTCGTATCTGTACATCGAACATCTCGAGACCAATGGTGCGCCGGGCCACTTCCACCGTTGCGGCAATGTCTTCGATCGCGTCAGAAGCCCCCTCACCGGCAGCTTTCAACTCGGCATCGCTGGATTCTCGCAACTCAGCGCAGCGTGCCTTGATTCGCCGCAGTTTCGCTCGCACGGACCTGAAACCCGCTACTGAGCGGGAGCCCATACGGAATCGATGGAACCAGCGATGCATACGGCCGTCTGTTTCAGATACGGCGGCAGCCAAGCAGGCCGGCGGGAGGGACTGGCCGACGAGTTCGAGTGGCTGAAACCAGCGCAGATAGCTGGCCAGCGGGTCGCTTCCAAAGTAACATGACAACGGCCGTGCCACCGAGGCTTCGTCCGTCTTGTAGCTCCACTTGAACACCACCCGCCCTCGATTCAAGCGGTCGATGTGCTGCTCGGTGCGCTGCTTGAGCTCTCCCTTCCACTCTGCCCGCATGCCGCGCAGCGGCGTCTTTGTCAGCCACGCAAAGAACGACTCCGCGAGGTTCGGCCACTCGCTACGCGCCTAGATCCCGCCAAGAGAACGGTACGGGCGTGCGCCGCCCGGTTCAGGGCCGAGTTCTCGCGCTCCTTGGCAACTGGCGGTGCCTAGACGCAGTCAAACGGCGGCCGTGGTGACGGAAATACGGACACCTAGGACTGACAAGTGATCGCGGATGACGGTGTCCGACACGGGTGCCAGCGGGTCGACGACTGTCGCATCCGGTGTTCCTCGGACGTGATGATCGGCATAGATTTCCACGCCAAGAGTGTGCCCATCACAACAGATTCCTTGGCGGATTCCCGGTTGAAGTCTGATTCGGGGCCACAAGTGGACGCTGGTATGAAATAATCCATGTGGGATACGGCTGTCCCGACATGCAGGTTTCGATGAGGGTTTTCGCGATTCTCCTTGCGACGGCGCTCGGCTTGGTCGCCCAGCAGCCTGATCAACCGCCCCTCCGGGAAGAGTCCATCACACCCGAGCAATTCCGAAAGGCGCATGCCCCGCTGGTGAAGGGGCGCGACGATGCTGCCGACGCGGCGACCCTCACCGAACGGCTCGCATCCAAAGCCACTGTTGCCGACGCGGGTCCGGCGGCGCGTCATAACTTCATCGACGACCACATATTCGACAAAATCAAGCGCGACGGTGTTCCTCACGCTCCACCCGCAGGTGACGCGGAGTTTCTGCGACGCGTCCACCTTGACTTGATCGGGCGCATACCCACGCCAGCAGAGGTGCGCTCATTCGTAGGCAGCGAGGATCCCCGCAAGCGCTCGGCAAAGATTGAGGAGTTGCTTGCACGCGAAGCCTTCGCCGAGAAGTGGGCCTACTTCTACATGGATCTGTTCCGGGCCAACGGCAAGATGGGCAGGGGGCGTGAGCTATTCCACTACTGGCTGAAGGAAAACCTGCGCTCGGATCGCCCTTACGACGAATGGGTTCGCGCCCTTATTGCCTCCGCAGGCAAGAGCAGCAACGTACTGGCCGCTTCCAACGTGATCGCGCGCGAACACGTGCAGGGCAAGGCGCAGCCGGATGACGGGCACGACTGGGGCATGGTGCACCAGCTCGACACGCACGACGAGCTGACCGTGCTCTACGGAAAGGCGTTTCTCGGCATCAACCTGTCGTGCATCTCATGCCACGACGGTGTCAACCACTTGGAAGAGGTCAATGTCTACCTCACAGGCAAGACACGCAACGACTTCCACCGTCAGGCAGCGTTCTTGGGGAATACCCGGTACATGATGTATTGGGAGGACGGCGACGTCAAGGCCAACGAGTTCCTCGTCGACGACTTAGCTCCCGGCTACGACACCCTCGGGGAGAGCATGCTACGGGTGGCTCGCTGGGGCGGCGAGGCGTCGCCGAAGTTCCTGCTCACCGATGAAACACTGCCGGAAGACGAAAGCGCGCGCGATGGCTTCGCCCGCATCCTCACCGGCCACCCGCAATTCACCAAGGCTACCGCGAACCTGTTCTGGAAGCAGCTCATGGGCTACGGCATCGTCGAACCGTACGACGAGTTCGACCTAGCGCGCCAAGATCCCGCCAACATACCCGAGGGCTGGCAGCTTCAGCCCAGCCACCCGGCCCTCTTGGACGCCTTGGCGACAGACTTCCGGGAGTCGGGTTACAGCCTCAAGCACCTGTTTCGGCGTATCTGCAATTCGAGCGCCTACCAGCTCTCGGCCAGCTTCCCCGGCGACTGGCATCCGAGCTACAAGTCCTACTTTGCGAGGAAGTTCGTGAGGATGCTGACGGCAGAAGAGTTGCACGACGCCATCGCGATCTCGACCAGCCGGCCCGGCAAGTTCAAGTTCGGCGATGCAGAAGTGGGCATGGCCATGCAGCTCAGCGAGCCAAAGGGCGGGACCGACCTGCAGTACCTGCTGCGAACGTTCGGACAGTCGACCAGACGCAACCCGCCCAAGCCTCTGAACGGTTCCGTGCGCCAGCCTCTGGCACTGATGCAGTCCCCCGTCCTGAGCGAGCGCGTCAAGGCGGACAAGGACAGCCGCGTGCAGCGGCTGCTGGACAGCTATAGCGATGACGGGAAAGTTGTGGACGAACTGTTTCTCGCGACCTTGGCACGCTCACCATCGGAGGACGAGAAGCAAGTCGCCCTGGCGGAGCTTTCTACAGACCGCACGCGGGGCGCAGAGAACCTTCAGTGGGCGCTGATCAACAACGTGGAGTTCTTCTTCAACCACTAGGACTGCGAGCGGGGGCCAACCCATGAAGACCGTTGCCGAAGCATTTGGAACGAGGCGGGATGCCTTGCGGCTGGGCGGCATTGGCCTGGCGTCTGCAGCGGTGGATGGGTTTCTGCCTAGGCGGGTGTCGGCCGGTTCAAACGTAACGCCGCGCGGCAATGCCCGCAATGTGCTGTTCTACGAGATCAACGGAGCGATCAGCCACCTTGAGTCCTGGGATTTCAAGGAGACCGCCGGGACTCCGGACGACCTCGCGGTGACCAAGCATCGCGAGGGCCTCTACCTTTCCGAGAAGCTGTTTCCGAGTTTCAAGCAACACATCGACAAGTTTGCGATCCTGCGCACCCTGCTCAGCCACGAGGAGGTGCATTTCCGCGGGCAGACGTACGTGCAGACGGGCAGGCCCCTCAATCTCGCGTTTGCCAGCGAGATCCCGGCGATCGGATCGGTAGTGGCGATGGAATTGGAATCGCGGCGCGGTTCGAACGACACCTTCCCCACGTATATGTCGTTCAACTTGGAGAAGGCGTTCCCCGGCGCGCTCTCCACGGGATTCCTCGATCCGCGCTTCTCGGTGGTGGACATCAACCCGGAGATCGCCGGGCAGGGCTCCTCCTTGAGCGATGCGGCCCTGGACTTGGTGGACGAACGCTGGCAGCTATTGGCGAAGCTGCGCGAGGCACAGCGCGGGCGCGTGGCCGGCTTCGAGCGCCGCATGGCCAGCTACGAGAACTTCTACGACGCCGCGCACCAGTTACTGTCAGACCAGCGCTGGACGCAAGCTTTCGAGATCAGTGCCGCCGATCGCGAGCGCTACGGGGACACTGACGTCGCAACTTCCTGCATTCTGGCCCGCAACATGCTGGCCTCAGACGCTGGAACGCGCTACGTGCATGTCTGCCACCCCGGTTGGGACCATCACAAGTACATCTGGGACCATTCCAAGGAGACCAATCACTACAAGCTTTGCGCCGAATTCGACCGGGCATTCTCGGCCCTGGTCGGGGATCTGGCGAGGATCGCGTCGCCAACGAATCCGCACAAGAGCGTCCTCGACGAGACGTTGGTGGTCGCCATGAGCGAATTTGGCCGGACGCCAGGTGCACTCAACAACCTGCAAGGCAGAGATCACTACAACAAGGTCTACCCTGCCCTGTTTGGCGGCGCGGGCGTGCAGTCCGGCCTGATCTTGGGCGAAACCGACGCCGATGGCGCGGAGTGCCTGGACACCGGCTGGCACCGCAAGGAGCAGCCGCGCATAGAGAACGTCGTGGCGACGATGTATTCGGCGCTCGGCATCGATTGGTCCAAGAAGGTCCACGACACCCCGTCGAAGCGCACGTACGCCTATGTGGACGAGCTGGGCGCGCCTGGCTGGATTCCGACCGACGAGATCAGTTCCATCTATGGCTAGGCTCGGGGCATTCGCTCTGCTAGCCATCGCGTCGGCTCTCGCGCAAGATGCGGACATGGTGCGCATCCCGGCCGGGGACTTCGAGATGGGCCGGTCACACGCCCTGCCCGACGATGGCCTGAAGTGGGTGCCGCACATCTTGCGGGACGACCGCCCGGTCCATACTGTGACGCTGAGCGGATTCGATATGGACGTGCATGAGGTGACGAATCGCCAGTACGCAGAATTCGTCGCCGCCTCGGGAGGTGAAGTGCGGGTGCCGCACTATTGGCCGGACGGACAGCCGCCCGATGCGCGCGCGGATGACCCGGTGGCAAACGTCACGTGGGACGAAGCTGCTGCATATTGCCGCTGGCACCAAAAGCGCCTCCCGACCGAGGCCGAATGGGAACGAGCTTGTCGAGGAGGCTTGGAGTCCGCGGAGTACCCGTGGGGAGACGAGGAGGTCGACGAGACCAAGGCTCATTACGACTCGGTCAAAGGCCCGAAGGCGGTCTGCGGCTACCCCGAGAACGGCTTCGGATTGTGCGACATGGCGGGCAATGTCTGGGAATGGGTGGCGGATCTCTACGAGAAGGACTACTACAGCCAATCGCCGGCCAAGAACCCTACCGGACCTGCTGATGGCAGGTACCGGATGTTACGTGGCGGATCCTGGGCTGACGTGCCTAAGTTCCTGACCTGTGCGCAGCGGAGCTACGCGCGCCCCGAAGAGCGGAGCCCCAACATCGGCTTTCGCTGCGCGCGCAACGCGGACTAGCCGCAGTGGTCTAGCCATCCACAATGGAAACGGCGCGTCTAGCTCGGGCTCTCCGGTCAACGGCGGTCGGCGCAAACGAATGACCCCGCCCAAGGCCCTTCGGCGTGTCGGACGGGAAGCAACGATGGGTAAGAATTCTGGGGCGCTAAGCGAGCGTCAACCTGCTGAGCTAGCAAGCACGGCTGTCGCTTTCGGCAGGCGAAGCCTCGCGAATGACCAAGGCCGCCGAGGGGCAAGCCTGATACTGGCGCGCATCCCGTTCATGCCGGGCGGGACAACCCGTCTTCACCGAACCGCAAAGCCAGGGAAAACCTCCCGATGCTATGCGATGCCCGTGGCCGGCCGCCGCTCGACGACATCCGTGGGAAGCTGGATCGCCTAGGCCGCCCGCCCTTCCGACTATCCTGCCGGCGGGCCGGTTGGATGCTCGCTAGCCGAGCGCCCGCTCGAACAAGGCGAGCAGACGGCTCCAAGCCCGCTCCGCTTGGGTCTCGTGGTACACCTGAGTGTCCGGCGGGCACCAGCCGTGCATCGCACCGCCGTACACCTCGATCTCCGCTGGCAGTCCCGCCTGGGCAAACGCGTCGCGTAGAACATCCTTCGCCTCGGGCTGTCTCGTGTCATCGTTCTCGGCGATCGCGAACAGGTAGTGCGCCGTCATCTTGGGCACGAGCAGGTGCGGACTGTCCGGCCGGTCGGTTACGAGCCCCCCTCCGTGGAACGAGGCCCCAGCGCCGATCCGGTCGGGTACGGCTGCGGCCGTCCGCATCGTGATCGGCCCACCCATGCAATAGCCCATCGTCCCCATCTTCCGGGTGCCATCGACCGACGGCTGGCTGTCGAGGAAACTGACGAACGCCTTTGCGTCAGTCATGTGGGTGCTTGGATTCAGTGATGCCATCAGAGGCCTGACCGTGTCACGCACTTCGGCAAAGTTCGTGCTGTTCACGATAGGTGCCCTTTGCGACCTGTAGTATTGATTGACAACTAGGACCGAGTAGCCCGACTCGGCAAGCCGCTTGGCCATCCGCTTCATCGCTGGCCGCAAGCCGAAGGCATCGGGCCAGATCAGAACACCAGGGTGGCTCCCGGCCGAGGGATGCACGAAGTAGCAATCGGCTACGCCATCGGGGGTCTCGACCTCGACATCGGATTCGCTTACGGCCTGGGCACTAGCGGTTCGGGTCAACAGCACCGCCAGCCCCGCTCCGGCCGATCCGGCTCCGAACTGCCGTCTCGTCAGCTCCTTCGCGCTCAGGTACGCGTCGTTGTCGAAAGCGGTTCTCTCATCGCACATGTAATCCTCCTTGCCATGATCCAATTCGGGATCGCTGGATTCTTCCTCGTTCGGCCTCAATTCTACGCGAATCGGCGTCCTAGTCCTTTCCAATAGAAAGATGAGCATGAGTTGCTCGGAGCCGGGAGGTATGGGAACCCACAGATTATAGCGGAGGGGGGCTCGCTGGGGACCTCCGCACGGACGGGGCGGGGGGGGGGGGGGGGGGGGGGGGGGGGGGGCGGCGCCCCCCCCCCCGCCGCCCCCCCCACCC
>VXRL01000047.1 GCA_009838515.1 Terriglobia bacterium | reverse complement strand
GCAAGGCCTGCAGACCGTCTACTACACGATCGTCGACGCGGGACGTTTCGTTCCCTTGGACGATTGGAAGCGCAGGTTTGCCTGAGATGAGCCTCCAGAGCCTGTTCCAGAAGACCCTGTTCGGGCCCTCCTTGCTCTTCGGGATAATCGGGGTCGCGACCCGGTGCTCTGCATCAGGACGGTCGACAGGTATCTGTCGTGCGAGAGCAAGAGCAAGGGCATCGCGAAGACAATCGCGGATGCCAGCGGGGACATCATCCTGAACCGCGATCTGTCGGGGCTGCCGTCCCTGATCGATCAGTTCGTCGAAATCCAAGGGATCAGCTATATCTACATCACCGACGAGACCGGTGAGTTTCTTGCCCACACGTTTGTGCCCGGGGTCCCAGAGGAAATCAGGACCGGCTACACGGGAAGCACCGAGACGGTGGAACGGAGGCTGCCTGGGATTGGGGACTTCGCAGAGGTGAGCAGCCCGATCTTGGCGGGAATCTCTGGCAACATGCACGTGGGGATGGACATGGACTTGCTGTCGCTGAGGATTCAGGGTGTGATCGGCCAGCAGGTGTGCTTGATCACGTCGATTTTCGGCGGCGGCGTGTTTTTCGCCATCTGGCTCAGGGGCTTGGTGGCGAAACCGATCACACAGCTTCTCTCCGCCGTCAGGCTGGCGGGCGGTCGAGCAGACGGGGACGACCGCAGCGAGAAGTTGCTGGGGCGAGACGACGAGGTCGGGCATCTCGCCAGGCTCTTCCTGTATTTCTCGCACGCCAAGGATCCGAGCGGGGTCGAGCGAGCGACTGGGGCTCGTCCAGATCCTGACATGTCTGGAGCGCTCAGCAGGGGAGCCCGACTGGAACGGTTCGACGGCGGCATGTGGTCGTCGTCGTATGCACGCTTTTGCGTTCAGCCTGCCTGCGTATTGACATGGCTGCGGTCGTGGGTGACGTGTCGGGCGAAGCTAGGACGACTCATTGAATGGGTGGGACCGCTTGGCTTAGCGACTCGGCGCAGCGTCACTCCGGCAAGAGCGTTCGGTCGGGATCAATCCGTCGCCTCGTCCTCTCCGTCACTGCGGGCCTCGACGTTCGCCCGTTTAGGCAAGTCGACGATCATTTCGGTGAATTCGCCAACGGCGGTGTCTACGCGAATCTCGCCGCCGTGCTCGCGCACGATATCGTTTGACAGAGCCAAGCCCAGTCCCGTGCCCTGATCGGTAGGCTTCGTCGTAAAAAACGGATTGAACACCTTCTCCAGCACCTCATCTGGAATGCCGTAGCCGTTGTCCCGAATGCGAATCTGGTACCTGTCGCCGGCATCCAAGGTGCGGATCTTCAGCGTGGGGGAATAACCGGCCTCTCCGGACACGCGCCTCTCGTTGGTGGCGTGGCAGGCGTTGGAGACCATGTTCAGGACCACCCGCCCCAGATCTTGCGGGACAGCGTCCACTTCTCCGACGCACTCGTCGAAGTCCTCCTCGATGTTCAGCTGGAAATCCGAATCAGTGGCCCGGGCGCTATGGTAGGCCAGATTGGCATGCTCGGAGACCAAACTATTAATCGCAGTGGGGCGCCATTCGCTTGAACCACGACCCATCATCAGCATGTCGTTGACTATCCGGTTCGCACGCTCGCCGTGCCCATGGATCCGCTCCAAGTTCCCAGTCAGGTATTCGCAGATATCGGCCAGTTCCTCCCGCTTGTCCAAGGTGAGCGGTTCGTCGCGCTGCGGCAGGGCCTCCTGCAGTTCCGCGAGCAGTTCCTGCGAGACTTCCGAGAAATTCTTCACGAAGTTCAGCGGGTTCTTGATTTCATGCGCCACTCCGGCCGTCAATTCGCCCAGCGCCGCCAGCTTCTCACGCATGACGATCTGGTCCTGCGCTGAGCGCAGGTCCACCAAGACGCCCTCCAACTCTAAGTTCTTGCTCTTGAGGTCCTCTGCCAGCTTCTCTACCAAGTTCAGGCGCTGCACCTCCAACGCGTGCCTCCGGAACACTTCCAAGGCCTGCGCCATGTCAGCTACCTCGTCTGAACCTTCCACTTCCACTTCCTTCCCGAGATCGCCCCCTGCCATGGTCAACATAGTTGAGGAAAGGTTGCGCAGGCGGCGCAACAGATGCCGGCCGACGAACAGCCAGCCGATCAGAGCAGCACCGGCCAGCGCGACTAGGTTCAGCCCCAGCAGCCGCTGGATAGCCGTCTGAATTGCCTCCGTCGAGGACTGGGCCGCAAGTTGCGTGCTCGAGCGCAGACCGGCCACCAAGCCCTCGACTTCAACCACCAGATCGGTTGCGATCTCGCGGTTGCGGTCCAGCAATGCGCCTTGCTGGCCGAGCAACTCCAGCTCCTGCTGGCGCAATTCTAGCAGGCCGTCCGGCCCGGTCGACAGCTCGAAGAGCTCGCGAAACAGCGCGATGATCTCGTCTCCGGACTGCAATTCTCCGATCTGGTTGAGGTTGCGCAGCGTGCGGCTCGAAGCCGCCTCGAAGCGATCCAACAGCGTGCGCAATTGGGCCTCGTCGGAAATTGCCATCGCATTGGCGACTAGCTGGCTCGTCACCGCCGTACCCTCGCGCAACTCGGCCATGAGGCGGTAGCGCATGACCTCCTGCTCGGTAAAGTGCGTCGCTCGTGGGAGTGGCGGCTCGCCCAGATTGAGGTAGCCCGTCATCGTGTAGAAGAATTGGTCGTCGATGATCGTGATGACGAGGTTGGCGAGCGCGGCATCGATGCGCTCGATCTGCTCGCCGAGCGCTGTGCGCTGCCCCGCTAGTTCAAACGCCCGCTCTTGGGACACTTCGATCGCCTGCATGTTGGCCGACATTTCACGCCCCCTAACGCGGATCCGCCGAATGCCCTCGCTCTCACCTCGTCGACCGGCGAGCACCTGCAGGCTCTCTTCGAAGACGCGCAGCTGCTCGCCGATTTGTTCGCGACGCTCTTCAAACAGATCGATCGAATCGACCACGGTCAGTGCAGGCGCGGCGTCGACCAACGCCCCGACGCGCTGCGCGACAGCAAAGGCCGCGGCCATGTCCGGCACGGTCCTCTGATTCATGACCTCCTGCGATTCCCGCACCTCATTAAACGAGATCAGCGCGACCACGCTGGCCATGATGGTCAAAGACGCGACCGCACCGAGTCCTAGGTACATTTGCACGGCGATGCCGCGCCGCGCTCCCACCAGGCGCTTGACACGCTGGCCCGACAGCTGTGGTAGCTTGCGCAAGCGGGCTGGCACGCGCCTCAAGCCCAATTCGCGCACCAGCCGCTCAAGGTCGGCCATACGCTAGTGGCGCTCCATCCTCTGGGCTGCCTCGTAGCCTAGGCTAGGCCCGATCACCGTCAGAAAGACCTGCTCCGAGCCTTGGTTATCGTCGCCGCCGTAGCTCAGGCGGAAGCCGTGCAGGTCGATCGGCGGACCCTGAAGTACTTGGCGGAGGAATTCTGGCCGGTCCAAGTCCGGCCCCATCCGCTCCAGGCCCGCGATTGCGAGGCGGCCCGCCAAGTAACCCTCGAACGAAACGAAGCTTGGAGACAATCTCCGCGAGTGCGCTTGCAGGGCCGCTAGGTAAGCCCGCGCGATTGGCGATGTTGCCGACGGAAAGGGAACCACCTGAGTCACGTAGACTCCTTGCCCTCGCTTCCCCATGGCCTCCGCAAGTGCGTTCGTGCCACTGAACGATACCGTCGCGAATACGGCGTCCATGCCGATGTACCTGGCCCATTGGATCGCCGTCGCCACCGGAGTGTAGGCCCCGATCAGCACCACCGCCCCCGGCGCGGCGGCGCGCAGCTCCAGCAGCGCCGTCTTCACCGCTGTCGTGTTGCGGGTGTACACCCCCACGGCCACCTGTTCCAGGCCGCGCTCCTTCAGCGCAGCTTGCACGCCGTTCAGCCCGGCGCGGCCGTAGGAATCGTCCTGATACAGCACCGCGATGCGCTCGACGCCAAGATCCTCGGCAAGGCGTGTGACGATTTCGCGCGTCTCCTGAAAGTACGAAGCCCTCAGGTTGATGACGTTGGTCCAATGGTCGTCCCTCAGAAACTCGGCTCCCGTTACTGGCGCGATGAATGGCACGCCGGCCTCGGCTGCCACCGGCACTGCCACCACCGCGGTCGGGGTACCCACCGAGCCTATCAGCGCGAAGACGTTGTGCTCTTCAATCAGGCTCTCGGTGTTGGCCAATGTGCTGGCGGGCTCGTAGGCATCGTCCAGCGACAGCAACTCCAGCTTGCGTCCGTGCACGCCGCCCTTGCGGTTGGCCTCCGCAAAGGCTGCCAAGATCCCCGCACGCACATCGCTGCCCAGCTGCTGGGCCGGCCCGCTCAACGGCGCCGACTGTCCGAACAGTACCGTCTCCCCCCCCGTTTCTTGGCCCTGCGCAAACGCCGTACCCCCTGCCAGCGCTGTCCATAGCGCAGCGGCCCCAGCCACTCTGCCACACCTATCCATCTTCAGCGATTCTTCACGAGCGTCAGACGGTTCTTGCCGTTCTCCCGCCTGTACTCCAACTCGTCCATCAGCTGCTTGGCGATATGCACTCCCAATCCACCCACCTCCCGTTCTTCTAGGCTCGTGTCGGTGGTCGGCTGCGGGGCATCCTTAAGCGGATCGAACGGTCGCGCTTCGTCCACAACCTCGACGCGCACAGACTGCGGCTTGGACTCGATCATGATCTGGAAGTGATGCCCACTCGTGCCGTACCCGTGATTGATCACGTTAGTCGCCAGCTCATCCAGCACCAACTGGACATGGAAGAGAAGGTCGGCTGGCCATCCACTCTCGGCCCCAAACGATGTCACCGCCTGCTCGATCTCGCCCAAGGATTCTAGGCTCGACTCTAGGTTAAGACTGAGCCGGTCTGCCATCGCTGCCTACCCCCGCTGACTCAGCGCCAGGCACGTGATGTCGTCGAATTGAGGCGCCGTCCCTGCGAAGTCCATTACCGCTCCGAATACCATCCCGGTGGCCGTCTCCGCTCCAGGCCGCATCTGCTGTTGGAACATCTCCCGCAGACGCTTGAGACCGAACTGCTTCCCAGCTTTGTTCTCCGCTTCAGTCACCCCATCCGTATACAGCAGCACCGTGTCGCCTTCCTCCAACGTCACGGTGTGCGACCGGTATGTCACATTCGGCAGCACGCCCAGAGCGATCCCCTCCGTGTGCGGCAGCAGCGTCGAAGAACCGTCGGCATGCACCACCAACGGGCTGTCGTGGCCCCCGCAGGCATACGTGTAGGCACGCGTTTTAGGGTCGAACACCGCGTACAGCACCGTCACGAACATCATCTCGGAGTTGTCATCGCTGAGCACGCTGTTGACTGTCGTCAGCACCATTGATGGATCCGACGAGCCAATCGCCGCGCCCTTGAGTAGCGTCCGGCTAGACATCATGAATAGCGCCGCAGGAACGCCCTTACCGGACACGTCGGCAATCGCCATTCCTACGCGCGACTGGTCTAAGCTCTGCACATCATAGAAGTCCCCGCCCACCGCACGGGCCGGCCGCATGTTGGCGTAGACCTCGAAGCTGTCCGCCTTCGGGAACTTGGTCGGCAGGATCGAGGCCTGCATCCGGCGGGCCACGGCGAGTTCGTTCTCCAGCGCCAACAACTGGCTGCGGGACTGCATCGCTTCCCGCCAAACCGCCGAGTTTTGCAAGGTGCGGTCGATCGTCACCCGCAGATCGCCGAAATCGATCGGCTTGGTAACGAAATCAAACGCCCCTCGATTCATCGCTGTGCGAATGTTCTTCATGTCCCCGTAGGCGGAGACGATCACGGCCTTCACGTCCGGATCGATGCTCGGTATCCGCTCCAGCAGGGCCAGCCCATCCATCTTGGGCATGTTGATGTCCGAAAGCACCATGTCGAAATGGTCCAACTGCTCCATCTTGGCGAGCGCTTCCAAGCCGTTTTGGGCAAACTCCATCTGGAATTCCCCGGAGCGGATCTCTCGCCGCATGCGCTGCCTGATCAATAGCTCCAGATCGGGCTCGTCGTCGACCACTAGGATGCGGTGCGGCCCGTTCGGCGTCACATGCGTTGAACTTGGCACAAACTCCTCGCTCATAGACGTCCAGACTAAACGGACAGCAAGAACCGGCAGCCGACCCGCCACAGCCTGTGCTTGCTTACGTCCACGCTGACATTATGCAATACCGCAGCCGAACTGCCGGCAATTCCACTTCGCGACTACCGGCTCGAGTCACCAGAGGGAGCCTCGCTTACGTGCGCTCAAGGAACCATACACAGAGGCACACCTGCGCAAGGCTCTTGTCAACCGAGCCCTCAACGCCACAGATAATCGGTGCACGGAGCGGTCGGGACCGTGTGAAGACCCACAGGCGACGCTTGCAGCCTCACTTGCTAATCTGACTTCAAATCGGCCACCTTGACCCCGGCCTTTGGCAAGCTCGGCCAGCGTGGAAATCAGCCCGCCCGATACACCGTCCGGTACCGCATGGCTCGGAACGCGATCAGCGCAACCGGGACTGCGGCAGCTGCTGAAATCGCAAGGAAGATGGGGAGGTGCTCGCGGTCCCAAGGATTGGCACTGCCCGGAGTTAGGTGCGGAAACCCAGCCAGCATGAACGCGGTAACGCTTCCGGTGGTGAACCACGCGGCTGTGCGTTTGACCACGGGCTGGAAGACCTTCAGTTTTCGAACGGCCGCTCTCGGAACCGATTCCAATCCCGAATCCTTGGTACGCAGGACCACGGATTCCGCGTCAGCCGATTCGAGAGTTCCCTTCAACAGCCGGGAACCCGCTCGTGCCTCGCCGTCCAGCAAGCGGATCGAGATGCGTACCCCGGCTGGAATGGTGCGGACACTCGCCCAAGTATCCACGTGGGCCTCCTGCGCGGCAAGAGGGATCGCGAGAGCAAAGGCAAGTATGCGTCCAGTGGACACGATGCTCTAATCCTATCCTCAGTTGTGCCTGTGCGGCCAGTGAGTGTGGGTCCGCCCAATCGTCGGCCTGTCCGCAAGTCCTGCTCAGAGTGTGGGTTAAAATAGATGCTTGGAGTTCCCAATGAAGTTCATATCCGTAATGGCGCTAATGGCGCTAATGATCGTTGTGCTGCCAATCGGCGCCAGTGAGGCGGTCACCTTTCACCGCGACATGGAGCCGGTGCTGCAGGTCAACTGCTAGCAGTGTCACCGTCCGGGTGAAGCCGCGCCGATGTCGTTTCTCACCTACGAGGAGACTCGCCCCTGGGCCCGGGCGATCCACGAGGCGGTGGCGTTGGACCGGATGCCGCCGTGGTTTGCTGACCCGGGATTCGGCGAGTGGTCGAACGCCCACGTGCTCACCGCCGAAGAGAAGCGCGTCCTGATCGAATGGGCCGAGACCGGGGCCGAGCGCGGCGATCCATCCGACGCTCCCTCGCCCCTTGAATTCGTCGACGGATGGAACATCGGCGAGCCGGATTTCGTGCTCGAGATGCCTGAGTCCTTCCGCGTATCCGCAGAGGGCACGATCGACTACCAGTACTTGGTGATCCCGACAAGCTTTGCTGAGGACAAGTGGGTTGTCGCGGCCGAGGTTCGTCCCGGCAACCGAGCTGTGGTGCATCACGTGCTCGCCTTCATTCGTCCCAAGGGGTCGCACTGGCTGGAAGGGGCCGAGCCGGGCAAGATCTTCGTGCCCGGAGCGACCAGCAAGGAGCAGCGCAAGCGGGAACGCGACGAATATCGCGACATTCTGGCCGGATTCGCGCCCGGCACTGAGGCGGTGTCGTACAAGGGGACGGATCACGCGAAGCTGCTGCCCGCCGGTGCCGACGTCGTTCTCCAACTGCACTACACTGTCCCAGGCAAGCAGGAGCTTGACCGCAGCCGGATCGGGCCGCGCTTCCTCGACGGGCCCCCGGCCAAGCGGGTACTGACGATGGCGGCTACCAACAACAAGTTCGTGATTCCTCCGGGCGCCGCCGCTCATCCGGTCACATCCAGGTGGGTGCTGGGCCAGGATACCGAGCTGACCGCCGTGATGCCGCACATGCACTTGCGAGGGGACGATTTCCGCTTCGAATTGCGCTACCCCGATGGCCGCAACGAGACGCTGCTGAGCGTGCCGCAGTATGACTTTGACTGGCAGTACTTCCATTACCTCAAGCGGCCGAAGCTATTGCCCGCCGGCACGGCGATCAAGTGCTTGGCGCAATTCGACAATTCGCCGAACAACCCGGACGATCCCGACCCCTCGGTCGAGGTTCGCTGGGGCGACCAAAGCTGGGAGGAAATGATGACCGGGTTCTTCGAGATCGCTATCGGATCGGATAGGGGCCTGCGGCCCTACCTGACTCAGGGAAAGCAGGCGCGGTCCAGCGGTGATTGATTCCGGCATAGGGGCAGGGCCGCGGTGCCGCGCGCGTGCCGGAACGGTCAGAATCGCCGAAGTCGGCCTGCCCGCCGTACATGCCTAGCGTGCGTGTTTCTGATAAGGTTTCGGCGCCGGAAGTGCGCTGCTCGTGTAGTGTTCTATGCGAGGCTCCTTGACGACCGATAAAATGGCTGTCAGGGAGTCGACGGCTGGCCGGGATATATTCGATGAAGTGGCTGAGCCGGTTACTGACTAGCGGGGATGCTCTCAAGTCGACGCCGAAGGTGCCGTGGGCAAGTCTGCTGAATCGCCAGGACGTGCTTATTCTGGACACCGAAACGACTGGTGTGTCGAATTGGAGCGAGGTCGTTGACATCGCGCTCATCGATACTTGCGGAAGCGTACTCTACGATCGCCTAGTACTTCCGCAGGGGAATATCCCACGAGTTGCTTCGAATGTGCATGGCCTGACGCGCGAGAACTTGCAGGAGTTCGGCGCGAAGCCTTGGCCGAACCATCACGCATCTTTAGTCGCGGCGTTGCGGCGAGCGTCTGTACTTCTGGCCTTCAACCTGAGATTTGATCTTCGGGTAATCGACCAGACTGCTCAACAGTGCCACGTGCTCGCAGACATGCCTTCAGGTGCTAGTCTGCCGAGCCTAGACGCACGGTGCGTAATGCTCGAGTATGCTGCGTGGCGGAAGGTGCCACATGGATGGCGAAAGGGGCATTGGAAATTGCACAGCCTCCAAGCGGCTTTCGGCCGCGAGGTCACGAGTCGGACGAAGCAGGATCACCGTGCGCTAGCTGACTGTCAGATGACGCTGGCGCTAATGCGGGCCGTTGCGAAGCGCGATCCTGGAGCGGGCGCAACGCTGCGGTGACTCTCGGCGCTGACTGGTTCTAGCGGAGTTCATGCGACCGGATCTAATTGGTGTATGGCCCGGCAAGCTAGTCGACGGCCAGGTTCATCCTGCGCTCTGGCACTTGTTGGATGTTGGCGCAGTAGCGAGCCGCCTGATTTCGCGGGAGCCCCTTACTTCGAGCATCCCCGGTAACCAAGCCGCGGCGTTTCTCGTTGCCCTGCACGATCTGGGCAAGTTCAGTTGTACCTTTCGCTCCATGCTGCTTGGCCAGCCCTACCGGGGCCTTCGCCACTGGCAGCACAGCTACCGCCTTCTACGTGACCATGACGATATGATCGCTGATGTAATCGGAGGAACACCGGAAGTCCGAAGAATCCTCTACGCGGCCGTAGCCGGGCATCACGGAGGCCCGCCGGCGCACTTGGAGAGCAAGAAGTATAGGGACCAAGCCAAACAGATCGGAGCAGCAGCGTCCGAAGCGTCGAAAGAGGCCATCTCCGCAATCTCTACCCTATTCCCGACTGCGTCGCTGAACAACATGTGCGAGTCGGAGGCAAGACGCATCTCTTGGGCGCTATGCGGACTTACGGTGGAGGCTGATTGGATAGGCTCCAACGCGGATTGGTTCGGGCCAGAAGACCCTCGAGTTCCCGTTGAGGACTACTGGCAGCGGGCGTGCAAACGGGCGGAAACCGCAATTTCCGAGGCCGGGCTGCACCATGCCCGGCCGCGACGCGACGGGTTTGCGAGAGTGCTTCCCCGAACGGCGAAACCCCGTCCGATGCAAGCGGCGGCCGCCGAAATCGCATTGCCAGTGGGCTCGGCGCTCGTATTGCTTGAAGACGCGACCGGTGCGGGTAAGACTGAAGCAGCGCTGATCCTCGCAGCGCGCATGATGGCATCGGGAAAGGCCGACGGCTTGTTCTTCGCTCTGCCGACGATGGCTACATCGAACGCGATGCTTGAGAGGCTCGAGAGCATAGCGCCGCGACTCTTCGAAGGCTCTCCATCCTTGGCACTGACGCACGGACGGGCAAGGATGAACGATCTTTTCCGCAAGATTAGGGGGCGTGACGCCTCCGACCCTGGCGGCGGGATCAGCTGCGGGAGTTGGCTGGCAGACGACAGGAGGCGGGTCCTCCTGGCGGACGTGGGAGTCGGCACCATCGACCAAGCGTTGCTGGCTGTGCTTCCGACTCGATTCAACACTCTCCGGCTGAGAGCGCTTTCCAAGCACGTCCTGATCGTCGACGAAGCACACGAGTTCGATCCCTATATGGAAGCTCAATTGCAGGGCCTGCTGCGATTCCAAGCAATGCTGGGAGGTTCGGCAATAGTAATGACGGCAACCCTACCACTCGGCATGCGCAACGGTTACGCAAAGGCGTTCCAGAGGGGTCTTGGGATCCGACGCCCGCGCGAGCTGAGAACCGATGCCTATCCGACGCTGAGCGTCATCGGACGTAGCATTGACTGCCTGAAGATAGATCCGGTTCCGGCCACGCGCCGTGACATTGATGTACTGCGGATTGAGAGCACGGATGAGGCCATCGCGCGGTTGAAGCACGGAGTACGCAGCGGAGCTGCCTGCGCATGGATACGCAATAGCGTAGACGGTGCAATTGAGGCCTTCTTAGCTCTAAAGGACTTAGGTATGCACGCTGACCTCTTGCACGCGCGGTTCTCTGTGATGGACCGTCTCGAGCGCGAAGCGGCATTGCAGGCACGCTTCGGGCGTGATGGAACTGGCCGGGCAGGTCGAATTCTGGTTGCGACGCAAGTAGTCGAAGCCTCACTAGACTTGGATTTCGACCTCATGGTCTCGGACTTGGCCCCGGTCGGGTCGTTGATCCAGCGAGCTGGCCGGTTGTGGCGTCACATGGACCTACGCCCAGCGGGAGAACGCCCGATTCCGGGACCCGCCCTCCATGTGCTGTCACCCGATCCAGATCGTGTGGATGACTCGAGTTGGCTGAAACGGATCCTCGGACCCGGGGCTATGGTCTATCCGCAGGACACGCAATGGCGTACAGCTCGGGCGCTCTTCGACTCAGGCGTGATCCGAGCTCCCGACGGGATACGCGAACTGATCGAGGCCGTGCATGGCGGTGGACTGCTGGAGGTGCCGGATGCACTGAAGGAAGCGGAAGTCGAGACTATCGGACGAAGGATGAGCGAAGCTCAGCAGGCCTTTAATCAAGTACTCGATGCGGAGGATGAGTACGATCAGATTCAGATGCAGCGGGTGTTCAGCGACGACCGGTTCCCGACTCGGCTGGGACTGCCGCAGGTAACGCTTCGGCTGGCGCGGGAGGAGAGCGGCAAGCTGACGCCGTGGGGCGGCGAGGGTCCGCTTGGTTGGCAATCATCCGAAGTGCGGGTCTCGGCGGCGCGTTACTCCAAGCTATCGGGCGTTGACCAAGACCGCGACGAGATCGTGGCCTTGCGGGAAAGCTGGCCTAGCTGGATGGCCGATTCGGCAATAGTGGCACCGGTACGGGAAGGCAGTGGGATGATCTGTGAAGGGATGCGCTACGATAGCGCGTTAGGGGTTGTTTTTGCAGGTTAAGCGGCCATCGCAATGGCCCGGACTGACCAGTAAC
>VXRL01000023.1 GCA_009838515.1 Terriglobia bacterium | reverse complement strand
GAACCTGCCATGTGAGGAACCGAGTGCGTTAGACGCGCACGCTCGGATCTGTGAGAAATGTTCAGGTGAACATTTCTCACAGAATGTGGAGTAGTGGGTAATGTGGAGTTCGAACTGCAGGCCGTTGGTCATTCAGGGCTTGAGTGGCAGCAACTCCACATTATGGGTGGTAGTCGCGATGGCTTACAGGCTTTCCAACCAACTGAGGGTGTCGGCGTTGGTTCGCCAGTCTGCGGACCTCGGATTCGTGTTCAGAATCGGTTTGGCCTTTCGTACGGCTTGGCGTTTCGATTCCAGGTCCACTTCGGCATAGATGCTGGTCGTCGAGACGTTGGCGTGGCCCAGCCAGCGCCCGATCGTGACCATGTCGACACCCGCCTGCAGGAAATGGGAAGCGGCGGTGTGCCTCAGAACGTGGGGATGGACGCGCTTGCTGGCCAGTGTCGGCACGGAGTTGGAGGCGGTACGGGCATGCTTGCGCAGGATGTACCGCACCCCGAATCGCGTCAAGGGATGGCCGGAGCGATTGCGGAACAGCGGCTGCCTGTCGGCGGAATCCACGTTGCGGGTCCGCAACAGCTCTCGCAGCAGCGCGGCGGTTTCCTTCCAAACGGGCAATAGCGGCATTTGTCTCCCTTCCCGCGCAGTAGCGCTTGGCGCGGCCGGTCCAGTTGCAGGTCACAGGGACGCAAGTCGAGGATCTCCTGGACCCGCGCCCCGGTGTTGTACATGGTCACTAGCAGGGTATGGTCGCGCCGCCCCGCCTCGGTCGAGCGGTCGGGCGCTTCCAGCAGAGCTTGCATCTCGTTGTGCTCGAGATACTCGACGCTACGCTGGTCGGCGCGCTTGAAGGGAATGGCGAGAATGACCTGGCAGACTCCGCAGTGGACCGGGAACAGCGGTGCGGCGTAGCGTGCGAAGGAGTGCAATGCGGCGAGCCGGACATTGCGCGTGGCAGTGGAGTTGCCACGCTGGATCTCGAGATGCTCGAGGAAGGCGAGCAGATGCGCACGGGAGAGATCGGGGAAGTCGAGTTGCGCTGCGGGCCGCTGCAAGTGGCGCTCGAGGAAGACGAGCAGGAGCTTGAGCGCGTCGCGGAAGGAATGGACCGTGTGACGGCTGAGGCCGCGGACACGAGGGAGTTCGTCGGCGAGGAAGCCGCGCAGGGCCTGGCCCAGCGCGTTGGGGCAGGAGTCAGCCATGAGATCCTCCCGGGTTGCCAGCCAGTAGGGGACCGACGTGGCGGGCGACCTGTTGGGCGGCCTGCTCGAGGATCGGATCGATCATGGACAGGTAGTAGGCGGTCGAAGCCAGGGAGGCATGCCCCATGGCCCTCGACAGGATTGGCAGCACGGCCTGCGGGTTGCGGTTGTCCCGATAGCAGCGCAGCAGCACATGGGCTGCATAGGTGTGTCTGACGTCATGGACGCGCGGCGGCCTTCCGGAGTCGGTCAGGACAGAGCCGTCTCGGCACAGCTGGCGGAAGCCCTTGCCGAACGTTGATCCGGAGAAGGCCTTGTCGGCTCGCGAACCATGGGCGAGCAAGGGAGAACTCGCGGTGTGCGGGAAGCACAGCCTCGGTCGCAGGTAGGCGTCCATTTCCCGCCAGGCATCGGGGGAGAGCGCGACGATCCGCGACTTGCGGAACTTCGAGACGCGCACGAGCAGCGTGTGCCGGGAAGGGGCATAGTCGCCGATACGGAGCCGGACGAGTTCTCCGCGTCGCAGACCGGCGGTGTACAGCAGCACCACGGCCAAGCGATAGACGTGGGCACGCAGTGGGGATTGCGGCGCAGGCTGGAGTTGTCCCGTCTGCTCCAGCAGGGCTAGGATCTGCTGCTCGCTGAAGATCCAGGGAGCTGGCGCAGGGGACGGGGCCGGGAATTGGGCCGGGTCCGGCACGAAGCACTCCGGTGTCGTGTGACGGCGATGCAAGGTGAACCGGTAGACGATCCGCATCTTCTTGCGGCGGCCTTGGGGTGTGAGATGCTCCAGCGTGAGGGCCCAGTCGTTGAAACCGCTGGCCGTCAGGTCGCTGTGGTCGGACTCGGCGAGGAAGGTATCGAGTTGCTGGAGAATCCGGGCCTCCTTGTCGTACTGAAGGCCCAGCGAGCGCTGTCGGTCGACGTACGCGGTGATCGCCGCGCCCAGCGGGGACGATGGTGAAGCGGGGCTCATGGGCGGACCTCCTTGACAGGCAGGGGAAGGTCGAGTGCTGCGGCTCTGAGGGCGTTGTCGTCCAGACGCAGGTACTGGCCGGTGGTGACCAGGCTGCGATGGCCGAGCAGACCGCCGATCGATTCGATCGACACGTCGCTGCGCAACAGATGGATGGCGAGGGAGTGGCGGACGCAGTGCGTCCCTGCGTCTGGAAACCCGGTTCCGCTGCGCTGCACCCGGCGCCGGAAGGCGGCCCGCACGGCCCCCGGCCGGAGGGGCACGACAGGTTGACGGGAACCGAGGAAAACGCGGCGATGTTGGGATCGAGGACGTCCGTGCCGCAGGTAGTCCACCAACGCCGTCCCGACCTCGTCGGTCAGAGGCAGGGCCAGTGGCTTGCGGCCCTTGGGCCGGTCGAGACGGATCTGTCCGCTTCGCCAGAGGAGCGAGTCCAGTTGCAGGGCGGCGACTTCGCTGGCCCGCAAGCCGTAGGTCGCCATGAGCAGGCACATGGCATAGTCGCGCCGTCCGACCGGGGTGGTGCAGTCGATCTCCGCCAGCAGGGCCTGCACGGCTTCCCAAGGCTGGGCTCGGGGGAGTTGCTCGTCGCGATAGGTGGGCGGGGTGTCAATGTGGGCGTCGAGGCCAGAGGCCACCTCACCGCGGGTGGCGAGGAAGCGCAGCAGACAGCGCAGTTGCGACACAAGGTGCTGCAGGCTGCCGCGTCCGAGAGTCTTGGCGCCCTGCACGACGAACGCCTCGATGTGTTGCGAGGAGATCGTCTCGAGAACCTCCGGACGGTCGTCGTAACCGAGGAACTTGAGCAGGTCGAGGGCCGTGCGGCGGTGATGGCGCAACGTCGAGACGGCGAGACCGCGCACTTGCCGGAGGAACTCGAGATAGGAACGAACGAGGACTTCACCGGGGCCCGGATCCACACCCTGCACCAAGTCGCGGTCGGCCAGGAACGCGGCCATGGACCGCACGAGCGCTGACAACTCGCGTTGATTCCGGGCCGGGCGGGGAGCCAGCGACAGGAGACGTTCCCGCGACAGTTCGCCAAGGTCGCGGATTCCGAGGGATGCCAGCATGGCCTCGAGCACAGGCGCTTTGCAGATGCGTCTCCGGATCCGCGAGGGTCGGAACCCCTGTACGGTCAGCTGCTGGGCCAGCCCGTCGAGATGATCGCCGAGTAGGGGCAGTTTCTGGAAGCGGGCATGGGCCCGAGGGAATAAGTCAATGAGCATCGTGACCTCCGTTGTCAGGAATCGGTGCCAGCAGAGGCACCGGTGTCACGATCTCAGTAATGTGCAGTAGAAATCGACGAAGAGTTGCTATTTCAGGGGCTTACGGCTCGAACTCCACATTACCCACTACTCCACATTCTGTGAGGGGAGGGGCGCGGTAACGCCCCCTCCTACTCGACTACCAAAATCAGCAAAGGCGGTTGCGGCGGGCTCGCGCCGTAGGCTCCGTGAGCGTCCCGGTGCCGTATCGGCGGGCGACTCGACGCAGAGGGCTCCTGCGCAGCAGCAGTTATCAGTTGAAATCGCAAGAAATTTGGCGAACCGCCATAATGGGAATGCGTGCTACAATGCGCGCCGAACAGAAATGGCAACACCGTCACAAGAACAAGTCGACATCGCTGTCCCTATCAGATGGGACGCGGGGGAGGTGCAGGCGCTGGGACCCCCAAAGAGCGTTACAAGCGTCATCTTCCAGACGACTCCCGGAGGCGAGGTCATAATGACTTTCGGATATGTTGTTCCGCCCATGATTTGGGGTACGCCTAGGGATCAGGCGGAGCAAGCCGCGTCGCTCAAACGCAAAGGGCTCCAAGTCACCCCGGTCATTAGGCTTGGATGCACGCTGCAGGTCGCGAGGGAAATCCACAAGGCTCTGGCGCAGCAGGTAGGCGAGGTCGGCAATGTCGGGTAATTTGGGACTGCCTGTTCTCACGCATGAGGCCCCCTACACCGTATCACCCGGAACGGAGGCGGGTCCTGCCCGCGATTGCTTGATGGCGCTAACGGCCCCACTTTCTCCCGAGGCCTTTACTTATCGGCCGATGGGGGAGATTTCCTATGGCATGCGGGCCGTCGAAGCGGGCGAGTCCGGGGTCTTTCTTAGGTACGAGTCGATGGAGCGCGGGAGACCGTACCCGGTCAACGTCGAGGGCTATTGGATCATCGCGGTTCTTCACCACGGAGCATCACAGGCCACGCTGTACCGAGTACCTGACGATGGGTGACTGGGTAGCCGCCCTGCTGGCCGCGCTTAAGGGGATGAAGGTGCTCCGAGCGGTATTTCGCGAAGGAGACATCCCGATTTGTAAGACCCGCGTCATGCGGGAGGGACGCGGGCTGCCGTGGGGGAATCGGATTCTCGTCCATCCTCGCAAGGACGGTATCGAGATCATGTCGGCCTCCGCGTCCTCTGGCTCTACGAAACGACTGACGTAAGCGCGGGAGTCCTCTGGACAAATCGGTACCATAAGGACGCATGGCGAAGAAGATGAACCCGAAGCAGGTCCGCCAAGCGAGCGCCCCGCAGTTCGACCCCAAGGACCGCCGCCCCGTCACGCGGGGCGATCTAGAGGACGCATTCTCTAGGCTGGCGTCGGTTCCCCCGACGACCAAGAGCGAAAACCGCGAGCCCACGCGGCGGGAGCTGAACCGGCGCTACAGGCTGGTGCGGCGCGGGTCCACCGAGTAGCGTGCCGGGCCGCCCGCCGCAACCGCCTTTGCTGATTTTGGTACATAATTCCCCCAGTGGACGGCAGTTTCGCAGGCACCGGTTCTGCAGATGGTCAGGCTCGGCACTTCCGCCGTGACCCTCACGCTGCAGCGCAACTCGGACGGAGGCTGGACTGAGGACGGCGAGACGGTGCGGAACGGCGATGTTCGCAGGGTGGGCAACAACCGGTACAGGCTGCTGCTGGAAGACGGGGAATGGAGCGCGGAGTACTTGCGGAGCCCGGTTCCCGTGGACGGCGCGGGCGGGCTCATCATCCTGTTCCAGGAAGAGGACGGGACCCTCACGCACAACGGCGATCCGGTCCGCGACGGCTCGGTCATCACCCAGGACGGGAGGACGTACGAGCTGATGCGGCTAAGCGACGGCAGCTGGCTCGCGACGCCGAGCGCGCCGCCGCCGGCGTCAGGCGACCAGACCGTCAGCCTTCCTGGCGGCCAGACCGTCACGCTGAGGCGAACGTCAAGCGGCACGTTCACGTACAACGGCAATCCGGTTTCGAGCGGAAGCCAGATCACGGCCGGCGGGAGCCGGTACCGCCTGACGCAGGCTTCGGACGGCCGGTGGTCGGCGGCGACCGTGAGGGACCCGAGCACTGTCGACACCGGCGGGGTCGCGGGGCCGACCCAGACGGACGAGGTCGACACATTCACAGATGGCCGGTTCGACGATGATCTAACGGACGACGACACCAACACCTACGGTGTCCAGCTTTCGACACTGGGCGAGCAACCCTCGGAAGCGGACGACCGAGGCACAAAGATCGTTCCGCAACGAACCGGTACCGACCCTGCCGGTGCCGACCATGTTGAGTTCCCGGTGTACGACCTCATGCAGGAAAGCCTTGTCACGCGGGAACGCACCTATGTGGAGGCCGCCAAGGCCAAGCTGCAGGAGATTGTCGACATCATCCGGCTCAACAAGGAGCTGTATGCTCGAGATGCCCGGGACCCGGACGATCACATCGCTGACGTAGGGACCGAGTCAGCTCCCGGACTCTGGCGGCAAGCCGAGATGGCCGTGGGGAAGATATTCGGACTTACTGATTTTTCTGCAGGCGCAATGGAAGGCATATTGGGCGGGCTGGTGTCCGCGAAGATGGCCGTCGCGGAGTTCCGGGTCCAGCTTGTCGACGACGCCGTCGAAGCGCTCGGCGTGTGGGAGGCCTTCGGCCTTGAGGGTGGCTTCCGAGCGACGAGAACCGGCACCGTGTCCAAGCCGACGCTGCCGAGAGAGGCGGACAGGCGAGGCGGCGCCACGAGCGGCTCGATCCACTACATCACGAACGATACCGCCGGCACCGGTACCGGCGGGCCGATTACGCCGGACACGGAAGAGAGCACTTTCAGCCTTGCCAGGGACGTTCTCGAGATCGCTACCGACACAGGGATCATCAGCGACGAGGAATTCAACAGGAACTTCACCGGCCTGGAGCTTACGGACCTATATCGCAGGTCGCGTACCGCAAGGGCCGGCAGCACGTTCGTGAGCGAAGCGCGAACCCAAATCTCTAGTCTGCGGACCGGCCTTACCGATGACAATTATTCGACCAGATTGACTGAAGCGGGAACCATTCTCAATACCGTCCTAGGCATCAGCGGCGTAACGCTTGCTGGTGACACCAGGAGTGCCGCAAGCACCGAGCTCAGCAGAGCTGTTAGCGCACTCGGGAGTGCCGCCGCGCTCCAGCGAGCGTTGGCCGACGAAGGCTTGTTCGCTGCCAGTTCAACTGAGTTCGACACTGATGAGGCCCGCCAGGTCTACTCCGAGAAGAGATGGGACTTCAAGTACGACTTCGGGCGCAACAGGTACACGCGCTTCGGGGTGTGGTCCCAGATCGCGCCTGACAATGCGCAGGGTAACGTGGACGGAACCGATACCGATGCCGATTCCACACCGGCCCACGGTTCCTTCGCGTACAGTCCTCTCGCTCCAGCGGTGGCCGACAACGTGAGCGGGCTGACATTCGCCGCCACGTACGAGGGAAGGACCCTGGCGGTGAACGAGAGCACCGGGGACCTGTATGCGGGTCAGTTTATCCTGCAGGTCGATTGGGCGGACGACACTCCATCGGTACGGACCACCATCACGGACCTGAAGGGCGTCCGAGGCACGAGCGCCTACTTCAAGTACGGCACCAAGGACGCCAAATCGATCTTCTTCACCGGGCTTACGGCTGCTGCGGGGACCCTTGGCGGCACCCCGACCATGAGGGTCCGGTACAGGGACAGCTCGCAGGACACAACCGCAGCTAGCGGAATTACGGCCGCGATGGCCGGAGTGTTCGTCATGGACCAGGACTTCAGGGACGAGCCGGTCGGCGTGCTCGGAACCTGGAGCATCACGGATACGGGAACCACGGTCGATGATTACTCCGCCTCGTTCGGAGCGGAGGTGAAGCCCTAGCGTTCCGGCTCCGGCTATTGCCTGCGGCGGGCGGGTCCGAAACCGGACCCGCCCGCTTGCTCGGTCCGGGCTCCTGAACACGGTTCGGCCGATCGCGGAGCGGCGCACGAATGGATGGGGTTGCGTGCGCAGCGCTGTCGCCGGCGCTGCTTCTGAGGCATGGTGAGGCGAACGGCGACCGGAGCCTGGCTCGATGATCGACCGCAAGGCCCGGGCATCGGGCACGGTGTCGCGGTCAAGGGCCTGTTCGCCCTTGTCTGCAACTTTGGGAATTATAGTGGCGATAGCCCAACATCTAGTGATTGAGTGGTATGTTCCGTAAGATCCAATACACCAGCCAGCCAAGAACAGCGAGTGCTCCAACCAAAGCTCCACCAAGAGCCCAGACTTTGAGGCCCGCAATATCGGTCTTCGTTGCAGCGTTCTCCATCATGGTCTCGATGGCGGTCAGGCGATTCTCAACGGCACGAAGCCTGTCATCAAACTTGCTGCCATTACCGCCCCCGTTAGCAAATGACTGCTCGGGAAACTGCGTGACCTTGGGATCTGGCATCACTCGCTGTCCCAAGCGGAGAGTTTCTGCACAATCTCGCGATGGGCGCGACCGTCATAGTTTGCGGCCTTGACAACGATCCCTACCAGATCGGGCTTGATGCCAAGGTCACCGACCACCTCGGAACTCGTAAGGCGAGAACTTCGCACCATCCAAACACCCTCCCGAAGTTTGCATCGATCTGACTCGTCAAAGTTGGATTCGACCAAATCGTCCAAGGGCGCATCTTGGGCTATCACTGCGTAAATGTTCATGATTGTCTTGCCTGCGCATCATCACCGACACGGCTACCAGCGCCTGGCGCTTGACAGGCACGACCTTGCGCACCTTGACCGGCCGCACCAGCGCCTTCATCGCTTCCTCGAGCGTACCCTTGAGTCACAGGTCTTCGCGCAACTCGGCGCGGCTTGGCTGGTAGCTGCGATCAGGCACCTCGACGGTGCGCTGCTTGGCTTGCTTCATCTGATGCCCCCCTGATGAGATCGAAAACCTCTTCCGGTTCTTCATAGACTTCGACGCCCCATGCACTCCCATTGTCGTTGGTGGCAGTCGTGACCACGCTGGTGCTGCCGTCGAACTTGCCGACAGCAACGATGTGGTCCGTATTGAGGTGCCCGGGGTCATCGTCTGGACACGGACGTGAGTTCGATCATCTTGCTCATTGTGCTGGCCCTGATTTATGGCATATTGGCACACATGCCATGATCCTCGTAACTCGTTGTAACACGGACGCTTCCGCGAAAACCTGCCAAGAATTGTCAGGTTTTTCGCCATCTGGCATTGCATATAGATCGAGGCGGGTGTAGGCGGCGGCCGTGAACGTCAGTAGTGCACCCGCATGCCGGGTCGCCTGCTGAATACAAGAGTTGATCGGAGACAATGGGTAGCTCCCGGAGTCGCGGCGAATAAGCAGGGCATCATCGTAAGCACTACGTGACGTTCACCTGACCCGGTTCCACGGAACCGGCCGGAGGGGAGGTGAACCGTGCGGATGTTGGCGCTGGCAGCCTTGCTGCTAGCGATGCCTCTGAGCGCTCAGGACGACAAGCTTTGGAGAGAACTCGCGATCATCGAGAACCCGGGACTGTTCAGACTCGCCGAGACACAGGACGAATTCAGACCGATCATTCCATCGATCGCCACGAACTGCCCCGACATCAGCACCGCTCGCGATGTGGGAGACAAGGCGTACACCATATGGGAAGACCTCAAGGAAGGCGGAATCGCATGGATTCCTCGAGACGGCAAAGTGGCGGCATCTTGCCGTCACGGGCGCTCAGTGCGCTACGGCACAGAACGAAGGCTGCGTGCAGTTCATGGCGATGTATATGTCGCTGAGGAGATCCGGTCGGTCAGGCCGAGACTCGGCGATGGCGATCATCGGATCGGTGCGCGGCATCGAGCGTGCCGTTGCCTCGGCGCGACCGCCTCAGCGACCGAAGGCCGCAACTGCCGATCAAGCTTCGCCGGTGCGCGATCACAACAGGCTCAATCGAACACACGGGATGGACGACGCTTTCGAGGCTGACGGTGAACTCTGCGTGGTGACGGCTTAGCCATGGCTTGGCTCGATCAGTGTCATGACAAAGGCCCTGGACGGTCAGCCAGAACTTCGTGGAATGGTCCGGGACCACCAAATGCATGACCTCATGTGCGACGCGGCAACGGAGTACGAAATCCGGCGCCAGAACGAGGTGCCAGTTGAAGGAGAGGTTCCTGCGAGACGAGCAGTTGCCCCGCTTCGTTCGCTGACCCATCTCGTAGGCGCGCCTAGGCTCCTGCCCTAGATCCTACACAGTGACACTGGCACCGGGCGTAGAGTGACCAGCATTCCGCGCTCCCGCGCAAAGTCGGTCAAGGGCCACGCAGCGTTTGCATCCCGAGCACCATCGTTTGCAAGCGCACCTATGCCCTCCAGAGCACCTCGTTGCCTGGATAGGGCCGCCGCTTGCTGGGCCGCCAGCCCACCGTGCGGGCCAGTAACACCACCCAACTCTTATGTCTCTTATGTCCGTTCCGAACGGTTTGCCGTGCTCGGCCGTCGGCCGCAGTTGACGGCGCTTGACGAACGCCTCTGATCATCGCCCGCTCGTCCTGCGTTAGCAAGTCCTCCGCCGGCGTCTGCGGGGCGTCCCGCGCATGCCGTGCCAGACTGTACAGCACCTCTACCTGTCCAGTTCGTAGCCACTCCACCGGTCGTTGCTCACCACCGCCCCAACACGCGCTCCGCGCGTGCGGTCGTCCCAACCCAGATGCCGGTCCCGCGGCCCCAGCCGCAGCGAAGCCGCCACGAAACTGAGCACGCTCACAGGCCCCAGCCGACTCGCCAGCAGATACTGCACACGACAGCCTGGGGCCCGCCCCGCACCCAGCGGATGCCCGGACCGCAACAGATCCGCGCGCAGCCGACGCTGGGCGGGCGTCTGGGCTCGTTCCAGCCACACCTCTCCCAGTTGCCGCAGGCTGCCGGCAAACTGGACTGGTCTAGGCCCCTGCACACCCCGCTGGCGGCAGCTTGGCCCCCTCACCTGGATCGGCGGCAAAGCCAGCCCCAACTGCTTCGCCAAGCGCGGCAGGGCCTTGCGCGCCGAGGCCGCGTACAGTTTCCCACGCGGGTTGCGCCAGCCGTCCCGCTCGCACAACTCGCGGGCCGAGCCCGCGCGCGAGAATCCGCCCCGCTGCAACGCCCATTGCAGCCGTCGCACCATCGCACCGTCTGCGGCTTGAGCCTGCGGAGCCCAATCCGCACTCTCCCGTCTTACACGATCCCGACCCTCTGTGTTAACTGTGTGCGATCGCAATGTCCTCGAGTCCTCGGGCATGGTCAGTGGCGGATGTGCTAGTCTAGGCGTGGAGGTTGGATTCGAACGCCACAGCAAGGACTGGCCTGCTTGCAGGCTCCACGAAAATATTCTGCCGCCGCCCTTGACACGTGTTGCGGGCGGATGGCATGATGTGCTAGTACTTGCTATTTGGGGTTCCTAGCGGGCCTCCGTTTGGCAATCCGCCAGAGGATCGATCCTTCTGGCGGGGTGCAGTGGAGAAGGACACAAGGGAGAATCATGACGAATCGCAATCGATCGAGTTGGGGCTTCGGCCTCTTGGCTCTGATGCTGCTGGCGCTCGGCTTGGCCGGCTGCGGCGGCTCCGAGCCCACCGCGACGGCGCCTCCGCCGGCACCTCCGCCGGCACCACCGCCGTTCCAGCCGCAGGCTGTCGAGGTCGCCCTCGGCACCAGCGGCGAAACGCTGACTTTGATGACCACACAGGCCGGCGGCTACACGCTCAACGGCGAGGCCTTCGCCACCGGCACGGAAGTGATGGCCGAGGCCAACGGCAGCACCTACACGCTGACCTTGGACGGCACCACTTGGAGCGCCGCCTACCAGATGCCTGACGCGATGTCGCTCGCGCTGGGCACCACGGGCGGGATGATCTCCATCGAGCGCCTCGAGGACGGCAGCTACCAGGCCAACGGCAACGCGCTTGAGAACGGGGCGGTCGTTACCGCCGAGAACGGCAACATGTACACCGTCATGATCAGCGACGACGGCATGTTCTCGGCCGAGTACGTGCAGCCGCCGGCGCTGAGCATCCCCTTGGGGATCTCCGGCTCGACCGTCGAGATCCGCCGCAACGAGGACCTGACGTTCTCGGCGATGATCGGCGGCGAGTGGATGATGATCACGGCCGAGACGACCGTGACGGCCGCGAACGGCAACGTCTACGCGGCGCAGCTGTCGCCGGAGGGGGTTCCCATCGGCGTGATGCACGTGGCGGCCATGCAGGAAGTGATGCTGGGCGCGCTGGGCGGCACGGTAACCCTGACCCAAGCCGAGGACATGACTTGGTGGCTGGGCGAGGCCGAGGTCAAGGACGGCTACGTGCACACCGCCGCGAGCGGCAACATGTACGTGCTGATGATGGAGGAGCACGAAGACCACCACCACTGGGTGGCCACGTACCAGCCGGTGATGGTGATGGTGGCCTTGGGCACGCAGGG
>VXRL01000048.1 GCA_009838515.1 Terriglobia bacterium | reverse complement strand
AGCAGCTCGCGCCGCTCGGCCAGCATCCGCCTCGACTCATCCACCGCCTGTTCAAGCTGTTGCTTGCGCTGCTTGTGCTCGCGGATGCGGTCAGCGGCGTCGGCCATCTCCAGGTCGGTGGTCTCGACCAGGCGCCAGATGCGGTCGAGCGCCCGGTTGACATCCGCCAACTCGTGCTCGACCGTCTCCAGCTTGCGCCGCTGCTCATGGGCCAGACCGTCCATCTCCTCATCGACCATCTGGACCAGCTCGCGGATGTTGCGCTCGGTCAGGATGTGGCCGCGCAGCTGCTCGATGATGGTTTGCTCGAAGTCACGCGCGTTGAGCCTGGGTGTTGAGCAGGTCTCCGAGCCCTTCTTGATCTTCGACTGGCAGACGTAGTAGCTGTACTGGCCGCTCTTGGCCTCGGCTGCCGACATGCTCACGCCGCAGGCCTCGCAGCCGACCAGGCCCGAGAGCACGTAGGGGCTGGAGACGCGCCGCGGGTTCGCTTTCCTGGGCGCCCGCGACTTGAGCAGCCGCTGCACGTACTGATACTCGTCGCGCGTCACGATGGCCGGGAAGGCGTCCTCGACCCGCACCGGCTCCGAGCCGTCCTTGGCGTTGTGACCCCAGACCAGGGTGCCGGTGTAGGCCTCGTTGGTCAGGAGCCGGTGCACGGTCGTCTTGAGCCACGGCTTGCCCGTGGTCGTGGGGATGCCGTCGTCGTTGAGCGTGCGGGTGATGTCGAGCACGCTCAGGCCGGCGGAAGCCATCTCGAAGATGCGCCGCACGACCTCGTCCACGGGCGGGTTGAGGACGAGTGTGGGACGTTCCTTGCCGCCGTCCTGGACCTTGACCCGCCGGTAGCCGTAGGGCGGCCGGCTGGCCACCCAGAACCCACGCGCGGCAGCCTCGCGCATGCCGCGCGTGACCTCCTGGGCCAGGTTCTCGGAGTAGAACTCGTCAACCGACTCGATGATCGCCTCCATCAGCTTGCCGGTCGGGGTGTCGTCGGCGTGCTCGGTGATCGAGGTGACGCGGATGCCGCGCCGGCGCAGCATCGACTTGAAGGCGACGGCGTGTTCGCGCTTGCGGGTGAAGCGGGAGAACTTCCAGACCAGGATCTCCTGGAATGGGGCGTCCGGCTGTGCGGCCTCGTCCAGCATCTTGGTGAACTGCGGCCGGTCTGCGACGCGGCCCGACTCGGCCTCGTCGATGTACTCGCGGGCAACTACATAGCCGTTGCGCCCGGCGTAATCGCGCAGGGCGCGCAGCTGGGCAGCGACGGAGAGATCGACATCCTGGCGGTCCGAGGAGACGCGAGCGTAGAGGGCGGCGGCGATTTGTTTGGGATGGTTAGCCACGGCACAATCCTCACCTTTGTAGCCTCCTCCACGCCTAAATCTGCATGATGTCGGTCTTGGAACGGACAGCTACTATTGTAGATGCATGTTCGAAACATCCTATCCGGCCGGGATGCGGACATCAATAGTGATGTCGTGTGTCGCACGTCTCCCGAAGAGCCGGCAGGAAATTCAGCCGCCTTCATAGTCCATGACCGCGCTCCGAGCTTGGTCGCCCAACACGGGCGTGTGATGGTGTTGGTCGCCACCGCTCCCTTGATCAGGAATCGCCATCTCCGGGAACCTCCCTCCAGGCAGGTTCCGCGATATGAGGCCTGGAAGCGACAACAATCGTCCAGTCGATGCGCCTCGATGAGATCGGCTCCATTCAGCTCGCTTCGAAATCGCCGCGACAAGCCGCCTGACGTGCGGGCTCGTGGCCCCTGTTCGCGCTAACGTGACGGTGCACTGCACGGACAAACACCCGATCCTCAGCGATGCCAAGCCGAATCACCCCACAGACGTCACGGACGCACGCCGACATACGGAGCCCCGCTGGCGCGTATGAGAGGCATGGGAGGTGGTTAGGCGAGGCGGCAGCCGTGAGACCGGAGGCTGGCGACTCGACACGAAGATTCATTCGCCTAGATTGGCGATGAAGTCCTCCGGCTGCAAGATTCGGACGTCAAGCTCGTCATGGAGCAGCGAGGCTGCCCTCAGGATGGGTTTGTCCCAAGTGAGGAAGATGTCCCTTTCGGCAGCACGATGACCGAAGATGTGGGCAAAGTCCGTGTCTTCGGGCAGTTTCATTCGCATCTCGGTCAAAGTTCTCTTGATTTGCTCTTCTAACGCAATGTCTTGCTCGCTAACCCAATAGTCGCCGCTATTCCACGAGGAGACGTTCCATGTGAATGGGGCGCCGATCGTCGTTACTCCAAGCCCTGCCAGGTCGCCGACCCGATCCGAGAGGGGAGGACTAGGAGTGTCGTACTCGATGCGGGTTGTGATTGCGAGATCGATGCGTCCATCAGCGGCGAGCGCAAGAAGCTGCCCTACGACTTCGGCGTTGTCCTCATCCCTCCACAGAGCCTGCGGGATGTTCGTGTCGAGGGTGACGAGGATGATGTGGTTGTCTTTGGGCATTTTCGGATCGTTCGCTCAGGGAGTAGTGGCGACACCATACGTCACAACCACCCGTAGATAGCGATCGGCTCGAACGCCGACAGACGACGGGAGGTCGTGAGATCGGACTTGGCGAAGCTTCCGAGAAGGCGCTGGCAAGATTGAAGCAACTTGTGCAGTCGGGCTCGGCAGCGAATAGCTCGCGACCGGACTCGCTCGGCTCATCGAAGATGTGGCAGACAGCTGCTGCCTGGCGAAGTGTTCGCGTATTTGGTACCTGAGGTGCTGAGCGGCACCAGGTCTTCCAGCATGGCGGTTAGAGCTCGAAGGCCTCATTTTGGGGCGAGCGCGGCAGACTCCTCCCGGAGAACGAGAGCCGCCGCGGGATCCGCCGCAATAGGGAGAGTCAGTCTCAGAGTGGGTAGGGATCGAGTCGCTCCCGCCTACACTGGTCCAGCTCATCGTGACCCAGGCGCGGCTCTCTTCGCTGAACTGACAGCAGCCTGCGCCAAATGCGCGTGGTGATGTCTTTTGACTTGGACCAGAAGGGATAGAGAAATGACCTCAGCCTTGACTTTCCCGACGCATCACTTGTCCGTGCGCGTTCCATGGCACGACAACGGCTGGGACGGCAGCATCTGCGTATCTCCGGGCAACAACCTGGCTTGCCTGAAGCTTCAGCGAATCGCGGAGGCGAAAGATGAGGAAGCGGAGGGCAGGATTGCGGGCCACCACTTCGCAGACCTGGATTCGCAGGACCTCCCTCCGTGCGCGGGAGAGCGCGTGGCATTCATGAGTCCACGCGGGTTCGTCCGGAATCACAACCATCCCTATCGCCGCGACGACAACGGCTCACACGGCCACTTCAGGCCAACACCCATCGAGTACCCGCCATTCGCAGCCCCGGCCGTGCCGTTTCGATGGCTGAATACGAAGTTCTTCGAGGAACTGCAGGAACACTACCCACTCGATGCGGTAAGTGAGGACCGAGAGCCCGAACTCGGTTTCTCCACGAACTGGTGGCAGGACTATCGCAATCACACAGAATTGCTCGACACATTCTGGCGCCACATCCGTGAAGACGTCTCTCTCGTCTTCTTCTACGCAAAGCAGATTCCACTCGTGGAAGACGCACCCGGACGAAGGATTCTGATCGGGGTAGGTCGGGTCAATTCCCTCGGAAGCCTGATCGAATACCTGTACGACGGCCCGCCAGAGGGTCAGCTAAGGAGCATGGTCTGGGAGCGCATGTTGGGTCACTCGATTCGCCCGGACTTCGGGGACGGCTTCCTCATGCCATACCGAGAGGCACTGGAGAGCTCAAAGGGCGGCGAGGAATTCGACCCAGCGGAAGTGGTTGCGTTCGCGCCGGAACACCGGTTCACCGAGTTTTCCTACGCAACTGAACATGTCAGCGATGACGCGGCCATCGAGGCACTTCAGGCGATGCGCGCGTCCCTGAAGAGATCCAGTGAGCTATTCGGAGCTGAAACCCGGAGAGAGGAGGCATGGATCGACAAGGAACTAGGCAGACTCTGGGACAAGCGTGGGCCTTTTCCTGGGCTTGGTGCGGTGCTCTATGCCTGCGGTGTCCCCATGGGCAACTTCATTGCTAGAGCTCTAGTAGAGCGTGCAGAAGAAGACGAGTCTCCTTGGTCGGTTTGGTTCTCACTGCTCGAGATGCCGAGTAGCTTCCTTCCGCCCGAACTCGCGAGGCGTGTCGATCAGACGACCGCGAGAGCCTGGAAAGCAATGACTGATGACAGACGGGCCTTTCTTGAACTCCTGAGCCGCGTCGACTTAACCGCCGAGCAGGCGAAGGTCTTGGCCACGCCGGAGGGGAGGCAGGCACGTGGGATTTTGGCCGAGGACTCAGACTTCGTGAACAACCCCTATCTGTTGTACGAGGCAACCCGCTTGTCCGACGATCCCGTATCCATCAACGCAGTGGACCGGGGCTTCTTCCCAACAGAATTGATCAGAAAGCAATTCCCTATTCCCGAACCGTCAGGAGTGGAGACACCAGTCGACGCGCGCCGACTGCGCGCACTTTCGATCCGCGAACTGGAGACAGCTGCGACGCAGGGCAACACTCTGATCCCCCGAGAGAGAATTGTGGACCACCTCCGCTCAGGCGAGCACACCAGCGAGGGAACACCCACACTGGTGACGGCTGACCTGCTTAGGGTCGTCGAGCAAGAACAGTTCCCAGGCCAAGTTCGCGTCGTCGAGATGGCGGACGGCAAGCCGGCATATCAGCTGGAGCGACTTGGTGCAGCAGGCGATATAGTCCGGAAGACAGTCGAGAGGCGAGGCAGGGGAAAACGTCACAAGTTGCTTGTGGATTGGGGCGCCGCACTCAACGAAGCTCTCGGTGACTCGCCTGTTGATCCGTCTGACCATGACCGCGAAGAGCAGGCGAGGAGAGAGAAAGCAGCGGCCCTAAGTGAGATCGCTACCGCTCGACTCAGCGTCCTAGTCGGTCCTGCGGGAACAGGTAAAACCACCCTTCTATCAGTCTTGTGCAGACGTCCGGAGATCAGTGAGCGTGGAGTTTTGCTGCTCGCCCCCACCGGCAAGGCTCGTGTGCGGATGGAGCAAGTGATCGGTCAGGGAACCGACGAGCGTACAAGCGCTTTCACCGTCGCTCAGTTTCTAACTCGGTTGGGACGATACGATGCTTCTACGCAGCGATACTTACTGTCCGACAAACGGGATGGGCACCAAGCGAGCACGGTGATTGTTGATGAGTGCTCGATGCTCACTGAGGAAATGCTTGCCTCGCTCATGGAATCTTTGGTAGGTGTCGAGCGCTTGATCCTCGTAGGTGATCCAAGACAGCTGCCTCCAATCGGCGCTGGGAGACCGTTCGTAGACATCATCGCTCGGTTGAAACCCGACCGGTTTCCAGGAGGCTTCCCGCGGGTTGGACGATCGTATGCTGAACTGACTATTCCGAGACGGCAAGACGCCCATGACCGCGATGGCCTAGAGCTCGCAGAGTGGTTCGGCGGAGAGCCGGGACCGGGCCACGACGCCGCCTTCGAGCTACTCACAGGACATCGACAGAGCGACACAGTCAAAGTGGTCCAGTGGGAAACGGAAGATGATCTGAAGGACCAGTTGCCAGAGGTGTTGGCGGAACACCTTGGGTTCCGAGCCGACGCAGATGAGCGGCTCGAATTCTCACGAAGTCTTGGAGGGCACGAAAGCCAGGGGTATGCGTACTTCAACCGAGGCCGATCCGGCGCCATGGCGGAGAACTGGCAGATACTCAGCCCTGCAAAGCAGAAGCCCTATGGTGTGGTTGCCCTCAATCGATTCATTCATCAGCATTACAAATCGCGACAAATCGAGGCAGCGACCAGAGTGTCCAAGAATGAACTTAGGCGCTTCTTGAAGCCTCAAACTGACCAGTTGATTGTATATGGTGACAAGGTGATTAATACCAAAAACATGCGTATTCCGAAGTGGAAGACATGGCCCGAGGAGGAACGATACCTCGCCAATGGCGAGATTGGAGTTGTCGTCGGCCAGATGCGCACCAGGAAATTCAACTACAAACCTCGAAACCTCGAAGTGGAGTTCTCGACACAGGAGAGTTCAGTCGTGAAATTCTGGCCCCGAGACTTCGACGACGAGGGAGAGGCCAGTCTGGAACTCGCGTATGCCCTAACTGTTCACAAGGCCCAAGGTAGCGAGTTCGGCACGGTGCTGCTGGTCCTTCCGAAGTCAAGCCAGCTGATGACTAGAGAGTTGATCTACACGGCTCTGACAAGACAGAGCAAGAAGCTGGTGATCCTCATGCAGGGTTCGCCTGCTGAGCTGCAACAACTCAGCTCGGAGGTGCACTCGGAAGTTGCCGGGCGTCTCACAAATCTGTTCGCACCTCCAAACCCGGTTCAACTTGGCGAGAGATTGCTCGAGGAGGGACTGATTCATCGCACGGCCCGAGGCGAAGCAGTGCGCTCGAAGTCCGAAGTGATTATCGCCAATCTCTTGGACGCAAATGGAGTCGACTACCGCTACGAAGAGCCACTCGAGAGGGATGGCCAAGTCAAGTACCCAGACTTCACTATTGAGGACGACGACACGGGGGAGACGTACTACTGGGAGCACTTAGGCATGCTCTCCGACGCAGCATACTTGCAAAGATGGAACGAAAAGAAGCAGTGGCTGCGAGACCACGGAGTGATCCCGAGAAATGAGGGTGGCGGTTCCGCGGGAACCTTGATCACAACAGTGGATTCCGCTGATGGCGGCATAGATTCGGAAGAAGTTTCCGCGTTGATTAGGGAATTGTTCGTCCTCTAGGCTTCGACTATCAATCCCGAGGAGAGTGAATCGGCTCAATCTGCAATCCAGGCGTCAATCTCTTGGATGAAGGCCAACGTGCGCCTCTGGTTGTCTACCCACCAAGCCTAGACAGGGCGGAAACTGGAGGACGGATCTGGTTGTGATCGAATAGAACGTTGGGGAGCGATCACGCTAGCTGCTGTTTGGCAATCGCCGTGATCGAGATCCGCGTCTGTGATTAGATGTTGAATCGGTCCATTTGTTAGGCCGGTCGTGCGGAGCTTCGATGCCGTTGACACTCGGCCTCCAAAGAGCCGAATTCCATCCGAGGAGAGCGGAGCCATGACTGAAGAAGTCGCGCTGCGCTGATGCTTGAGAAAGTTCATCGGCTGAATCTCCCAATCTGCGGCGTCGGCGCACTCAGAGCGGACGACGATGGCCTGTTCGTCAACGAACTGCCAAGTGTCGTCTAGCCGTCGATACAGGTCATCGTAGGCTCGTCTTAAGAGCGGTGCCGACGTGGACGCTCAACTCGCCGAAGAGGCATGAATTGTTCCGCGTTCCCGCTCCGCTGGTATCGCCGTAGTAGGGAACGTCGATGCCTCTCCCTTGCTTGGTCGCAGGGCGTTCAGCCGAATGCAGTTTCCAGAGTCGGGCGGCCAAACGGGTCTCCATACTGGACCGAGCGGCCCACGCTTGGCCATGGCACCGCGGTCGCTGACCTGCGTCGGGACAACAATGCCCGTCCGTCGTTGTAGCACGCGGGCGATCCGAAGGAAGTGATCGACCGCGAGACTGTTCTCTAAGGCGACCAGCACGAGCGGCCGGACGTCATGGTCCTCCACCGGGCGTTTCGAGCTGTAGTAGCGCAGGTATGGGGCGAGCCGCTTGGCCATCGTTGACGGCCGCACCGCACGTCGTTCCCACTCCAAGAAGAACGGTTGGTCGCGCACTTCGTGGTACAAGATGCCGAAGGCGTCGGGCTGGATCGAGCGCAGCTGCCCCTCGAAGCGGAAGTAGCGCGATGCCCGTTGCGGCGGATCGAGCTGGATCAGGTCCCAACCCTTCTCGCGAGCCTGTTCTGCGATGGCCGCCAGGAACCCATGCACGGAATCGGTGTGAGTGAGATTGCGCAACAACTGACGGGTCCTGAAGCCCCTGAGGTTGCGCCAGTCGAACCCGGCCTCAGGGTCGATCACTTCTGAGCTCCAACGCTTGCGCAGCTCGCCGATCGAGGCGCGGTCCCGTCGGGCCAGGAGGGCAAGACCGCGATGGGAGAGCGTGAGCCGAGCCTGTCCCGCAACCTTGGTGCGAACGATCAACCCCCACTGACCCGACCGTCGCAACAGGCCGCGCAGGCGAGTGCGGCTCACGCCCAGCAGTGCAGCTAGATGATCGAGCCGCAGCCAAGGCCAGTCGCCGATCAAGTCGAGACAGCGTTTCTCTGAAGGGCTCAACCAGGCGGCCAACATCCAGTCAGGCGGCCCGTCGGCAGAGCATTCCTCCACGGGCGGCGAGACGCGGACTAACACGTGCTCCGTCGGCCATGAGTTGTGGGGCCCGGCAACGCCGAGAGCCTCGCGCAAGCTGAGCGCGACTTCCGCCGAGGGCGCGCGCCAGATGAGCGACTCCGGCCCCGCCTCTACTGCGTCCCGCTCGAGGGCGAGGAAGCAGGGCTGCAGCATGGACCGCAGCCGCCGTCCGGCTTCCCGCAGGCGAGTCTCGTCGGGGGCGAGCAGCAGCACGGCGGCGAACGCCGGCCCGTCGCGCAGGCGGGCGAGCCTCCTGGCGAGGGACCGGCGTTCGTTGATCCTGCCCAGGCGCACGAGCGCGATCGTGCGACCGTCCGCCAGCCGCAGGCAGAGATCAACCGGCAGCGCCCGGTAGCAGCGGATCTGGATCGGAAACGCGATATCGGCCACGGCGCAGCAGAGCCGGTAGAGCACGGCGAGCGCGTCGATCCGACCGAGGAACAGCCGCCGCGCCTGCTCCGAGACCGGCCGCTCGTGCAGCAGATGTTCGGCGTCAATGCCTTCCAACTCGGCCAGACGGCGCAGCCCTGCGGCCGTGAGCGTGTAGCGTCGGGTCGGCGCGATCAGTTCCGAGGCGTGCGCGACCGGCTCGACCAGGCGCTCGCCCTCCAGCAACTCGAACGCGCGGTAGACGGCGCTGCGCGACCAACCCGAGAGCGCGGCCAGTTCGAGCCGGTCAAGCAGCGGCGCCCTGCTGAGCCAGCCGAGCACGCTGTCCGCCGCACTGTCGCGCTTCATTCGCCTGCGCCCCCGTCACGCTTGGCCTGACGGTCCTGCCGTTTCGGCTTGGGCGGGTGGTGCGGTTTCGGCGGCTTGGGTTCCTTGCCGTTACGGAGCGCGTCTGCACCGTCCTGGTACTGGTCCAACTGACGCTTCAGCTCCATCTCCTGCGACTCGAGTCGGTGCGCGGGCGTCAGGTACTTGGAGGCGGCGTGTCGGATCTCGGCGGCCCGTTCGGGCGAGCCCAAGTCGGGCTTGCGCACGCGCATCGAGAACACGGGTGTGCGCTCGGTCCCGACCGTGGCGCGCACGTAGCAGTGATGCACCGGCTGCGAGACGATGTCCTCTTCAGAGACCCGCTCGCGGTTGAGCTCCCAGACCAGCTCGCGCGCATCGTCGCCGGCGACCTGGAAGACGGCCAGGCAGCCGACATTTGCCAAGAGCGTGTGGCGCATTGAGGGCGAGACCTGGTCCAACTTGGCCAGACTCTGGGTAGCGAGCACGAACGACGCTCCGTACTTGCCCAGCTCTGAGAGCATCGATTCGAACTCGACACCCGGGATGGTCTGCATTTCATCAACCATGACCAGCGCGCCGCGGCGTTCATGCTGCGGCAACCGCTCCTGCTCGCGGATCACCGAATCCACCAGGTTGAGCAGCGAGGCCCCGACCAGGGCGGCCACGTCGCGGCCGACCGAGCCCTGCGCGGTCGATACCAGAAGGACGCCGCCTTCGAGGATGGTCCGCCTGAGGTCGACGGTCGATCGGGACTGACCAAGGATCGCGCGGGCATGAGTCGAAGACGCGTAGTAGTTGAGCCGGGTTTGGACCGGAGCGAGGGCGTCGGACCGGTACTCGCGCCGCCACTTGCCGAAGTCGTTTGCCCACCACTGGAGCAGGTAAGGGTCGCGCAGCCTGGTCAGCACCTCGGAGCGGAACGACTCGTCGGTGAGCAACTTGAGCCCGTCCAGGATCGTGTACTGCTCCTCCGGTTTGGTCGCGGGATGGCTGTTGGCCTCGTGCAGCGTCTTGACCGTCTGCTCGAGGATCGACTGCATCCGTGGGCCCCACTGCTCCCATAGCCCACGGGCGACTCTCACCACTGCGTCGGCGGTTCGGTCGCGGTCGGTGAACACGCTGGCGTCGAGCAGGTTGACGCCGACCGCGCCGCGCTCGTCGGCCAGGTCGATGAGCCGGACCTGGGAGATCAACTCCTCCGGCACCTGCTCGAGGATGTCTGCGACCAGGTCGGCGTGCGGGTCGATCACGACCACGGCGTCGCGGTCGCTGCCCGCGGCTTTCTCCTGGAGCTTGTGCTCGACCAGGTGGCGCATCAGGGTCGACTTGCCCATCCGCGTGCGGGCCACGTAGAAGTGGTGGCGGCGCATCAGGTCGGGCGGAAAGTAGATCGGCCGCGCGAGTCCGCTGACCGCCTCGCCGACGTGCGCGCCCTCCCTTAGCTGCTCGTGCGGCGGGGGAAGCGCCTTGGCTCCGGAGCGGCCGACCTCGTAGGTCTCGTCGCCCGCGCCGGGCGGATGCCAGAGCGCGGCCAGTTCGCGCACGCCCAGCACCGCGGGCGAGCGGAACCAGCCCGGCTGCGCGGGCGCCAGCGCGGGAGTCTGCGGCAGCCAGCGCTGCAGCTTGCTGGCCTCGAAGCGGGCTCCGGCCGGATGGTCGTAGCGGCGGTAGGCGTCGGCGACCGGCTCCAGCAGTCGCTTCGCCCGTCCGAGGTCCGCGCCTGCGGGCAGGATCGCGACGACCTCGACATCGGCCTGGAAGGCGGCCTGGCTGATCTTCTCGCGCACCAGCACGGGGTCGAGGACCCGGTTGCGGCCGCGGTTCCAGCGCATCTTGAGCCAGGTGAACCCGGCGAGGGCGGCGACGACGCCGAGACCGAGTCCGACGACGTTCACAATCTCGCCTGCCTCAATCCACTTGAGCCCCAGGGCCCCACCGCCGAAGACGAGGGCGAGCACGGTCAGCGCCAGGGGATCAAGGCCTCCCCGCTGGGTTCCAGCCGGAGCCTCGCGACGGACTTGGGTATGCTCCTCGCGCTCGTACGCTTGGGCCAGGTAGCGCTGGGACCAGTCCGGTCTCAGCGCACGTAGCCGCAGCCGAGCGACGAGGCGTTCGCCCGCCCCGGCTCGGCCCAGGGCGCCGACCAGGGCCAGCAGCGGGTCGGAGCCGGGATCGAGCAGGTCTCGGTCGCGGAACGCGCGCAGCGGCGCATAGGGAGGGCCGGAGGGCCGGAGCGTGATCGACCAGGCCTGCTCGTCCTCGCCCAGCAGCAGCGGGTCCTCGGCCGGGTCCAGCTCCCGCACCCGCGCCTGGGGGTAGTGGGCCGCGATCTGAGCGCGGACCACGTCGTCGCCCGAGCAGCGTGCGAGCAGGCTGACGCCCGAGGCCTTACCGGCGAGTTCGAGCGCGAACGACTCGGGCGCGGCGATCGACTGGAGCAGGTTCTCGACCCCGAGCAGGGTCCGATTGCCGGTGCGCGGCGGGGTCACTTCGAGCAGCGCCGGCCCCTTCGGCCGGCGGCGCTTGATCAGTCTGAGTGGATTGAGTCTCATCTTCATGTCCGTTCGTGGTGGTCGCGGAAGCCGCGACGATGCGTCGTTGCTCGTCCTCATCTGGTCATCGTTCGGCACCCGCTTTCCGTCGGCTATCCTCTCTATGTAGTGCACTAGTTCGGAGTTCGGTAGGGCGCGGGCGTCGGTACAGCAAGTGATTGATCGGGGCCGGACAGGAGTGTTGCCTGAGACACCCTGGTGCTGTGCGGACAGCCTGAGGCCCTCGATTGCAGTCGGGGGCGTGTACAGGAATCCTGACTTGATTGCAGAGTGCAATCTGGGCCGGATGTCCAGTCCTGGGCTGGGCTTCGTGCCTCCTACCGGACGTGAACGGCAAGTAGTGGGGCGCAAGGGCTCCTTCCCCCCGGATTGCAGTGGAATTGCAGTGGAGTTGCACTTAGATTGCGGTTTTGGCTGGGTTGTCCGGGGGTGGGGCGGGGTGGT
>VXRL01000066.1 GCA_009838515.1 Terriglobia bacterium | reverse complement strand
CTAGCGATCGCACACAGTTGACACAGGGGGTCCGGTTCCTGTAAGACGAGAGAGTGCGGATTGGGCTCCGCCTGCTGAAGCCGGAGACGGTGCAGTGGCTGCAACGGGCGTTGCAGCGGGGCGGATTCTCGCGCGCCGGTTTGGCCCGCGAGTTGTGCGAGCGGGACAGCTGGCGTAACCCGCGCGGGAAGCTGTGCGCGGCCTCGGCGCGCAAGGCCCTGCCACGCTTGGCGCAGCAGTTGGGGCTGGCCTTGCCGCCAATCCAGGCGCGGGTGCCAAGCTGCCGCCAGCGGGCGGCGCAGGGGCCTAGGCCGGTCGAGTTTGCCGGCAGCCTGCGGCAACTGGGAGGGGTGTGGCTGGAACGAGCCCAGACGCCCGCCCAGCGACGGCTGTGCGCGGATCTGTTGCGGGCCGGGCATCCGCTGGGTGCGGGGCGGGCCCCAGGCTGTCGGGTGCAGTATCTGCTGGCGAGTCGGCTGGGGCCGGTGGGCGTGCTCAGTTTCGTGGCGGCGCCGCTGCGGCTGGGGCCGCGGGACCGGCATCTGGGCTGGGACGACCGCACGCGCGGAGCGCGCATTGGGGAGGTGGTCAGCAACGACCGGTTCCTGATTCTGCCCGGGGTGCGGGTGCCCCAGCTGGCAAGTCACGTGCTGGCGCAGGCACGGCGGCAGTTGGGGCCGGACTGGGAGCGGCAGCACGGGCTGGAACCGGTGTTGCTGGAGACCTGCGTGGAGGCGCCGCGGCCGGGGACGAGCTACCGGGCGGCGGGCTGGCAATGCGTGGGGCAGACGGCCGGCCAGCCGCCGGGAGCGCGCGGGCCGGTGGATCGCAAGTCGGTGTGGTTGCGGGGCTTGCGGGACGACTGGAGGGAGCGGCTGCGGACGCCGCCGGGGCGTGTTGCGGGCTCGTTTCCGAGCTTGGAGCTGGCGTCGGATGCCAGCTGGTCCGAGCGCGAATTCGCTCGCTCGGACCTGCCCGACGGGCGGCTGCGGGAGCGGCTGGTGCGGCTGGGCAAGGCGTGGGAGCAGTGTCCGGGCCAGCCGCTGCCGGCGCTGTTCCCGGGCCGGGCCGAGCAGCAGGCGGCCTACCGCTTCCTGCACAATGGCAAGGTGGCCGCTCAGGACATCCTGCAGCCGCACCGGGAGGCGCTGCTGGAGCGTTGCCGGCTGCACTCGACGGTCCTGCTGGTGCAGGACACGACCACGCTGAACTACACCGGCTTGGGAGGCAGCACGTCGGGGCTGGGGCCGCTGAAAGAACGCTCCTCCAGTTCGCGGGGGCTGTTCGTGCACGCGGCGGTGGGTTTCACGGAAGGGGGCCGGCCGCTGGGGGTGAGCGGATTGGAGACCTGGGCGCGGCCGGAGGCCGAGCCGGAGCAGGAGCCGGAGAAGGAAAGCCGCCGCTGGTTCCGGGGGTTGGCCCAAGGCCGCGAACTGGGGCGGCTGAGCCCGCAGACCCGGGTGGTGGTGGTGGGCGACCGCGAGAGCGACATTTACGCGCTGTTCCAGGAGCAGGCCGAGCACGCCGCGGAGGCGGCGCTGTTGGTGCGGGCGAACGCGGGCCGGCAACGTCAGGTGCAGGCCGAGTGTCCGCAGCTGGGGGGCACGTGGGTGCGGGCGGTGGAGGCGCACCTGGATTTCGTCCAGCCGGTGCTGCGGGAGCGCGAGGTGGCGATCGACTCGCAGGGGGGCAAGCGGGCGCGCGCGAAGCGGACGGCGCGCACGGAGGTGAGCATCGCACAGGTGGAGCTGCTGCCACCGGAGGAACACAAGGGGGGCAGGCCAGTGCCGGTGTGGCTGGTACGGGTGCTGGAATCGGAGCCGCCTGCGGGGCAGCCGGCGCTGGAGTGGCTGCTGGTGTCCAGCGAGGGGGCCGCGACGGCGGAGTGGGCCGAGCGGATCGTGGGCTGGTACGAGCAGCGCTGGGCGATCGAGGAGTATTTCCGGCTGCTCAAGACCGGGACGCGGATCGAGGACCGGCGGCTGCGGGAGGCGGACGCGCTGGTGAAATGCTTGGCGTTCGACGCGATCACGGCCTGGCAAGTGTTCAGCCTGGCACGGCATGCGCGGGACGCCCCGCAGACGCCGGCGGAGGACTTGCTCACGCAGGACGAGCTGGCGATGATCGGGGCGTTTGTCGAGCGCCGTCAACTGCGACCGGCGGCCGAGCGCGGCAAGCCGTTCGGAACCGACATCCGCAGTTGGGTGGTGTTGCTGGCCCGCATGGTCGGCTGGCGGCCCAGCAAGCGGCAGCCCTATCCGGGCAACGAGGTGCTCTGGCGAGCATACGTGCGTTTGCAGACGATGGTGCTCGGGATGCAAACGCTGCGTGGCCCTTGACTGCGCGCAGGGGTGCGGAACGCTGGTCTACTCTCCACCCGGTGCCAGCGTCAACTGTGTAGGATCGCTAGCTGGAGGGGCCGAAGAAAGCGTTGGTTTTGATACAATTCTTGCGGTACCAGACATGTCATCCACATCACCTGTGAATCGTCGGCGCTTTCTGCAAGGCGCCACGGCGGCGGTCGCCGCAGCTGCGCCCGCCAGATCGCAAGAAGCGGCCTCAGCGCGCAGGGTGATCGGCGCGAACGACCGCATCAATGTCGCCCAGATCGGCGTCGGCGGCCGCGGCAGCAGCCTCCAGCGGCTGATGCTGCGCATGATCGAAGGCGGCCAGAACTTCAAGATCACCGCTGTCTGCGACGTCTACGAGAAGCGGCGCCGGCTGGCCCAAGAGAACTCGAAGGCCGAGTTCTCCACGCTCGATTACCGCGAGGTGCTGGCGCGGCCGGACGTGGACGCCGTCGTGATCGCAACACCCGATCACTGGCACGGCACGATGGCGTTGGCGGCTATTGACGCGGGCCTGGACGTGTATCTCGAGAAACCGATGACCCACACCATCGAGGAGGCCAAGGCGGTGGCGCGCAGGGTAAGGGAGACAGGTGCCGTGTTGCAGGTGGGCTCGCAGACGACCTCCGCCGATCAGTGGTGGAAGGCCCGCAAGGCGCTGCACGACGGGATGATCGGCAAGCTGATCTCCAGCCAAGGCTCGTACCACCGCAACTCCTTGCGCGGCGAGTGGAACTGGACTCCGGAGCGCGGCCGGGGCTGGGTGATCGAACCCGACGCCGGCCCGCACGGCCAGGGCGTGAACTACGTCGACTGGAACATGTGGCTCGGTCCGGCCCAGAAGCGCGAATGGGATCCCCATCGCTTCTTCCGCTTCCGCAAGTACTGGGACTACTCTGGCGGTATCGCCACCGACCTGTTCTATCACGTGGTGGCACCGCTGAACATCTGCTGGGGGGAGGCGCAATTCCCCTACAGGGTCACGGCATCCGGCGGAAAGTATGTCTTCAACGCCCCCGGCGACCGCGAGGTGCCCGACACCATGAATCTCCTGGCCGACTTCGCCAAGGGCCATTCCCTGGTGTTGAGCGCCTCCATGGCGAATTCACGGCACATCCCGGGCCTGATTCGCGGTCATGAAGGCACCATCCTGATGGTTGAGCACGGCCGTTTCGAAGGCAAGACGGACTACATCACCGTGGAGTCCGAGAGGATTTACCAAGACGCCTTCGTCAAGAAGTACGGCACCGAGACGGTGCAGATCAAGGTCGAGGATCGCGGGCCGGACGCGCACATGAAGAACTTCTTGGAATGCATGCGCACCCGCGCCAAGCCGAATCTGGACGCCGACACCGCTTACCGCGCCCAAACGACGATTTCGATGGGCGTGATGGCACTGCGCCAGGGCAAGGTCCTGTACTTCGATCCCGATATCGAAGAGGTCACCGAGACCCCGCCCAAGGTCGGCTGAGCATGCCGGCTGCTAGCGCTGAGGCGCGAGCCGGGGCCTTGGCGCTCGGCTTGGCCGCGCTCGCCCTTGGCTGGGGTTGCGCGGAGGACGGCGGAACCAGCCGCCCGCCCAACATCCTGCTGATCCTCGCGGACGACCTCGGATACGGTGACGTAAGCGCTTACAACGACCAAGCGAAGGTCGAGACCAACCACCTCGACAACCTTGCGCGGCAAGGCCTGCGCTTCACGGACGCGCACAGCCCGTCGACTGTCTGCACGCCGACCCGGTACGGCATTCTGACGGGCCGCATGCCGTTCCGCAACGGCATGCGCGGAGTCTTTACCGGCGTCGAGGGCCCGTGCTTGATCGAGCCGGGCCGGCTTACGCTCGCGCAAATGCTCCGCGAGTCTGGCTATGCCACCGCCATGGTCGGCAAATGGCATCTGGGCATGACCTTCTTCGATGCGGATGGCCAGCCGGTGCACGCGATCGACTTGCCGACCCGGACCCGCGAGGAACGTATCGCCGCCGGTGTCGAACGGGTCAGGCGGGTGGACTTCGGCCACACGATTCCGGACGGGCCGTTGAGTCGGGGCTTCGACCAGTTCTTCGGCACGGTCGCCTGTCCCACGACCGACTGGCTCTACGCCTGGATCGAGGGAGACCGCGTCCCGGTTCCGCCCGAAGCGCTATTGGATCGCGCCCCGCTTCCGAAGCACCCTTATGCCAATGACAACCGGCGCGGGCTGATCGCGCCGGACTACGATCTCGAAAGAGTCGACTTGGTATTTCTCGAGCGCAGCGTCCGATTCCTCGAGGAGCACGCCGCACACGAGCCAGACCGGCCATTCTTCCTGTTCCACTCCATGCAGGCAGTTCACCTGCCGTCGTTCGCGGCGCCGGAGTTCCAAGGCAGCACCGAAGCCGGGCCCCACGGCGACTTCCTGTTCGAAATGGATTTTATCGTCGGAGAGCTCATGGCCGCGCTGGACCGCCTGGGGCTGGCGGAAGAGACATTGGTGCTGTTCACGAGCGACAACGGGCCCGAGGTGACCTCGGCCTATCACATGCGCCGGGACCACGACCATGACGGCGCGCGGCCCTGGCGGGGAGTCAAGCGCGACCAGTGGGAAGGCGGCCATCGTGTCCCCACGATCGCGCGCTGGCCGGGCAAGATCCAGCCCGGCTCTGCCACAGACCAACTCTTCAACCTGACGGACATCATGGCGACGGCAGCGGCGTTGACCGGCTACGCGCTACCGAACGACGCAGCCGAGGACAGCTTCGATTTCTCGGCCCTGCTGGCCGGAAACCATGACGGCTCGCCCATCCGGAACTTCGCGCTGCACCAGACCATCTCGCTCGACTTGGCGTTGCGCGAAGGCCCGTGGAAATATCTCGACCACGCCGGATCGGGCGGAAACGACTACGCCCGCCCGTTTCTTGTCGACTTTGCGCTCGACGATGGCGCGCCCGATGCTCCCGCTCAGCTCTTCGACCTTGCCAGCGACCCGGGCGAGACGCGCAACCTGTACTACGAGGAAGCCGAGACCGCGAACCGCATGAAGGAAGCGCTCGAAGAGTTCAAGGCGGCGGGGCGAAGCGCGCCAGCGCGCTAGGCCGGCCTATCCGAACAAGAACGCGGCTACCGCAGGCAATCCGTAGAACAGCACTAACAAGTACGCTATCGCGAGCAACTTCGAGCGCGTTGCCAGGTCGGCGAAGCCAGTGACGACGTTCAGGATGGATCCGCGCACCGGCGGCCAAGGATAGATCAGCAGGGTGGCGGCGAGATTGAAGCCCAAGTGAGCCAGCGCGATCTCGATCCCGGCCTGTGCGTTCGGCCCCGACACGGCCAGCGACGCCATCAGCGCTGTCATCGTCGTCCCCAGGTTCGCCCCGATCGTGACAGGGAAGGCTTGACGGAGCGTGATCAGGCCCACGCCGGCCATCGGCACCAGCAGCGACGTGGTGATGGAACTCGACTGCACCATCGCGGTGACGACGCAGCCGATCAAGATCGCCACCACACCCGAGCCCCCCAGCGCTACTGCGACCATGCGCTCGGCCTTCGACAGCAACGTGGCGTGCAGCGTCCGCACGATCAGCATCAGCGACGCGAAGATCAGCGCGCCGCTGCAGGCGACCAGCAGAATGCCCTGCGCCTGCGGCGCTGCGAAAAGCGCTTCGGCCAGAGAGTGCAGCGGAGCGATGGCGGCCTTGAGGAGCAACGAGATCGGGCTGTCGAAGTCGCCCCCACCCAAGGACGGCAGTCCATCCGCCAAGGCGGCCGCGGACTTGGAGAGGAATCCGGTCGCGATCTCCAGCGGCAGCAGCACCAGCACCGCCAAGAAGTTGAAGGCGTCATGACAGGTCGCGACCGCGAAGGCGCGCCGGAACTCGTCCGGGCGCCCCATGTGCGCGATGGACACGATCGTGTTCGTGGCGGTCGTGCCGATATTGGCGCCCATGATCATCGGCACGGCATTCGCCAGCGGCAGCGGGTTTTCCGGAGCGGCGACCAAGCCCACCACCATCGAAGTCGTGACGGAGGAACTCTGCACGAGCGTCGTCGCCAGGATGCCGACCATCAGCGCGATGAACGGATTCGACGTCGCGCTGAAGAAGGCTTCCAACAGGTCGCCGCCGAGCAGCTTGAACCCGTCTCCCAAGCCGCGGATGCCGACCAAGAATGCGAACAGCAGCGCCACGACCGCGATCCCCGCGAGCGCGGCAGCGCGGTTCGAATGGCTTTCGGCTGGAGTCGCCGGTCCGGTGCTCATCGCCTATCGATCACCACGCTAGAATCGCTGAACTGAGCCTAGAAACGCAGTCGTGCGAACCGGTTCCGCAATGGGCAAGCCGCTTGAATCCGGTTCTCTCTCCGCGCTCACCATGCGTAGTCCGCGTCTTGGCCCGAAGCAGAATCGATGGCCACAGCGGCGCGCGCGAGCTTCTCCGGCGAGAGCAACATTGTAGCGCCATTCTCTGGCTCGCTCGTTGCCGGCGGGTCGCCTAGGAAGCGCTTGTCGAGAAGGCGCTCGGCGTCGATCCGCCCCATGGCGGCCAGCAAGTTTTCCAGCACGTGGGGGTTGTCCTGGCGCAGGTCCGCTAGGAACGCTCGCAGCTTCTCGCGGACGGTGCCCGTCTTGTGCGAGCACACGCAGGGCGTGATCGGAATTCCAGATTCCTCAGCGTAAGCCCGGGTAACGTCTTCGGAGACGTATACCAACGGCCGAATCAGGCGGAAGTCTCCCGAGCGCGAGCTTGTCACAGGCGGCAAGGCGCTCAAGCGACCGGTGAAAAGCGCGTTGCGAAGCAGGGCCTCGCAGAGGTCGTCAGCGGTGTGGCCAAGCGCGATCACGTTGCAGCCGAGCTTGGAGGCGACATCGTAGACTGCCCGGCGCCGGAAGCGGCTGCATGTGTCACAGCCGTGTCCCGGCTGGTCCTCGAGCAGTTTCAAGGACGGTTGGTCAACGTAGTAGGTCCACTCGACCCCGCGCTCGGAGAGATGGTCCCCGAGCGGCTCCACCGGCCGGACGAACTTGCCCTGCTCGATCGTGAAAGCCTGCAGGGAAAATCGCGCCGGGGAACGCCGCCGGAGCGACAGCAGGGCGTCAAGCAGCGCGAGCGAATCCTTGCCGCCTGACACTCCGACCGCGATGCGGTCGCCGTCGCGAATCATGTCGAAGTCGGCTATCGCCTTGCCCGTCTTGCGGAGCAGTGTCTTGCAAGTGTCCACGGCGAGCCACGCGACGGCTAGTCCATTATATTGCGACCGCTGCCGTCATACTCCCGGGCGTAGCGCCGGATCGATCGGGCCCGCCCGGTCCGCTCGTCGACGTCTACTACGACCGCGTTAAGCCGGGTCGTGCCGGAGGCTGGTTCGAAACGCGTCGGCAGGGCTGTCAAGAAGCGCTTCAGCGACTCGTCCGGCTTCATGCCGATCACCGATGCCACCGGCCCCGTCATGCCGACATCGGTGATGTACGCAGTTCCGTCCGGCAACACGCGCTCGTCCGCGGTCGGGACATGCGTGTGGGTTCCGACCACCGCACTGACACGGCCGTCCAGATACTGGCCGAAGGCATTCTTTTCGCTGGTGACCTCGGCATGGAAGTCGACGAAGCACACGTGCACGTCCGAGGGCAGCTCGGCCAAGAGCTGATCGGCTTGGCGGAACGGGCAGTCGATCAGCGGCAGGTACACCCGGCCCTGCAGGTTGATCACGGCGTACGGCACGCCTGTTTCGGTGTGCCCTACGTACAGCCCGCTGCCGGGCGCGTCGGGATAATTGTGCGGACGCAGCAGCCTCGGCTCACGCTCCAGATAGGGAAGCACCTCGCGCTTGTCCCAGATGTGATTGCCCGACGTGAGCACGTGCAAGCCCGCGTCGAGCAATTGATCGGCGATCTTGCCCGTCACGCCGAAACCAGCCGCGGCGTTCTCGCAATTGGCAATCGCGAGGTCGATCTCTTCGTCCACCAAGAGGCGCTTCAAGCTGGAAAACACCGCCCGGCGGCCAGGGCGGCCGACGATGTCGCCGATGAACAAGATCTTCATGGCTGGGAATCGTACAGTTTATCGCGGGCGCTCTCCGAGCCCGAGGGCAGCCGCGAACGCTATTCGAAAACAGTCAGTTCGTCACCGACCACGAGTCGCGCGCCCGCCTGGGGCGGCTCGATCCGAGTGTTGACCGCCAGCCGATAATAGCCGGGATAGAGAGAGAGGCTGGTGCCGGATCGCCTGTGGCGCTCGCGCAACCTGCTGAACTCCTTGGGGGAAAGCGCACCTACTGCCGTGTCCCCGCCGGAATCGAGGGTCGGAACCACGCAGCGGCGGCACGGGTTCACACCGAGGAAGCTCACCTCGCCGATGCGGAACGCCTTGGGCTTGCCGGGCGGACCGAACAGCGTGTCCTCTTCGAACGGCCCGAGACCCGCGATCTCCAAGTTGGCGCGAAAGCGCCGGCGCACCTCTTCGGCGGCTAGCCCGAACCACTCCGCTACGGCATCGATCGTCGCCGATCCAATTACGGTCGGGCCGGACGCGTCTTCGTCGTCCGGGAATCCGGCCGCTGAGCCCTGCCCCAACGACACTGCCTGACCGAGCGCCCTGCCGAACCAAGCTTCGAGGGCGGCGCGCTCGCCGGGTAACTCGAAACGTCCGGAATCCGAGCCGAGCACGAGCTGGACCGCACGAGCCTGGTCGGAGAAAGCAGCTCGAATGGCGAGAATCTTCGGGCCCAAGCGCTTGGCATTGAGGAATCGGCCGCGGGTGTCGAAGAGCGCATAGTCCCTGTCCCTGGCCAAGCGCACCCCTGAAGCCAGCCCCACTCGTTCGACCTCTAGCGGGTCCAGCGACTTGATCGGATAGACGCGGATTCGGGCGAGGTGCGGTTTCATGCCGAGCGTACGCATCCTGCCTCCCCACGGTCTCACATCTGGGGTGGCGTCGCCGGATCACCTGAAGGCGGCCCCCTGCCCGGTATAGGCTAGAAGGGTTCCATGGACAGCAGCGGCCGGCAACGCGGAGACATCGAAGCGACAGTCCTGGAAACTGTGAGGGCGCTGCTCACGGAGCTGGGTTCGTCCGAAGCCGCCCGACGCGCGACGCTCAGGTCATCCCTAGACCGAGACCTCGGGCTCGGAAGCCTTGAGCGGGTGGAGTTGCTCGTCCGCCTCGAGACCGCACTCGGCCTGCGACTACCTGAGACCGGCGCACAAACGGCCGAGAGTCCTGCGGACTGGGTGCGCATCGCCCTGGAGGCCAACGGAAGCGGCTCCGCGAGCGGCCGCTGGCCGATCATTCAACCGCGCCGGGAAGCGTACCCCGCACCGGCGGGCGCGACGACCGTCGCCGAAGTGCTGCGCGCCCAAACAGAGCGGGACCCGGCCAGGGTCCAGGTCCATCTGCTCGATCAAGACCGCGGCCAAGATATCTCTCACGGACAGCTCTACGCGAGCGCATCTGCAATCGCAGCGGGCCTGGCGGCGTCAGGGCTGAAACGCGGCGAGACCGTGGCGATCATGCTGCCCACCTGCGAAGACTTCTTCTCGAGCTTCCTCGGCGTCATGCTGGCGGGAGGGATCGCAGTCCCGGTCTACCCCCCCGCACGGCCGAATCAGCTGGAGACTTACATCCAGCGGCAGAGCCGCATCTTGAAGAACGCCCAGGTGCGCTTCCTGATCTCGTTCGATCGGGTGCACGCTGTCGCGAGCGTCTTGGGCGGGCAATTGCCGTCGCTTCAGGAGACCTTCAGCGTCGATGCCCTCGCAGATCGCGGCCGGAACGCCCGGGCGCCTGAAGTAGAACCAGCCGAGATCTGCTTCATCCAATACACCTCCGGGAGCACGGGGGATCCAAAGGGCGTGACACTGACCCACGCCAACGTGCTCGCAAACATTCGCGGGATCGGCTTCGCGGTAGAGGTGCGGCCCACCGACACGGTCGTTAGCTGGTTGCCGCTGTACCACGACATGGGGCTGATCGGCTCGTGGCTGTTCAGCCTGTACTACGGCCTACCGATCACTGTCCTGTCGCCGCTCGACTTCTTGGTGCGCCCAGAACGCTGGCTATGGGCGTTGAGCGACTCCGGGGGGAGCCTCTGCCCCTCCCCGAACTTCGCCTTCGAACTGTGCGTCCGCAAGGTAACCGACCAAGCCATGGATGGAGTTGACCTGTCTCCGTGGAGGGTGGCAATCAATGCCGGCGAGCCCGTGCTGCCGGCAACGCTTAGGCGGTTCACCGAGCGCTTCCGGCCTTGGGGATTTGACGAGCGCAGCTTGATGCCGTTCTACGGGCTGGCCGAGTCTTCCGTAGCCCTGACCTACCCTCCCTTCTGGCGAGGTCCGGTGGTAGACACGATCGACCGAACCGCCTACGAAACCGAGGGCCTCGCCGCGCCAGCAGCCGCGAGCGGATCAAGCTCGGTGTTGGAATTCGTGTCCAACGGCAAGCCGCTGCCGGGGCACGAAGTCAAGGTTGTGGCCGATGACGGCGCGATCTTGTCGGATCGCACGCGGGGACGCGTCCTGTTTCGCGGCCCGTCAAGGACCAACGGCTATTTCCGCAACCCGGAAGCAACGGCCGCAGTGCTGGACGATGACGGCTGGATCGACTCCGGCGACCTAGGCTATGTGGTCGAAGACGAGCTCTATGTGACGGGCCGCCTCAAGGACTGCATCATCAAGGGCGGCCGCAACATCATCCCCCAAGACGTGGAGATGGCGTCTTGGGAGGCAGGCGGCGTGCGCAAGGGTTGCGTGGCTGCCTTCGGCTGCATCGATCCTGGCAGCGGCACCGAAAAGATCGTAGTCGTCGCCGAAACGCGTGTCAGCGATCCCGCCGCCCGGCAGCGGATCCAGACGGCGGTGACCGAAGCCGTTGCCCAAAGCGTGGGAATTCCGCCCGACGACGTCGTGCTCGTCGCTGCGGGTACCGTGCCGAAGACCTCCAGCGGCAAGATCCAGCGCTCGGCGGTCCGGAGCACGTACGAATCGGGCGACCTAGCGGCCCGCGCGGCGAAGCCGACCTGGGTGCAGCTGGCGAGGGTCGGCATGCGAGCGGGCGTGCGCTCGGCGGCCAAGACGGCCGGTTGCGTCAGCGGCGCGATACTCGGGAGCGTTCGGCGCCTGTTCGGCTGGTCCGTGGCGGCGCTCTTCGGCATGCTGGCACGGCTCGCCCCCTCGCCCGGCATGGCCCGTCGAGCGATTGCGCCAGGCGCAGCGATCTTGAGCGCGCTGCGCGGGGCCCGCTGCCGCATGCGCATCGGTGCTCCCGGGACCGCTGGCTTGATGCTTGTGAACCGACTGGACGGCTGCGACCCGCTCGTGGTGGCCGCAGCGCTGCGTGGCAGCTTCGTGTTCGCAGACCGCACGGCGTTCAGCGGTCTTTCCTCCGCCGAAGCCTTCCTGCTCGATCCGCTCGTCGCTCCGCCGGTTGAAGGCGTCTCAGTTCCGAGCGCGGCTGAACTGCAGCTGCGCATGCAGGCTGCCATCGCCAGCGGCCAGTCCGTTGTGAGCTTCGCTGACAGCGCTGCTGGCGCGTCACCCGCCCGAACGCGATTTCGGGCCGAAGGATTCGCCGCCGCAGCCGCTACCGGCGCGCCGTTGATCCCCGTGCATCTCGGCAGAGCCGAAGTCCGGGCCGTCGCGGCAAATCTGGGCGAACCGATCCAGACCCGCACTTCTGACGAAGAGCTTGCCAGTGTTCGGGCGCGGGTGCGAGCAGTGCTCGACGAAGCATCTCGGCCGACTCGCGGCTAGAATAGTAGCCATGCCGATCTACGAATACCAGTGCGGGGACTGTGACTCCCGCTTTGAGGCGCTCGTAATGGGCTCGGCCCCCGAGCCCGACAGCTGCGAGTGCGGCAGCAACTCGATCGAACGAGTCTATTCGACCTTCTCGGCCAGCTCGGGGAACAGCCCGGCGGAGGCTTGCCCAACCCCCGCCGAACAGCGCTGCGGCGGCCCGTCCTGCATGGACGGCATGTGTGGGATGCACTGACCCGCATCCGCAGAAGCAGCCCAGCTCCGCGCCGTCCGGCCAGCGCCAATCTCAGAAGCTAGTTGGGGCCGACCACACCGATGGCGATCAGATCGCCGCCGCGGTTGTAGACTCCGTACGCCAGAGAGGAGCTCTTGGGCTGCCACGCCCAGATGTACGGGAGGGCCGCGCCGCCGCCACCGCCACCGCCACGGCCACGGCCACGGCCACCGC
>VXRL01000081.1 GCA_009838515.1 Terriglobia bacterium | reverse complement strand
CATGGTCACGTGGCTGTTCCAGTCGATCGGCATCCTGCTAGGCGCGCGCTGGGCCTACGAGGAGCTGGGCTGGGGCGGCTACTGGGGCTGGGACCCGGTGGAGAACGCCTCGCTGCTGCCCTGGCTGACCGGGACGGCCTTCCTGCATTCGGTGATGATGCAGGAGAAGAAGGGGATGATGAAGGCTTGGAACATCATCCTGATATCGGCCACGTTCTTCCTGTGCATCTTCGGGACGATGATGACCCGCGGCGGCTTGGTAAGCTCGGTCCACGCCTTCGCGCAGTCGGAGATCGGCACCTATTTCGTGTGGTTCCTGGTGGGCGGCATCGGGATCACGGTCTACTTCATCGCCAGCCGTCGCGACTACCTGCGCAGCGAGGCTGAGCTGGACTCCGTGGTATCGCGCGAATCCAGTTTCCTGTTCAACAACGTGATCCTGCTCGCGAGCTGTTTCGCCGTGCTGTGGGGAACGCTCTTCCCGGTCCTCAGCGAGTACTTCATTGGTGACAAGATCACGGTGGGCGCCCCTTTCTTCAACAAGGTCAACGTCCCGATCGGGCTGTTCCTGCTGTTCCTGACCGGTGTCGGCCCGCTGTTCGCCTGGCGGCGGACTTCGTTCGAGTCTCTGCGGCGCAATTTCCAGTGGCCGGCACTAGCGGCGGCTGTGTGCGCCGTCGCACTGTTCGCGGCGGGGATGCGGCACCTTTATGCGCTGGTCTGCTTCAGCCTGTGCGCGTTCGTGACGCTGACAGTCCTGATGGAGTTCTATCGCGGCGGACGCGTGATCCAGCGCAAGCAGGCCATAGCGTTGCCCGCAGCGCTGGTCGAACTCACTCGCCGGAACACGCGCCGCTACGGCGGCTACTTGGTCCACATGGCGATCGTGCTGATGTTCGTGGGCTTCGCCGGCGCGGCTTTCAACCGGGTCCACCAAGAACAAATGACGGTCGGGGACAGCATCGAGGTCGGCTCCTACAGCTTCAAGCTGCAGAACATCTCTGAGAGCGACAATCCGAACTTCTTTCGCGCCGTAGCAGCGATCGACGTCAGCAAGGGAGGGGAGTTCCTCCAGACGCTCATGCCCGAGCGGCGCTTCTACCATGCTTCGAGCCAGCCGACCAGCCGGGTGGACGTGCGCAGCCGCTTGCGCGAGGATGTTTACGTGGTCTACGCGGGACAATCCAACGACGGCGCGAATCCGGTCATACAGGTGTATCTCAACCCCTTGGTGAACTGGATCTGGCTGGGGGCGTTGTTGCTGGTCTTCGGCACGCTGGTGGCGCTGGTGCCGAGCAGGGCGCGGCGCTCGGCCCCGCGTGTCCCGGCGGCCGGACTGGAGGGACAGCCCGTTGGCGCATCTGGCGACTAGCCTCTTATTGGCTCTGGCGGCTGCCAGCGCCCAGGCGAACGTACCGTACGAGAAGTTGCGGCAAGTTGGCGATCTCGTCACCTGCCAGTGCAGCTGCGCGTACACGGTCGGCAGCTGCAACATGCTCAACTGCCACTTCCGCGATCCGGTACTGCAGGATATCCGAACCGGCCTAGAGGCCGGCCAATCCGACGAGGAAGTGCTTGAGGCCGTCTACGCCAAGTACGGCAGCGAGACTCGCGTCCAGCCGCCCGACGTTGGCTTCGGCTTGATAGGCTGGATTGCTCCGTTCGCAACCCTGCTGGTGGGCCTGGCGTTTGTGCCGTGGGTCATCCGCAGGTGGCGCAGGTCGAGCCGCGCTCGCTCACGGGCCACCGGCGTGCCAGAGGAAGTCGTTGAGCGGTTCCGCTCCCGGATCGAGGATGATCTCGAGGAATTGGAATAGACTCGAAGATTGGAGTCGCAGCCGGGCCGCCCGTCCCAACCCGAATTCGGGCGCACGCTATGTTTGTCGCGGCCGCCATCGCAATGATTCTGCTCGCGTTCGCGCTACCGCTCGTGGTCCGCGCCAAGCATGTCCCCGCGCCAGAGCCGATCTCGCCAACCCAGCACCTAGAGGAGCGCAAGGCGGCAGTGTACGAGAACCTGCGCGACCTTCGCAGTGAGTTCCAGATGGGCAAGATGTCCGAGGCCGACTACGCCGCCAGCAAGCGCGATCTGCAGGCCGAGCTGGCCGGCGTCATGGTGGCGATCGAGGAGGTCGAGCGGAATGGCAGGGCGTGACCTGCGCAAGCGCGCGCTGAGGACGGCTGCGGCGGCGGCCGCTATCGCAGTCGTGGCACCGCGACTGGCCCTTGGCGTCGGCGGCACGGTGGTGAACGGCACAACCGGAGCACCGCAAGCCGGGGTCGCGCTGACTTTGTCCAGCTTTCGAGGGGGGATGACGCCAATCGAAGAGACGGTCTCTCAGTCCGACGGGAGCTTCGAGTTCAGCAAGGCGCTGCCGGCGGTGTCCTCCGGGCAGCCGTTCGCGGGCGCCATTCGCGCCGAACACGACGGCATTGGCTATACGGAGATCCTGCGCGGCGGCGAGGCGCACGACAGCGTGCGCGTGACCGTGTACTCGGTCAGCGAGCGACAGTTGCCCGCACCGATAAACAGAGTCTTGATCCTTGAACCTGGCGGCGAAGAATTGCTGCTGCGCGAGAGTTTCCAGTTTGTCAACGACTCCAACCCGCCGGTCACATATAGCAGCGCGGACGGAACGCTGAACTTCTACCTGCCGCCGGAAGCGCAGGGCGGGGTCGATGTGAGTGGCACGGGGCCGGCCGGCATGCCGCTTCGCAGCTCCGCGCTTCCCGCTGGTCCCGAAAACATCTACAAGGTGGACTTTCCGCTCAAGCCCGGCGAGAATCGCATCGACTTGCAGTATGCCGTGCCCTATGAAGACGGGATGCCGTTCACCACTCGGTCTACGTATCCCCGTGTCAACACGCGCCTGGCCGCCCCGGCGGGCGTGAGCCTCGAGGGAGTCGGCGTGGCCAGCCTCGGCCAGGAGCCTACGACCCTAGCTTCCATCTATACCGTGCCAGAAGGGCCGGCTGTGACCCTGACAGTTAGCGGCAGCGGCCAGCTGCGCACGGGCGCGGCGAGCGGGGCGGGGGGACAAGCAGAGATCAGCATCGAGCAAGCACCCGTCTCCAAGGAACTGCCGTGGATCGCCGGCCTAGCGATCGCGATACTTGGCTTGGGCTTCTACCACCTGTTGTCCTCGCGGGTACCGCAGCAGAGCGGCGCCAGAGTCGCCAAGCAAGGCTAGCGTCAGCCCAAATGAGCGAGCCCGCAATTCTGGCAAGCGGCGTGTCGAAGTACTTCGGCGACTTCCCGGCGCTGCTCGACGTGAGCTTGGAAGTGGCACCGGGCAAGGTGCTGGCCATGCTCGGGCGTAACGGAGCGGGCAAGACGACACTGCTGCGCATGTTCGCAGGCCTGTCCCGGCCGACGCAGGGCGATATCTCGTTTCCGGCATCTTCCGGCGGCCCAGACGACCGACGCGGCAGGATCGGCATCGTCGGGCACGGCACGTGGATCTACGACGATCTCACGGCAGAGGAGAACCTGCGCTTCTTTTGCAAGCTGTACAAGATTCCGGAGGCCGGTTCTGTGGTCGCAGAATGGCTCAGCCGCGTGGGCCTCGAGCGCTTCCGTCACTCGCGCGCGGGCGAATATTCCCGCGGCATGCGCCAGCGACTGACCATCGCGCGGGCGTTCTTGCACAAGCCGGAGGTACTGCTGCTGGACGAGCCGTGGACCTCCTTAGACGACCGGGCAGTCGAGTTACTTTCCTCCCTGGTGGAAAAAGCTCGCGAGGCCAACTCCGCCATCGTGATCTGCTCGCATCAATTGCGCGAGGCGATCGCGGTTGCCGACGAAGTCGCGCTCCTGCATCGCGGCCGCCTAGCGTATCGCGGCCCGGTTGACGCAGACCTGAGAAAGGCTCCCCAGTCCCTGTACGAGCGCTTGCCATGACCCGCACCGTGACAGATGCCTGGACGGTCGCGGCGAAGGACCTGCGCTGCGAGATGCGCGACCGGCAAGTGCTCAACGCTGCGATTTCCTTCGCGCTCGTCGTGCTGCTGATGTTCAGCTTCACGTTTGACCCGAACACGAACGTCGAGGTGCGCAGCCTGTCGGGTGGCTTGCTGTGGGTGGTCTATCTCTTCGCCGGCGTCCTGGTGCTCAACCGCAGCTTCGGCCGCGAGACGACCAACGATTCTCTCGAGGCGCTGGTGGCGGCCCCCCTGTCGGGCGAGTCGCTGTTTCTCGGCAAGACCCTAGCGAGTTTCGTGTTGATCCTAGTGGTCGAATTGATCTCACTGCCCGTGTTCGGAATCTTCTACGACATCAGCTGGCTGCCGCGCTTCGGCCAGCTGCTGCCGGTGCTCGCGCTCGGTGGCTGGTCGTTCGCAGCGGTAGGAACCACGTTCGGAGCGGTGACTGCCCGAAACCGGATGCGCGAGCTGATGCTGCCTCTGCTGCTGTTCCCGGTCTGTCTTCCGGCGCTGGTGGCGTGCATGAGCTTGACGTGGGCCGTGTTCGATCCGACGGCGGTTGCGGAGACCGGGCCGTGGCTGCGGCTGCTGGTCGGCTTCGACGTGATCTATACCCTGCTGGGCATGCTGGTGATGGAGCCGATCCTGACCTCGGGCTGACCAGGCGCCAGCCTGCGGAACCGGCGCGCCGTAGACGGGACGAATTCAATGCAACGCAAACTCCTCTGGGGCATGGTTGGCGGGGGCCAAGACAGCCAGATCGGAAGCGCTCATCGGATCGGCGCAGGCCTTGACGGCTTCTTCGAATTCGCGGCGGGAGCGCTGGACATCGTGCCTGAGAGGGGGCGCGAGTTCGCGATGCTCCACGGCATCTCGCCGGAGCGGGCCTACGGCGACTGGCGCGAAATGCTCGCGCGCGAGCGCAGACTGCCGCCCGGCGAGCGGCTCGACCTCGTGACCGTCGCCACTCCGAACTCGACGCATTTCGAGATTGCACAGGCGTTCATGCGCGAGGGCTTCCACGTTTTGTGCGAGAAGCCGCTCACGACCACAGTCGAGGATGCCGAGCAGCTAGTGCTGACCGCCCGCGAGCTAGGCCGGATCCTGGCGGTGAACTACGGATACACGGGCTACCCGATGGTGCGGCAGGCGCGCGCCATGGTCGCTGCTGGCGACTTGGGCGCGATACGAGTGGTTGTCGCGGAATTCGCGCATGGATCGCACGCAGACGCCGCCGATGCCGAAAACCCGCGGGTGCGCTGGCGCTACGATCCCGCCCAAGCGGGGGTCAGCTCTGTGCTGGCCGACACCGGCCTTCACGCCCTGCACATGGCGTGCTATGTGATCGGACGCCGGGTGGCGGAGGTCGCGGCTGACTTTGCGTCGTGCGTGGACGGCCGGGTGCTCGAAGACGATGCCATGGCGAGCCTGCGCTTTACGGGTGGCGAAGTGGGCCGCCTCTGGGCCAGCGCGGTTGCGGTCGGCCAGATCCACGGTCTCACCCTGAGAGTCTTCGGAGAGCGAGGCGGACTGCGCTGGTCGCAGGAGCAGCCGAACCAGCTCGCCTGGACACCCCTGGGGCAGCCAACGCAGATCTTAGAGCGCGGGGCGGCCGGCCTTGCGCCGGAAGCGAACCGGGCTTCGCGGATCACGGTCGGACATGCCGAGGGCATGCTGCCGGCGTTCGCGAATATCTACTCGGACCTGGCCGCGGAGATCCGCCGCCGAGAGACTACAGAGGCTGCGCCACCGACAGCCGTCTCATACCCCACAGGGGAAGACGGGTTCCACACGCTCGCGGTCGTTCACGCGGCAGCGGAGTCGGCGCGGAGGGGCGGGACATGGATCGATCTGAGCACGCGAGGCCCTGCGACGTGAGGGCGGGGATCCAGTGCGACCAGAAGGGTGCAGATACCGCTGAGGCGCACGCTCGAGGGTACTCTTAAGTCTTCGAGTCCGTTGGCGAATAGGCCCCTGTCTCCATCACTGGTGACCACGTGAAGCTTACGAATTAGACTGGCTGATCAATCTGGTCTAGATTGCACAGAAGGGGAGAATCCCATGCAATCGATTGGAGCGTTTGAAGCCAAGACTCATCTGTCCAAATTGCTCGACCGAGTAGCTCGTGGCGAGAGCGTCACCATTACCCGTCACGGAAAACCGGTTGCACTGCTGGTTCCTGCCGAGACCGACCGGACGCGGGCACGTGAAGCGGTCGCGCGAATCTCCGAGCGTCGGCGGCACATCAAGGGCGTACCTATGAGAGAGCTCTTGAAATCAGTTCACGAAGGCCACCGTTACTGATGCCAGCGGTCGTCGACAGTTCAGTGTTTCTTGCCCAGTGCATCGGTGACGAGGAAGAACCCTCGGCAGATACATCAATGCAGCGTGTCGCTGACATCGAGACACCCGGGACGATGGAACTGCAACTGCCTCCACTCCTCGTCCATCACCCTCGGAACCTCGGCCGTCACTCTGGGCTAGATCTTAGGAGTTCCTCATTGTGACTGTTGGATCGATTCGAGTTTTTCTTGATTCGCGAGTGCCAGCTCGAGCCTTGCAAGGGGCTCGCTAGCCCGAGACCGGAGGGTAACTATCTTGCCAGCAGTTCGTCCCGCATCCTCTTGTACGCATCCAGCGTATCCGGATTTGCCAGGGCCATGGTATTTGGAACCGACCTGCCGGCAAGCACGCGCTTGACCGCGAGTTCGGCGACCTTACCGCTGCGCGTCCGCGGTATGTCGTCGACTTGCAGCACTGCGGCAGGCACGTGCCTCGGGGAAGCCCGCCTGAGAATCGTCTGCTTGATGTCCGCCACGAGGCGATCGTCCAATTCGGCGTCATTGGTCAGCACCACCAGCAATACGACTTGCTCGTCGCCGCCCCGCTGGAATCCGACGGCCACAGCTTCGGCGATCTCGGGCATCGCCTCAACAGCGTTATAGATCTCGGCTGTACCGATGCGCACCCCACCGGGGTTCAGGACGGTATCGGAGCGCCCCCAGATCCGAAACCCGCCGCTAGGGCGACGCTCGCAGAGATCCCCGTGGTGCCACACTCCCGGGAAGCGCTCGAAGTAAGCCTCGCGGTACTTGCGGCCATCGCTGTCGTTCCAGAATCCCAGCGGCATGGCGGGAAACGGCTGCGTACAAACCAATTCCCCGGTTGCTCCCACGGGCAGAGGCACACCGTCGTCTCCGAAGACATCTACGCGCATTCCGAGGCCCGGCGCCTGCAGCTCGCCGCGGTAGACCGCCCGGGTAGGATTTCCGAGCGCGAAGCACGAAACGATGTCCGTGCCTCCCGAGATCGATGCTAGGTGCACGTCCCGCTTGATCTTGCCGTAGACGAAGTCGAAACTGCTAGGGCTGAGCGGGGAACCCGTCGACAAGATCGTCCGCAGCGAAGCCAGCGAGTGGCTGCGACCCGGCTCCAAGCCGGATTTCTCGACGGCAGAGATGTACTTGGCCCCGACTCCGAAGATCGAGATGCGCTCGCTGTCGATCAGGTCGAACAGGGATCCGGGGTGTGGGCAGAATGGGGAACCGTCATACAGGACGATCTTAGATCCGAGCGCCAGGCCGCTGACAAGCCAGTTCCACATCATCCAGCCGCAGCTGGTGAAGAAGAAGATGCAGTCCTGGCATTGCAAGTCCGAATGCAGCGCAAGTTCCTTCAGGTGTTGCAGCAGCGTCCCTCCGGCACTGTGGACGATACATTTCGGCGGTCCGGTAGTACCCGACGTATACAAGATGTAGGCCGGGTGGCCGAACGGTAACGGCTTGAAGCTCGGCGCCATTGGCTTGCCCACATACTCGTCGTACAGCCGCGCGGATCTGAGCCCGCGAAGGTCGGGCTCGGACGCCGAAGGGATGACCACGACCCGCTCGATCGAATCGATGCTGCGGCAGATGGCTGCCAGCCGTTGGAAGCAGTCGTATCGCTTGCCTCCATACACGTACCCGGCTGAAGCGAAGAGGATCCGCGGATGGATCTGGCCAAGTCGGTCGATGGCCCCGTCGGAACCGAAATCGGGGGAGCAAGAGGACCATACCGCGCCGAGGCTGGTGGCGGCGAGCATTGCTGTCACGGCCTCGGGCACGTTGGCCACAACGCCCGCGACTCGGTCTCCCGGCTGGATGCCCTCGCGCTCCATAGCTCCGGCAAGCGCTCCCACTTCGAGGCGCAGCTGGCGATAGGTCAGGGATCGCCCCCGCCCTTTCTCGTTCCAAGCCACCAAGGCCGGCCGATCGTCTTCGAACCGCAGCAGGTTCTCGGCGAAGTTCAGTTCAGCCCCGGGAAACCAGCGCGCACCGGGCATGCGATCGAACGCTTCGACGACTTGGTCCGGCTCGCGCCGCGCGACCACCCCGACGAAGTCCCACAGCGCAGACCAGAATTCCTCCGGCCGGTCCACCGACCAGCCATGCAGGCTGGCGTAGTCGGAATGTCCGACCTCTTCCATGAAGCGCTTTAGCCTGCTGGCGCCGACGCGCTCTGGGGAAGGCGTCCAGATCGGACCATCCATCGCGGTCAAGCCGTAGCGGAAGCGCGCACGCGCGGATCAGGCAGGAGCGGGGCTCGAAGTGGCGCGGCGGCAGGCGATGACCACAGCAACCAATCCCATGACGAATTTCAGCATGTCCACGCTCGTATACGCGTGGTGCAGCGTCCAGAACATGCTTTCGACTTGCGGCTGCGATCCGTCGGCAGCGAAGTCCATCAACCGGCCTAGGCGCACCGTTTCCGGCACGACGTAGACAGCCAGACCGAGCGTGATCAACAGCATCGCGCCAACGAGCACGAGCAAGGCCCGCCCGGAGCGCGAGACCCAGGCCAACGCAAAGGACAATGCGGCCAGCCCTAGCTGGACCCAAGCCCAACCGGTGAAGAAGAGGCGATTGACCTCCGAGGCCTGATACCGGACCACTTCGCGCAGGCTGTCCGGAGCGAGACCTCCAGCGGCGGCCTCGAGGCCTTCATGGTCGGAACTCGCCACCGCCTCGGCGACGGAGAAATTCTGGATGGCCGTTTGCCACATGAAGACAGTGCCGCAACTCCATGCTCCGAGCAGGAAAAACAGTAGGAGGACTGGCCGCTTCATGATCCCGGCGCCACGTATTCGGGGGGAGGCGCCGCGCCTTCACCGAAGAAGTACGCCTCCATCTGCTTGACGATCATCTCCTGGGCTTGCAGAGTGGCCGGGTTCAAGCGGTACTCGTTGATGATCATCTTCAAGTGTTCGGCCCACTGGGCCCAAGCGATCTTCGACACGTTGTCGTAGATCTTCTGGCCGAGTTCCGAATCGAACGGCACCTCGTCCAGCCCGGGCAGTTCCCTTCCCAGCTTCACGCAGTTGACCATCCTCTCCGCCATGGTTTCAGCGTAGTACATGCCGGATTTCTGTCCAGACCGCCGCTGCCCTGCACCGCTACGGGGTCGGGCGAACGCTTGCACCTCGCCCGCGACACGAAGCCGCAACGCCGTGAGGGACCCGATGTCCGCTGTCAGCCCGCAGCCGCGAACCTTTAGGCGCTGCTCGCCCGCCATTGCTTGACATGGATTTAAGCTGTCTATAACCTAAATTTAGGCAAGCCTAAAAATGGGTACCGAGGCCATCGACAATTGCCTGAAGGCGATCTTTCAGCTGGCCGGAGACAACGATCGCGCCACGACCGCCGGATTGGCTGAGCAACTCGCGATCGCGCCTGCCTCGGTCACGGGCATGCTCAAGAAGCTATCCGAGGCCGATCCGCCTTGGATCGAATACCAGAAGCACCACGGCGCGCGCCTGACTGACCGAGGCCGGGCGAGGGCGTTGGAGATCATTCGGCACCACCGGCTCATCGAGTTGTTCTTGTACCGGGTCTTGGACTACAGCTGGGACGAGGTCCACATGGAGGCCGAGAAGCTCGAGCACGCGATCTCGGAGACATTCGAGGACCGCATCGCCCATGTCTTGGGTGATCCCGAGTTCGACCCTCACGGGCATCCGATCCCGCGCCGCGACGGCACCCTGCCCGACCGGGCGGATTCCGACTTGATCGACATGGAGCCCGGCACTGACGCAGAGGTGTCGCGGGTGTCCGACCACGACCCAACCATGCTCCAGCACCTGTCGAGCATCGGCGTCCGACCAGGGGTCCGGATCCACTTGCTGGAGCGCAGGCCATTCGACGGTCCATTGATGCTGCGGGTCGGGGACGACCAAGCCGTGCATGCATTCGGGACGCGTCTGGCAGGCTCGATCCGGATTCGCGACATCCGGAGCGCAGCGGCATGAGTGCACTCGGCATTCTCGTGGCAGGCGCTCTGCTTGTTGCAAGCCTTGCCGTTCCCAAGTTCGGCTTGCTCGCTAAGTGGAAGCGGCACCGCGCCTACCGAGCGAAGTCACGCTCCGAGGACGCGCTGAAGCACATCCTGGCTTGGCAGCACCGCTCGAAGCTGGCCAGTCTCGAATCGCTCGCGGGCACCATGGGGCTCCGGCCGGCTGCCGTGCTGAGAGTGGTGGCAAGCTTGCAGACGGCGGGCTGGGTCGAAAGTAGCGCAGGCGGAATCGCGCTGACCGCGAGTGGCGAGCGACGAGCCCTGCAGGTGGTGCGCGCGCACCGCTTGTGGGAGCGCCACCTTTCCGACGACGCCAACATGCCGATGGCGAAACTGCACCAAGCCGCCGAACGGGCGGAGCACAGCCTGAGCCGCGAACAAGTAGCCGAGTTGGACGCCCACCTCGGGCACCCGCAGCACGATCCGCACGGTGACCCGATCCCGCGCCCCGACGGCACGATCAGCGCGCTCCACGCGGTTAGCCTGAACGAATGGCCGGTCGGCAGGCCCGCGCTGATCGCCCACTTGGAGGACGAGCCGGAGGCGGTATTCCGGCAGATCCTGCTGGCAAACCTGCGACCGATGCGGGTCGTGAAAGTAGCCGAATCCGGGCCCAACCATCTAGTCATCGAAGTGGATGGCGGCCAGCACCGCATCGAGCGCTCTACGGCGGCCAACATACACGTGCGCGAAATCCGGCCCCAAGACGCTCTGCCCTCGGCGCGGACGCGCCTGTCGGATCTGGCACAAGGCGCATGCGGAGAGGTGGCAGGCCTGAGCCCGGACTGCCAGGGTCTCTCGCGCCGCCGCCTGCTAGACCTCGGGCTCACGCCGGGCACGCGCGTGGAGGTGGCGCTGGACAACACGTTCGGCGACCCACGGGCGTTCCGCGTTCGCGGCACGACCGTCGCCCTGCGTCGACAACAGGCGGATCAGGTCTTGATGCGGCCGTTCCCACCATTCTCCGGGAAGGAGGCCGCTCCATGAACAGCGAAGCCTGCGACAGCTGCCCAGCCCATGTGCAGATGGCCAAGATGGGCGTCGACATCGCGAACTGCGATCACGTAGTCGCGCTGGCGGGCAACCCGAACACCGGCAAGTCCTCCGTATTTAATGCCCTGACCGGCCTGCGCCAGCACGTGGGCAACTGGACCGGCAAGACAGTCACGCGAGCGGAAGGGGCGTTCGGGTACGGCGGCAAGCACTACAAGCTGGTCGACTTGCCCGGCACATACTCGCTCCTGTCGGCATCCCAAGACGAGGAAATCAGCCGTAACTTCCTGCTCTTCGGGCAGCCGGACTGCACCGTGGTGGTGGTCGATGCGACGGCCTTGGAGAGAAACCTGAACCTAGTGCTGCAAGTACTGGAAATCACTGATCGCGCAGTGGTTTGCGTCAACTTGATGGACGAGGCCAAGCGCAAGGGCATCAAGGTCGACGTGCGCAGCCTATCCCGCGATCTCGGGGTGCCCGCGGTGTCGACCGTCGCCCGCACCAAGGAGGGGTTGTCCGATCTCGTGGCAAGCGTCGCCGGAGTGGCCTCCGGGGTGACGAAGACGTCCCCTTCGCGAGTCGCTCCCCCTGCGGAGGTCCAAGAGGCCATCGATGGGCTGGTACCCCTGATCCAAGGGATGGCCCCCGGCCTGCCCAGCGCGCGCTGGGTGGCGTTACGCCTGCTGGACGGCGATCACAAGGTGCGGGAAGCGCTCCTGAGCGGCGAGCTCGCCGAGCTGGCAGACCGGCAGCGGCAGGCGGCACCGCTCGATGCAAGCAGGATCAAGGCGATCGCGGGGGCGCAATGACCCCGGTGTCAGTCACGCCCCAAGCGGTGCTGGACCGCAGCGACGAGCTGCGCCGCGGCCTAGACGGAAGCTTCCGCGATTCTATGGTTACCAGCCTCTACCAGCGGGCCGGCGAGCTCGCCGGGAGGTCGGTCCGCGAGCAAGGCGCGGGCAAGTGGGACTTCGACCAGCGGATCGACCGGATCCTCACCTCGCGGTGGCTGGGGCTGCCGGTCATGCTGCTGCTGCTCGGGGCGGTGTTCTGGGTCACGATCCTTGGAGCGAACGTCCCCTCGCAGATGCTGGCCAACGCGTTCTTCGCGGTCGAGGCGGCCGCCGCCGCCTGGTTCGAGAGCATGGGAGCGCCTTGGTGGCTGACCGGACTCGTCTGGCACGGCACCTTCCGCGGGCTAGCGTGGGTGGTGAGCGTCATGCTGCCTCCCATGGCCATCTTCTTTCCGGTCTTCACGATCTTGGAGGACTTGGGGTACCTGCCGCGCGTGGCGTTTAACCTTGACTGGCTCTTCCGCAAGGCAGGCGCGCATGGCAAACAGGCCCTGACGATGGCCATGGGGTTCGGCTGCAACGCCGCCGGAGTCACCTCGACACGCATCATCGACTCCCCGCGCGAACGCCTGCTGGCCATACTGACCAATAATTTCGTGCCCTGCAACGGTCGCTTCCCGACGCTCATCATGCTGGCGGTGATCTTTGTCGCGGCCGCCTTCCCGCCGGCCGTGGCCGCGTTTGCGGCCGCAGCCGCCGTAATGGCCGTGGTGCTTCTGGGCGTGTGCTTCACGCTGGGCGTGTCGTGGGCGCTGTCGCGCAGCGTGCTGTCGGGCGAGGCCTCTGCCTTCACGCTGGAGATGCCGCCGTATCGGCGTCCGAGCATCCTGCGGATTCTGTACACATCTCTGATCGACCGGACCATATTCGTGCTCGGCCGTGCCATGCTGACGGCAGCGCCCGCGGGGGCGCTGATCTGGATCCTGGCCAATGTGCAGGCCGGCGGGACTACCTTGGCGGAGCGCTCGATCGCACTGCTGGAACCGCTCGGAACGGCGATCGGGCTGGACGGCGTGATCCTGCTGGCCTACGTGATCGCCATCCCTGCCAACGAGATCGTAGTGCCCACAATGCTGATGTGCTACCTAGGTGGCGCTATGATGATGGATATTACTACCTACGAGCAGATCCGCGAAGTGCTGGTCGGCCAGCACGGCTGGACGTTGCTCACGGCGGTCAACCTCATGCTGTTCTCTTTGCTGCACAACCCGTGTGCGACAACGATATTGACGATTTGGAAGGAGACGCGGAGCGCTCGCTGGACGGCGCTCGGGGCCCTGATGCCGCTGGGGCTCGCGTTCTTGGTTTGCTTCGCGACGGCCCAGGCCGTCCGCCTGCTGCCGCTCTGATGCCGGTTGCCCTGACCAGCGAGACGTCGGCCGACACCGACCTAGGCCGCTGGGAGCGGCTATTGCGGCTGCGCGAGATGCTGGCCAAGCTCGCCTCCAGCAACCCCTTCTGGCAACAGCGGCTCGATGGCTTCGCGGCGCCGCGCAACCTCGAAGAGTACCGGCAGCTGCCCCTGACTTCGAACCACGAACTATCCGCGGATCAGATCCAGCACCCGCCATTTGGCTCGAACCTGTCGGAGCCGCTCGGCAACTACTCTAAGTACCACCAGACATCCGGCACGACCGGCAAGCCCCTCTTAGTCCTGGACACGCCGCAAAGCTGGGACTGGTGGTGCGATTGCTGGGACAGCGTGCTGGATGTCTGCGACCTGCGGGACGATGACCGCGCCTTCTTCGCCTTCTCGTACGCGCCGTTCATCGGGTTCTGGTCCGCGCACGACGCGGTCGCGCGCAGGGGCATCCTGTCGGTCTCGGGCGGCGGCGCGCACACGGTGCGGCGGTTGCAGCTGCTGCGGGACCTAGACTGCACAGTATTGTTCTCGACGCCAACCTACTCTTTGCACATGGCAGCGGTCGCCGAAGAGCACGGCATCGACACCGCCAAGAGCTCGATTCGCAGCGTGATCCTGGCCGGCGAGCCCGGCGGCAGCATCCCGGCGACAAGGCACCGCATCGCGGAAGCCTGGGGTGCCCAGGTGTTCGACCACGCCGGCGCCAGCGAGGTCGGCGCATACGGCCTGCCCTGCCCCCAGGGCCGGGGCGTCTTTATGAACGAGCGGGAGTTTATCGCCGAAGTGCTCGCGGTCGACGGAGAAGAGCCGGTCGCCGATGGCGCCACGGGCGAGCTGGTGGTCACCAACCTAGGCCGGGATTGCTGCCCGGTCGTGCGCTATCGCACCGGGGACTTGGTGCGGGCGCGACGCTTGCCCGAAGGGTTGCTGCTGGAGGGCGGGGTCTTGGGCCGCGTCGACCAGATGATGCTGGTTCGGGGCGTCAACCTGCACCCTTCCGCCATCGAGGGGGCCGTCAGGCGGGCGGCAGGCAAGGCAGAGTTCCGCATCACGGTGATGCGTACCGGGGCGATGGACGAGGCCGTAGTCGAGGTCGAAACGGCGCCGGATGCGTGTGGCGTGATTGCCGAGGACGTCAATAGCAGCTTTGGCGTCCGCGTCGAAGTGCGCAGTGTCGAACGGAACAGCCTGCCGCGCTGGCAGGCCAAGGCCAAGCGGTTCCGCGACCTGCGGGGCTGAGCCGCCCGCGGGCGTCATAGTGGCCCCATCTCGTCCCAGCGGGAAATCACTTTCACGGCTATTCCTAGCGATCGCAATCACATCGCTGATCGGCCCGCGCGCGGACCCAGCACAATCGAGGCCACCGAACTTCGTCGTCATCGTCGCGGACGATCTAGGAATAGGAGATCTGGGCTGCTACGGCGGCACCAAGGCCAAGACACCGGCGTTGGACCGGATCGCGTCCGAGGGGGTCCGCCTAACAGAGTTCTACACTCCGGCACCAACCTGCTCGCCGGCCAGGGCGGCGTTGCTCACTGGCCGCCACCCTCTACGCACTGGGGTCACCCGAGTCTTCGTCCCTAAAGAAGTCCAGGGCCTGCCAGCAGCGGAGTTGACTCTGGCGGAGCACTTGCGGGATGCCGGCTACGCCACAGCCTGCATCGGCAAGTGGCACCTGGGTGGCCGCAAACAGCACCGTCCGCAGAATCACGGCTTCGAAGACTTCTTCGGCGTCCTGTACAGCAACAACATGGTCTGGCTGGAGCGCCTTCAATGGCCTCGCTTCGAACTCTTCGACAACGCCCAAGTGATTGAATCGCCCGCCGACATCGGCCTGCTGACGAGGCGCTACACCCAGCGGGCGTTGGAATTCGTCGAGCGCAATGCCGACCGACCGTTCCTGCTCTATTTGGCTTACACGATGCCGCACGTGCCTCCGGCCGCGTCAAGGGAGTTCGCCGGGCGGTCCGGCCACGGCCTGTACGCGGACGCGGTCGAGGAACTGGACGCAAGCGTGGGCCAAGTGGTAGCCAAGCTAGGGCAGCTGGGCTTGGACGGGGATACCTACGTCTTCTTCACGAGCGACAACGGCCCGTGGCCGGGCGATGCGTCCACGCCTGGCGGTTCGACCGGCGGCCTGCGAGGGGGCAAGGGCACAACCTGGGAAGGAGGCCTGCGGATTCCGCTGCTGGCCCGGGCGCCAGGCCGCTTGCCTGCGGGCGCGACACGAGCAGGACTGGCGACGTTGATGGACATTTTCCCCACGGTCAGCGCGCTGGCGGGTCTGGCCATGCCCAGGGGCCGGACCTTCGACGGCAGCGACATCAGCTCCGTGCTGCGGGGTGTCAGCGATGCCCCAGAGAGGGATCTCTACTTCAGCAATCGCAACAAGATCAACGCAGTTCGGTCGGGCGTATGGAAGCTGCACCTGCGCGAGCGGCCCTTGGGCAAGAATGGCCAGCCCAAGGGCTCGCGCGAATTCGAACCGCCGCTGCTGTACCGCTTGCCCACGGACCCGTCCGAGAGCGACAACGTCGCTCAACACCACCCGGAAGTCGTCGCCCGCCTGCGAACGAACGCAGGACGATACGAAGACGGGCTCGATCCGGCCTTCAAGCTCCGACCGTTCGGCTGGGCGATTGTCCGCGGGCTGCTCACGCCAGCCCCTTAGGGAATCGGAACGCCAGCACCGGTCGGCTCTATCGGGCGAAGCAGTACAGAGCCTTGCTGGTCCGGATGAACAACCTGCCATCCATGATCACGGGAGTCGCGTATACCTCTTCGCCCATCGCGTTCGTGCGAATGACCTCCCACTCAGGTCCAGGCCTGATCACCGAGATCTGGCCGGTCTCGTCCGCGGTGAAGATCTTGCCGTCCGCAGCCACCGGAGAAGAAAAGTAGCGCCCCATGGCCTCGCGCAGCCGCGCTTGCTTCAGGACGCTGCCGTCCTCGGCGCTCAGCGCCGTCATGATGCCGCCGTCCTTGGTCAGATAGACGACGCCATCGTAGAGCAGCGGCGACGGGACATTGGGGAGGCTCTTGTAATAGAGCCACTGCACGGCGCCGTCGGTCATGTCGCCCTTGCCTCCGAGCCTGATCTTACGCACGGCGTTGACGGCACGTCGCTTGCGCCGGTGATGCTCCCAGTCGCGCAGTTCCATGTAGCCGGACCTGTCCAGGTCGTAGTTGCCGAGACCGTTGCGCACCTGCTTGCCGAAACGCTCCGATAGCTCGGCGGCTGACAGCCTGCCGTCGCCATCCGTATCCAAGCCGGGCAGGACGTCCGCAAACGGGGGAACCTCTTCTTGCTGGCCCAGATCGGCGCTCCCAGCCCATCCGAGCACATAAGCGTACCCTTGGTCATCCAGCACCGGCGTCGGCTTGAGCTGCCACGTCAAGCCCTCGACCCACCAGACCTTCTCGCCGCTGCCGACGTCATAGGCGGACAGTTCGTACGATCCGGCCACCAGCACTTGCACTCCGCCCTCGTCCGGCTGGTACACGACGGGCGTCGAAAAAGCGCGCAACGAGTACGGCCTCTCGTTGCGCCAAACGACTTCGCCGGTGGATGCGTCGACTGCCAGCATGAACGAATCCGTCTCGGAATCGCAGATCTGGATCACCTTGCCCTCGACGAATAGCGGTGACGAGCCCATCCCCATCGGGTTGTTGAAGGGCCCGAGCGGGATGCGCCAGAGCTCATTGCCATCCGGCCCGTAGGCAACCAAGCCGAAGTCCTGGAAGAATGCGAACACGCTCTCCCCGTCGGTCGCGACGCTCGGAGAGGCCGCATTGTTGGGAGAGCGTAGCTGGCCGGCCCGCTCGCGGACAATTTCCCGGCGCCACTTGATGCGGCCGGTGGAGCGATCCAACGAGAACGTGATTAGCTTCTCGTCCGCAATGCCGGTTAGGAAAATGCTGTCCGCACCGAAGACCGGGGACGACAGTCCTTCAGGCAGAGGAGTTTTCCATACGACGTTTGTCTCGGGCCCGAATTCTTCGGGGATGCCGATCTCGGCGGAAACGCCCGTTCCGTTGGGCCCGCGGAACCTGTCCCAGACCAGTTCAGAAGCACTTGCAACGCATAGCGAAGCCGACAGCACGAGTGCCAGAATTGACGCCATAGCGGGCACTATATCACGCCTACCGCCGCGCAGCTCTCGAAGCGAGGCGCTCTCGGTGCCCGACGGCTGAGGTGACACCTCAGCAGCCGCACACTCCCGCTACGAGCCACACCTTCAACGACTTCGATGCACTCAGTGGAGCCCCCGCGTCTCTGGATCGGCCTCGGACCAACCGAGGGCCGGCACGGGCGGCGAGGCCCGGCGTAGGACCTGCCGATGAGCGGGGAATCCGTAGGCATCGCCCGAAACGGCATCAGCAGATCGGTCTTGGGAGGCGCGCTGGTGCGGCAGGTTCGAGCGCGGCAGCCTCCCGCAAACTCGACATAGCGCCGGTCGTCGCCGGCGATTCGGGAAAGCCGTCGTCGCCCGGCCCGAAACGAGCAGATTCAGGGTGCCAGACTGAGCTGCGACAACGCGCTAGGGCAGCGAGAAGCTGGCCGTTGCAAGGGTCTTTTCCCACATCAACGCGAGCGTGCCGCCCTCAGCTGTCACGTCCACGAACGCATACGTGAGCTGCTCGTACGACACGGGCATGCTGCTGAGGTCCATGCTGACACGCAGCACGTCCTTGTCGGGCGTGTAGTTGTACGCTCCCCAGAGGCCCTCGCCCGGCTCGCGGAAACCATCCTTGGCGGCGTGCGTGGACAGGATCAGCGTCCAGTCGCCTTCCTTGAGGTCGACGAACATGCTGTACTCACCCGCCGGCACGGTCTTGTCACCAAACTTGAGGTCGGCCTCGGTCTTCAAGCGCGTCGACTTGTTCGCCCCGGCCCTCCAGACCGGAGCGCCGGCGTTCGCACCCTTGCCATAGTCGCTTCCGGCACCGAAGAATCCGGTGCGCCCGCGCAGAATGGGCCGCCCGTAATCGATACTGATCCACTTGCCGCCAACGTAGTTACGGCCCTCATACGAGCCTCCTACCTGGATGGCGGCCTCGCCGCGAGGCGAGGCGGGGCGCTGGGCGAAAGCAGCGCTGGCAGCCACCAGCAGCACAGCCGCAATCAGCGGGAATCGAAATGAGCGCATGATTCAATCTCCTTACTCGGGCGGGTGCCCTCAACGCCGAGTCTAGCAAACCTCTCTTGTCCGCACCCGATGCCTTTACCTACAGATGTCTTCACCTACATGCCAAAGCTGGCCCGCGGCACCGGATGGCGTGGCGAGAGCGGTTGCCGCGCATCCAGAACGGCGCGCATGTGAGTCTCGCCGTGCCACAGGGCTACCCGGAACGCGGTCTGATCGGCAAGAATGGGGTGGCAGCCTTATGCGATTTCACTGTGGTGCTCCAGGCCGTCGGGCACTGGCCAAGCTTGTTGGCGACGTGACCCCGCTCGGGTCGTTGGCGAGCCGTCTATTGTGTCTGGCGGCTCTCCCGGTCTTTGCTGTGACAGCCGCGGCACAGACCACCAATGTTCGGCATGATCTCAGCGAAACCGTTCAGGCTTTCGGGAACTGGGATTGGCCGGTATACCTCGGGGACCAGACCAGGGGTCAGTATTCGCCGCTAGCCCAGATCAACGCAACGAACGTGCACCGCCTCCAGCCCGCTTGGGAGTACCGGGCAGGGGACGCTGCGGAGCGCTCCACGATGTACTCGAATCCGCTGGTTGTCGATGGGGTGCTCTACGCCGTCACGCCAAGCCTGAACGCGGTCGCCTTGGACGCCACGACCGGGGAGCGCATTTGGCTGTTCGACCCTTCCGTGCACAACAACAGCACGGTCATCCGGCAGCGGAACCGCGGGGTCACGTACTGGGAAGGAGCCCAGGGCGAGAGGATCTTCCACTTCGTTCGCGACCGAGCGTACGCCATTGACGCGCGGTCCGGAGATCTGATTCGGTCGTTTGGGAACCGGGGCTACATCGACCTCCGGGAGAATCTCGGCGTCGATCCGGACGGAGTCGCGCTGCAGATGACCACGCCGGGGGCGGTTTACAAGAACCTGCTCATCCTCGGGTGCAGGGTGAACGAGTCCTACGGTTCCTCGCCCGGGCCGATCCGGGCGTTCGACGCGGTGACCGGCAAGCTCGAGTGGGCCTTCCACACGATCCCTCGCCCAGGGGAGTTCGGACACGACACATGGTCATGGCCGGAGGGGGAAACGTTCGGAGGCGGCAATGCTTGGGGCGGCGTCACGATTGATGAGGAACGCGGCTGGGCTTTCGTGGGCACCGGCGCTGTCACGGACGACTTCTACGGGGCATTCCGGAAGGGAAAGAACCTGTTCGCCAACAGCGTGATCGCGCTGGATGCCGCAACCGGCGAACGCAAGTGGCATTACCAAATCGTTCGCCACGACATCTGGGACTACGACCTGCCGGCGGCGCCGATCCTAGTCACTCTCCGATCTGGAGGCAACGAGCGCGATGCTGTCGTCCAGCTAACCAAGATGGGCCTCACATTCGTGCTAGACCGCGATACCGGCGAGCCGATCTTCCCGGTTCATGACCTGCCAGTGCCGAGCTCGGACGTGCCAGGCGAGGAGACGTGGCCGACTCAGCCGTTTCCCATCCTCCCCCCGCCGCTGGGGCGCATCGGGATCACGGAAGCGGATCTGACGAACATCACGCCGGAGGCCCGCGAGCATGCCTTGCGGGAGTTCAGGAAGTACCGGTCCGGTTCGATCTACACGCCTCCGAGCCTGCAAGGAACCCTGACCCTGCCGGGCCATCTCGGCGGCTCCCAATGGAACGGAGGGTCCTTTGACCCACAGCTGAACACGCTCTACGTCAACGTCAACGAGGCCCCGACCATCGGGAGGCTGCGACCTGCATACGGAAGCGACTCGCGCGATGAGCAGACCATGGCCCAGACGGGGCGACAGATCTACGAAACCCACTGCATGGCCTGCCACGGCTCTGACCGGCGCGGGACGTCCGAGCCGGGTACCAGCCTTGTCAATCTCGGCTTGGACCGCGAAGAGTTAGACGCCGCTATTTCCGAAGGGCGCAACAACATGCCCGCCTACCCGCAGTTCGGAGCGCATGAACTGGATGCCATCGCCGCCTACATCGACAGCGCGCCGGACACGGCCGCCAGCAGCGGCGGGTCACGTGCGCACCGGTATTCGATCGACGGCTACTCCGTGTTCACGGATCCTCACGGGGTGCCAGCGATTGCGCCCCCTTGGGGAACGCTCAATGCGATCGACCTGCTGACCGGCAAGATCCGCTGGAAGGTGCCGCTGGGCGAGTATCCCGAGCTGGTGGCCAAGGGCATCCACGATACCGGCACGATGAACTTCGGCGGTGTAGTCGCCACGGCCGGGGGCGTTATCTTCGTGGCCGCCACGGCCGACGAGAAAATCCGCGCCTTCGAAAAGCACTCCGGCCGAGTTCTCTGGGAGTACCAGCTGCCGGCCGGGGGGTACGCCACGCCCAGCGTTTACCAAGCCGAAGGCAAGCAGTATGTGGTGATCGCGGCGGGCGGCAGCGGCAAGAACGGCACCAAGTCAGGAGACTCGATCATCGCGTTCGCATTGCCCGAGGAAGAGGAGCGTGCGGCAGCGGGTTCGGACTGGATCGAGCTTTTCGACGGCAAGACGCTGGACGGGTGGGTGCACATGAACGGCTTTCACAACTTCACCGTCGAGAACGGTGCCATCGTGGGGCGGAGCGTGGAGGGCAGCGCGAGGATGAACTCGTTCCTGTGCTCACTGCGGCAGTTTGACGACTTCGAGCTCGAGGCCGAAACCTACCTGGATCCGATCACGAACTCCGGCATTCAGATCCGAACGAAGATCCGGCCCATGGCGGCGGCCGGGGACGCCGCGCTGAGGACGGCGGGAAGAGCGGGCAGAGTGAATGGGCCGCAAATGGAAATTCGGCGATACTACCCGGGCCAGCCCACGACCGGCGTGCTGTACGGGGAAGCGCTGGGCATCGGGTGGATGTCCTCACAAGAGAAGATCGACGCGGGCCACCGCCACTACCATGCGGACGGCTGGAACAAGCTTCGGATCGTAGCGAAAGGGCCGCGCATCCAGACTTGGGTGAACGGCGCCATGATCGAGGACCTCGTCAATGAGGAGGTATACAAGACCCACAAGCAAGGCTTCATCGGCCTTCAGGTGCACGGCATCAATGAGAACGACATCTCCCGGCCCGTTCATGCCGGCAGGGGCATCACGACGAGCCAGCCCTTGATCGTAAAGTGGCGCAACATCCGGGTGCGTCCGCTGCCTCGCGACGATTGATCGTACCTCTGCACCCTAGCGGTTGCGGTTGAAGCGCACGGCAGCCCCCGGGCCAGGCTGATGGATGGGCCTGACCTACTTGCTGGGTTGTCGCGGCCGCAACACGCGCGCAATTGCGCCGCCACGCCCTAGACAGTCCCGGGCATCGAGGAACCCAACCGGCGACGATCCGGGCCGGGAGTTCGCGCGGATGGAAGGACGCCGCCACAACGCATCAGGGTTCCGTGCGAGCGATTCGGAATTCGACAGGACGGGTGCCCATGCTTCGGTGGGAGTCTCCGGCCCCGCGGAAACGAGCGTTGACCGGCCGGCAGCGTCTATGCTATCGTTCGTACTGCTTGGAGGAGCCCGTTTGGGCTCAATAGGGAAGTCCGGTGCAATTCCGGCACGGTCCCGCCACTGTGAGCGACAAGCTGGTCCGAGACACCACTGAGGCAGCAGCCTTGGGAAGGTCGGTTCGGCGTGCGCATCTGTTGCGTTGGAAGTCGCGAGTCAGGAGACCTGCCTCCGAGCGTGTGAAGCGCACACTTCCGCGAGGTACGGATGAGCGATCTGGAAACATACTTGTCGCTAGAGTCAGGCCCTAGTCTGCCTGCATCAGGCTCTGCCAAGTTGTCCCAGCGAGCCTCTCTCGAATCCCGGCCCTAGCGCAGGGCCCGCGATTGCGGGCTCCCGGAAGGGTGCGCCTTGTTGGCGTCCGCGGAGACGGACCAGGAGGCAACCCAATGAATAACCCATTTGAGCATCGCGCCGGTCGTAGCCCGGAGCGGTCCAGCAGCGGCCAAGCATCTAGCCGCTGTTCCAGCACACGGCGAGCGAGTGGCGGCGAGGCGGCAGATTGGATACCCAGCGCCTTGCTGCGGTCGATCGCCGTTTCAGCAATCGCCCTTGCGACGATCCTGGCAGGCGCTCTTGGCGCAGCCAGCTTGCACGGCTTGATTTCTGCCCCCAGCGGCGAGGTTCTCGCAGGTGCGCAAGTGCGCTTGTTTGACCGTAACAGTGGCCAGATTCACAGCGTCTCGAGCATGGACGATGGCCGCTATTCCTTCCCAAACGTGCCTGATGGAGAGTATCTGCTAACAGGGGAATCCGCCGACGAGGCGCTAGCAGGCTACAGGCAGATCGCGGTTGAGGGAGAAGCCGAGCAGGACCTGCAGCTCGCCGTTTCGGGCGGGCGGGTGGAGGTCGTAGTGACCGCCTCAAGCACTCCTCTAACCCAGCGGGAGGTCGCGAAGGCACTTGATGCCGTCGACTCACTCCAGATCGCCGACCGGAACGAATTCGCTCTCTCGGAGGCGCTCCGTGCAATCCCCGGAGTCCGCATAAGGCAGTTGCGCGGTCCGGGGAGTTTCACCACGGTGCAGACGCGCGGACTGCGGAACCATGACACAGCAGTCTTGATCGATGGCCTGCGATTCCGCGATGCCGCCAGCACCCAAGGGGATGCGTCCGCCTTCTACAGTGACATGAATTTGGTGGGCACGGATCGAGTCGAGTTCGTGAGGGGCTCGGGATCCTCGCTCTATGGCTCCCATGCCATCGGCGGGGTGATGAACGTCACCTCCGCCCAGGGCGGCGGCGGCACGCATGGCGAGCTGCGCACCGAGGGGGGTGGGCTCGGCATGCTGCGCGGCGTCGCCAGGGTCGGCGGCGGCCTGGCCAACGACCGCTTTGTATACAGTGGCGGCGGGTCTCATCTGAACGTGACGGGCGGATACCGAGGCCGCAGCCCGTCTCGCAACACGACCGCGAGAGGCTTTGGCAAGTATGCCCTGAGCCAGAAGCTATCGCTCACGGGCCGCGTGTGGGGGGCAGACGCGTTCCTAAGCCTCACCGAGAGCCCGGCGTTCCCTGCCGAGATCGTGGCCAATTTCCCTGATTCCGGCAATGTGCCCGCACGTGCGCTGCCCCTCGACCAACTCGATCTGTTCGAGCAGAGGCTGCCGTTCTCAGCAGGCAATGCTACCTTCGTTCCCGGCGCGATCGATCCCGATAACCGGCGATCGTCTTCTTTCTCGGCTTCGGCGGTTACGCTTCGACACCAACTAACCGCCGAGAGCTCCTACCGAATCGCCTACCAGCACGTCGCGACCAAGCGCTCGTACCAAGACGGGCCTGCCGGGCCCGGGCTGTACGATCCGGTGTTCAGCAACGACAGCCGCTTCAACGGCCAGACGCACCTGCTGCAAGCTCGCACGGACCAACGGGTGGGCGCTCACAACCTGTTGAGCTTGGGGTATGAGCTTGAAGCCGAGAAGTTCGCCAATCTCAACACCGACGAGAGTCCGCAACCCACGGCAAGCCAAGTGCAGATTGACCAAATCAGTCATGCCGTCTTCGGGCAAGACCAAATTCGGATGCTGGATGGCAGGCTGCTCGTCTCCCTTTCGGGCCGGCTGCAGCGCTTCGATCCGGGATCGCCCCGCTTCGGAGGCGCGACGAGTCCATACGAGACAACTCCCGTCGCGAATCCCGGCAACGCCTACACCGGCGATGTGGCGGCCGCATACTTCATCGAGGCGTCCCAGACCAAGCTGCGCGCCCATGCGGGGAATGCGTTCCGCGCCCCGTCGATGTACGAGCGCTTCGGTGGATCTTTTTCGTCCTATTCGGGCGGATTCAACTACTGGGGCGACCCGCGTCTTGGACCGGAGCGGTCGGTTGCAGTCGACGGTGGTGTCGACCAGTGGCTATACGGCTCAAGGGTGCGCCTGAGCGGTACGTTCTTCTACACCAACCTCCAGGAAACTGTCATCTTCGACTTCGCCAATTTCCCGGCCAACGACATCTTCGGGCGCTTTGGAGGGTACCGAACGTCCGGAGGAGGGATCGCCCGGGGATTCGAGCTGGGCACACAGATTTCTCCGACGTCGAGTACCAGCCTTCGCGGCGCGTATACCTTCACCAACTCGGACTCGCGCACCCCCACCATCGGACCCGACTACTTCAGCGTTCCCGGAATCTCGAATCAGTCGCTCTACATGGCGGCTACACAGTGGCTGGGCAAGCGCGTCAACGTTACGTTCGACCTGTTCGCGTTGAGCGACTACGTGCTCTCTCCATACGGTGCCCAAGGACGGCGGCTAGTGTTTTCCGGCCCGGTCAAGGCTGATCTGGTCGTCCGGTACGACCTGCCGCTGTCGGACTCGAGGACTTTGGAAGTGTACGGAAAGGCCGAGAACGTTTTCAACAACGACTACTACGAAAACGGCTTCGGCTCGCCCGGACTTTGGGTCATCGGGGGAATGCGCCTCAACTTCTAGCAGGCAGCGGTCGCGGAGATGTCGTTCATTCTGTCCGGTGGCAAGCCCGGAGCAGCCGTAGAGAGATGCCCGTTGTGAGTTCGGAGGCGCGAGTCGCCATCGCTGGAACGGCCGTGGTAGCCGCGGCGGCTATCTCGGCATGGGTCGCGACAGTCACGCTCAACGGATTTGGCCCGGCCAGGGTTCCCGCCGAGGCGCCGGCTCGGCTCGCCGACGGCGGCGATCCGTTCCCGCGAACGGTGACGGACGACAGCGGCCACCAGATCACGATCGCGACTCGCCCCGAAAGGATCGCCTCGAACTCGATCACCGTCGACGGTTTGCTGTTGTCCATCCTGGACAGGGACCGGATCGTGGCGGTGAGCCGGTACTCCCTCGACCGGCGCTACAGTGACGTGGCCGCGACGGCGGCGCGACTGGGGCTGCCCTCCAGCGAGAGCTCCGAGGTAGTGCTGAGCCTGCTGCCGGACCTTGTGTTCGCGGGATTGCACGCTCGTGCCGAGTGGCTGGACCTAGTGCGGCACGGCGATGCGCCGATCTACCGCGTCGGCGACACCGTGCGCACCATGTCCGGGCTGTCGGAACTGATTCGGAAGCTCGGATACATCACCGGCGAGGACGCTCGTGCCGAGGAGCTCGCGGCATCTATCGAGTTGCGATTCCAGCGCGCGCTAGATCGTGGTCCTGCTGCGCCGGGACGTGGGCCGCGCGTGTTGGGCTATGACCGGTCCCTGTCATACAGTTACGGGACGGAGACGATATTCCACGACATCGTCAGCGCCCTGGGCGCCACGAACGTAGCTGCAGAGCAAGGGATGGTCTCCTACGGCCGTGTTTCCAGCGAGCAGGTGGCGCGCTGGAACCCGGATTGGATCGTGACCGGGGCCCTGCCCGGCGACGGTTCCGGTGACCAGACGACTCTCTTGCGCGATCCCGCTTTCGCCGTGACGGAGGCAGGGCGCAACGGCCGCATCTTGGTACTGCCGCCGCATATCTTCCTGTCCACTTCTCACCGAGTGATCGACCTAGCCGAGCGGTTGGCGGTCGCTCTCTACCCGGACCCAGCATGAGACACCCATACCGGATCGTCGCGGCACTTGGGATCGCCCTATGTGCGGTTCTGTTCGCGGTAGCACTACGATTCGACGGTGCGCTACCGGGCGCACTCACATCTAGGTCGCGCCTGTCTGACTTAGGTTCTGCAGGGAAGTTCCCGCGGCGCGCGGTTGACACCAGCGGCCGGGAGCTCTTGATCGAAGCGCCGCCGCAAGCCATCGGCTCTCAGGCCCTTTCAATCGACCATTTCTTGTTTGCCATCACCGATCTGGACCGCATTGTGGCGGTGAGCCCATACGCCACGGACCCGGGCTACAGCTTTGTACACGAGATCGCCGCGCGGATGCACATGGCGGACACTTCCGACTTGGAGGCCGTGCTTCGCGCGAGTCCCGACCTGATGCTGCTGTCCGACCGGGCCAGAGCAGATTTCGAGGATGTACTCCGGCATGCAGGCATTCCGACGTTTCGCTTGCGCACAGTCTTTGCGGACTTCGAACAGATCGCCCAGGGAATCGCCGCTGTCGGATTTGTCACAGGCGATGACTCCGCAGCTGAGCTGGAGATACGTCGTCTTCGCGAGAGAGTTGACCAGGCCAAGGCGCGCAGGCCGCCCAGCGCGCACGCACCACGCGTGTTGCCCTATTCGACCTACGGGAGCACCTTGGGGCATGGCTCGCTGTTCGATCACATACTGACCGCACTCGGGGCAATCAATGTTGCCTCTGAGCAAGGCCTTGGGCAGTACGCCGACATCAGCAGCGAGCAAGTCGCTGCATGGGACCCGGACTGGATCGTGGCTCCAGCCGACCGGGGGGCCTCTGACCAAGTCCGGGGCCAGCTGCTTGCCGACGCGGGCATCGCTGTCACCAAGGCAGGGCGCAACGGGCAGATTCTGCTCGTGGAGAGTCGCCAGTTCACGGCCATGTCACAGCACGCGGTTGGTCTGATGGAAGCGATCGCCAGCGGGCTCTTTGGGGAGGGCATGTGACGGCGAACCCATCTCCTGAAGGAGAACGTCTGGGCGCGGACACGCCAGGTGGTCGAAGGTGGCGATCACCGGCATTTGTTGTGTTTCCCGTCGTATCGGCCCTGCTCGTCGTCGTGGCCGTGGCGGGGGTGGCGATCGGCAGCACAGCGGTCGCTTGGGAGGTGGTCGCTCGCGTTATCGCGGCCAAGGTCCTGCCGGCCGGCTGGATCGACCCTGGCTCCGTTTCCGACGCCGACCAAGCGATCGTCTGGTTGATCCGCACGCCCCGGGTCATTGTCGCGGGCCTCGTCGGCGCCGCCTTGGCTGTTGCGGGGACCCAGTTGCAGGGCGTGTTTCGCAACCCGCTGGCCGAATCCAGCATCATCGGAGTGAGTCAAGGAGCGGCGTTGGGCGCGGTGGTCGCGTTCATCACCGGATTGACGGCGAGTTCGGCGCTGTGGCTGCCATTGACTGCATTCATTGGCGCATTCTTGGCCCTGTTTACTGTCTACTTGATCGCAAGCCAGTCAGGAAGGGCACCGGTGGCCACCCTGCTGCTTGCAGGCATCGCACTGGGGGCCATGATCACTGCCTGCTCGTCTCTACTCATTTCGCTCAGCTTCGTCGACTGGCAAATCGCGGGAGAAATTGTGTTCTGGCTGATGGGCGGGCTTGACAGTCGGACTTGGACGCATGTCTTGATCTGCGCGCCGTTCGTGGTTCTGGGCTTGTTGGTCGCGTTCTGGTATTCGCGCGACCTCGACCTGCTGCTGCTCGGAGAAGAGACGGCCTCTGCGCTCGGCGTGGACGTGGAGCCGGTCAGGAGAGCGGTTCTTGTCGCGGCAGCACTGCTGACAGCGTCCGCAGTCTCAGTGAGCGGAGTGGTCGGCTTCGTCGGCCTCGTCGTGCCTCATGCGCTGCGACTGGTCCTAGGCCCTTCGCACCGCATGCTGCTGGCGGGAAGCGTCGTGACGGGCGCCACTTTCGTGATCGCATGCGACCTGTTGGCGCGGACCGCCAACCCTCCCGGCGAGATCCGCTTGGGCATCGTGACTGCGGCATTTGGGGCACCATTTTTCCTCTACCTGCTACGGCAGCGACGCAAGGAGATCGGATACTTTTGAGGCTTTCCTTGTGCAATGCCGGCATCGAGATCGGCGGCCGCTCCCTAGTCCGGGATGTCTCGCTCTCGGTCGAGTCCCAGAGCGTGACGGCCGTGGTGGGACCCAACGGCTCCGGCAAGTCAACGGTGCTCCGCCTGCTCGCCGGGCTCTGGAGACCCACCGACGGGCGGGCGGAACTGGACGGGGACACCCTAGCCCGTGTGCCGCGGCAGGAAATAGCGCGCCAGATCACCTTTGTCCCGCAAGACACGCGGATCGATTTTGCGTTCACGGTTCGGGATGTTGTCAGCATGGGGCGCTATCCGCATGTTGGCCGATTCGACCTGCTCGGCAGCGCCGACGTTGAGGCCGTTGACGCCGCGCTGGCGCGAGCGGATGTCGCGCACTTGGAGCGCCGCCTCGTAAACGAACTGTCCGGTGGCGAGCGCCAACGAGTTCTGATTGCACGCAGCTTGGCTACGGAGGCCAAGGTGATCTTGCTAGACGAGCCAACGGCCAGCTTGGACATCGACCACTCGCTTGAAACGCTCCAGCTGCTTCAGGAGCTTGCCGATGATGGCAAGGCCGTCGCGGTGGCATTGCACGATCTCAACGCCGTGCTGCGGTGGGCGGATCGAGTCGCGCTGATGAACGCAGGTCGACTCCAAGCGTTCGGGACGGTTGCTGACGTGGTGCGCGACGACCTGATAGAGCCCGTGTTCGGCGTGAGGGTTGAGCGCCTTCGCCCAGCCAACGGCATCGAGACGCTTGTCTTCCACCGCCTAGCGGCCCGGTCTGAAGGCGTGCGAGCGAGAGGCGCGGGCTCCCGCTAGGGTCGGGGTCATGGTCATCGGGTGACATTCGATGCGGCAGGGGCCTGCAATGCATCCGAGCAGATTCGGCGCACCCATCACCGCGCCGCTCACAGCCTCCGCTGCGTCCAGGCCCGCGAATCTGGGGATTGCTGAGACGACGGCTCGATGAACCTGCTCGTCTGTTCGGGAATGGCCCGCATGTTCCCCGAGCACGCGGGACGCGAGCGCGAGTCGCGACGCGGAAGGCTGCGACAACGGTGGCGATGAAGGCCATCATGATCCAAGGGACCGGCAGCGATGTCGGCAAGTCCCTAATCGTGGCGGGGCTATGCCGACTCGCCCGCAAACGGGGCATTCACGCAGCCCCCTTCAAGCCTCAGAACATGTCCAACCAAGCCGCCGTCTGTCCGGGAGGCGGAGAAATCGGCAGGGCACAGGCGCTCCAAGCAATGGCCGCCGGGATAGAGCCTTGCACGGACTTCAACCCGGTCCTGCTCAAGCCGCAAGCGGACCGTGTGTCCCAAGTCATCGTCCACGGGCACCCCTCCGGCTCGCTGGGCGCGAGCGGATTTCGCGGCTACAGCAAGACGCTTCTCCCAGCCATCAAGGAGTCGCTGGAAAGGCTGGCTCGAGAGTACGACCTGCTGGTGGTAGAAGGGGCCGGAAGCCCAGCTGAGGTCAATCTACGCCCCGGAGATATCGCCAACATGGGCTTCGCAACAAAGGCTGACGTGCCAGTCTGCATCGTCGGTGACATCGATCGTGGCGGAGTGATAGCCGCTCTCGTCGGCACCCATGCCGTTCTGGGCGACGAAGACCGGCAGCAGGTCTGCGGATTCATCGTCAACAAGTTCCGGGGCGACCCGGGGCTGTTCGAGGACGGGCTGTCCGTCGTGCGTCAACGAACAGGTTGGCACTGCTTCGGCATGGTCCGCTGGCTCGAGTCGGCCGCTACGCTTCCCGCCGAAGATGCGACGTCATTGAGATCGGAGCGGCGTCACCCGGGCGGTCACCTGCGCGTTGTTGCGCCCGTGCTGTCACGGATCGCCAATTCCGACGATTTGGATGCGCTGCGCCTTGAGCCCGAAGTGGACTTCTCGTTTGTGCATCCGGGAAGCGCGATTCCTCGCGATGCCGATGCGATCATCCTGTGCGGCACCAAGTCAACGGTTTCGGAACTCAAGTTTCTGCGATCTCAGGGCTGGCACCACGACGTAATCTCGCACGCTAGGAATGGCGGCTATGTGCTGGGAATATGCGGCGGATTCCAGATGCTGGGACACAACGTTCGCGACCCCAGTGGCGTGGACGGCGCAGCAGCTGCCGGGGCCGGATTGGGTTTGCTCGATGTTTCCACGACGATGGTGGCTCAAAAGACCGTGAGGCAGGCCCAAGGTCGATGCGCGGTCTCCGGGATACCGGTTTGCGGCTATGAGATCCATGCCGGGCGGACGGCTGGTCCTCAGTTGCAGAATCCACTGCTGCATATGGACGGCGGTCCGGACGGGGCCCGCAGCGAGGACGGACGGATCGAAGGTACCTATCTGCACGGCTTGCTGGCGAACGACAGATACCGACGCGAGTGGCTTAAAAGGCTCGGCGCAAGGCCCGATTCCTCGATTCGCTACGCAACTGCCGTCGATAAAGCGCTTGACGAAGTTGCCGACGCGCTCGCATCAGACCTTGACGTTGATGCCTTGCTGCGATGTGCCCGAGTTCCCAGATGGGGCGCTGCCTAGACCTGGCCGGTATTGCGAGACACGCCCGCAACTATGAATGATCGAAGACAAAGGGGGCGGGAGTATCGTCGGGGTCATCCCAAGCTTCATCGTGAACGCAGACAGGGGCTGCTGCAAATCGCACGAGGAAGTCGTCGCAGGCGATCACGGCAGAGTACTCCCAAGTCTGTCATCCCTGTCAGGCCGGGAGAGATCCATTGTGGTCTTCAACGCGCGAATGGCATCCCCGCTGCTTACACGCTTGATCCGACAGACCCACCGCACCCTTGTTCACTCAGCTATTGCCGACCGTGACCGAGATAGGCTGTGACCGTAGTCGACACCGAAGACTCCTCCTGTCAGGCCGCTAGCCTGCGCTGAAGTCGCACCATACGCCGAAATGGTCCGATAGGGATGTCCCATCGGCAGCCTGCTTGTCCCAGACCCCTATACTGCCTGGGGTGAGGTCAGGTGTATGCGCAATATGATCAATCAACCTCTGTCCCCCTGACAACTCCCCCTCGGTCGCAAACTTGAACCCATTGAACGCGCAGTTGAGCGCCTTGTATGCCCGGAGCGGTGCGTGGGTCTTCGGAATCCTCTGGTTGAAGTCGCCCAAGATGATGGTTCGCGATTCGGACATTCCGCTACGCAGCTTCCCGAATCCTGCTAGCCATGCTTCATGATCCTGCCACCACGTGCGGTCCTTGCGGCCACTCTTCACGTGCGCACCGCTCCAAGGGATGCAGACGCCAACGGCAGTCAGGCAAGCCCCCGACAGTGTTTCTGTGCTACCCGCCACGAACCTACCGCCTGGCAGATCTGCGGAGCCGACGGCATCAATGTGGGGAGTCCAAGGTTGCTTGCTCCACAACAGCACCTTCCTGCGGCCCTTGTAGATGCGGTAGCCCCAATCCTTGCCTGCATCGATGACATGACCTCCTTCGGGGAGGATCCCCGCGAATCCTTCGGTTACGCACAGCACGTCGCAGTCTGAAGCGGCGAGCACCTTGCTGATGATCTTGCCGCCGATGCTGCTTGGCTTGGCCCACCTAGTGTTCCAAGTGCCGATTCGGATGGTGAACGGGTCACAGTTCGTTTCGGGGGTCATATGGTCGCGATTTACAACGCATTGGACGGATCCGAAGTGCTTACACTTCGCTTCCATCTCGCGTTCAAGAACGCCTGATCGATCAAGCATAATCGAATCTATGCGGGCTCGGATTCCACCCGCGTGGCAGCACCCGGACGATTGACATACGCTTGTGGTCCCTAGCCGGCCGGACCACTCGACGATTTCGTGCCATCTGTCGACTCCACTCCAGCCGAGCGTGGGATATCATTTCTGCGGCATTATGTATCGATCTCAGTTGATCACCTTGGCTGCCCTACCCTGCCTTGCCTGCAGTTGCGCGCCTGACGTCCCAGAACAGATTTCTCGGCCCAACATCGTCCTCATGCTGACGGACGACCAAGGGTGGCAGGACACCTCCGAACCGTTTGCGGACGAGAGAACTCCCCAGAACGATCTCTATCGCACGCCCAACATGGAGCGCCTAGCGTCCGAGGGGATGAAGTTCACGAACTCGTATTCCAATGCCGTCTGCACGCCCACTCGAGTCGAGCTGCTGACAGGGTTGAACCAAGTTCGCACCCGAATCTCCAACTGGACGCATTTTCGCGACGAGGCCACGGATCGGCCGCACCCGGACCTGATCATCCCAAGATGGAACACGAACGGCCTCCAACCAGTGCCGGACATCCCACTGTCGCTGCACGCCAAGACGCTCCCGCAAGAACTGCGAAATGCGGGATACCGCACGATCCACATCGGCAAGGGCCACTTCGGCACAAGGGGCACTCCGGGCGAAGACCCGAAGGCGCTCGGCTTCGACGTGCGGATCGGAGGGCGCTTCTCGGGCGCGCCCGGAAGCTACTACGGAACGGACAACTTCGCGTCCGGCGGCGATCCGGATTCCACGCCTTGGAGAGCGTGGGACATGGAAAAGTACTTCGGCCAAGAGATCTACCTGACCGAGGCGCTAACCCTCGAGGCCATCACAGCCGTGAAGGAAGCGGTCGCCGACGGACAGCCATTCTTCCTGTATTTCGCGCAATTTGCGCCGCACACCCCGATCATGCTCGACCAGCGATTCGTCCAGCGCTACCTCGATGCCGGCCTGCCGGAGCGGGAGGCCGCGTACGCCTCCATGATTGAAGGCGTGGACAAGAGTCTGGGGGACATCATGGACACGCTCGAGGGGTTGGGCGTAGCAGACAACACAGCGCTATTCTTCACTTCGGACAACGGCGGCGTGAGGAACATGATCGAGCGCGATGGCGAGCCGAACACCCACAACGCACCGTTGAACAGCGGCAAGGGCTCGACCTACGAGGGCGGCCTGCGCGTGCCGATGCTGGCCAAGTGGCCGGGTGTCACCCAGCCGGGCAGGGTGAGTGACACGCCAATCACTATCGAGGACATGTTTCCCACAATCTTGGATATCGCGGGTGTCGAGTTCAGCGGTCAGAGCGGAGCAATCTTCAATGATGACGGCATAATCCAGCTAGGGCCCGAGCTAGACGGGGAGAGCTTCGTTCCCCTGCTGCGCGGCGAGGCCGGAAATCCAGAGAGGACGCTCTACTGGCACTTTCCGCACGCTTGGGGCGGACTTAGCCGGCCCCGAGTGGAAGGGCCCGGGATCGGGGCCACCAGCACGATCAAGAGGGGCGATTGGAAGCTGGTCTATTGGCACGTGGACGGGCGCAAGGAGCTGTTCAACCTCCGGGCCGACATCGGCGAGACGCGCAATCTGGCCGCGGACCAGCCCGAGTTGGTTGCGGACTTGTCCGCTGCGCTTGGCAAGTTCCTGCGCGAGACCAACGCCATCATGCCGACCCGCAAGGCCACCAGTGCCCCGGTGCCGTACCCGGACGGACCCTGAGGAGGGAGGCAGCCCGGTGCCATGCTCGGGACTGCAGATTCCCAGCTAGGTGCCGGCTAACCCGCTCGGGCTGTCCGGAAGTGGCAGCAAGTGCCCAAGCACCCCTGCGATATCCTATGTGCGCAGTGCGAGACCATCGGCGTGGCGCGCGCCGGCCTGGCACGCGAGAACAAGGAATCCAGTCGGAGGACCTGATGCATGAGTGACACAACCGGTGAGGCTGTAGCGCCGAGCCAAATCCCGAGGCGCAGGGTATTTCAAGCCGCCGTTCCGCTCTTCATTCCCGGCACTGTCTTGGGCTTGTCCGGCGCAGTCCCTCCCAGTGACCGGATCAATTTAGCCGGATTGGGTATCGGCGGACGAGGTGAGCGCGACCTCGAGTCGTTCCTCGCCCAGGACGATGTGCAGTTCCGGGCGATCTGCGATGCGCGCAACGAGCGCCGCGAAGCGATCAAGTCGAAGGTCGACAAGCATCACGGCAACAACGACTGCGAGATGTACGGCGACATGTTCGAGCTTTGGGAACGGCGAGACATCGATGCAGTGCTGATCGCGACCGGTGACCGGTGGCATACGTTGCTGTCGATCCTCACCGCCAAGTCGGGCAAGGACGTCTACTGCGAAAAGCCCTGCTCGATGACGATCGCGGAGAGTCGGGCGCTGGCCGACACGTACCATCGCCTCGGCCGGGTCTACCAAGCGGGCACCCAGCGGCGCAACGGCACGAACTTCGAGTACTGCATCGATCTGGCGCGCAGCGGCAAGCTCGGCAAGCTGACGAAGCTGGAAGCCAATGCGGCGCCCGGAGACCGCTACACGCCCTCAACCACCCACGACTGGCTGCCGGCAGAACCGGAGCCGCCCAAGAGCGTCGTGGATTGGGACCGCTGGCTGGGGCCAGCACCGTGGCGGCCGTACAACTCGCTGTACGTCAAGAGTCGTTGGCGGGGCTTTTTCGACTTTCACGGAGGGGGAATCCTAGAGTGGGGATCGCACACCCTGGACCTGTGCCACGCCGCTGCCAGACTGGACGAGACCGCGCCAGTAGAATTCACGCCCCATCTTGCACAAGGGGTTACGCCGTACTCGGTCGACTGTCGCTACGCGAACGGACTGGAAATCGTACTGCGCGACTCGGGCTGGGAGGGCTTGGGCCCGTGTGCCGTTCGCTTCGAGGGCGAAGCGGGCTGGGTGCAGACAGGTGACGCGGGCATTGTGGAGGCGTCCGACAGCATGGCGCAGTACCGCAAGACCTTTGAGGATGCCCGCGAGGCTACGACGCGCCACGTGCGGGACTTCTTGAATTGCGTCAAATCGCGCGAGGATACCCGGGCCAACGCGTTGGCGGCATGCCAAACGCACGTGGCGTGCCACGCGGCGTACATCGCGTACCAATTGGGGGAGACTCTGGAGTTCGATCCAGCGACCGACAGTTTCCCTCGCAGCGACGCTGCCAACAGAATGCGCTCTCGCGCCATGCGCGAGCCATGGCGACTCGTGTGAACGGAGGCCGAAGATGCTAAGACGAACGTTCTTTGCCATAACGGCAGTGGCCGTCGGAGTCGGCAAGCGCTTGCGCGGCCAAGACCGCGGCGAACTGCAACGCATGACCGACGCCCAACTCGCGTCAACGCCTCACAAGTCAGAGGAGATCATGGGCATGGCCTCGGCGGATCTCGTGGCCATTCTCAAGAATTCTGACTCCACCGAGTTTGCCAAGGCCAAGGCCTGCCAGCGGCTCGCCGTGGTAGGCGAGCCCAGCGCGGTTCCGGCTTTGGTGGAATTGCTGGATGACCCGCGTCTGGCCCACTACGCGCGAACGGCCCTAGAGCCGATGCCCTCCGGCACGGCCGACCAGGCTTTGCGCGAGGCACTGGGCAGGCTGAACGGCGGTTTGCTTGTGGGCGTGATCAACTCGATTGGCGTCCGGCGAGATCCCTTGGCGCTGACAGGCTTGGCACGGCTTCGGCAAAGCGACGACCAAGCTGTCCGCGACGCAGCGACCGCAGCGATCAATCGGATTCGTCGACCGTAGCTCCCCCCGAGCGGTGTGCCGTCACCGACTGGCCTGACCCATTCATTCGGGGCTCGGGTGCGATCCGGGCCGAACCCTGGGCATCCCCGTCGCAGCACGCAAGGACCGCCCCCGGGCCAATCGCTACAACATACTCAAGTGGCGCGGCCGGACCTGCCGACCCAGCAGAGCGGAATCCACGATTCAGGCCTAGAAGTCGCTCTCGTCCCGCACCACATAGGTGCCAGCAGCGCGGTCATGCCACGACTGCCGTTTCTCGTCCCACGCCGCCCAGATCCAGCCGAGCCCCAGAAATGCGATGGAAACCACGCTGGCAACGCCCCTCACGACCCCGTCCTGAGGGGCCAATGCGCGGCCGTCGGTGCGAACCAAGCGCACTCGGCAGATCATGCCACCGACGGTCGTGCCTCTCCACGCCCACATCGCAGTGTTGTACACCAAGAACATCAGCAAGGTCAGCAGGATGCCGACGTTCAGCGCTTGACCGATGATCACGAAGGGTATGAAGTCCAAGGCTACGGCACCGATTCGAGCGGGAAAGCTAGCCAAGGATAGGTCCACTGCCGTGCCGGGCTCAATCGTCGGCTCTTCTCCCCGGCCGAGTTCGCTCTCAGGCTGATGATCTCCGTCGGCTTCAGGTGTAGCGACCCCTGAGGGCTCACCCCCTCCCGTCTGGGCGGCAGTGACGACCGGGGCACGGGCGGGCACAGCCGGTCTCGGATTCTCGCGCCGCAACGATTGGGCCGCTGTCGTGGTTGCGGCGCCCAGCGCCAATACGCCGAGCACCGTCCATGCCGTGATGCCGAGCACTGGCACCATGTAGGCGAGGCTCACTATCGCCAGCCCGATCGCGACAGACCGCGCCGCCTGCACGCGGTCTCCAGGGAACTGTTCTGGAACCACTCGCCCGCCGATCCAACGAGTCACGCCGACCTTTCCCAGAATCACCGCCAGAAGGAGCGCGAGCCACAGCAACGGCACCGCAGGCAGCCCGACGACGGATGCGACCAGCAGCAACGAGACCGGACCGATCAGGAGCACGACCAGCCCACCCACTAGGAAGCAGGTCAGCGGCTTGGAGCCGAGCGCAGTGGCAACCTCGCGGACAGGCCGCTCGAAGACCCAGTTCGTTCCTAGGTACAGCAGTGCGAATACCGCGACGAAGATCCATGCCCAGAGAAGATCGGGAACTAGCGGACGCCCCAGCAGCAGTCCACTGGTCAGCCACGTGATGGCTGGCGCGAAGAACTCCGCGCCGCCACCTCCTCCAACAACGGCGAGATCACCTCGAGGCGAGAAGCTCTCCGGCGCATCCAATTCCCCACCAACGACAACGAAATCGCCATCCGCAACTGCACCCGGCAAGACCTTGGCCGATCCTCCAATCACGACCGCATCGCGTTCAACAACGGACGTGCTGCCGAGCGTTAGCGATCCGAGCAGGACAAACACGTCACCCTCAACCGTGCCATCGATCTTGGCCGAGCCGAAGATGACGGCGACGTCATCTGCGCGATCCCCAGCCGGTAGCTCAAGTGACGAGCCGAACCTGAAGTGAGGGTTTGCGCGAGACTCCTGCACCCGCGGCACAGTGCCGGAATCGTCCGGCACCTGGCCCCATGCGGCCGAGAACAGCACCAGGGGAATCGCGATCGAGCTCAACCTATTGCTAAAGCGCTTCATAGTTAGGTCCTCCTTGCCTTAGCACGAGTGCCAACGCGGTGCAGCACATCGCGGTCGCGACGAACATCGCAACACCAATCGCTGCCAAGTAGATCGCGGCCGGTTGCACCACGCTTCGCCACACCACACCTGCGGCTACCAACACGTCTGGAGGAGCGGTGGCGGCAATCGCGTCCCATGCGTACGCCACCACCAACGCCAAGCCCGCGCAAAGCAGGCCCGCCGCGAGTCTCGATGTGGCGGGCCAAGCGCGCCAGGGGCGACGATGCCAAGGCTCTCCTTGGCTCTGGCGGACTGCAGACAGGATTCGTGGAACCAGCGCCGGAGGCGCCTTTGGCCGGGGCAGCGTGGCCAACTGTCGATCCACAAACGCTTCGAGTTCAACGGGTGTCATCGGTCCTCTCCGATCAATTTGCGCAAGGCCAGGCGCCCGCGGTGGATGTCGGTCTTGATCTTGCCCACCGATACGCCCAAAGCCTCTGCAATCTCCAGGTAGCTGCGTTCTTCGAAGTGATACAGCACGATGGGGACCCTCTGGTGCGGCGGCAGGCGGCGGATCCCGCGCTCCAGTCTGGCGTACCTCTCGGCGCGCGCAAGATCTTCCGACGGGTCGTCCCTGGCCACGAGCGTGTCCTCATACGACCAGCTGTGGCCCTCCTCGCTCGAGCGCCGCTGGCTGAAAAGACTCCAGCGCGCACGAAACCTCGTCAAATGGTTCAAGCAGAGGTTCGTTGTCACCGTGCGGAGCCAGCCCGCAACCGCCGGCGAGCGCCGTAAGGCGTCGAACCGCTCGTACGCCTTGAGGAAAACGGTCTGGGTGATGTCCTCGGCCTCGCTCGGGTCCGCCAACATCCGCACTGCCATGCCAAAAACCATGTCCTGATGCTGCCGGACGAAGTTCTCGAACTCGAGTGAGTCGTTCATGCCACCCGCGTCGAGGCACCGCCCGTGGAAGGAAACACTGCACAGCCGGGAAAGTTTCGCCCGAGCTGCGCCGCGACGCAGAGCCTGGCGCTCATTCTGAGGCAGCGATTCTCGACTTAGGGAATTCTAGGTCGATCGAGAGGCTCTGCAAGATGACGGACGCGCTCGGCTCACTCAAACAGGCTCGCGGTTAGCTTCGCAGGGGAAACGGCCTTGATGGCGATGCGGCCGGAGGCGCATCCAAGACAAGCGGGAGCATGAAGCACCCCTCTGGCAACATCTTGTGGTGCTCAGCGACCAGGCTTGGCTGCCGGAGGCTCCTCGTACTTTCACAGTCGACCCGAAATCGCCCCAATTTGCGCTCACCCGTCACTAAACCGTGATTCGGATGAGGCTTCGCAGCGCAAATCGACAGTTCGGTATCATCAGGATGGGCAGAGAATCGATGAGCACCCTTGTGTTTCGCTGGTTCACCCGGCACTGGAAGTTCGCGGCTGGGACGTGGGGATTGTCGCTGCTGGCCTCCCTGCCCGCGCTTGGCGCACAATCGGAAGCGCTCGAGCACTTCGAGAAGCACGTGCGCCCGCTGCTGGTCGCCAAGTGCCAAGCCTGCCACAACGCTGAGTTGACGAGCGGCAACGTCGACTTTTCTGGCGTGCAGGGGTTCTTGAAGGCCCGTGACGAGGCTGCACTGATCTCGACGCAGGATCCTCAGTCCAGCCGTCTGCTCGCAATCGTCGGCTACCAAGCTCGCGTCAAGATGCCTCCGGGCGGCAAGCTTCCCGATAACGAGTTGGCGGTCCTGCGCGACTGGGTACTGCAGGGCGCTCCGTGGCCTGGGGCAGAGCAGCACGAGGCAATGATCCCGGAGGGCCAGCAAGGCATCTTCACAGACGAGCAGAAGAACTACTGGGCGTTTCAGCCAGTGGTCCATCGCGACCCGCCGACGGTGGGCGATCCCGCCTGGAACCAGAACCCGATCGACCGCTTCGTGCTGGCCAAGATGCAGGAGCACGGCTTGCAACCCGCCGCGCCAGCCGACAAGCTGACTTGGCTGCGCAGGGCGACATTCGACCTGACGGGACTGCCGCCAACTCCTGCTGAGGCGAAAGCATTCCTCAAGGATGCTTCCCTCGAAGCCTACGAGCGTGTGGTCGAGCGCCTGCTCGCATCGCCATTGTACGGCGAGCGCTGGGGCCGTCACTGGCTGGACGTTGCGCGCTTTGCGGATTCGACCGGCAACGACGAGGATCACCGCTATCCGTACGCTTGGAAGTATCGCGACTACGTCATTGAGGCATTCAACAGCGACATGCCCTACGACCAATTCGTGCGGGAACAGATCGCGGGCGATCTGCTGCCCGGCGACAATCCCGGCAAAGTGAACCGACGCGGCATCATCGCCACCGGTTTTCTGGCGCTCGGCCCGAAAGCCATCGCGCAGCAAGACAAGCAGCGCATGCTCTATGACGTGTACGACGAGCAGATCGAGGTCGTCTCCAAGAGCATGCTGGGCCTGACCGTCGCCTGCGCTCGCTGCCACGACCACAAGTTCGATCCGATCCTGACCAAGGACTACTACTCGCTGGCTGGCATCTTCGCCTCGACCCGAAGTTACAAGGACCCTTCCAGGCACGTCTCGGCACTGCTGTTCAAGCCATTGGTGGAGCAAGAAGTCTACGACCGCTACGAGGCTGAGCAGCGCGTCATCAAGAACAAGCGCATCGAGCTGGACAACTTGGCTGACATCGAACTCGAGCAATACGTTGACGGGGCCGCGGGCCGGATCGCGGACTACATGCTGGCGGCTGGCGAGGTCTATGAAGACGGTGCCGATGAGGCCGACCTCGCGGCGGAGCGCGACCTCGATCCAACCCAGCTCGGGAAATGGATCGCCTACCTCAAACCCGCAGACACACCGCGCGGACAGCTAGCCGCCTGGCGCGAGGCCATGGCGTCGAAACGCTCCGATGTGGCGGCCGCCTACCAGCAGGCCTTTGCGAAGACGCTCGAAGAGTGGCACCACACGATCCGACGCTGGCGGGAGAGTGCCATCGACTTGATCCGGACCGGCACCATGCCGCCGCCACCGAAACCCCGTTTCTTGCCGGGACGGGACCGCTTTTTCTATGACGTTTATCACGCCAAGAACGCGCCATTGCGCTTCGCAGGCGAAGAGCGCAACGCGATCCTGAAGCCCGAAACCGTGGCCACGATCAAGAAGTTGCGAGTGGAGGTCGCCGAACTCGAAGCCAACGCCCTGCCGGAGCCCCCGATGGCAAACGCCGTCGAAGAGGGCCAGGCGGTGGAGCAAAGAGTGTTCGTGCGGGGCGACTACAACGCCGAGGGCGAGGCAGCGCCAAAGGTTTTTCCAGCGATCATCGCTGGATTCGACCAAACACCGGTCAGCGCCGGAAGCGGCCGCTTGGAACTGGCGGACTGGATCGCCTCGCCATCCAACCCCTTGACGGCCCGAGTCATGGCCAACCGCATCTGGCAGAAGCACTTCGGCGACGGGATCGTGCGGACGCCGAGCAACTTCGGCAAGCTAGGCACGCCGCCCACGCACCCCGAGCTGCTCGACTGGCTGGCCTCGACGTTCGTGCGGGAGGGCTGGTCAGCCAAGGAGATGCACCGCAAGATCATGCTCTCGAGCGCTTACCGCATGGGCAGTACGGCAAGTGCGGCGGCGGCCAAGAGCGATCCGGGCAACCAATGGCTGTCGCATTTCAACCGGCGGCGTCTCGATGTCGAGGAGTTGCGGGATGGCATGCTGGCGATCGACAACTCACTCGACCTCACCATGGGCGGCACGCTGCAGTCCGGCTTCGGGACAGACCGCGAGAACTCCAACTCCCGGCTCAGCGTCGATCCGACCACTTCGGTGCGGCGCATGGTCTACCTGCCGCTGCGCCGGGCAAACCTGCCGACCCTGCTGAACCTTTTCGACTTCGGCGATGCGGTCACGTCTCTGGGGAAGCGCCCGGTGACCAACGTGGCCCCGCAAGCGCTCTTCATGATGAATAGCGAATTCGTGGCCTCGCGCGCCGGAAACCTGGCCGAGCAACTGCTAGCAGACCCTGCTTGGACGGAAAGCGAACGCGCCCACCACGCTTACATGGCGGTATTGACGCGGGAGCCGGATGCGGGCGAGATCGATTCGGCTCTGTCGTACGTCGGGAACTACACGGCGCGCTTCGACGGCTCGACGCCGCGGGAGGCCTGGCAGAGCTACTGCCGAATCCTGCTCGCCTCGAACGACTTCATCTACGTAGACTGAGCCTGGCGAAGGGAAAGACCGAGATACTTCAGGGAGCGGCGCGAGCGATGGATTACAAGCAGATGATCGAGCACATGAACGCGGTTCAGCCGACGACCCGCAGGGGCATGCTGCGCGACTCAGCGTGCGGTTTCGGCATGCTGGCGCTCGGCAGCCTGTTCGAGCGGAACCACGCCATGGCGGCGAACGTCGAATTCGACCCGGCCAGCCCCCTCGCGGTGCGCGAGCCCCACTTCCAACCGCGCGCGAAGCGCGTGATCTTCCTGTTCATGCACGGCGGCCCCTCGTCGGTGGACACCTTCGAGCACAAGCCCTATCTGGAGCGGCACCACGGCGAGCCGCTGCCGATCGAGCGCCCGCTGGCCTTTGACGACGAAGAGCCGGGGCCGTTGATGAAGCCCCTGTGGGATTTCAAGCCGGGCGGCCAGAGCGGCATCAAGGTCAGCGATCTCTTCCCCCACGTGCGCGAATGCGTGGATGACATGTGCTTCGTGCATTCGATGGTGGGCGAGGGGGTAGACCACGGCGCGGCGCTGCTGCAGACGTTCACGGGTTCCAGCACCTTCACGCGCCCGAGCCTCGGCTCGTGGGTAGTCTACGGCCTCGGAACCGAGAACAAGAACCTCCCCGGCTACGTCACTATCAAGCCCGCGCTGTCCCACGGCGGCGCCAAGAATTGGTCGTCGGCGTTCTTGCCGGGGTCCTTCCAAGGCACGCCGATCGGCCATGCCGGATTGAATGTCTCGGACGTGCAGGGCGAGCCGATCGAGTACTTGGTGAACAAGGGCCTGTCGCAAGAGAAGCAGCGGTACGAACTCGACATGCTGCGCAACGTCAACAGGCGGCACGCTGAGATGCGGAAGTTCGACCCGCGCTTGGAAGCGCGCATCCAGTCGTTCGAACTCGCATTCCGCATGCAGGTGCAGGCGCCTGAAGCGTTCGAGGTGGAGAAGGAGTCCGAGGCCACTCGCAAGCTATACGGCCTCGACGATCCGGTGACAGCGGACTTCGGCTGGCAGTGCTTGCTGGCCCGCCGGCTGAGCCAGCGCGACGTGCGATTCGTGCAGTGCACCCACTCCTACAAGTGGGACCAGCACTCCGATCTCTTCAACCGCCACAACACCAACGCCGCGGAAGTCGACAAGCCCATCGCCGGCCTGCTCAAGGATCTCAAGTCACTCGGCATGCTCGATGAGACATTGGTGATCTGGGCGGGCGAGTTCGGCCGCACGCCGGTCAGCCAGGGCGGCGACGGCCGCGACCACAACCCTTACGGCTACACGATCTGGATGGCCGGGGCCGGCGTGAAGAAGGGCTTCCAATACGGGGCTACCGACGAGATCGGCTACCATTCGGAAGCAAACCGGATGCATATCCACGACTTCCATGCCACTGTGCTGCACCTGCTGGGACTGGACCACGAGAAGCTGACATACCACTTCTCGGGCCGGGACTTCCGGCTGACCGACGTAGCAGGCTTGGTCCATCACGACATCTTGACGTAGGATTTCGGTCTTCTCGAACAGGGGTCTCGCTCGCACGTGCCGTCCGAAATCGCGGTTCCGGCGGATGTCCCGCAAGAAGCCGATCTCCGCAAGTGCGTGCACTGCGGGCTCTGCCTCAATGCCTGCCCGACCTACCGGGAACTCGGCGTGGAAATGGATTCGCCGCGCGGGCGGATCTACCAGATGGTGGAAGTCGCCGAAGGCCGCAGCCCGATCTCCGAGGACTACATCGAGCACATCGAGTTGTGCCTGGCGTGCCGATCCTGCGAAACGGCTTGTCCCTCCGGCGTGCAGTACGGCCGCCTGATCGAAGGCGCGCTGGCACAGATCGAGAATGCCACCCGCCGCAGCGTCCCGCAGCGTCTCGTGCGCTGGTTCGCGTACAGTTGGCTGCTGCGTAGCCGGCTGCTCCTTAGAACCGTCGGCCTGGGACTGCTGATCTACCAGCGCGGCGGCCTCGACCGAATGATGCGGGAGTCCGGATTTCTGGCCTCGCTGGGCAGGCTGGGTGAGCTGGCGCAGCTCGCCCCCCAGGCGCAGGCGCCGTTCTTCTTTTCCAGCATCGGCAAAGTGTTTCCGGCCGACGGCGAAACCAAGTATCGAGTGGCCCTGATGGCTGGTTGTATGCAGAACGTGTTCTTCAGCCGGCTAAACGAAGCGACGGTTCGCGTCCTGTGCAAGAACGGCTGCGAGGTCACCGTTCCGGCAGAGCAGGAGTGCTGCGGGGCGCTGCAGGTGCATGCCGGCCTGCGCGCGATCGGCCGCGAGCAGGCGAAGAAGAACATCGTGGCCCTGGAATCCGGCGGTTTCGACGCAATCATCACGAACACCGCTGGCTGCGGATCGGTGCTGAAAGAATATCCGGAACTCTTCGAGCACGACCCGGAATGGCACGAGCGAGCCCAAGGTTTTGCCGGCAAGATGCGCGACGTGAGCGAGTTCTTGGCATCCATCGACCTCAACACCGAATTCGGCCGGCTAGAACGGACCGTCACCTACCAGGACTCCTGTCATCTCCTGCACGGACAGAAGATCTCGACACCTCCGCGACAATTGCTCCAAGCGATTCCCGGCGTGAAATTGCACGAACTGCCCATGAGCGAGATCTGCTGCGGCTCCGCAGGTGTGTACAACGTGGAGCACACGGACATCTCCATGTCACTGCTGGAAGACAAGATGCGCATGATCGCGTCCACGAGGGCCGACACGATCGTGACGGCCAACCCCGGCTGCATGCTGCAGCTGCAGGCAGGCACTCGACGCTTTTTGCGGCCGATGCCGGTCTTGCACGTGGTCGAACTGCTGGACCAGGCGTACAGCGCGGCCGGCGGATCTGTCAACTAGCCTGCTGCGGGTCGCGCACGGGCTGGATCTGCGCCCACTTGGACGCCCCGCTGGGCCAGCCTCAGTCCGAGGATCCAAACCACCTAGCGCGGATCCTTCCGAGCCTGCCGGACTCCTCGAGCTCCAAGAGTGCCCGGTTCACAGGTTCCCGCAGTCCGCTACCCGCTGGAAACGCGATTCCGTAGGACTGCCGCTCGATTAAAGGGCCCACGATCATCACTGTGTTATTCCCGTCTTCCACGGCGTATCGCATCAACGGAGCCGCATCGAACAGGATCGCATCGACCTCTCCCCCTTCGAGCAGGCCGTATGCGTCTTCGATCTTCTCCACCTCGCGCAATCGGGCACCGTAGCGGATCGCCGTCTCGGTGCTGGTTGTCCCTGAGACAGTTGCGACAGTGCGCCCTTCGAGGTCTTCCGGTCCCGATATATCGCTCTGGAGTGCAGCCATCGTCAGTCCGGCTGACAGGTGAGCGATCGCCACTCCGAACAGAGAGATGCCGATCAGCATCATGACTGCGGCTGCAAGCCGGCCAAGCCAGCGCCGCGGCGCCACGTCTCCATAGCCAACGGTCGTGATCGTTGCCAGAATGCACCAGCTGGCTTCGAGGATTCCCGGGAAGTACCGGTTACTGATGTCGGAGCTTCCCCGTTCCGCGAAGAACAGGATATGCGCGCAGAGAAGGACAAACGCCATGAGGGAGCCAAGCACACGGAGCGTCGCTTTGGCCTCCAGGGACCGCAGTACCCGAAGCCACCCGGGATCTTCGTCCACGACAGTGAGGAGTCGCAATCCGGTGTCCATATACGGATGGCTGAAGTCCATCTCGAGTTCCCGATCGCGCGTGATGCTGATCCCAGCCAGCGCGACGTCGATCTCGCCGCTTTTCAGCGCCTCCATGAGGTCCCCGAATTGCATGAGGCGATAGGTCGAGTCGACGCCGATCGCGTCCGACACCTCGCTCCAAATGTCAACATCGAATCCTTCGAAACTCTCGCCGGTTTCGATCACGAGCGGGGGGAAGCTCGCTACCCCGACAACTACTGCCGCGTCCTCGGCAAGTAGGGCGGCCGGGAGCAGTGCCACGGCGACTGCGCCAAGCGCAACGGCGAATCTACAGAGCCATCCAGACTGCAGCGAGATTGCAGTGGCGCAGGCCGATCTCGCATTCGCACCAGCGTCTCGTTCGATCCGCCGATCCTCGCTTGACAGAGGCCTTGAGTGCCTGATCAATCTGGCCACCAGCCTTGCCACCAAGCGCCTGCCAGCACTCATCCAGGAGCCTCCTGTGGCACAAGCGCTTCTACTCCAGGCAGCCGCGCTAGAGTCTCGGTTCGGAGTGTCGCCGCGAGAGGTGCACTCGAGGCGAGGGACGCTGCTGCAGAGAGGCAGAACCGCGTAGCTGTGTGCGGCGACCGACGCGACGAAATTGGACGCCCCCTCGACGCCAGCTCAGGCCTGGCCATCCAGCACGCCGCGCATGTACGAGAAAGACTTCGCCATGCCCAGCTGAGGATGGTCGGCGACCACTTCATACTCCAAGCCCACGACGCCTTGGTACTTCCGCTCCTTGAGCATCTTGAAGATCGCGGCGATCGGCATCTTGCCGTCGCCCACGTCCACGCGACTCTCCTTGCTGCCGAAGTCCGCCAGATCCTTGACGTGGAAATCGTAGATCCGATCCCAGGCACCATCGATCTCCTCGAGGATATCGGCGCCCGTCCGCACGGCGTGGCCAACGTCGACACACAGACCCATGCGCGGATCCATGTTCTTGACGCGCTTGATCACGTCGCTGGGAGCCGGGTAGAACTTGTCCTCCGGGCCGTGGTTGTGGATAGCCATCTTGCGGTCGTACTTGATAGCAAGCTTTTCGATCGCCCCAAGATTGGAGTGCGTCGGCGCGCAGACCATGATGGGCATCCCGGCCGCGACCGCGTACTTGAAGTAGTGCTCCAGTTCGCTGCTGTCGTCGCTCCTAAGGGAGATGTTGCCCCCGGCGACGACCTCCAAGCCGGCCTTCTCGAATTCCTTGCGGGCCGCCTTGAGGTCATCTGCGGAGAGGTAGTACGGCATGTGGAACGATTTGACGTTGACGTACTTGACGCCGAGCTGGCGGCAGATGTCAATCGCCGCCGACCGGCTAAACTTGCGCAGAGAATAGGTTGCGACCGCCAGCTTGAGGTCGTCCCAATGGTGCGGCCCTGCACCGTTGCTCGCCTGCTGTGTCGAGGCAGCGGCCGCTGAAGCCGCGGGCAGCACCGCGGCTGTGCCGAGGAACGAGCGTCTGGTCGTTGACTTCATGGTCGGATACTCCCGTGCCTGCACTGCAGACGCTGAGATTCTAGCACGCCCCCTCCGTAGGAATTGGCCGCGCTGCGCCCAGATCTCAAGCCTGGTTTGACGAAGCTAGCGCTGCCATCGGCCTCTCGGCGCAAGCGCCGTCAAGGGCAGGTCACGGGCGCGCAAGGCGCGGCAGGCGCACCCTTTATAATCGGAGCATGCAAGGCGATGCAAAGGTCATCGAGCACCTCAACCGCGTGCTTAAGGGCGAGTTCACGGCAATCCACCAGTACATCGTGCACGCAGAGATGTGTGACAACTGGGGCTACAGCAAGCTTGGGGCGTTCATCAAGCAGCAGGCCATCGGCGAGATGCGCCACGCCGAGATATTGATCGAGCGCATCCTGTTTCTCGAGGGAGTGCCCGGCATGGGCGAGCTCAGCCCGCTCAACGTCGGCCAGAACGTCCAGCAGCAGCTCGGCAACGACCTGCAGCTGGAATACGAGGCCGTGCAGATCCTCAACGCCGCCATCAAGGACGCGGTCGCGGCTGACGACAACGCCTCACGCGAGCTGTTCGAGACGATCCTCAAGGACGAGGAAGAACACGTCGACTGGCTGGAGTCCCAGCTTCAGATGATCGACGACATGGGGCTGGGCATCTACCTGTCCCAGCAACTCCCGGACGCGGCCGCTGCCGCTGCCTAGTCGAGCACTACTTCCATTAACTGGCTGATCAGCGGGTAGTACTGAACCCGCACCTTGGCACCGACGGGGACCTCTTCCAAGCTCAGGCGCGATTTGCCGATTCGCTTCGCGGCCCTCTTGCCGGCCTTGACGTGCTCACGGCCCACAGGCTGGGCGAATGCCAGCTCCACCGCGCCGGTCTTGGCCAAGGTCAGGTTCAGGGTCCGCTTCTGGAGGTCGATTGCAGTCACGGTGCCCTTGGACTTGACCACCTTGAGCACTTTCTCGGGGCGCGTTCCCTCGAGCGCGCCATCTGCGTTGTCATTGACGCCTGGGCGCGTGCTCGAACTGACGGTCCGTTGCTGCGCGACCGCACCGCACACGAACAGCGCCAAGGCTAGGATCAGACGCAGTGGCATGTCAGAACCTCCGTTGTATCTTGCAGCCCGCTGGCCGCGCGCGTCAAGTGGGCCCGGCTCAAGTCTCTCACAAGACCGATCGCAGGTAGTTCGAGATCTCGGGCCGTTGCCAGTCCTCCGGGCCGACGTACTTGCGCAGCACCCTGCCCTCTCGCGAGATCAGGTACGACTCCGGATACTTCATCGTGCCGTACCGCACGCTGACGGTCCGCTCCGGATCGCGGGCCGTCGGAAAGCTCACCCGCGAGCTATCCAAGAACCTGCGGTACTGGTCGGCGTCCTCATCGACGCTGATGCCGACCACCACGAAGCCTTGATCGCGCAGCTGCCGATAGGTCGCATCGAGAGAGGGCATCTCTTGAACACAGGGCGGGCACCAAGTGGCCCAGAAGTTTAGCAGCACCACCTTGCCGCCGTAGTCATCGAGGCTGACGCCGACGCCTTGGTCATCGGTCACGCTGAAGCCCGGGGCGCGGTCCCCTTCCGAGACGTCGTAGACACGCAGGTAGCCCTGCACGCGGTACACCATCACGATGGCAAGGGCCAGCGCCAAGCCGTAGACCACGGTCTCCCTGCCGATGCGTGCCATAATCGAGGTACAGTTCCACTCTACCGCCGAGAGGGGCTGAAGCCAAGTTCCCAGCGATGCTGATCACGCGCAAGGCCGAGTTCTCGGCATCGCATGTCTGTTCCAACGCTGAGCTGTCGCCGGAAGAAAACGAACGCCTGTACGGCCTAGAGAGCCGTCCCAACGGTCACGGGCACAACTACGTGCTCGAGGTCACTGTGCGCGGGGATGTCAACCCGGTCCACGGCATGGTCCTTGACCTAAAAGAACTCAAGGAAGTCATTCGAGAGAACGTCTTGAACATCTACGACCACCGGTTCCTCAACCGCGAGGTCCCGCCGTTCGACAAGGTCGTGCCGACCACCGAGAACATCGCCAGCGACATCTGGCAACGCCTCGACGGGCCAATCGGCAGGCTGGGTTCGCAGCTGCATTCCGTCCGTCTGCACGAGAGCGACGACCTGTTCGTGGAAGTCTGCGAGCCACACGCGAAGTGACTACGCTCACCAAACGGTACGGCTTCGCCGCCTCGCACCGGCTGTGCGCGCCCTCGCTGAGCGAAGAGCGCAATCGCGAGATCTTCGGAAAGTGCGCCAACCCGTTCGGACACGGACACAACTACTCCCTCGAGGTCAGCCTCCAAGGCGAGCCAGACCCGCGCAGCGGCATGGTCGTGCAGCGGTCAGCCATGGACCGCTGGGTCCAAGGAGCGGTCATCCGGCGCGTTGACCACACCCATCTCAATTCGGAAATCACTGAATTCGGCGAGCTTGTCCCGACTTCCGAGAACCTGCTGGTTGTGATCGAGGGCTGGCTGCGCGCGGCGTGGCCCGACTATTTTCCCGGCCAGTCCCTGCGCTTGGCCAGCCTGCGCTTGGAAGAGACCCCGCGCAACAGCTTTCGCAACGCACGGACTGCCGCCACCGACCTGTCATGAAACGCTTCGACCCGTATGGAGCCGCAGAAGGCTCCACGCCAGAGCCCCGCTCCGACTCTCCGGACCCAATCGAGGCCTGCGCAGAGCACATTCTTGGAAGCTTGGGCGAAGACATTGACCGGGATGGCTTGCGCGAAACTCCCGTGCGCTACGCGAGGGTCATGCGCGAGCTGACCCAAGGCTACGACCAAGACCCCGACGTAGTGTTGCAATCGGCGATGTTCGACTGCACCTACGACGAGATGGTCATCGTCAAGGACATCGAGGTGTTCTCGCTGTGCGAGCATCACATGCTGCCGTTCTTCGGCCGCATGCACATCGCCTACATCCCCCAGAAGAAAGTCATCGGCCTGAGCAAGACGGCGCGGATCGTCGACATCTTCGCCCGTCGCTTGCAGATCCAGGAACGCCTGACGCAGCAAGTGGCGGAAACGATCCAAGGCGCGATTCAACCTGCCGGAGTCGGAGTGGTCTGCGAAGCCCAACACCTGTGCATGATGATGCGCGGCGTGGAAAAGCAGCACTCGGCGACGATCACGAGCGCGATGCTGGGCGTGTTCCGCGACAATCCGAAGACTAGGGAAGAGTTCCTTGCACTGGTCTCCAACGGGGGCAGGCGCTAGCGCGGATTGCATCTTAGCCGCGCAAGCGGCCACTATAGGTTGCGATGGCCGCACCGCTCACCCGCCGCGATTTCAGCGCAAGCCTCGGAAGTGCCATCGCACTAGGTTCGCTGACCACTTCCTGCGGCCGGTCTACCGCCGGCGAGTGGCCCGAGTGGGGCCGCGAAGCTGGCGGGACGCGGTACAGTCCGCTGGCCCAGATCCACCGCGCCAATGTCGCTGAACTCCAATTGGCGTGGACACATCGCTGCGGGGAGGTCAGCGACGGCTCTCGCAACCCCACCCGGACCGCGTACGAGTGCACGCCATTGATGGCAGACGGCTTGCTGTACGTCGCCACGCCGTTCAACCGAGTGCTAGCGCTAGACCCTGAGACCGGGAGCGAGCGCTGGGCGTTCGATCCGGGCCTCGATCTGGCCAAGCGCTACAACCTCTGGGCCAATCGCGGCGTTAGCCTCTGGCGCAGTGGCTCTGAGCGGCGGCTGCTGCACGGCACGCTGGACGGGCGCCTCATCGCGCTGGATCCATCGACCGGGAAGCCCTGCGCCGATTTCGGCGACAGCGGGACGGTAAGCGTCGGCGCACGACTGACTTCTCCGCCGACGATCGCGGGCGACTTGGCAATCATCGGAGGAAACGTACCGACCCTGCGAGCCTTCGATGTCCGCAGCGGCAAGCTGGCCTGGACCAGGCACAAAGTGCCGCCGGATGACAGGTCGGCCAAGCAGACATGGGAAGGGGACTCTTGGAAGCAACGCCGTGGCGGAGTCGCCTGGCCTCCACTCAGTGCGGACATCGAACGCGGCCTATTGTTCGTGCCTACCGATTCGCCGACCTATGACTATTACGGGGCCGATCGCGCCGGAGACAACCTGTACTCCAACTGCGTGCTGGCGTTAGATGCCTCGAGCGGGGAGTACGTCTGGCACTTCCAAGCCACCCACCACGACATCTGGGACTACGACCTGTGCGCCCAGCCGGTGCTCTGCGACATCCAGCGCGACGGCGGCACGATCCCGGCCGTGGTGCAGACCAGCAAGCAGGGCTTTGCGTACGTGCTGCACCGCGAGACTGGCGAGCCGCTGTTTGAGATCGACGAAGTTCCCGTTCCGCAACACTGCGCTCCCGGCGAGCAGCCGGCAGCGACGCAGCCCGTTCCGGCCAAGCCAGCCCCGTTCGTGAGGCAATCGATGTCTCCAGACGAACTGTCCACGGTAACGCCCGAGCACCATCGGTGGGCCAAGGAACTTGCCGCGCGCTACCAGATCGCGCCGCTGTACCACCCGGGCACGGAACGAGGCGTGATCATCTTTCCGTGCAACCAAGGCGGCGGGGAATGGGGCGGAGGCTGTTTCGATCCGAAGACCGGCCGCTTCTTTATCAACGGGACCAACCTCGCGGACATCGTCGTGATGGAGGCCCGAAGGGCGGAGCAGCCTGGCCGCCCGGTCGGTCGCGAGATCATCACGCGCGAAGGCTTGAGCGAATCAGTGACCTACCGCCGCAAGCGAATCGACGTGCGCCAGAACAAGTTCTGGGATCCGCAGACGCTCTGGCCGTGCCAACAGCCGCCCTGGGGAGTTCTGAGCTCGATCAATCTCGCGACAGGCGACTATGACTGGCAAGTCCCGCTCGGCGAAGTCCCCGAGCTGACTGCCCGCGGCGTGCCAGTCACAGGCACGATCAACATGGGAGGGCCGATCGTCACAGCGGGAGGCCTGCTGTTTATCGCAGGGAGTAACGACCGCCGGTTCCGGGCGTTTGACGCAGATACAGGCAGCGTGCTGTGGGAGGCCGAACTCGACGGCAGCGGCCATGCCAACCCGATGACATACGAAGGCCCCGACTCCGGGCGGCAGTTCGTAGTCATCGCGGCCGGTGGCGGGAACAAGCTCAGCCACAAGTTCACGGACGCATTGCAGGCATTCGCCCTGCCAGCTTGATGCGCCGACGCTTTGCGCTAGGCTGCCGCAGAGGCGGACTCGCCGCCGCCCTTGGGCTTGGTTGAAGCTGCGCTAGCGGAAGTCGCCGAGCTCTCGGACGACTTCGCTGACTTGGAGTCGTCTGACTTGGAGTCCTTCTTGGGAGAGCCCTCGTCTCTGGCCTGTTCCGGCTTTTGCCCGCCTTTGCCGTAGTCGGTAACGTACCAGCCGCTTCCCTTGAACTGGATCGCCGGAGCGGAGAGCAGCTTGCGCACAGCTCCGTCGCACTGCGAGCCGCCGTTCTGAGAGCACACAGTGAGGGGCGCGTCGGAGAATTTCTGGATCAATTCAAAGCGCTCGCCGCACTTCAGACACTCGTACTCATAGAGTGGCATGATGCTGGTACCTTGGCGGGCTAGCAGCCGACCTGCCCCACGCAGCCGCCTGCTGCTTTTTCGATTCTACCAACATCGTCCGATCCGCAGACTGTCGAGCAAGCCCGGACGTGCGGCAGGCGGCCGCTGACCGCCGGCCTGAAACCCATTGCCCCCGCAAGCCGTTTCACTAGTTAGAATGAGGCGCGAAGGGCTCCGACCGTCGCACTTCACGGCAGAGAGGGCAGCAGCTATGAGACAAATCGTCCGAATCGTTCCCGCGATCGCGATCTGCGCTGGCCTGGCTTTGGGCGAAGCCGCGGACTCGGCGGCCGCGCCGGGGGCCGAATCTCAGGCACAGGCCGAGACAGCCGCTCCAGGGTTGGTCGTCCCGGCCGGAACGCGCGTCCCGCTGGTCATGATCAACAGCATCAGTTCCAAGCACTCGGAGCCGGGAGACCCGGTCTATCTGGAAAGCGTCTACCCCGTCGTCGTGGACGGCCGGATCATGGTGCCGGCCGGAACGAACGTCTCAGGAACAGTGATTCACTCCAAGCGCCCAGGGCGCGTGAAGGGGCGCGGACAGCTGGGCATTCGCCTCGAGCAGATGATCCTGCCGAACGGCGTCATCCGCGACCTGTCCGGTCGGCCCGCTGCGCTCGATGGCCGGTCTCCCGACAACTTCGACCGGGAAACAGGCACCGTCAAGGCGCCCGGAACGAAAGGGGAAGACGCCACGGATATCGCAAGTACCACCGCGACTGGAGCTTCGATCGGAACTATCGGCGGTGCGATCGGCGGCAGGACCGGTACCGGTCTCGGTGTCGGGTCAGCCGCTGGCGCGGCCGCAGGGCTGGCGAAAGTTCTGCTGACCAGGGGTGCGGATGCCATGCTTGACCGCGGCACGCACATCGAGATGCTGCTTGAGCAGGACTTGCACTTCTCGGAGGACGAGCTACAAGGATTGGGGTCCGTTACAGGATCGCGGCCAAACATCGGCCCGGGACCCGATCCGAGGCGCAATGACCGCAACAACCGGGGCCGCATCGGACGAGGTGTTCCGATCGGCATCGGACGGCTTCCGCTCTAGCAGGCCCTCCCAGCACTCGGGCTAGTGGAGACGCCGCCGCGGGTCTCAATCTGACGCTAGCGGGCGTGATTCATCATCGCTAGCGCGGCGGTCCAGTCAGCGGCTGTCGACTCTCGCCGTCACACTTTATTTCGATCAGCAGGCGGCAGTGATCGCTGGATCCCCATTCCTCAATCTCGTTCATTGCGCGCACCGATACCTGTTCGTGAAACCCGCGCGACGAGAAGGCGTAGTCCAACTGATTCACTGCAGCTTCCGGGCCGGCCCGGTGAGAGTACGTCGGCACATTCTTCGTGTCCGGCGGTACGTCGTCTGGCTGGGTCTCTGACTGACGCCCATGCGGCGCCTGCGGCCCCAGAAACTCCAGCCCGAGCGCCTGCATCCTGTCCCACACCGTACGGTCGCGGTCCGGCAGCGACAGCCTCCAACCGGTCGAGCCGTAGAACATGCTCAGATCACCCGCAGCCAGAATCCTGTGCTTCGCGGGATCGGAGTGACCAATGAACGTGGACAAGTCCGAAATGATCCGATGTGCGGAGGCGTCCGAGTAGATCCAACTGCTGTTGCTCGACGGATGAACCCTAAGCCAGCTTGCGTACATCGAGACTGCCACAAAAGACTCTTCCTCGTTGCCGTGCGGGAGCACTCTCGCGGCGGCGATGGTGCCAATGCCACTGACTCCGATCAAATCCCCACCGAGTTCGCTGGTCGGAGGCACTTGACGGTACGGCTCGACGGTGACTCGGTCGGACAGCTTCACGACAAGCGGCCAACGGTCACACAACTGCCAGTTCCAGAACACCCCGTGGCTGTAGTCGATCCGATCCACCAAGTCTCCGGGCGGGCTACCAACTTCCTGCAATAGCGCCAAGTCCGCATCACCGTCGTCGGCCATCTGCACCAGCTCGCGCCATGGATCATGGCGCTTGCCGATGTTCCAGCTCACCACCTTGATCATCCGACCACCGGCTAGTCCATGAAGTGATAGCAGACCATGTGGCACACGACGAAGTGGGCGTCTTCCACCCGGCCCATGTGGTCGTCCGAGACGTGGACGCTGAGATCGACGCTGGGGCGCAGGCGCCCGCCGCTGAGGCCGCTCAGGCCCACTGTGTAGCAGCCGATCGAGTTGGCGTAGTTGATCGCCTGCACCACGTTCTCCGAGTTTCCGCTCCCGCTGATGGCCATTGCGATATCGCCGGGCCGCGCGAAGTTCTTGAGGGGCTCGACGAACACGCTCTCGTAACCCACATCGTTCGAATAGGCCGTCAGGGTCGGGATCTGCTCTGCCAGCGACATGATCCTGAAGCGCTTATCCATGCCGTAGCTCGCGCCCTTGACGATGTCGCAAGCGAAGTGGTTCGCGGTCGCGGCGCTGCCACCGTTGCCGAACACGAATATCTGGCGATCCTCGTCGCGAGCCCTGCGGAAGACCTCGATTAGGGCCTCGACACGGTCCAGATCGACCGTGTCCAACGCCGCTAGCAGCCGCTGCTTGTAGTCCTTGGCGAAAGGCATCGCTTACCCGCCCAGCTCAGTCGTCGCGGCCAGCTCCAGCACCTCTTCGACAGTGGCCTTGCCGGTGCCTCGTTTGCCCACCGTGATCGCAGCTACGATTATCCCAAAGCGCAAGGCCGCTTCAGTTGTCGCGCCGACTGCCAAGGCGAATGCGAAGCCCGCGCTAAGGCTGTCTCCGGCCCCGCACGGATCGACCACTGTCACCCCTTGCGGGGGTGGCAGCAGGCGCTCTCCGTCATCATCGATCAGCCATGCTCCCCGCTCGGCGGCTGTCACTACGGTTGCCGGCCCTCCGATCAACCTGTGCAGGCGGGCGTAGTCAACCGCGCCGAATGCCCTGCGACAAGCAGCCGTGGCCTCGGACTCGTTGGGCGTGGCGATCACGTTGCGGAAGTGCTCCACACGACGCCGCGAATCAGCGACAAAGACCGCGCCAGGGCATCGGGCCACCACCTCGCAGATGTTCCTCCGGACGTTGGCCGTCACGGTGCCGCCGTGGGCGGTCTCCGCCTGATCGGCCACGACAACTACATTGAACTCTTGAAGGCAATCCCAGGATGTCCCCACGAGGGCATGCTCGTGGGCCGGGTTCAACGGCGCGGTGTTGACGAAATCGACTCTCGGGAGGTCTTCAACGCCAGTCTCGGAGTTGATCAGCTTGGTATACGTGAAGGTCTGTACGTCCGGAAACGCGAGCAGGTTCGACTCTATGGAGGCCCGATCCAGCGCCTCCCGCAAGTCCCGCCCGGCACCGTCATTGCCGATGGCACCGATCACCCTGACGCGGCCGGCCCCCAGGGATTTCAGGTTGCCGGCCACCGTTCCGCCCGCACCCGGCGTGCAGACAGTCTCGGTCACGGCGCAGCGTGGAATTCCCGTCTCGCGCGAAGGCTCTGCCAACGCGGGATCGTACTTGCACCATCGATCCAGACAGATATCGCCGATTACCAGCGCCCGCACGCTGGATGAACGTTCCAAGATTTCGGAACAAGTCATTCCACGCAGCTGTCGGCGGCCGCCAAGACTGCCTTGCGAAGCGCTGGAACCGTGACGCGATGGTCTCCGCAAACGTACAGGCTTTGCCCGCCATCTGCGACCGTCCGCACGAGAATCGTCTTGTGCGGGCGGAAGTAGTAGCCCGGGTCGGACTTGGGCAGCTCCGAATGGACGTCGCCTTGGATCGGAACCAAATCGAAGACCGCAGTCATGAAGTTGGCGATTCGGCGGCCTTCCTGGTGCGCCACGTTGCGCGCCATCGACAGCGCCTTGAGATAGACTTCGGGGCCCATGATGGCCGACCCGAGGCTAACCATGATGCCGCCTTCCAGACGCTCAACCGCCTTGGTGTACACGAGAAAATCCCGGTAGCTGGCCTCCCCGTAGGCTGCGCCATCGCAGTTTGGGTGCTCGTGGGTGATGTCGTAGCCGACACCCACGTGGAGAGTGACCGGGATGTCCAACTCGTAGGCGTTGGCGAGGATGCTGATGTCGCGATGCGGGAAATTCTCGGCCACGATGCGGCGCCCGAAGTTCTCGCCCAAGCCCAAGCCCAGCTGGGCCGCGTCTACCGCCCAATCGTTCAGGATTGAGGTCTCCTCCCAGAGCCCAAACTCCCCGGTGCGGATGTAACGCGCGACGCTCTCAGTGGTGGCGCCGATGCGCGCGAGCTCGAAATCATGAATGGCGCCGGCGCCATTCATGGCCACGTGCGTGAACGCTCCGTGCCGCAGTAGGTCGATTACCTGTCGCGAGACGCCGGACTTGATCACGTGCGCGCCCATCATCAAGATCCGCGCGCATTGATCGCCGGCGACGAGCCGCGGCGCGATGACTGCTAGAGATTCCCGCAGGCGCTGGTCGGCCTCTGCGACCTGCTGGTCGAGTTCCAGCAAGTAGCCGAGATCCATGTCGTGCGCACGCTCGGCCAGCGGGCGGATGTTCAGACGCGAACGGTCAAACGCCGGGTACTTCGATTGCATGTTGAAGAGCCGCTGTGGCGGAACTTTGGGCAGTTCGGTCAGGAAGCGCCGAATAGGGCCGCCATAAGTTCATTGTGCGCGTTGAAGTTGGGCACGATCCAGTCAGCTCCCACCGCAGCAAGCCGATCGCGCTTGACCTTGTCCACGGATACGCAGTCGGGCTCATCGGTGGCGACACCCACCGCGCTGCCCCCGACTGTCTTGACGACCTCGATTTCCACGAAGCCGTCGCCAAAGCCTAGGAACTCGGATCCCGCATAGTCGCTTTCGTCGATGATGCGCTCCACCAAGATCTTCTTCGAGAAGTTCTTGTAGTCGTCCAATGCTCCGTGCATTCCACCGGCAAAGTAGGAGTCGATACGCAACAGGCGTGCTTCTTCCTGCATGTACGGCTGGTCGGTGCCGCTTGCCAAGTACAGCCTCAAGCCGCGCTCCAGCATGGCATCCAGCAGGCGTCGCGCACCGGGCACCATCAATTCGTCTGGATCGACGCGTCCGGATCGCAAGTCTTCCCGGCGATGGCGGATCTTGTCCATCAACAGGTCCAGATAGATGTGCTTGTATTCCAGAGGATCCTTGGGCGTCCCGCCCCGCTTGGTGATCTGCTCGGTGAACTCGATCATCTGGTAGATCGTCTGCCGCCCGGTCAGGTGGCCGACATACCCCTCGACCAACTCGGTGAGTTCCGCTTCAGACTCGCCGGTGCGCAGGTCGAGCAACGTCTCGACCATCATCGGCACCATGACGTCGAACCACCCGGCCCGGATCAAGGACAGCGTCCCGTCGAAGTCGAACAGCCCAACCCGGGCACCCGCCGCGCTTGATGCCGGGTCGAGGATCTCAAGGGGTGTGCAAGCCAAGCTCCAGTGTGGCAAATCGCGGTCGGAGGTACTGCCAGTCCGCTTCCGTCGGTCGCGCTGAACGTGAGACACCCGGTCGCGTGCCGAGGCGACGGCGGAGCCACGGCTCGTATCGGCCTCCTCCGCCTCGCGGCCGGCTGAACACTCGTGGGGGCCCGGCACGAACGCAGCGGTTTGCTACACTGCCAGCGGCCCGCTGAGCGCGGGGCTCGCGTCCGGCGGGATCTTTTGCGCACACGCCCTGGCCACCCCAGCAATGGCTAGCGTTCCTGTGGCTTGACGCTCTCGGCGGGGCACGGCTAGCATTACGGAATCAGAGGAAATCCATTCATGGCAAAAGAACTGCGCATCGGCATGATCGGCTACGGCTTCATGGGCCGCGCCCACTCGAACGCTTACAAGCGGCTCAACGACTTCTTCCCGGTCGAGCACCGACCGGTGCTGCAGGCAGTCGCGGCCCGCAATCCGGACAAGGTGCGATCATTCGCCGACAACTGGGGCTACCAGCGAGTCGAGAGCGACTGGCGCAGGGTTGCCACCGCCGACGACGTGGACTTGGTGGACGTCTGCGCCCCCAATCACCTGCATTTGGACATCGTTCTCGCAGCCGCCGAAGCGGGCAAGATGATCTGCTGCGAGAAGCCATTGGCGATGTCCGTCGCCGAGGCCGAGCAGATGGTCGAAGCCGTCGAGAAGCACGGCGTGCCCAACATGGTCTGGTACAACTACCGGCGCGTGCCATCGATTGCGCTGGCCAAGCAGATCGTTGACGAGGGTCGCGTCGGCAAGCCGTTTCACTACCGCGCCACGTACTTGCAGGACTGGACCATTTCCGAGGACGTCCCCCAAGGAGGCGCTGGAACATGGCGCCTGGATGTGGACGTGGCCGGTTCCGGCGTGACCGGCGACCTGCTCGCGCACTCCATCGACACGGCGATGTGGCTCAACGGCCCCATCGCTCGGGTCGTTGCCAGCACGCGCACGTTCGTCACCGAGCGCATGCATGCCGATACTGGCGAAGTTCAGCCCGTCGGCATCGACGACGCCTGCATGTTCCTAGCCGAGTTCGCGAACGGTTCGATGGGCACGTTCGAGTCCACGCGCTATGCCCGCGGGCGCAAGAACTACAACACGCTTGAGCTCAACGGAGCGGATGGGTCGGTGTACTTCGACCTAGAGGATCCGGAGCACCTGCACTTCTTCGAGTACCAGCAAAAGCAGTCGGGGAAAAAGGTCGAAGACCACCTTACGGGCTGGCGCAAGATCCACGTGACGAATTCGGAGCACCCCTACATGGACAAGTACTGGGTGCCCGGGACGACGATCGGCTACGAGCACACCTTCCTCAACGCCCTGGCGGACTTCGTCGCAGGCGTCGAGTCCGGCAACCACACCCAGCCCGACTTCAAGTGCGCGCTCCAGACACAAAGGGTGTGTGACGCAGTGATCGAGTCGGGCCGCACGCGAGAATGGGCTGAGACCGGAGCGGAGTAGCCCTAGGCAGCGCTCTCCCGCCGCTCAGATCCGCACGATCTCGGTCTGGACAGTGCCGGTGGCAACCGCGCTATCCGCCTGAACGAAGCAATCGATCTCGCTGCGGACGCCGAACTCGGGCAGGTACACCCCGGGCTCTATCGAAAAGCACGTGTCCGGGATGAGCGGGCGCTCGTCGCGCATCTCCAGGTTGTCCATGTTGGCACCGTTGCCGTGGACCTCTTCGCCAATGGAATGGCCGAGGCGGTGGACGAAGGCGTCACCGTAGCCATGGGCGACGATGTGGTCCCGCGCTACCTTGTCGATCTCCCAGCCCTGGATTCCCCTTCCCTCACGCATCGCTGCATCGGCGGCGCTCAGCGCCAGATCGCGAGCGCCGGTGACGACCTCGAAGACCCTTTGCACGTGTTCGGAGGGCCGCTCGCCGCAGAAGCCGGTCCACGTGATGTCGTAATAGACGGCCCCAGGGGTGTCGAGCTTGGCCCACAGGTCGATGAGGACGAAGTCTCCGGACCGGATCGGCCGGGAGCGTTCCGGATCCGGTCCGTAGTGCGGATCGCCGCTGTTGGAGTTGACAGCGACGATGGGACCGTCAGCCGTCACCATGCCAGATTCCCGGAAGCGCCGGACGATGAACTGTGCGATGCCGTACTCGCTGCTGGTTCCCTCCAGGTCGATGTCGTGGCGGATCTGCTCGAACGCCTCCTTCAGGACCGAGTCGACGCGACGGCCGGCCTCGAAGTGAGAGTCTTTCTGAGCCTTGCTCCAGCGCGCCTCGAAATACTGCACTAACGCGGCTGACGACAGCACTTCGACCCCGAACGAGCGCACCAAGTCGACCGTTCCTGCATCCACCAGCGAGACCACCGGAATCATGCACTGCGGCGAAAACTGCATGGCGACGCGGCCCTTGCCTGCCAGGATTGTTCCGAGGTGCTCGTGATGCGACTGCCAGCTGGAGTAGACGAGCTTGGAACCGGGCAAGCTGTCGAGGCGGGCATCTTCGATCGCGTGCACCAGCTTGGCCGGCTCGCCACTTGCGGGGATCCAGTAGTACCAGCGGCGCGAGACATGCCCGCCTGAATCTAGCCCCAGCACGCGATAGGCGATTGGGTCGCGCACATGGTGGTCGAATAGGAGCCAGCCATCCAGCCCTTGGGCGTGGAGTTGAGCCTGAACCTCGGAAACCTGCATGAGTCACGATTGTAGCTTCACTAGCCGAACAGAAATAAGAAATTTCACAATGGAGTTGCGCAATCAGCGCTAACGTTCTAGAATAAATGGCAAAGAAAGGGAGGGCATTGTGGCTCTAACCAAAAGACAGAAGCAAGTGCTGGACTTCTTGGCGGAGTTTATCGCCGAGAATCACTACAGCCCGAGCTTCGAAGAAATCGCTCAGAACATGAACCTGTCGTCCGTCGCGACGGTCCACAAGCACTTGCAGGTACTGCAGGAGAAGGGCTACCTCGAGCGCAGCTTCAACCGCAGCCGCGCGCTGGAAATCTCGCCGAAGTACTACGACGAGATGCGCGCCAACCGGCAGAAGCTGTACTCGTTCCACAAGGGGAGGGATGAGCTGACCGCTCCGCTCGTGGGCACGATCACGGCGGGCGCGCCGCTGCAGCAGTACCCGGAGCGCGAGACCCTGTCGTTCGCGCCGCTGCTCACCGTGGACAACGTCTTCGCATTGCGGGTGACCGGGCAATCGATGATCGACGACCACATCCTCGACGGGGACTACGTCCTGCTCGAGAAGACCCGCCACGCCCACAACGGCGAGATCGTGGTCGCGGTCGTAGACGGATCGGAGTCTACGCTGAAGCGCTTCTATCTCGAAGGCGAAATGGTGCGCTTGCAACCGGCCAACGTCGAAATGGACCCGATCATCGTTCCCGCCTCGCGGGTGGAAGTGCAGGGCCGCCTGCTAGCGGTCCACAGGCGCTACCACTAGCCGCACTGCTGACACAAGATTCAAGGCGATTCGGCGAGGGTGCCACGACGCGTGCTCGTCAGCTGGTAGCTGGCCTCCAAGAACCGCGGACCAGCCAGCATCCCGGTCGCTAGCGCAGTCCCTGATAGAAGAAGTGGAACGTCGAAAGGTAAATCGCAAGCAGCGCACCGGTGTAAAGAAACACCATCATGAATCGCCGGTCCAGCAGGACTTCTAATGCGCCGAGTCCTTCGCGCGCGCACTTGCGGGCAAACCAGCCGACGAACACCACCGATCCGATGATCGGGATCCAGACGAACAGGACTTCTACAACAGGACTCATGCTTCGGAATGCGGTCCAGCCACTGACGCCCAATCTTCTCCGGCCAGGTCCTGCAATTTGGCAAGGTCTACCACGGACACGTCAAGCTGGCTTGCCTTCTGCAGTTTAGAGCCGGCGTTCTCGCCAGCGAGCAGATAGTCCGTTTTGGCGCTAACGCTGCCCGTCACCTTTCCGCCTAGGCTCTGAATCGCCGCTTTGGCTTCGTCCCGTGACATTCCGGGCAGCGTGCCGGTGATGACGAAGACCTTGCCGCTGAACGGTTGAGCTGATGAGGTGATGGCGGAAGCGTCGTCAGAGAAGTTCAGGCCAGAATCGCGAAGACGCTCGATCAGGTCCTTGTTCGACTCCGCACTGAAGAAGCTATGGATGGCACTGGCGATGTTGGGCCCCACTTCCTCGACTTCAACGAGTTCCTCTTTGGCCGCCCGCGCGATGGCATCTAGGTTGCCAAAGTGACTGGCAAGCAGGCTTGCGGTGCGCTCGCCCACGTAGCGAATTCCCAAGCCGAACAGTAGAGAGCCCAGGGTGGCCTGCTTGGACCGGGTCAGGCCTTCCAGCACCTTGAGGGCGGACTTGCTTCCTAGGCGCACCGCGCCCCGGCCCTCCAGGTGTTCGGGCTCTAGGGAGAAGATGTCCTGCACAGCCTTGAGACGTCCTTCCTCGACGAGCTCTCGAATCACGCTGTTGGTGAGGCCAATGACCTCGCCTCCCTGCTCGCTGGCCCTGCGGCCCTTGATACCGACACCCTCCACAAAGCTCTCGATGCGTTGGCGCAGTTCCTCTGGCGCCTGCGCTCGGTCCGGGGGGCTCGAGTCCTCGGTCCGGGAGGATTCGTCGTCTTGGCCCTCCGAAGTCGCCAGACACTCCAGTCCAGCCTGTCGCAGGGCGCGGATGAGTGCTGCTTCCCTAGGGTCGGCGAAGTAGTCGCAAACCGCGGAAGCCGCGCGCTTGTTGACGGCCTTCACCGAGAGCAGATCTTCGGAGCTTGCCGCCCTGAGAGACTCCACGGTCGGAAAACGCGCGGCAAGCGCAGCACAGGTTGCAGGTCCCACATCTCGAATCGCGAGACCTTGCAGGACCTGGGCCCAAGTCGCCTCCTGCCTGGCTCGCCCGATCGTCCGGACGGCTGCTTGGGCCGTCGCGACGGTCATGACCGAATCCTCCGAATCCTTCTTCAGCACCGCCAACTGCTGCTCCTGCAGCCGATAGAGATCCGCGATGTCGCTAACGTGGCCACGCTCCACCAACTCACGGGCGATCTGTTCTCCGATGCCATCGATGTCCATCGCAGAGCGCGAGCAGAAGTGTTCAATCGACTGCTGCAAGCGAGCCTTGCAGCTGTTGTTGATACACCGCGTCACAACTTCGCCTTCCGGCCGGACCAGATCCGCCCCGCACACCGGGCAGGCGCTAGGCATCTGAAATGGCCGCCGTCTCTCTCCCCGTTGCACGACCCGAAGGATCTTCGGTATCACGTCTCCGCTGCGCTCCAGGAGCACCCTGTCGCCAATTCGCAGCCCTAGGCGCTTGATCTCGTCCTCGTTGTGCAGTGTGGCCCGCGAGACTGTCACGCCACCGACCTGCACCGGCTCCAAGAGGGCTCTCGGCGTCACCGCGCCTGTGCGCCCGACCTGAATATCAATGTCGTTGACTACCGTCTCGACTTGCTGGGCTACCGGCTTGCAAGCGATCGCCCAGCGCGGAGCCTTGGACGTCGCGCCAAGCATCGGTCGCAGTTCCGCCCGGTCTACCTTGAAAACGAGCCCGTCGATCTCGTAGGGCAACGACTCCCGCTCTGCGAGCCGCGTTTGGCGGAACGCCAGCAGGGCATCCGGGCCATCAAGGCGCTCCCGCCCGCGGTCAACCTTGAACCCGAGCCTCTGCAAGGCCTCGAGCGACTCCCAGTGCGTCGGGAGCTGCTCGACACCCTCGACCAGCAGCATATAGGCGAAAAAGTCTAGTCGGCGCCGCGCCGTGACCGAGGCATCGAGCATGCGCAACGCACCGGCGGCAGCATTGCGCGGGTTGGCAAACTTTTCCTTGAGCTTCGGATCCGCGTTCAGCTTCTGGAAGGAAGCCTTAGGCATAACGACTTCTCCGCGCACTTCGAAACTGGCCCCAAGGCCAAAGCTCTCGACCACCTCCGGGGCAACTGAGAGAGGCACAGACCGAATCGTGCGGGCGTTAGGAGTCACTATCTCACCCTGCCTGCCGTCCCCCCGGGTCAAGGCCAGTTGGAGTCGGCTGTCGTGATAGCGCAACGCAAGCGAGACGCCATCGAACTTCAGTTCGCCCACATATGTAATCGAGTCCACTTCCGCCCGCTCTCTGGCCCTACGGTCGAAGTCCCGCAGCTCGCCTTCGTCGAAGGCGTTGTCCAAGCTGAGCATCTGCGAGGAGTGGCTGGCCTTCTCCACTCCTTGTCGCGGAGTGCCGCCCACGCGCTGGGTGGGTGAGTCGGGCGCGACCAAGCTTGGGTGCTGGCTCTCAAGAGCCTGCAGTTCGCGCATCAGGCCGTCAAACTCGCCGTCCGATATTTCGGGGCGGTTCTCAACGTAGTAGAGCCGCTCGTGATGCACGAGCACGGCCCGGAGCTCAGCCACTCTCCGCCGCGCCGCCTCTGGGACAAGATCCGGCGCGGGAGTGTCCGCCATCGGGGCCATTTTATCCACTATCGGGGCTATCATCGAAAGTCAAGCCACACATGACCTATCGTCGGGCAGTGTGTATCTACAATCCTGCTGCCGGGCGTGGTATCGGACAATCGAAGCTAGACGCCATTCGGCAGATCCTATCGGCGGCTGTCCGGGATGTGAGCCTAGCACCCACTAAACTTTCCGGCCACGCAACCGACCTGGCCGAAAGGGCTGTCGTCGGGGGCTGTGATCTAGTCGCAGTCTTTAGCGGCGATGGCACGATCAACGAGGTCGTGCAGGGCCTAGCGGGAAGGGCGTCCCCCGCTCTGTTGGTGCTGCCCGGTGGTACCGCCAACGTGCTGGCCAACGAGGTCGGCCTCCCGTCGGATCCACTCAGGGCGGCTCGCCTGCTTCCCGAGCTCGCAGCCAAGCCAGTTCGCTTGGGCCAGGCTGTGTTCAGCGGAGACGGCTCAAGCCGCTATTTCTTGCTAATGTGCGGCGCTGGCTTGGACGCAGCCGTTGCGGCTCGCGTGTCCAAGCCGCTGAAACGCAGATTGGGCCCAGCCGCGTTCTGGCTGGCCGGCGCACGATTTTCCTTGCAGCGCTTTCCCCGGGCAAGGATCTCAGGGGCTGACAACGGCGCGAGCGGCCCTTCGTGCGGTTTGGTAGTGGTCTCGAAGAGTCGCCTGTACGGAGGAGGACTCGTGCTCACGCCCGGTGCGAATCTTCTAGCCGACCACTTCGTCACGGCCCAGTACCCTGGGGTGAACCGGCTCGCGTACGGTAGCTACCTGACGGCCGCGAAGTGCCACCTGATGTCGAAGTGCCCCGGCGTTCGCTTGGAATCTCGTGAGGACTTGGTGCTTGAGCCAGCCGCCGCGGAGACGGTGCAGGTCCAAGTCGATGGCGAGGTCGTCGGCGAGTTGCCCGCCCGCATCACGCTCAGCGATGCCACCTGCACGGTCTTGATGCCCAAGAGCTATGTGAATGCCTAGCCCGCACTTCTTTAGGAGGTTCTGGGCCCCTTGCAACCGCAGCATTCAGTCACGTAACGAATCGCAGTCGTTCAAATGATACGACCAGCTCGCATCGTCGGAGGTGCATGCAGTCGCAGGGGGCCGTTTCTAGCCGCGGTTGGCAGACTTCAATCGCCCGCAATCATCATGGACACTACCCTGCCGTTCCAAAGCTCCGCCGTTTCGAGTGCTTTCTTGTAGATCACGCTGTCCCGGTCAACTCCCTTCTTGCTCCAGCTCCGGTCGAGAAGCACGATGTCATGGTTTGGCTTGTCGAAGTGGTTGGTTGCGAAGCGCAGAACAACCTTCTTCACGTTGTTGGTGCTAGCCGTCGGTGCCAACAGGCCTCCAACTAACGCCCCGATAGCACCCGCAGCGATGCCGCCGGCGGCCATCCAGGCGAACTGGCTGCCGATGTTGGCATAGGCGACTTGGATCCCATCCTCTAGAATCTCGCACCCGACGATAGATGACAGTGGGGAACGTCGTAGCGAGCCGTCGTCTACCAGCAACAATTCCCGTCGATCCCTGTCAATTGCGATACCCGTCAGACTGAGCTCACTGATGTAGATATCGGCCGCGTCAAAATCAGGCAATTCTCGTATCTGATCTTCGATACTTGTCACCGATTTGTTGACAAGGTGCCTTAGAATTCCCCACGCGACGAGGAAACGACTCCCAAGACGACGACTATGAGCAGTTCCACCAAGGCCTCCCTAGGTTGACCCGACGCGGCTTGATCGCGTGTCAGTTTAGCAATGCTTGGTTTGCACTCGGCACCTAAACGAACACCGATAGCGCGCTCCGAGACCCGTCCGGGCCGGCTGAGGTGTCGCTTTGGAGCCACGCTGCGGCCTAGTCATAGTCCTTCTAGCAACGGAGCCCGCCGCTGCCGCACCTAGGCGATGCCCCCTAGGCCGCACTAGGTCGCCCCCGAGATCTCCTCGCGCGCTGCTCCCCCGATTTGCCGTTAGCATCGGGAATGCGGTCAGATAGACAGCATGGCGCGCCGCACAGTCAACGCAACACTCCTAGTGGCACTGCTGGCGAGCTGCGGCAGCGAAGAGCCAATGCCTTCTAGAACCAGTGACTCACAGCACCTGATGTACGTCGGAACCTACACTCGCGAGACGAGCGCAGGAATCTATGCCTATCGGTTCGACTCCGAATCCGGAACGGCGGAGGAAATCGGGCTGGTCGCGGAAATGCGGGAGCCGTCCTTTCTGGCCCTACATCCGACCGGGCGATACCTCTATGCGGTGAGCGAGACTGACGATTTCGACGAAGACGGAAGCGGATCGGTTGTGTCATTTCGGGTCAGCGCGAGCTCCGGTGCACTGACCAAGCTGAACGAGGTCTCGTCCCGCGGAGGCTGGCCCTGCCATCTCAACGTCGACGCCAGCGGAAGGATGCTGATCGTCGCCAACTACAAGGGCGGCAACGTCGCTTCGTTTCCGATCAACGAGGACGGCACGCTCGGCGAGGCTAGCTCATTCTTCCAACACGAGGGCAGCAGCGTGCACGAGCGGCAAGACCGCCCCCACGCCCACTCGGCCGACTTTTCGGCAGACAACCGTTTCGCCTTCTTTTCAGATCTCGGCTTGGATCAAGTCAAGATCTACCAAGCCGATCCAGAGGCGGGCACGCTAGCGCCGCACGACCAGCCCAGCGTAAGCGTCGAGGCGGGGTCCGGCCCGAGACACTTCGCTCTTCACCCAGGCGGGCAGAGCGCCTACGGGTTGAACGAACTGGCTTCCACCGTGACGGTGTACGACTACGAAGCCGAGACCGGGGCGCTCAGCGTCGCACAAACGGTCTCCACTCTGCCGGAGGGATTCGAGGGCGAGAGCTACACCGCCGAAATCTACGTCCACCCTTCGGGCAAGTTCGTATATGCCTCCAATCGCGGCCACGATTCCATCGCAAGCTTCGCCATCGACCCGTCCACGCGGCGGCTTACGCCCAAGCAACAGGTGGCGACCAACGGCAACTGGCCGCGCAACTTCTCCTTCAGCCCCGACGGGCGCTACCTCTTGGTTGCCAACCAGAACTCCGACAACATCGTCGTCTTCGCTCTCGACGACACGTCTGGGGTGCTCACGCCTACCGGAATCGACCTCGCTATCGACGCACCGGTGTGTCTGCTCTTCCTGTAGTGCACGCAGTTCTGGATCCGCCCGCCCATCTGACTCCGACGGCGCTTGCGACCCATTCGGTCAGGCGCTACTCTTGCTCATGCTGCCGGATCGGCCTTGACCATCCGAACCCACAGAGACACACCGGGCGAACGGGCGCTAGAACTATGCTGAATCGACGATCTTTCTTCCGTGCTGCGGTCGGAACAAGCCTAGTGGGCAGTGCTGCGAGCTTCGCTCCCCTGCGCTCTGCTGCTGCATCGATTGGCCTACCGCTGCGCATCACTGATATCGAGACGCTGATCCTGCGGGACCCTCCAGACCGCAAGCCCGAAGACCAGTTCGTCTCGATGACGCCGCTCGGTGCCACCACCGGCGGGGTCGGCCTGTGGAACCGCCTCGAACGAGCCGAGACAGTCCGCCAAGGAGGGTATCGACAGACTCTACTGGTCAAGGTCACGACCGACCAAGGCGTGGTTGGCTGGGGCGAGTCGCACGCCGTGATGACGCCGAGGGTCGTGCAGACCGTGATCGCGGACATGTTCCGCCCGATCCTGCTCGGCCAGGACGCTCGCCAGATCGAGGCGCTGTGGGAGAAGATGTACTCGACGCAGCGCCTGCGCGGCTACGGCAGCGGCTATTACACGCGCGCCATGGCGGGCATCGACATCGCCCTGTGGGACATCGTCGGCAGGGCGGCCGGCATGCCCGTTTACCAGCTGCTGGGCGGCAAATTTCGGGACAGCATTCCCACCTACCAAGGTGTCGGCGGCGGACCGCCGGAGGAAGTGCGCGACAACGCCCAAGCACTGCTTGAGCGCGGCTTTCCGAACCAGAAGATGAGTCTGGCGAAGGGCCGGGGAGAGCAGGCCCGTGATGTCAATCGCGTCGTCGCCGCAGCCGAGGTGCTCCAAGGCAAGGGACAGATATTGGTCGATTCGCTCGCGGGCTATACCCTCGCAGAAGCCACCAGGGTCGGGCGCAAATTGGACGAGATCGAGAACCTCGGGTGGTGGGAGGACGTCCTCATGCCTGAGGACTACGGCGCCTACGCCATCCTCGCGGACCGCATGGATGTGCCGATCTGCGCCGGCGAGCAGTATTCCAATCGATTCCAGTTCCGTGATCTGTTCGAGAAGCGCGCTTGCGACATTGTCAATCCCGACACATCGCGGGTCGGCATAACCGAAACCAAACGGATCGCCGTGATGGCCGATGCCTACAACATCCTATTCGCACCGCATTCTTCAATGGGCTCGGCGCCGTACCGGGCTTCTGCAATCCACCTTTGTGCCGCGACACCCAACGCCGTCATTTTGGAGGGCGGGGAGTCCTACGTTCGAGCCTTTGGCAATGCCATTCTCAGCGTGCCGCTGCCGTACAAACCGGGGCACGTGGAGGTGCCAGACAGACCTGGCCTTGGCTTCGAATTCGACGAGAGTGAACTGGCGAAGTTGGTCGTCGGCTGACAGCTGCCGGCCGCGGAAGCTGCACGTCGATCACAGCGCCGAGCGTAGTGGTTGAGGGCCTGCTACCTAGCCGAGCTCTCAATCGATGCGCTTGTGCAGGCGTTGCTTGATTGGACCTGCTACATCGACCGACCAGCCTGGCTCGGCCAAGGCGAGGATCGTTCCCGAGTGAAGCGGAGACGTCGTCCGAATCGCTTCCGGAAGCGCAGTTCCACTGTGGTACCGTTGGAGTCTGAGGAGTTCGCTTCTCCTTGTTCCCGATGCAGGCTCTGGGCATGATCGAGACTCTGGGCATGGTGTCGGCCGTCGAGGCCTCCGACGCCATGGTCAAGGCGGCCGAGGTCACGCTGGAAGGGAAGCGGTTGATCGGTGCCGGGCACGTGACCGTCACGTGTCGCGGCGATGTCGGCGCGGTCAAGGCCGCCACCGACGCGGGCGCCGCCGCTGCCCGCAGGCTGGGCGAACTCATTAGCGTCCATGTCATCCCAGGACCCTATGCGGAAATAGCACAGGTCCTGCCCGAGGGGCCTGACGACTAGCCAAGCGCGATGCTGGAAGATCGCGATCTGCGTTCCATCCAAGAGGTACGCACCAAGGTCGAGGCCGCCTACGCTGCCTTCCAAGCCTTTCAGGACTTCAGCCAAGAGCAAGTAGACGCCATCGTCGCCGCCATGGCGCAAGCGGCGCGGGCGCACTCTGAGCGCTTGGCACGCATGGCGGTCGAAGAGACCGGCTACGGCAACGTACGGGACAAGATCGCGAAGAACCTGCTCAACTGCGACCTGCTGCACCAGAAGATCGCCCCGCTGAAGACGATCGGCGTGTTGGGCGAGAAACCGGAACTGGGAATCACCGAATTGGCCGTGCCGGTGGGCGTGGTGGCCGGTGTGCTGCCCACCACCAACCCAACTTCGACGGCCTTCTTCAAGTGCATGATCTCGGTCAAGGCCGGCAACGCCATCGTCATGAGCCCGCATCCCCGCGCGCACAAATGTACGTGCGAGTCAGCGCGCATCCTATCTGAGGCAGCCGAGGCGGCCGGGGCGCCAAAAGGCTTGGTCCAGTGTGTGAACGAAGCGACCATCGCCGGGACCAACGAGTTGATGCGGCACAGGCGCATCGGAATCATCCTCTCCACCGGCGGCGCAGGCATTGTCAAGGCCGCCTACTCCAGCGGCAAGCCCGCACTGGGCGTGGGCGCCGGGAACGTGGCCGTGTTAGTAGATGACTCGGCCGATATCGAGGCCGCAGTCGCATCCATCGTAGACGGCAAGTCTTTCGATTTCGGCACCGTGTGCTCCAGCGAGCAGACTCTTGTCGCCAACCGCAAGCACAGCGACCGGATCTGGGCGGCACTGCAAGCCAACGGTGCCCACCGCTGCGACGAGGCACAGTCCGAGCTGCTCGCAGCCCGCTTGTTCACGGATTCGTTTCGCATCCATCCGGACTGCGTGGGGCAGTCGCCCCAGAAGATCGCCCAGATGAGCGGCTTCGAAGTGCCACAGTCGGCCAAGATTCTCGCGCTGGAGATCGATGGCGTCGGCCGGGAGTATCCGTTGTCGGCCGAGAAGCTCTCGCCGGTGCTGTCCGTGTATTTCGTCGACAGCTTCGAGGAGGCGGTGGACGCCTGCGTCGCCATCCTCAACTTCGGCGGGCGCGGGCACACATGCGTGATTTACTCCGAGGACGAGGAGCACATCCGCGAGTACGGCCGCCGGGCACCGGCATTCCGCGTGCTAGTCAACACCCCGGCACCCCAAGGGTCCACCGGCATCACTACCGGGATCGAGCCCTCGATGACCCTGGGCTGCGGCGCGATCGCGGGCAATTCGACCGGTGACAACATCGGCCCGACTCACCTGTTCCACGTCAAGCGGATCGCCCGCCATGTGCGCTCGGCCGAAGAAGCGTTCGTGAGCGAGGAGGCCAAGCGCTATTTCGCGGCGATCAACAGCGGCAGTGACTTCAGAGGCGGATCAACCGATCCCGCTTCCGCCGTACCGTCCGAGAACGGCAGATCTGGGGTCGCTGCACGCGTAGACCAGTACCTAGCCAGCCGCGGGACGACGACGCCTGCCGGCGCAGCCACCCCGACGGATTCCCCCGTCGCGGCCGTTGTGGACCGTTTCCTGCAACGAAGAGGAGCTGCGGCTCCCGGTCCGCAAGCTACGATCCCGGCAGTCGCGCCGTCCGCGCCACCGGCTACAACGGCTGACCCGCCGCCGCCGGCACCGAAGATCCGCCCGGTGGCCTTCGTGTGCGAGGGCGACATGCGCAAAGCCATGCACACGGGCGCGAAGATCTACATTTCCAAGAGCACGATTGTGACACCGGCGGCTCGGGATCTCGATAACGGCGGTGACATCCTGGTCCAGACCGAAGCCTAGGTTCCTCCAGGCACTCTCGGCGGCAGCTCTCGCAGCAGCCAGCCTGCAGCAAGCGCCCGTTGCGGCTCAGGCACCTCCCGGCCCGATTCCGGCAAGCGAGGAGTTGCGCTACTCCATTCATTGGCCGAGCGGGCTCGGCTTCGGCTCAGCACTGTTCAAGGCGCGATTCACCGATCCGGGCTGGCGCTTCGAATTCGATCTCAAGGCGAGCCTGCCGAAGATCGAGATCAACGACCGCGCCGTCTCCCGCTCCGACGAGCAGATGTGCGGACAGGAGTTCACGAAGCACATCCTCCACGACAACAAGCGGGCCAACGAACTGCTGCGCTTCCGACCGAACGCGGTCGAGCGAATCAACTTGGAGGAAGCCGGGGAAGCGCGCCCCGGCGTGACCCCGGTAAAGGACTGCGCCCGGGACGCCTTGGCATTCCTGTACTTCCTGCGGACCGAACTCGCTGCCGGGCGCATCCCGCCTCCCAGCACAGTCTTCTTCGGCGCGGGCTATCGAGTCCGGCTGGAGCATGCCCAGACCCGCTGGTTGATATGGGACGGCCAGCGGCAGCTTGCCGACGAGATCCGGGTTTCGGTGCGCGGCCCGGGATCGGAACACGAGCTGTCGGCATATTTCGGTCGTGACGAGTCGAGGGCGCCGTTGCTGTTCCGCATGCAATTCGACGACGAGAGCTTCACGATGCGCCTGCTGGAGTGACGGATTCGCCGCACTGGTGGCAGCTTACTGGTCCAGTTACCAGAAGAACTTCAGCTGGAACCGGAACGTTCTTCCGTCATTGAGCGTGTTATTGATCTGCCCGAAGCTGGGTGAGGTCAGGGTCTTTCCCGGCTCCGCGAACTGCGGGGTGTTGAAGAAATTGATCGACTCGGCCCGAAATTCCATCGACCCATCCGACCCCAGCGCGAAGCGCCGCGAGAGCGATGCGTTGACGTTGGCGATCTTGCCCTTGCGAAAGGTGTTGCGGCCGAGGTCGCCCGCTTGTTCCAGCGGCGCGTTGACGAAGCGAAACGCGCTCGCAGGCAGCAGTTCTTCGGAAGTGTCAGGCGAGCCGATGATGCGTCCCAACAGCGACGGGTCCAACAGCATGGGCCGGTCGCCGGTGCGCCCGTCGAGATTACCGATAGGGGGGCCATCGGATCCAGATTCGATGGTGAACGGCGTCCCGGACTTAAGGAGCGAGACGGTGGAGACCATCCACCCACCGAAGAGCTTGCCGGCCCAGCCTCCCAACGCGTTCCGCGGCACCGTGTAACCGGCCTGCAACAGGAAGGCGTGTGGCTGGTCGAAGTCGCTGAGAGCCTTGAGATCGCTGTGAGAATCGAACTCGGTCTGAGAAACCGCCACCCGCGCGTCCGGTCCGGAGGCAGTGTTGGTGTAAGAGCCGCCGAGATCGAGAGACTTGCTCAACCAATACGAGGAATTGAGCGTGAAACCGCGCCAGTTCGGAGTCGTGAGCGTGACCCTGCCGGCATCGAAATAGCCGCGCGAGCCGTTGTGGATGAACAGGTGCTCATAAATGCTCTGGTCCGCGCGCCGATCGTTCAGATTAGCGACGGTAGACACCATGCCCGGCACCTCGCGGCCGCGATTGAGGAAGTAGGTGATGATCAGTTTGTGGGCGCGGCTGCCGACATAGCCCAGCTGCAGTCTCCAGTCCGCGCCAAGCCTCCGCTCCCAGCTGAAGTTGTATTGGTGGGTGTAAGGCACAGCCAGGTCCGGCCCGGGCTCGATCTTGCTCGAGCGCCCGCCCGGCTGCCGCTTGGAGTGGTCCAACAGCGAACGATAGGTTGCGAGGTCGGGCCGGATGATCACTGATGTCACGGTGTGCGGCGGGTTGAGCCGATCTTGCCCGTACGTTACCGGGAAGATGTCTCCGTAGTGCGTCCCGTAGGCGGCACGAATCACGCCCGCCTCGCCCGGCAGTCGATAGGCGACTCCGAACGTGCCGGCGAAATTGTTCAGATCCGAGCCCATGGCCAGCTCGCTCCGGCCCGTCACGTCGATCGGGCGCGTGAACGGCTGGTAGCGCAGCCCCAGGTGTAACGTGAGGCGGTCGCTGGCCTGCCAGCGATCGCCGAGAAAGAAGCTGTTATGCCAGTTGCGGAAGCCACGATACGTAGATCCGAGCGAGGCGATCAACCGACTGGGCAGCCCCAAGCGCACGTTGGTGATGGCGTCATTGCCGAAGTTGGGTCGGAATACTAGGATGCCCCGAGCTCCGTCCGGCTCCTCGCCGTTGTACTGCAGTCGCGTCAGCGCGAATCCGGCGGTGATCTCGTGCTTGCCAGCCGTGTGCCGCAGCGTGGCGGCTTGGCGAAAGCGGTTCTGGGCGCGATCCAGGGGAATGATCGGGAACGGCCCGAGATTAGTCAGTGCGCGTCCAATCATGATCGGGCCCAGCGCTCCCTCGGCCGGGAGCAGCAGCGACCCGAGACGATCCAGCCCCGACGAAAGCTGCACGACCGTGGACGGCGTAAGGGAGCGGCTCCAAGTGATGCGCGCGGCATGGGACTTGGTGTCCGTATCCGGATTCTGTCCAACCACCAGCTGGAAGGCATCGACGTTTTGCGCGGTCCACGCGTATCGCAGCGTGAGATTGCCGCCAAGCGGCCCGGCGCGATCGAGCTGGATCCGGGCTGAGTCCGTGTTGATGCTCTGCAGGCTGTTGGTGTTCAGGGCGCGGTCAGCGATGTCCGGGCGGTTCGGAGCATCCTTCGGATACGCTCCGAGAATCCGGTCAACCGCGGCGCGCGTAGCCGGGTCGCGAGCCAACGGAGTGCGCTCCTCGGGCAGCGGGACCAGCACGTTGCCGTTGACGTTGCCGCGAATCTTGTTCTGCGAGCCGCCCAGGGTGAGCGCTCCGAGCGGGCCGGCGGGGGCGCTGAGATTGAGGCCGTAGAAGTTCTCGCGGGCAGGCTTGACCTGGCCGACTTGGAAGAAGGAACGGGCTGAGAAGACGCTGTTGTTGTGACGCCAGAATACATCGCCGTGAAACCCGGACCCTCTCGCGGGCCCGGCATGCACCGGTGGGGTCGGAGGCTTGCCGTACTCGGAGCCGAAATAGCCGCGCTCCACGGCGAACTCCGAGACGATCGTGGCGGTCGTGCCCAGACGGATGTTGAGTTCCTTCAGAGCGTTGTTATCCACTAGGTTGAACTGAACGTTCTCGTTGCGCCGGCTCTCGCCTGCTTCGGATGAGGTCTCGCCGAGCAGGTTCATGTCGGTGCGGTCCGACCCAGCGGGGGACTCCGTTTCGCTTGCCTCACCCTCTGGCTCGGTCTGGGCGGAATCAGGAACCTGCTCCTCCTGCTCGCCAGCCGACGCTGGAAACGCAAAGGCAACCGCAAGGACGATCCCAACGGCCCAAACGCGACCCTGCCCTGAGGAAGACATGGCGGAATCCCATGCTACCAACGCCAAAGCCGGGTCAGCTGCGTCGTCAGAGTGCAGCTGTCAGCCGCCTCCACCAACGTTCCTCAGAACACCTGCACGACTCCGCCTTCGGCGCGGTAGCGCTGGTACCGGTAGAGCGTGAGGTTCGAGAACCTATTCTCGCGGATGACAGAAAGCGAGGGGGAGAAGCCCATGACTTGGATCTTCCGGTTGTGCAGCGCGGCCCGGGTGAACCACAGCCGGGTGTGCGGCGGCTCCGGCTGAAGAGCGCATTCGGCTGATCGAAATCGGTTAGGAAGTACTGCAGTGCGCCAGTCAACGTGAAGCCGAACGGCAGGTCATAGGTGCCCATCACGCCCAGCCATCGCGAGCGGTGGCGCGTCGACAGGCGGCCTGAATTCACCTCGAGGCTTCCTCCGCCCTCTGGATGAAGATTGCCCGCGCTGCCTCAAACTGTGCGAGTACGTGCTCGCGCTCGCGCTCCGAACGCCACCCCGGATGGGCGCTGGCCTGCCGCGCGATGTCATCGATCCATCGGACGAAGTATTCGGCATCATCACGCGTGCGGATCTGCTGGTCGCCGCAGTACACGTAGATCGGTCCGGTCTCGGCATACAACCGGCTGTCGTCAACCGGCAGCACCGGACCGGCGGTCGATGCCCGCAGCGTGTACCACCCACTCTCCTCGACTTGGATCCGCTTGCGCAGCCTGCCAGAGAGGCCATCGTCATCCAACGGGATCTGTTCCGCGACATCGCCCTTGTGGATCAACTCGAGCTTGTCAGCTGGAAAAGCGGAATCCATGCGCGCCACCACCTCCACGCTCCCGCCTTCGGCCGGCAGCTGGATTTCGCCGCCCGGAATGTGCCCGTCCATGGCCAACTGGAGCAGAGGGCCGTTCGTCACGAAGGTGCGGCCCGCTCGGACAGCCTCGACCCAGCGACCCCACTCCAGCCTGTCGCCGAGGTAAGCGTACATGCGGGCCGCTCCGATGAGGGGAGTGCGATGAAGGTCCGTGATCGAGTCTTCTCCGCCCGAGGCCGTGACCTTGAAACCGCAGTTCAGGGCCCGGTGCCACACCACAGCCGTATGTTCGGCGTGCCGCGCGCTGGTCATCACCTCGAGATAGGCAAAGCTGCCAAGGGCCAAGTCGACTGGAAAGCCGCGGGCCGCCGCATAGCCTACCGATTCGGGGTCGACCGAATAGGGATGCACGTAGCCGCCCACGGCGCCCTGCGTCTGGGCCATGCGGAAGATGTCGGTGTTGCTCGGATACAGGCTCTCGATAGCGGTGCCTTCGTAGCCGGTGGTGTAGGGAGAGAGCAGGTGCTCCGTGAGGTTGATGAAGTTGATGTGCCCGTAGAACGGCGGCCGGTACTCTTGCCCCCAAGACAGGATCCGGTCCTCCGTCGAACGCAGTTCGTCGAAAGGCCCCCGGTAGTAGTGGTGGTCGAGGATGCGGTTGTCCTTGTTGGCGATCTTCTCGCCGACCATGTCCAGATCTTCGGCTGCGGCCATGAAGAGTAGGTTCTCGGGAGTGTTGTGCAGATTGCCGCCGTAGTTCATGTGCACGTGGTCGCTGCCGCTGTACCATCCCAGAGCGCCAAAGTCCGTGAATTGCTGGAGATCGATCGTCACCGAAGTGACGGCTCCCGATTCGATCTGAGCGGTCTGCTGCACCGGGTAGCGCTCGAAACCCTTCATGGCCAGCAGCGACACCTCCCCCACCGGCAGCTCCAGCGAGAACTCGCCGGTGGTGTGAAAGGCGTCCATGTGCAGGGCGCGCGCCGCGACCCTGTGGAAGGCATCAGCCGGCGCGTACGCCTTGCCGTCGGACGCGCGCAACTGGATTCTGGCCTCCGTCAGCTGGCCGGACTCCGCTTCCCTGACCCGGACCTGCAGGCTTCCGGTCGGGCGGCGGTACACCCGCCTGCGGATCTCGACCTGCCGATCCTGGCCGCCAAACGTCTTCAGCAACCGGAGCTCTGACAGTCCGCGGCGATTCGAAACGTAGGTGATCCACTCGCCATCTGGCGACCAGCGAGGATCAAACCGATCCCAGTCGCCAAACGTCAACTGGTAGGGCTCGCCGCCCTCGACCGGAAGCACGTAGAGATTACTGTATTGGCTTCCGCGGTGGGAACTGTAGAGGATGCGCGCGCCGTCCGGCGACCACTGGGGACGAGTGCGGTAAAGGGTTTCTTCGCGCAGTATGCGCGTTGCGGCGGACATCGCATCGGGTCGTATCGGTGCGCGCCACAACGCCCCCGAGCCGAGCGGGATATCCCGGTTGGACACTAGGATCATCGCGCTGCCATCCGGGGAGATCGTCGGTTGGATGTGCACGTCGTGAGACCCGAAGTACAGTCGCTCATTGGCGTAGGCGTGATCCTCGGTCAACCTGAGCGGCTGGCCTGGAACGCCGTTCTCGACCGGCATCGAGTAGACCTGGTACCAGCCATCTGGCGCGGTCGACACGTACAGCAATGCCGAGCCATCCGGGGACCACACCGGGTCGAGATTGAGGTCGTCACCTTGGGTCAGCCACGAACTCTCCCCCGTGAGCGTGTCCAGGACGCGCAGGTTCACGCTCTGGTAGCCCTGGTCTGCGGTGTACGCGATCCAGCGCCCGTCAGGGGACCATGCGGGAGTCGAATCGTAGGTCGGGTTGGCCGTGAGCTCGTAGGCGTCGCCGCCCTCGACACGGACCTTCCAGATCGAACCGGACATCGAGAAGGCGATCCATTCGCCGTCTGGCGAAAAACACGGCCGCCAAGGCGTGCTCGCGACAGGCGGCAGGTAGTAGTTGTGCATGTAGTTGCCGCCAGTGAGGGCCGCCGGGTACGCCCTTCGCACTGGCGGCGATTCGGCGGGGAGCCCCGCATCGCGCGCCGTGTCCGGGGCTGCCGGAGCTTGGCCGAATCCAAGCTCGGCCATACCGCCGCCAATCGCGAGGAGGGTCGCGAGGATCAGCAGTTGCAAGAATGTTTGACGCAGTGCTGCAAGCATCTGGTCTCTAGTTTCTCGCATAGGCCGAGAGCTGTGTCGACGCCAGCGCCAGCGGACGCCTTGACGGCGTGTCCCTCCCAGGCGCCAGCGCGCGGGCCCGCAGCAGGGATACCTTCGCGACGTCGGATACGTCATTGAAGAGTAGACATCGAAGGCGCTCCCGGCGAGTTCGACTGCGGGCGCGAGGAACTATCCCGATTCCATGGCCCGCATTGAATTGAAGCGCTGCCTAGGTGCGGCAGTCGCTCTTGCATGTATTACAGCTTGGCCGATGGCGAAGGCCGCAGGTCAAGACCCGGCGGATTCGGCCCAGGAGGCACCGAATCCGGCGGCCGAGCCAGAGCAAGACAGCTCGGATCCGGCCCCGGACGAAGCCGCTGATTCCTCTGACGGAGGGGCCGCTGCCCAGCGCACCAACTTGAACTTGCTCGGCCAAGAGGACACGGGCTCCGGCGAAGCGCGTCGCAACGAGAACGTCCAGTTCAACTTGGTCGATACAAACACCCTGCAGGAGCTCAACATCCGCTTGGGCGCGACTGCCACGATCGTCACGGACTTCCAGCCAAGCCGCGACTACTACGGTGCCGAATACGGTCGGCGTCCGCGACCGGGCCTGCATCTGCCACCCGCGCGCGGGCAGGCAATTCACGGCAATGTCTTTTGGACCCACGGCAACAGCGCGTTTTCGGCCCGCTCGTTCTTCCAAGTCGGGGATGTCCAACCCGCGAACGAGAACCGCTACGGGTTCCGCGTCGGCCTGCCGGCATGGAAGGGGGCGCGGCTGACGATCAATGCATCCCAGCAAAAGATTCGGGGGCAGGTCAACGGCAACGTCTTGGTACCGCTGCCCGAGGAGCGCACGCCCCTGCTCATCGACCCGTCCAGCGGGGAACGCACCGACGACGCCACCCGCCAGATCGTCCAGCAGCTGCTAGAGGCTTACCCAACAGAGCTGCCGAACCGGACCGACATCGCACCGCGGGCGCTGAACACGAACGCGCCCCAGCGGGTCGATACCGACTCGGCAAACCTGCGCCTTGACCAAGGCTTGGCCGAGCACGGAAAGCTTGGCTTCAGCTACGTCTTCACATCGCAAAGCGTGGATGCGTTTCAGTTCGTGCGCGGCGCGAACCCAGACACTGAGATCAAGAACCACCGCCCCCGCGTGACGTGGACAAAGGACTGGTCAGCACGGACTGTGACAAACCTTTCGGTTGGATTCGACCGAATCGGTTCGCTGCTGATCCCCGAACCGAACAACTTCGGGCCGACCGTGGGTGTCGGCAGGGCTATCGACGGGCAGGGCCCCTCGCCGCTCATCCCGGTGGACCGGGCGTTGAACACGTTCCGGGGTGCAGGGCAGGTCGCGCGGGAGTCCGGCAGACATAGCCTCAGGGCCGGGTTCCACCTTGGCCGCATCCAGCTCAACGGCGTGGAGCAGCAGGCGATTCGCGGGAACACGCAGTTCTCGGACAATTTCGGCAACGACGCGATCACCAACTTCCGGCTGGGCAAGCCCACCCGCTTGCTCAAGACCGTGGGCAGCTTCCATCGCGGCTTCCGCCAGTGGGTCAGCCAGTTCTACGTGGCGGACACATGGAAGCCCCTGCCCGACCTGACCCTGAGCCTGGGCCTGCGCTACGAAATGGTTACCACGCCTCAGGAGGTGAACGAGTTTGAAACCCTGCCTTACGGCTGCGACTGCAACAACTTCGCGCCGCGTTTCGGCTTCGCCTATCGACTCGGCGACCGGATGGGAACTTTGCGCGGCGCCTATGGTATCTCCTACGGCGAAATCTATCCTGTCACCTACAGTCAGTACCGCATCAATGCCCCCAACGTCGTGCGCCTCGTGGTGTTGCGGCCAGAGCTGGTGGACATCATTAGCGGCGCGGCCTTTGCCAACGTGACCCCTGGATCCCGGTCGACTCTGTTCGACATCGCTGAAAACTTGGTCGAACCCTACAGCCACCAGTACAGCCTGAGCTGGGAGGTCGGGCTGTCGCGGACGATGAACCTGCAACTGGGCTATGTCGGCAGCCGGACCCACAAAGTATTCCAAGCCTGGTTCCTCAATCGCGGGGAACGCCCGGCGGAAGTCCCGGTCACAGTGCGCACCACCAACGTCCGGCGGCCAGACTCCCGTTACAACGACGTGTTGCGGCTGCACAACGCCTCGCGGGCATATTTCGACGCGGCCCGGGCTGCCTTTGTGATGCGGAACCTGAAGGGATTCACGATCGACGCCGCATACTGGTTCAGCAAGTCGATCGATCTGGGCAGCGACTATACCAACACGATGAACGGCGGCGACGCCCGACGGGCGGTCAGCCAGACCGCGAACAACATCCATTCAGACGTCAAGTCGCTGAGTTTCTTCGATCAGCCGCATGCCCTTCTGCTGCGCGCGGTCTACAAGTCCCCGGTCGGACGGAACTGGGCCGGCCGCATCTTCGGGAACTGGGAGGTTTCGACGGTGACGCTGCTCAAGACGGGCACGCCGTTCACGGTCCAAACGGGATCGGACGGGCCGGGCTTCGGGAACGTCGATGGCGCGATGGGCGACCGCCCGCACCTGCTCGACCCGTCACTGCTGGGCCGAATCGTTGGCGATCCCGATACTTCGCGGCAGATCCTCTCCCGGGATAAGTTCGCGTACCAAGCTGTCGGGGACTTGGCCGGCGATCTGGGACTGCGCACTTTCCGCAAGGGCAAGATCGCTAACGTCAACGCCAGCCTCTCGCGCAGCTGGACCGTCAGCGGGGAGAATCGCCTCACTTTGAGAGCGGAGTCGGTCAACTTCTTCAACACCCCTCAATTCGCCGACCCCACTACCAGCATGACGTCGCCCAGCTTCGGGCGCATCACTAACACGCTCAACGACGGGCGCACCTTCCGGTTTACGCTCCAGATCGATTTCTAACAACGGGCCGGGACCGATTGCGGCTCAGCGCGCCGCGGAAGCGGAGCTCGGCAGTTCCACGGCCGCTGGCACCCCCTCTTGCGGTGGCGCGCTCGCGCGGGTTTGCGCGACGCAGATGCCGGCTTTGCATGCGCTAGACTCACTCCAACCATGCGGCTCCGCTTGTTGCTGCTCTTTGTCGCTGGCGTCTCTTGCCTGCACGCTCGCGTCGAGGAAAACGTCGCTTACGCCATGCGCGGCGGGCTGGCGATGCTGCTCGACGTTCACTACCCCGAACGCTCAAACGGGTTCGGGATCGTCTTCATCGCCGGCAGCGGCTGGCACGCGCCGCTGACGTACGATGCGGCACCATTGAAGGCCTCGGGCTTTGCGAAGCTGTACGTTCCGCCCCTGACGGAGGCGGGCTTCACCGTCTTTGTCATCAATCACCGCGCTGCCCCGCGCTACTCTTATCCGGCACCCATCGAGGACGCCCAGAGAGCGGTGCGATTCGTGCGCCACAACGCGGATCGCTTCGGCATCGATCCCATTCGCATCGGCGGCGTGGGCGGTTCTTCCGGAGGGCACCTAATCAGCATGCTGGGCGTGCTGGACGGGGGCGGCGAACCAGCCAGTCCCGATCCGGTCGAGCGCGTGAGCGCGAAGTTGCAAGCCGTCTTCGCCAGAGCGGCCCCGTTTGATCTGACACTCGTTCAGGGACGCTTTTCGAGCGGATCGGTCTCGTCGCTTTTGGGGATGCGCCTAGGGGCGCGCGACGCGCCGTCTACTAAGGAGCACCGCACCTATTGGGCAGCCTCTCCTGCTGCACACGTGTCGCCCGACGACCCGCCGTTCTTACTGATGCACGGAACAGCCGATGACCGGGTGCCGCACGGTCAGTCCGAGGAGTTCCTTGCGCGGCTCGAGACGATCGGAATCGAAGCTGAGCTGGTCCTGATCGAAGGCGGCGGGCACGGAGCGAGCTTTCCCGGCGCTACCAACCCTCCGGACTTCTTGGGGGCGATGGTGAGCTTCTTTCAGAGGCAGCTGTCGAACCAAGCGGAAAAGGACGCCTCTCCGCCCAAGCCATTGCGGCACGACCCTAGCATCGAGCGTGATGTTCCGTTCGGCATGGTCTCCGGAGGTGCGTTGCTCATGGACGTATATCGCCCCGACCGGCCGAACGGAATCGGGATCCTGCATATCACGGGGAGCGGCTGGCACTCCCCGCTGGCAGCGAACGCACCGCAACAGAAGGCCAGCCGCCAAGTGGAGGTCTTCGGCAGGCCACTCGTAGAGGCCGGATACACGGTGTTCGCGGTGAACCACCGCACGGCGCCGCTGAACAAGTATCCCGCCCAACTCGAGGATGTTGAGCGAGCGGTGCGATTCGTACGCTTTCACGCCGCCCGCTGGGACATCGACCCAGAGCGCATTGGCGGTATCGGCGGATCGTCCGGCGGCCATCTCACTCTGATGCTGGGAGTGTTCTCCGCGATCGGCGACCCAGAGGATCCCGACCCTGTCAACCGCGAGAACGCGCGGCTACAGGCCATCGTGCCGTGGGCGCCCCCGACGGATCTGGTGATGCTCAACGGCGAGTACGGCCAGGGCACCTTCGGTTCGCTCTTCGGGATGCGCCTCCTGGAGCGCGACCCGAAAAGCTCGCCCCAGTTCAAGGCATATCGGGATGCATCGCCGATCCACCACGTATCGCCGGGCGACCCGCCGACGCTGCTCATCCACGGCGACGCCGACGGCGTGGTGCCGCTCCGCCACTCCGAAATCATCGCCGCTCGCATGCGTGCCGCCGACATCGCCGTAGAGATGCTGGTCATTCCGGGCGGAGGACACGGAGCACTGTTTCCCGGCAAGATCCCGGACGCCCCGGACTACGTGCAAGCCGCAGTGGACTGGTTCGACCGCCACCTGCGCGATTGAACCAGCCCATAGGCCGGCCCGGAGGTCGCTCAGTCCACGAGCGCTTGGTAGGTCAAGGTCTGAAAGTCCTGCCGTATGTTGAGGTGCGTGTATGGACGGACCTGTGTCATCAGGATTCCGATCAGTTCATCCACCGGATCCACCCAGAACACAGTGCAGTAGGCGCCACCCCAGCCATACGTACCCTCGGCGCTCGGCACCGCACTGCGGCCCAAATCCACAGACACCGAATAGCCGAGGCCGAATCCGAAACCCTCGCCGCGCAGCCACACCGCGCGGTCGCCCGTGTGGCTCACAGTCATGAGCCGCACCGTGCGCGGGCCCAGAATGCGTACGCCGTCGAGTTCCCCGCCGTTGAGCATCATCTGATGGAAGCGGAAGTAGTCGCTGGTCGTCGAAACGAGTCCGCCGGCGCCGCTGAAGTAGACGTGCGGCTCCCTCACCCAGCGACTTTGCTCGTCGGGCTTTTCTTGCAAGACAATCTTGCCGGCGTCGTCTGGCCGGTACAGGGCGGCGAAGCGCGGCAGCTTCTCGCCCGGCAGGTAGAAATGCGTGTCCGGCATGCCAAGCGGGCCGAAGATCTTCTTGCTGAGATATTCGTCCAAGCTCATCCCCGAGAGCACTTCAACCAGTCTTCCGACCACATCGGTGGCGGGTCCGTACTCCCAGCGCTCTCCCGGCTCGAAGTTCAGCGGCAGCTTGGCCAAAGCTGCAACGTAATCGCCCACTGTGCCATCGGGTTCGCGGCTCTGGCGCAGTTCGTTGTAGAGGCCACGGGTGACGCCGCGATAGGGATTGGCGAGGCCGGCGGTATGCGTGAGCAGGTGCTGGATCGTGATCGGCTTCTGGGCCCTGACCGTCCTGAACGGCCCGCGGGCGTCGTCACCGGGCTCAACCGGCAGCCTAACCTTCATTTCGGCAAACTCTGGCAGATATTTGGCAACCGGGTCGCGGAGCAAAAAGCGCCCCTCCTCCCAAAGCATCATCAGGGCCACAGAGGCGATCGGCTTGGTCATCGAGGCGATCCGGAAGATGACGTCCGTGGACATCGGCGCACTGGCCTCAACATCCCGATGGCCGAAGCTCCTGTGATAGACGACCTGGCCGCGCCGGGCAATCAGCGCCACGATGCCGGGCACTTCGTTGCGGTCCACATACCCTTGCAGGCTCTTGTCGATGCGGACCAGCCGGTCCGGGGCGAATCCGGCCGTCGCGGGATCGGAAAGTGTGGCGGAAGCGGCCGCGAGTCCCGGAACGAACAAGGCGGCGGCGACCATCCCGACAGCGAATGCATGCCTGGAGTGATGTCTCATAGGTGACTCCTTCGTGCGGCTCCCTCCTGGCACGAGGGACGACCGATAGGAACGTACCCTATAGGTTGTACCAAGACGGCTCTCAGCCTGTCCCCGGCAAGCTCGGACTGGTACGATGCGACCGCACTTGGCTGCGCCGCGCTTCGACCCGCGTTCGAGTTCACTGATCCATGCCCGAGCAACAGACTGTCCCAGGCCCCTCTCCGGGTCCCGATTCATCGCGGACGAACCACTTGAACGTGTCCCGGCGCAGCCTGCTGGCAGGCCTGCCAGCTGTCGCTCTGCGGGCACAGCAGCGGCAGCCGAACTTTCTGGTGATCGTCGCTGACGACCACGGCTGGAACGATCTCGGCTGTTACGGGCACCCAGCGGTGCGCACGCCCCACTTGGATCGCATGGCAGCTGACGGCGTGCGCTTCACTCACTGCTACACCACGGCGCCGCTATGCAGTCCCGGGCGCGGAGCGGTGATGACCGGGCTGTACCCGCACGTCTCCGGAGTCACCCGCCTAGTGCAGGGCGACGAGGCGCCGCGCCTGTCCCTGCGACCGGGCCTGTGGACCTTCGCCAAGGGGCTGGAGGAACTCGGATACGTAAACGCTGCAGCGCGCAAGTGGCACCTGTCAACGGCCGGCGCGCTGCCGCACGGCTTCCATCACGAGTTTCCGTCCAGAGGGGCCTACCTGGAGCAAGCAGAAGCCTTCTTGGAGCAGCACCACGATCGTCCGTTCTGCCTGTACTTCTGCCCGACCCACACCCATCGTCCCTTTCGCAGCCATAGCGGATTCGAGTATTCGCCCGACGATGTCGCCCACTGTCTGCCGCCGTATCTGAGGGACACGCCCCAGGTGCGCGAACACTACTCGTGGTACCTGTCGGAGATCAGCAAGATGGACGACGAGATCGGACGGCTGATCGCAGCCCTGGATCGGAGCGGGGAGTTGGATCGGACTGTGGTGGCGTTTCTCACCGATCACGGGCCGTCGCTGCACAGGGCCAAGTTTTCGCTGTATGACTGGGGCACCCATTCGAGCCTGGTCATGCGCGGCCCGGGTGTCTCCGGCAGCGGCCGAGTCGACACGGGGCTGGCATCCACCATCGATGTTGGCCCGACGCTACTTGGTCTCGCGGGCGGTTCAGCTCCAACATCATGCCAAGGGATCGACCTCGGCCCGCGCCTCGCGGGGCAAGACTCGAAGCCTCGCAGCCTGGTGTTCTCCGAGCATCACGAGAACAACCACCTCACGGCGGTGCGCGGAGAACGTTTCAAACTGATCCGCAATCACACCAAGGACGAGCCCCTCGTGTCGCCGCGAAATATCCGCAATTGGCAAGGCATGGACGTGGACACGCTCCGGCAGCCCTACCCGTTGCCGCGGCCGGACCGCGAGTTGTTCGATCTGGGCGCCGACCCGCTGGAAAGCCGCAACCTCGCGGACGACCCTGCCTACCGCGATCAGCTCGCGAAGCTGGAGGGCGAACTAGACAGGTGGTCTGCCCTGCCCCGGCAGTGACCCGAGTTGCAGGCAGCGTTGGTGCGGCACGCCGCGCTATCCCGGACCTGCCGAACCATTGGCGGTCTCGCCGAGGTAAGTCGCGATGTCTGCAATCTCGTCGGACGTGTACACCGTATCAAGGTCGTCAGGCATCGACGAACGCGCCCGAGTCTGCTGTCGCTTGACGTCTGCCTTGGCGAAGGACCGCAACGGTGGCGGCACCGATGCCGCATCGAAGATGCGGATGCGAGTCTCGGTCTCCTCGGCCAGAACGCCTGCTAGCGTCTCGCCGCTGCGGAGCTCAACCTGAACCTGCTCGAAGCCGAAGGCAATGCGCCCGTGCGGCTCCCGCACGTCACGTTCCAACTCCTGCGGGGTCTTCCCCTTCGCTGCGATCCTTAGGTTGGGCCCGATCGGCGAGCCCAAGCCATCGAGCTGGTGACAAACGCTGCAGCGGCGTTCGCGGGTCAAGTCAAAGAACAATTCCTTGCCGCGCAAGGCTCCTGCCGAAAGTACCGGCGGCTGCGGGGAGTCCAATGCCGCCCCAAGCTCAACAATAGCTGCCGCGCCCGTCGGCGGTTCGCTGGACAAGCTCATGACATACGCGGTCACCGCCCAGACCGCATCCTCGGCGAGCACGTCCTTCCATCCCGGCATGCTTGTGCCGGGCAGGCCCTCCGCCGTGATGCGGAACAGCTCGCTCGGATCCCACACCCGGTCGCGCAATGCGGGGCCGCGCGCCGAACGGCCCTCCGAACCATGGCAGTAACCCACGGCGCAACTCTTTGCAAACTGTGCAGAGCCCTGTTCGATGAGGTTCTCGGAACTCAAGTCGACCGTATCCGCCGCTTGCAACCCAACGACCAACAGCAGTGCGACAGCTACCCTCATCAGCGCCCCCCTCTGGTCGAGACCCCCAGTTCATGCCTGCACGTGATCCATAACAGGCAGCTTGCTGCCAGCGCTCCGGGCATGTCTCGCGAGATATATCCCATTCTTGCAGGTGCATTGCCCGGCTACCGAGAACCTGCTCTGGGCGGGTGGCCGTCGGGTGCGGGCGTGCCGACGCCACGAATGGCGAATCGAGGACGCGCCGAATCACTGAATTCGATTCCACCCCGCAAGGCGGAGCGCTGAGGAGACGACCACACCGCTGAGGAAGCCCGCGACCGCCAACACCGGAGGCCAGACATCGAAGAGCGACCCCATCGGAAGCCCCCCGGGCAACACGTCGTTCAGCAGTTCTACGAACGCTCCAGCGAGAGCCCCTAGTGCTGCCCAAATCAACGCCGTCCTGACTGTGCCGCGAATGTGTCTGCGCCACTTCTTCATGACTGCCTCCCTACAATTCCACGTAACAGGTTCTCCCTCATGCGGTCGCTTGAAGCCGCTCGCGATCGCAGTTCGGCAGCTTCACCGGAAACTCGACCATGAACGTCGAATACTCCTCGAGTGTCGACGCCTCACATGAAGCCAAACAGCGGGGGGAACGCAACGACCACAACGGCCGCCCACACCGCGTACACGGGCAAATAGGCTGTCTGCCAGCGCTCAAGCGCGGCGAACGGGCCGCGGCCGGTAAGGAACCGAGCATACAGCCGAGCGGACCACGCTAAGTTCACCAGCAGAACCAAGTTCTCGCCCAAGGCCGCCAAGCGGTTCGGGCTCAAGCCGAACTCGGAAATCCGCCCAGCTATGGCAGAAAGCGCCACGGCATCGACCACAAGAGCGCAGACCACCAGCAGTAGCTGCAGCGCGTCAAATGCGCCCGGCCCGGCCTGCACGTCACGCGCCGAGATCGCATAGAGCAGCAGGCCGAGAACGACCGCCAAGAGCAGGTCGAAGCCGATCAGCACCTCTCGGTCCATGTCGATGCCGCTCCCCGTCCACGCCATCGTTATCAGCAACGCGAGCAGAGCCGCGGCGAACAGCGGCGTGAACAGGCGCGTCAGTACGGGTGCCATGTTCTCAACAACGCTCTGCTTTGCTTCTACGAGCCACGCCCCGACGATGACAGCCCCCATGGCCCCGCAAGGGAGCATCCATTGCTGTGCGAACCACTCCATGTCCACACCGATTGCGGCGAAAGAGACTACGGTAAAGCCCGTAAGCACTCCACCGCCCAAAGCCATGAGCACGTAGTAGATGAACAACTCTCCGGAAAAGCGTACGAAGTCCATGCGACGGCTTCCATCGAACCAGCGTCCCCCTGAGTAGGCGATGCCTACGGCGAGCCACAGGGCAATCGGCAGGTGGAGTGCCGCGAGCGTTTGCGTGTGGCCGCCCGCCGTGAAGGGGAAAGCGTTGATGGCGAGCGCCGCAGCAGCGAACGCCAGCGCGAGTCGGAGGCACCCAGACCGGTCCAGCCGGCGCTTCCACGCGAAGTAGCCAGCCAGGAACGGGAGCACGAAGAAGCCGACGTTGGGAAAGTAGAACGTGCCGGAGTCAAAAAACCCGTCTCCCGACCCAATGTGCGGATAGCCGAACAGCTCGGGCAGCTTGATCGCCGCGGCCGCAGCCGCGGCCAGACCCATTACGACTGTGCCCTCGCGGGCCAGACTCCGGCTTGGTTCGCGACGCGAGTCCTTGGCCATCACGAGCTGTTTCCACAGCCTCTCGGAATGCTCGCGCGCGAATTCGCGCGAGACAGCATCGAGGTCTCCCAGTCGCTTGACCGCGACTAGGAACGCCTCGTCAGCGGCGAGGCCGGCGGTGCGCAGGTCCGCGACTAGATCGCGCAGGTGGCCCTCGAGTTCCTCCACATCCGCATCGCGGATGGCCGGGCGCCGTCGCAGCCAGCTCCGCCACTGGGTGATTTGCGCTTCCAGCGCGTCATCGTGCGTCAGCATGTCGCCTCAACTCTCCATTGCGGCAACAGCCGCCATTCGGAGGCAACCAACGAAGATTCCATCCAGATCTCGCGGAGCGTGGCGTCTACCACCTGCCACTGCTGCCGCTGTGTCTTCAGGTGCGCCTGGCCAGCCCGAGTGATGCGGTAGTACCGGCGCCGCCGGCCACTCTCCGACTTCGCCCACCTAGCTTCAACGTGGCCGAGCCGCTCGAGACGATGGAGCACCGGATAGAGCATTCCGTCCGTCCACTGAAGATGCCCGCCCGACAGCTCGCCGACTCGCTTGATGATCGCGTAGCCGTAGCTGTCTCCGTCCGCCAGAATCGCCAACACGAGCGGCGCTGCCGAAGCTGCCACTAGGTCCTTGCTGATGTCCATTTCCGTTCCCCGCTCCGATCACGAAGCGACTCTACTTAATACATAGCATATCAATGCATTGACGTGCAATGCAACAGGACTTACCGAAGAGTGCGCGGTCGGTCTGATCGACCGCAACCCGCAGGTCTGACGGGTAGAGGCGCTGTGGACGATGACGTACGGGCGGGAAGCGCGCCCGCATTCAGAACCAGTACTTCAAGCTCAGGCTCACGCCCCAAAACCTGCTGTCCCTGGTCGTGATCTGATACAGGATCGTTTCGCCGCGTCCGACGCTCGATTCATGGCTGCGAAGCTGATTCCAAGGCGTCGGCTCGCTGACGAACTCGCCGAAGTCAGCCCAGCGGAACTTCATGCCCAACGTAACCGTGTCACGGAGCCGATAATCCACGCCGGCCAGCAGTTGGTACCCCAGCATCACATCAGTCAGCCGGGCATCACCGATCGTCGTCGTGCCAGCGACCTTGGCGCGCAGAGCCGGGTCCGAAAAGGTCGCGATCCGCTCCGGATCGTCGTTGCGCTTCCAGATGGTGGCATAGTCAAGCGCCGCCCGTTCCACGCCAACGCCAACACCTACGTAGGGGATCCAAGAAGAGGAAGACCCGAAGTCGTAGTACATGTTTGCAAAGACGTCGTGCGACCGCAGGTCATCGACGGTGCCAACCGCAAGCTCGATCTCCTGCTCGCGTTTGTCCAGCGTTACGTCGTCGAAGATACCTAAGTCTGACTGAGTGTTATAGCCCGTGATCCGGTAGAAGTACTCGGCTTCGAGTCTGACGGGCCCCCAGTCGTAGCCGAGCGCAATCCCCGTACTGACGCCCGCCGCGCCATCGAATTCGTTGCCCCACGACGTACGCGCTGGAGCAGTGTCGCACTCACTGCCAGTCTCCAAGCCCTGCGGATTGATGATCAGGTCGCACTTGGTGCTCCAGTCGTTGTCCGACCCGTCCACAGCGAGCTGCGGGGCCATGGTAGCTCCCATGTCCATCTGGAGGTACACCCCGGCCTGAGCCGCCGATTCACTGGCACACACTGTCAAGATCGTCAGAACCGCCAAGGAACACAGTCGTCTCCCCACCGCCGCCTTCGCGAATAGCCCATCGATCCGGCCAGCGGCAGATTCTCCTTCATCGGCTCCCCTCGGCCGGGCTCGAAGTACGGCGCAGCTTGAGAGCGTGAGAGTGAAGCAACCAGCTTGCTGGCGGCTGCGTGCCTTTCGGCAGATGCGATCGTTGCCCATCTAGGCCGCTCCCTGATCAATCGTTGACGATTGTAAAGAATATTATCTTCGATTGGGCTTACTTGTGCCCGATCGTTCAACTTCTGTTAGCTTGGTGCTTGGCCTTAGCGGCTGCCAGGTCTCAGCCCACGCCTTGGTGCCAAGCCGAGGGAATCAGTGCTAGCCTAATTTCCCACGGCATTTTTTGATGTGACATTTTGGCTGCCGTTCTCG
>VXRL01000006.1 GCA_009838515.1 Terriglobia bacterium | reverse complement strand
TACGGCCGCCCCCCTCACCCCCCCCGGGGGCGCCCCCCGGGGCGCCCGCCCCTACCAGCCCCTGCGCCAGCGGCCGCTCAGCCGGCGTTCCGCCAGCTCTGCGCGATACGTCGGGCCTCGCCGTTCCTAATCCACGGCTGGCCTTCGCCCGCCGGTTCCCCCGCCCCCCGCGCGCCCCCCGCGCTCGGGTGGCGCCGCATTCACCACGTTCGCCGGGATTCTGCTAGAGTGTAGCCGCAGATGACGTGCAACGATGCCAGCGGCTTGGCAGGCGCGCGTGCGTTAGTCGCGTTTTGACCGCCCTATGTGGATGCACCGTCATGCAACGGAGGATATCGGATGACCACTGCCGCATCCGCGCAGCATGCCGCGGAACTCTTGGAATCCAGCGAACAATACAAGAAGCTGAAGCGTCAGCACGCAGAGTACGAGCGTCGGCTCAACGAATTGAGCGAGCGGCGCTTTCCGTCGTCGGAAGAGCAGTTCGAGGAAGCTCGCCTCAAGAAGCTGAAACTGAACTTGAAAGACCAGATGGCCAACATGGTCGAAGAGTACGCTGCCCGCGCTCAATGAGCGCCGCCGGCGTGGCCAACTAGCCAAAATTCGTCCGCGATGGTGAGAGACGGCTATCTCTACGCAACCGCGCTGAGTGCCGCTGCCATCGCTTGCGGCATCGTTGCGAGTCCCTGGCTGGCCGCGCCGTGGCTCGTGCTGGCAGCGTTCTGCCTGTACTTCTTCCGGGACCCAGAGCGCCGGATTCCGGCTGGCGACCTGTGCGTCTCGCCCGCGGACGGCAAGGTCGTCAGGGTTCGCCGAGAGACTGACGGCCGGACGCGGATCAGCATCTTCCTGAACATTTTCAACGTGCACGTCAACCGCGCCCCGATCGGGGGACAGATCCGATCGGCGCGCTACAGTCCCGGCCGCTATCGCATGGCGCACCTTGATGCGGCATCGATCGAGAACGAGCGCAACACTTTAGTCATCGGCGATACTGACGATGGACAGACGGTCGAGGTGACACAGATCGCGGGCTTGATCGCCCGGCGGATCGTGTGCCACAAGGCCCAGGGCGACGTCGTGCGGAAGGGCGAACGCATTGGCCTCATCAAGTTCGGCTCCCGCGTCGATGTCGTGCTGGGACCAGAATGGGAGCTGGTGGTCAAGCGGGGAGACAAGGTGGCAGGGGGCAGCTCGGTGCTGGCCAGGCGTCACTGAGGGGTGCAGCCCTGTGAAGATTCGAAAGAAGGCGAGACGCAAGCCGCAGCTCGCGCTGCCCACGCTCTTCACCGTCGGCACGCTGTTCTGTGGGTACTACACGCTGGTGCAGACCATCAAGGCGGTGTCGCTGCCGCCGAACCAAGCGGCCGATGCGGCGAGGCTGTTCGACTATGCAGCCATCGCGATCGGGATCGCAATGCTCACCGACGGCTTGGACGGCCGCATTGCTCGCTTGACCAACGCCACCAGCAAGTTCGGCGGCGAACTCGACTCGCTGGCCGATTGCATCACTTTCGGAGCTGGTCCGGCCTTGCTGGCGTTCGCGTGGGGGATGCGCGGCGAACTCCCGTCCGGCGGCTCGCCGCTGCTGGAGCTCTTACCTCCGCTCGGCTACTTCTGCACGTTCTTATACCTCACTTGCGCCGCCGCACGGCTGGCTCGCTTCAACGTCCAAGCGGACCCACGGCCGAAGAACCCGGGGCTGTCCCACCGCGGCTATTTCGTTGGGATCCCGTCGCCACCGTCGGCCGGGCTTCTCGGGGCGGTCGTGCATTTCTCGTACGGCCGGCCGATCGAGCAGTGGTGGCCGGGCGGCCTGCTCTGGTGCGTGTTGCTCTCCGGCCTCGGGCTCTTGATGATCTCCAGCTGGCGCTATCGCAGCTTCAAAGAGCTCAATTTCATGCAACGGCGCGTGACCGTCGTATTCTTCGCCAGCCTGATCTTCCTGATCTGGAATTTCTCGCGCCCCGTGCTGCTGACCATGGCCGCGACCTTCGCGGCCAGCGGAGTCGTGACGCGTGTCGCCGGACTGTTCCGGCGACGCCCGCTGGACGCAGACCGCCCAGCCGCGGCCGACGGCCCCCAGATTCCGGGGTAGCGCTCATGCGTGGGTGCCCGGGACTGCGTCGGTTCGCCCGCGGGCCCCGCCCCGCGCTTGCCGGCTTGGCGTGTCTAGCCGCGACGCTTGCCTGCGGCTACCGCGTTGTCGGCACGGCCGACCTGCTCCCGGAGGAGATCCGCACCATCGCGGTGCCGGCCTTCACCAACGCCACGTCCGAGTTCAAGGTCGAGCAGTACCTGACCGACGCGGTGGTTCGGGAAGTTCTCTCGCGCACGAGGTATCGCGTCGTGAGCGGGGCCGAAGCGGCCGACGCGACCTTGGTCGGAACTGTGATGCTGTTCGACGCCATTCCGCAGAATTTCGATCCGCTGACCGGCCGGGCCACGAGCGTGATGACTGTCACCCGTCTCAATGTCGCGCTGTACAACAGGGCCGACGGCAGCGTCTTGTACAGCAATCCCGATTTGGCCCATCGCGAGAACTACGAGGTGAGCAGCGATCCGGAGAGCTATGTAAACGAGCGCGAGGCGGCGATCCAGCGCGCTAGCCGCTCCTTGGCCGCCACGCTCGTCTCGGCCGTGCTTTCAGGCTTCTGACTCCGGTCTTTCCAGCCGGACTCTCGCCGTCAGGTGAGCGGCCCGCGGCCTTGCCGCCAGGCGGGTGAGCGAGCGGGGAGGGCAGCCATCACGAATTGCTGCCAGGAGACTCTTGATTTCGCGCCAAGTTGCGCTATCGTAGTCGCGGGAAGCTCATTCTTGACATCTCTTGACATCTCCGGGCCGCCCTTAGCAACGGCTTACATAGGCGCCGAGGGGGCCGTATGGGATATCGAATCCTCGTGGTAGAAGACGAAGTTGGCATTCGGGTCGCCTTGGAAGACCGGCTCCGGGTTGTCGGATACGAAGTCGAGACGGCAGAGAATGGAAGAGTCGCGGTCGAGCGCGCCTCTGAAGGCGGCATCGATCTGATCATCTTGGATCTGATCCTACCGGGCATGGACGGCCTCGAAGTCTGTCAAGAACTGCGCCAGGACGGCATCTTCACGCCCGTAATGATGCTGACGGCGAGGGCGCAGCTGGAGGACAAGCTGCGCGGATTCGCCCATGGAGCCGACGACTACATCACCAAGCCGTTCGACTTTCTGGAACTGCTCGCCCGCGCCAAGGCCTTGCTGCGTCGCAGCGCAGAGGCAGATCCAGACGAAATGCCCAGAACGTACAAGTTCGGCAGTGTCACGCTCGACGCTAGGCAGTCCACGGTGTTCGTCGATGGCGAGCGCATTTCGCTGTCAATGAAGGAATACGACCTGCTGTACTTCTTCGTCCGGCACGCAGGCGAGACTCTGGCTCGCGAACGCTTGCTCCGCGAAGTCTGGAACTACGACCACGGCATGCCCACGCGGACGGTTGACGTGCATGTGGGCTGGCTACGCCGGAAGATCAAGGACGACCCGCGCAATCCGCGGTGGATCCGCACTGTATACGGCATCGGGTACCGCTTCTCTAAGGCCTGAATCGCGCGGCGGATCGCATCAGGCAGAGCAAGACAGGTCGGCAAGGCAGCGCGGCGCTGACGGGCGGTTTCTGCGGAGTTGGCTTGGTACGCGGCGAGCAGGCAAGCAGATCCGCAGCGTTGACTGACGGAGGCTGCGGAACAGTCGGCGTCGGAACCGGAGCAAGATCGGTTCTGGAGACGACATTGGCCGCGCTGGTATCCGACGCCCTCGGCCCGTCGGCGCTGTTTTGCCAGCAGGCATTTGACGACGCAGGCATCATGGCAGCCGCAGGTTGCCCGGGGAGCTTGGTCCTCGTGCGCCGCTCAGGCTCCGCCGGCGGTCAGTCCGCTGCGCCTGGGGCGCCGGATTTTCCGGGGCACGGTCCTTGACCACCGCCGCCGCGACGGCTACAATGGCAGAAAGCTCGGCTCACGAGCAGGGCGAATCGCATCATGCCGTCCCGGCACCAGTTGAGAGTGAAGCAGCGCTTCTGTGTGGCACTGGCTGGGGGACAGCGCGCCCAAGCGTCGCAGTGGCGCGCTCGGCGTTCTCCGAGTGGTGCTGGATTCGCCCGAGCCCGCACTCGCAGCCTGATCATTCCTGTCGCTGTAGCGTGCCCCGGCTGAGACCTCTCCGGCTTCGCGCTGAAGGGGTCGGCGACCGGGGCGCGAGGTCTGGGGCAAGGATCGGTTTCCCCTCGTTCCCAGAATCGAGGAAGATGGAAGCTAGAGCAGTGCATAGCGAGGGATTCTCATCATGGCGATGTTGAGCGGGGCCCAGATCCTGATCGAGAGCTTGGTGCGCGAGGGCGCGGAAGCGGTGTTCGGGTATCCCGGCGGCGTAACGCTGCCGATCTACGACGTGCTGTATTCGCACCCGCTGCGGCACGTCCTTGTGCGGCACGAGCAAAATGCCGCGTTCGCCGCCCAGGGCTATGCCCGCGCCACAGGCAAAGCCGGCGTCTGCATGGCAACATCTGGGCCGGGAGCGACCAACCTCACTACGGGCCTGGTGGACGCCCTGATGGACTCGATCCCGGTGGTGGCGGTCACTGGGCAGGTGCCCCAGGCGCTGATCGGGCGCGACGCCTTCCAGGAGGCCGACACCTTTGGAATCTCGCGCTCGGCTACCAAGCACAACTACTTGGTCAAGGACATCAGCGAGCTATCTCAGACCGTGCATGAAGCCTTTCACATCGCGGTCAGCGGGCGCCCGGGGCCAGTGCTGGTGGACATTACCAAGGACGTGCTGCTCTCGAAGGGCGACTACAGCGACGAGCAGGCGATGATGCCGTTGCGGGGCTACCGGCTCTCCGACGAGCCGGACGCGGACGCCGTCGAGCGCGCTGTCGAGTTCTTGTGGCAGGCGGAACGGCCCTATATCTATGCCGGCGGAGGTGTCATCTCCTCGTCCGCCAGCTCCGAACTCGTGCGCTTTTCCGAGCTGCTCGAGGCCCCGCTGGCACACACGGTGATGGGACTGGGCGCCATGCCTACGGAACATCCGAACTTTATCTCGATGCTGGGCATGCACGGAAGTTACGCCGCCAACATGGGCGTGACCGAGTGCGACGCGCTGATCGGGCTTGGCGTGCGTTTCGACGACCGCGTGACTGGGCGCTTGGACAAGTTCGCGCCCGGGGCAAAGGTGCTGCACGTCGACATCGATCCTGCCGAGATCAACAAGAATCGCCGTGCCGACCTCGGCTTGGTCGGCGACGCCAAGCCCGTCCTGCGCCTGCTGAACGAGCGCCTCGCCGAAACGCGCGCGACGCTGGGGCGGGAACGCCGCGAGGCGCGTCTGGCCTGGATGGAGCACGTGCGCGCCATGAAGCGCGACCACCCCTACGTCTATGAAGAGTCGACCGAAGAGATCAAGCCGCAGGCGCTGATGCGCAAGCTGGATCAGATCTCGGGCGGCGAGGCGATCGTGACGGTTGACGTCGGCCAGCACCAGATGTGGGCGGCGCAGCACCTGCGCTTCAACCATCCGCGCCTGTGGCAGTCCTCCAGCGGGCTCGGCTCGATGGGCTTCGGCCTGCCCGCCGCTATGGGCGCCAAGTTCGCCTGTCCCGACAAGACGGTGATGGCCATCGTCGGCGATGGCGGCTTCATGATGTCGCTGCCGGAACTGGGCACGATCGCCGCCAACCGGCTGCCGGTGAAGGTCATCGTGATGAACAACAACACTTTGGGCATGGTGCGCCAGTGGCAGCAGCTCTTCTACGGCAAGCGCTATTCCGAGGTCGACGTGGCGTCCTTCCCGGACGCGTCGCTGCTGGCCGGCGCCTTCGGCATCGCCGGCGGATCGGTGGCTGATCCGGCGGACTTGGACGAGGCCTTGGCGCACGCTTTCGACGAGCCCGGGCCGTACCTGTTGAACGTGCAGGTCACGCCCGAGGAGTGCGTCTATCCGATGGTCCCCGCCGGAGGCGCGGTCAACGAGATGATCCTGCAGCCGGAACCCGAGGCGGCCGAGGCCGTGGCTGGCGATTAGGCGGCTGAGACCACCATGCAGCAGCTGATTTCCCTGCTAGTGGAGAACAAGCCCGGAGCCCTGATGCGGGTGGCGGGCGTGCTCACCTCGAGAGGCTACAACATCGAGAGCCTGACCGTGGCCAAGACCATCGATCCGACGCTCTCGATCATGACGATCGTGGCCGAAGTCGGCGACGATGGCCGGGACCTGTTGATCAAGCAGATCAGCCGCCTGGTCAACGTCATCAAGGCCGTCGACCTGACCGATTCGCGGGCCGTCCGGCGCGAGCTGGTGCTGATCAAGATCTATGTCGAGGAGGAGCGTCGCGCGGCGCTGCTGACCGAAGCCGAGATCTTCCGCGCCCACGTGGTCGACGCCTCGCCGGAGGCGTACACGGTCGAGGCGACCGGCTCGCCGGACAAGCTCAACGCGCTCATCGCGCTGCTGCGCTCCTACGGGCCGATCGAAATGGTCCGTTCGGGCGCTATGGCGATGGCGCGCGCGAAACAGAACAAACTCCCGGTGCCCAGCTACACCGAGGCGGCGCTGTCGGAAGGCTAGGGCCGCCGTAGCGAAGGCGCACACACTGGAAAGGAACGCAAGTAAACCAATGCCCGCAACCATCTACTACGAGCCAGACGGCGACCTGGACCTGCTCAGAGGCAAGAAGATCGCCATCATTGGCTACGGCAGCCAGGGCCATGCCCACGCGCTCAACCTCCAAGAGAGTGGCCTCGACGTGGTGGTCGGCCTCTACGAGGGCTCCAAGTCTTGGCCCAAGGCCGAGCGCGCCGGCCTAGAGGTGCGCACCGTGGCCGAGGCGTCCAAGGCCGCCCAGGTCGTGATGATCCTGCTTCCGGACACCATCCAGCCGGACCTGTACAAGAGCGAGATCGAGCCCAACCTGTCGCCGGGCGACACGATGATGTTCGCGCACGGGTTCTCGATCCACTGGCGGGAGATCGTCCCGCCGGATGGTGTGGACGTATCGATGATCGCGCCGAAGGCTCCCGGGCACCGCGTGCGCGAGCTGTTCGTAGAAGGCGTCGGCGTACCCGGTCTGGTGGCGGTCGAGCAGGATGTCTCGGGCCACGCCAAGCAGCAAGCGCTGGCCTACGCCTTGGGCCTCGGCTGCCTCAAGGCAGGCGTGATCGAGACGACCTTCAAGGAGGAGACCGAGAGCGACCTCTTTGGCGAGCAAGCGGTGCTGTGCGGCGGCTGCTCCGAATTGATCCGTGCCGGCTTCCAGACGCTGGTCGACGCCGGCTACCAGCCGGAGATTGCCTACTTCGAGTGCTTGCACGAGTTGAAGCTGATCGTCGACCTGATCTACGAAGGGGGCCTGAGCTACATGCGCTACTCAGTTTCCGACACGGCCGAATACGGCGATTACACGCGCGGCCAACGCGTCGTGGACGCTGAAGTTCGCGAGCGCATGCGCGCGATCTTGGGCGAGATTCAATCCGGTCGGTTCGCCAAGGAGTGGATGGACGAGAATCGCGCGGGACGGGAGAAGTTCTTGGCCACGCGTTCCGAGCAGGAGGGCCAGCTGATCGAGGAGGTCGGCAGCAAGCTGCGGGCGATGATGCCCTTCCTGCGCAAAGAGAAGCCTGACTCGACGCCGCTGGCGCCCGCGGCGAACGATTGAGCAGCGCTAGGTGAATCCGATGCGAGTCTTCGTTTACGACACGACGCTTCGGGACGGCACGCAAGGCGAGCATGTCTCGTTCTCGGTGGCCGACAAGTTGGCCATCGCGCACAAGCTGGACGAGATCGGCATCGACTACATCGAGGGCGGCTGGCCGGGTTCGAACCCGCGCGACGAGGAATTCTTCGAGCGCGCCAAGACGGACCTGCGCCTAGCGCGGGCAAGGCTGGTTGCTTTCGGCTCGACGCGCCACGCTGCCAACACGGTCGAAGACGACGACAACGTCCGCAAGCTCGTCGAGTCCGCCACTCCCGCCGTGGCAATCTTCGGCAAGAGCTGGAACCTGCACACCGAACGCGCGCTGCGTGTCAGCGAGCAGCAGAACCTGGACATGATCCACTCGACCGTGGCCTACCTGAAGTCGCTCGGGCGCGAAGTGATCTACGATGCCGAGCACTTCTTCGACGGCTACCAGACGGACCGCGACTTCGCGCTGCGGACCTTGGAAGCGGCGCAGAGCGGCGGGGCTGACAGCCTGGTGCTGTGCGATACCAACGGCGGCACGCTAACGGCGCGTCTGGGCGAGATCGTTGAGGACGTGCGCAAGCGCTTCGACGGCGTGATCGGCATCCACACGCACAATGATTCCGAGCTGGCCGTGGCAAACGCCATCGCGGCCGTGGAACTCGGCGCCACCCACGTCCAGGGCACGATCAACGGGTATGGCGAGCGCTGCGGCAATTGCAACTTGGTCTCCACTATCTGCAACTTAGAGCTGAAGCTCGGACACACCGTCATCGGGCGCGAGAACGTTGCCAGACTGACGGCGTTGGCCAACTACATGGCCGAGACCGCCAATCTGCGGCTCGCCAACGGCAGCGCCTTTGTCGGCAAGAGCGCCTTCGCCCACAAGGGCGGCATTCATGTCAGCGCCGTGCTGCGTGACGCCGAAACTTACGAGCACGTCAAGCCGGAAGCCGTCGGAAACGAGCGGCGGGTGCTTGTCAGCGACCTGTCCGGGCGCAGCAACATTGCCTTCAAGCTGCAAGAAAAGGGCTGGGACGACAAGTTGACCGCGGATGCCCGCAAGGAGGTGCTCGAGCGCATCAAGCAACTGGAGTTCGAAGGCTACGAGTTGGAGGCGGCCGATGGCTCGTTCGAGTTGCTGATCCGGCAGGCCCTCTCGGATCACCGCGAACTGTTCAGGCTGGAATCCATGCAGATGTCGCTGCGCAAGCAGGGCCGGGAGCATTCGCAGTGCGAGGTGGGCATGCGCGTGGAGACTCCGGGCGGTACCAAGAGCGCCCAGGTCGCCGCGTCTGGCCCCTTCGACGCTATGGCGGGGGCGCTAAGGCAATGCTTGTCAAGCGAGTACCCAGAGGTCGCGGACATTCGCTTGGTGGATTACAAGGTGCGCGTGCTCGACCCGGGCAAGGGCACGGCGGCGAAGGTCAGGGTGCTGATCAACTGGGCGGATCATACGACCAATTGGACGACCGTGGGCGTGTCTGACGACGTGCTTGAGGCCAGTTGGAACGCCCTTTGCGATTCAGTGAGGCTCGAGCTGCGTCGGGCACAGCAGCCCGTGCCGGTGGCGGCGGAAGAGTCCGCCTAGGCCCGCAACTGGTCAGTCCGAGCGTTGCGCGCGCAACTTGGCGCGGGCGGCCAAGATCTCTTCCAGCCGCTTGGCGATGCGGTCCTCGATTCCGCGCCGCGTCGGCGCGTAGTACCGCTTTCCTTGCATTTCCTCGGGCAGGCAGCTCATCCCGACGAGAGCGTCATCGCTTGCGTGGGCGTGCTCGTAGCCCTCGGCATAGCCCTGATCGCGCATCAGCTTGGTCGGCGCGTTGCGCAAGTGCAGCGGCACCTGCCGGGCCGGGCCGGTGCGGACGTCCGAGCGCGCCTCGCCGAGGGCCCGGTAGACTGCGTCCGACTTGGGGGCCACTGCCAGGTATACCGCGACGTGTGCCAAGAAGAGATCCCCCTCTGGCTCACCCACAAGGCGGAACGCGTCTACCGCCGCCATCGCCATTTCGACCGCGCGCGGATCCGCGAGCCCGATGTCCTCGGCCGCCATGCGGACCAGCCTGCGCCCTATGTACAGCCGGTCTTCGCCGCCTTCGAGCATGCAGGCCAGCCAGTACAGGGCGGCATCTGGATCACTGGAGCGCACGGACTTGTGCAGGGCCGAGATGAGGTTGAAATGGGCCTCGCCCTGCTTGTCATATAGCGGCAGGCGGCGCTGTAGGATTTCCCGAAGCAGCTCTTCCGTGGCGGTCGTTCCGGCGGCGGCTCGCGCCAGCGCTTCCAGCGCGAGCAGCGCAACCCGCGCATCCCCGCCCGCATAGGTAGCAATTCGAACCAATAGCGCTTGCGGAATCTGGGCCCCATCCGCGGCGAGGCCGCGCTCGGCATCGTTGAGGGCGGCAATCTGGAGGCGCAGCAGCTGCTCATCGGTTAGCGGCTCGAGCGTGTAGACCTTGGCGCGTGACAACAGTGCCGAGATGACTTCGAAGGACGGGTTCTCGGTGGTCGCTCCGATCAGGATGATGTCGCCGCGCTCGACGAACGGCAGGAAGGCGTCTTGCTGGGCTTTGTTGAAGCGGTGAATCTCGTCGACGAACACGATCGTGCGACGGCCCGCCTTGCGCATCCGCTCGGCGTCGACGAGCACGGCCTTGACGGCCTTGATGCTGCTGAGCACGCCGCTGAAGGCTACGAATTCGCACTTCGTCGAGTTGGCGATGACGCGCGCCAGCGATGTCTTGCCAACTCCGGGAGGTCCCCACAGGATCATCGAGCCGAGCTCATCGGCTTCGATCTGGCGGCGCAGCGGCTTGCCAGGACCGATCAGGTGCTGCTGGCCTACGAATTCGTCCGCGGTGCGCGGACGCATCCTCTCCGGCAGGGGCCTTGCGCTCTCGCGGCCAGCGTCGTCGGCGAGCGGCTCGAACAGGGTCACGGACTCTGCGCCCGGCGCGCGGACTCGTACAGCACGATCGCGGCGGCGATCGCCGCGTTCAGGGATTCGACCGACTGGGTGGGAATGGCGATGGCCTGGGCGGCTGCGAGCAGCAGCGGGCTGACGCCGTGTGTCTCCGAGCCGATCACGACCGCAGAGTTTGCCGACAGATCGGCCTCGCCGAGGGCCAGCCCTTGGCCCGTTGCCGCGGCCAGAACGGTCTTGCCGTGCTGCTGAGCCAGCGCGAGGAACTCTTCTGCCTCCAGCTTCTGGAGGAAGGGCACACGGAACAGCGACCCGGCCGAGGCTCTCAGCGCCTTCGGGTTGGTGGGCGAGGCCGAGCCCTTGAGGAATACGATGCCGGACGCGCCGAAAGCCTCCGCCGTGCGAGCGATCGTGCCGGCGTTGCCCGGGTCTTGGACCCCGTCCAATACGATAGTCAGGCCTGCCAGCACGGTTGCGGCATCCCAGTTCCTCAGCTTCACCAACGCAAGAACGCCTTGGTTGCGAGTGGTCGTGGCCACGTCTTGGAACAGCTGGTCGGCCACGGGGTGCAGCGGCACCCGGCGGTGCGGCGGGATCGTAGCGTCAACGCTCTCGTGCACGCGCTCGCTGGCGAAGACTCGCTGGATCTGGACTTCCGAGCGAATCGCCTCCTGCAACAGGTGCGGCGATTCCGCCAGGGCGAAGCCATCGGCGGTAGTTGTGCCGCGCCCGGCGGCTTGGCGCAGCTGCCTCAGCCAAGCGTTGCCCCGGCTGGTGATGGTCTCTTGGCGGTACGGCACGGGTCGCAGGCCGGGCGAGGCGGCTCCTAAGCATCAGCCTAATATGTTCAGCAATGCACCCGTGCGCAAGACTGCCCGTCAACGCCAGCTCTCCGCCGCTTGGCGCGCTTCGCAGGGCGAGCTCGGAGATCCGTCGGGGGCGGGTCGTCGCGGTTCGCACAGACACCCTCTACGGGCTGCTCGCTGATGCCTCCAATGAGGCCGCGCTGCGTAGGGTCTTCCGTGCCAAGGGCCGCCCCGAGAGCAAGCCGATCTTGTTGCTGGTGGATTCCGAGGCCCAGTTGGCTCGGCTGGTGCGCGATTTCCCCCCGGAGTTTTCCGCATTGGCGCGCGCGTTCTGGCCTGGCCCCCTGACGATGGTGTTACCGGCGAGTGCGCGCGTCCCGTCCCTGGTCACGGCCGGCTCGGGGACGGTGGCGGTGCGCCAGCCCGCCTCGCCGCTGGTGCGCTGCTTGGCCCGGCATGCGGGGTGCGCACTGACGGGGACGAGCGCGAATCGCTCTGGGCGAAGCGGTGCTCGCAGTGCCGACGAGGTCGTGTCGCAGCTAAGGTTTCGCGTGCCGCTTGTGCTGGACTCGGGCCGCGTGGCCCGGTCGAGCCCTTCAACCATCGTTGACTTGACGGCGCCTGGCGCGCGCATCCTGCGCCAAGGCTGGGTGAGCCGTGCCGAGATCGACTGTGTGCTGGGTGCTCGCATCCCGCAACCTTGACAGAGCGGATGCGTCTATACGTATTGGGCTTGGGAGGGCTCGGAGCATGATTTCAAGAAGAGCGTTTGCGCTAGCAGTTCCTGCGTTTGCCACGACGCTGCGCCGTCTGCGTGCGGCGGAGGTGGACGGCAAATGGGAGGCACAGATCGAGGGGCCGCAGGGGTCGATGGTCTTTACGTTCGACCTGAAGGCAGATGGCGAAGCGCTCGCGGGGACGGTTGGCAACGAGATGATGGGAGAGTCCGAAATCCAGGACGGCAAGATCTCCGGCGACCAGATCGAGTTCGTTCAAGTCATGCAGCGGGGAGACTTCCAGGTCCGGTTCAACTACGCCGGCACGGTATCCGGTGACGCGATGGAACTGACGCGAACGATCCAGCGACCCGGCGGACCTGGCGGCGGCCAAGGGCCAGGCGGCGGGCGCGGTCCTGGAGGAGGCCGAGGCGCTGGCGGACCAGGCGGGGGGCGTCCGGGGGGCGCTC
>VXRL01000011.1:87722-91528 GCA_009838515.1 Terriglobia bacterium | reverse complement strand
GGCGGCCGCACCATCGGCGCCGGCACGGTCTCCGCCGTCGTCGAGTAGGATTCGCAGACGGGAGGTATCGATCATGCCACGCGAGATCATCACACTGCAGTGCACTGTCACCAAGGACAGGAACTACACCACGACGAAGAACAAGCGCAAGCACCCTGAGCGGCTGGAGCTGATGAAGTACTCGCCGAGACTTCGCAAGCACACGCTGCACCGCGAGATGAAGTAAGCTAACAGTAGCGGTCCAGCCTGCAGGGGCGTCGGTTAACGGTAAACCAGCGGTCTCCAAAACCGCCAATGGGGGTTCGATTCCCTCCGCCCCTGCCAGTTGCCGCGGCACCTAGCCGGCCCTTGGGGATCCCAACCGACTTCTAAGCACAGCACAGCCATGGCAAAAGCGCTCAAGAAGAGATCCAACCAGCCAGACAACCTGCCGGTGCGCGTGCGCACCTACCTAGACGGCGTTGTGCGCGAGTTGCGGCTTGTCACGTGGCCGGGCAAGCAGCAGGTGCGGGCCACCACGCTGGTCGTGCTGGTCACCGTGTTCGCCTTCGCAGTCTTCTTCGGCGTAGTCGACTACATCTTGGCGTGGGGCCAACGCCTGCTGTACGAAACATTCACATAGGCAGGCTAACCGATCGTGCCAACAGACGAGACACTGACGAATTCCGGGACAGGCCCTGAGGGCGGCGAGCCCGCCGCCCGGCCGGACCTGCCGTGGTACTTCATCCACACCTACTCGCGTTTCGAGAACAAGGTCAAGGAGAACCTCCGCTCGCGCGTGGAGGCGCTTGGCTTGGAGCGCCGCGTGGGGCAGATCTTGATCCCCACCGAGGACGTGGTGCAGATGCGCAACGGCAAGAAGGTCACCAGCAAGCGCCTGCTGTACCCCGGCTACGTCCTAGCCCAGCTGGACCTTGACGACGATCTCTGGCACGCAGTCAAGAACACCCCCAAGGTGACCGGATTCGTCGGCGAGGAGAAGCTCAAGAGCGGCGAGAGGCGTCCGCCGACGCCCCTGACCGACGCTGAGGTCGACCAGATCCTCAACCGCCAGAAACGCTCGGAGGAGCAGCCGCGCCCGCATGTCGAGTTCGTGCGCAACGACCAGGTCAGCATCGTCGACGGCCCGTTCAGCGGGTTCACGGGCACGGTCGAAGAGGTCAACGCCGACCGCAGCACGCTGAAGGTGATGGTCACAATCTTCGGGCGCGGGACGCCGGTCGAGCTGGAGTACTTCCAGGTCAAGAAGGGAAGCTAGCGGGCCGCGCTCAGGGCGCGCCACCAGCGAGGAGTTCAATCATGGCGAAAGCGAACGTGCCGATCATCCAGCAGATCAAGCTGCAGATCATGGCAGGCAAGGCCACGCCAGCCCCTCCGGTGGGTCCGGCGCTGGGCCAGGCGGGACTGAACATCATGCAGTTTTGCAAGGACTTCAACGCCCGCACTTCCAACCCGGAACTCGAAGGGCTGATCGTCCCGGTAGTGATCAGCGTGTACCAGGATCGCTCGCACGACTTCGTGACGAAGACCCCCCCGGCCGCGGTGCTGATCAAGCGCTACGCGAACCTAGCCAAGGGGTCTGGCGAGCCGAACCGCGACAAGGTCGGCTCGATCACGCTGGCGCAGCTCGAGGACATAGCCAAGCAAAAGATGCCCGATCTGAACTGCTACACCGTGGAGCAGGCCATGGCCTGCGTGCGCGGCACGGCTAACAGCATGGGCGTGCAGGTGGTATGATAGGGATTCATCCCGTGGGAGACTCCTGGCGCCGCTGTCCCGGGGTCGCTTGTACCAAGGTGAGACATGGCGGGTAAGAAGTACCGCGCTTTCGCGGAAAAGCTAGAGGACCGGGCGTACGCCTTGAACGAGGCTATCCCGATTCTCCAGCAGAACAAGATCTCGAAGTTCGACGAGACGGTGGAGGTGCACTTGAACCTCGGCGTCGACCCGCGCCACGCCGACCAGATGGTGCGCGGAACGGTCGTGCTCCCGCACGGCCTAGGCGTGTCCAAGCGGGTGCTCGTGATCGCTTCCGGCGAGAAGCTCCGCGAGGCCGAAGAGGCCGGGGCAGACTTTTTCGGGGGCGAGGAGTACGTCGAAAAGATCCAAAAGGAAGGCTGGCTCGGGTTCGATGCCGTCGTGGCCACCCCGGACATGATGCGGGTCGTCTCGAGAGTCGGCAGGATCCTAGGCCCGCGCGGCCTGATGCCGAACCCCAAGACGGGAACGGTGACGGTGGACATCGCCCAAGCAGTCTCCGAGGTGAAGGCAGGCAAGGTTGAGTTCCGGGTGGACCGCGGCTCGGTGATCCACGCCCCTGTGGGCAAGCTCGGATTCGCCGCCGATCAAATCGTCGAGAATGCCGACACCCTGATCGGGGCGGTGCTCAAGGCCAAGCCCGCGGCCGCCAAGGGGCGCTACTTGATGAAGGCCTCGATCTGTTCCACGATGAGCCCTTCGCTGAAGCTCAACCTCAACGAGTTCAGCGCATAGCGGTGAAGCGATGAAGACCAAGGCAGAGAAGCGGCAGATCCTAGCAGAGCTCCAAAGCGGCTTTGCAGACGAGCCCGCGGTCATCGTGTGCAAGTTCGAGGGACTCACAGTGGCGGAGGACCAGGAACTGCGGAGCGTGATCCGCAACCTAGGCGGCTCCTACCGCGTGGTCGCGAACCGGCTGGCGCTGCTGGCGGCGCGCGACACGCCGTACGAAGAGGCGCTTACGGGCCAGCGCGGCATGACTGCGCTGGCGTTTGTCGGCGAAGACCCGGTCTCCACGCTCAAGGCGCTGGTGGCCTTCGGCAAGCAGCAGGACAAGTTCTCGTTCAACTGCGGCGTGGTCGACTGCCGGACGGTGAATCTGGACCAACTCATCGAACTCTCGAAGCTGCCCGACAAGGCTGGCCTTCAGGTCCGGATTCTGTACATGCTCAACTCGTCGGCACAGCGGCTGATGGGTGTGCTGAACGCGCCTGCCCGCGACATCGCCGCGGTGCTGCAGCAGGCGGTGGAGAAGAAGAAGTTCAACGAGTAGCCCTCGGCGACGGGTGCCGGCTGCCTCTGGCGGAAGGTGAAAGCTCGCTTGCAATCACACACAGGAGATGAGTACTATGGCAGACATAGGCGCAATCACGGAATCCATCAAGGGCCTGACCCTGATGGAAGCCGCAGAACTGGTCAAGAAGCTGGAAGAGGAGCTTGGCGTCTCCGCCGCGGCAGCGGTGGTTGCCTCTCCGGCTGCGGCGGCGGACGGCGGAGCCGAGGAAGCCGTGGAGCAGACTGAGTTCACGGTCATGCTGACTGGCATCGGAAGTCAGAAAATCAAGGTCATCAAGGCCGTGCGCGAGATCACCGGCCTGGGCCTGAAGGAGGCCAAGGACTTGGTCGACTCCACGCCCGCGGCAGTGAAGGAGAACATCCCCAAGGAGGAGGCAGACCAGATCGGCGCAAAGCTTGCCGATGTCGGTGCCGAATTCGAGGTGAAGTAGGCGTGTGTCAGGCGAGGACTCGCAAACCGCGCGAAGCGTGCTTGCGAGTTTCGTGCGCCGCCCGCGCCGCATCAGGGGTCAGACGAGAGACCCGGGAAGCGGCTGCTGGCCGCGGTCTAGCGGGGCAGCCGTCCCGCACTGGACGAAATTTGCCAAGACTTGGTTCGCTGAAGCGGTCCAGCGCATCGATTCCCCGGCAGCCTGCCGGAAGAGCGGAGCGGTGCGCCTCGGACTGGTCTCGGCGTATCTGTGTGCCGCCGCCGGTTTGCGGGGGCGGGCGCGGGGCCACGGGGGCGCGCGGGCGACCCGGTGCGGGAGGGG
>VXRL01000011.1:0-87712 GCA_009838515.1 Terriglobia bacterium | reverse complement strand
GGGGCGGGTGGGGGCCGGCGTCGGGGGCGTGGCCTCGGTGGGGCCGGCGGTGGAGGGGGGGGGCACGGCGCGCGTCTCCGGGCGCACGCGTGCAACCCGTGCCTGAGGTGGCAACAACGTGGCAACAGTGAACGAATCGACGGCTCATGAGGGGAACGGTTTCGCGCCTAGCGCGTCCGAGACGCGGCGGGACTTTTCCAAGATCCACTCGGCGATCGCGATCCCGAACCTGCTCGACATGCAGCAGGAATCGTACGAGCGCTTCCTGCAAATGGATCTCTTGCCCGACGAGAGGGCAGAGGACGGCCTCGAGGCCGTGTTCAAATCGGTGTTCCCAATCTCGGACTTCCGAGAGATGAGTTCGCTGGAGTTCGTGTCGTATTCGATTGGCGACTGGGCTTGCAAGTGCGGTACGCAGAGCGGGCTGAACCACCTGCGCACACGGTGCCGCCAATGCCGCGAGATCATTCGCACAGACCCGAAGGGGCCGCCCGACATCCTTTGCGAGCGCTGTGGCAGGCGCACGCCCAACGAAGTCACGTTCTGCGAGAAATGCGGGGACCCGGTCGGGCTCAAGCTCAAGTACGACCCCGAAGAGTGCAAGAGGCGCGGCATGACCTACGCCGCGCCGTTGAAGGTCAACATCCGGCTGACCGTCTTCGAGAAGGACGGGACCGGCGACCGCAAGTCCGTGCGGGACATCAAGGAGCAGGAAGTCTTCTTCGGCGAGATCCCGCTGATGACCGAAGAGGGCACCTTCATCGTCACGGGCACCGAGCGCGTCATCGTTTCGCAGCTGCACCGCTCGCCCGGGGTGTTCTTCGAGTCGTCGGCCGACAACACCTACTACCTGGGCAAGATCATCCCGTCGCGCGGAAGTTGGATCGAGTTTGAATACGACGCGAAGAAACCTGCGGGCCAGCGCCTGCTCAACGTACGCATTGATCGCAAGCGCAAGTTCCTAGGCACGATCTTCCTGCGCGCGCTCGGCCTCGAGAGTGATGCCGACATCCTGGGCCAGTTCTATCGCGCCGACACGATCCGCGTCGGCGACTCGGGCGCGCTGCAGCGCGACATTTCCGAGAGCTTGGTACACACGCGGCTGGCCGCTGCCGTCACGGGCAAGAGCGGCAAGTCCCTGGGGCGCAAGGGGCGCAAGATCAACACGCGCCTGCTGCAAGACATGCGGGCCGAGGGAATCACGGCCCTGCCGTGCCTGCCCGAGGATCTGGCCGAGGCAGTCTTCGCCGACGACATCTTTGACGAGGAGAGCGGCGAGGTCCTCCACGGATGCGAGGCTAACTCGCCCGTCACCGATGACGCCATGGCGCGCCTCCGGCAGGCGGGGCTCACGGAGTTCAAGGTCATCTTCCCAGAGACCGACGAGTGCGGGCCCGTGCTTTCCGAGACCCTGCGCAAGGATTCGATCAAGACCAAGGACCAAGCCCTGCTGGCGATCTACCGCAACCTCCGCCCCGGGGATCCGCCGACCCGCGAGACTGCCACCAAGCTGTTCAACGACATGTTCTTCGACCCGCGGAAGTACGACTTCTCGCGCGTCGGGCGGATGAAGTTCAACATCAAGCTGCACGGCGAGGAGGAAGCCACGCCGCTGGAACGCAGGGTGTTGGACGCAAGCGATTTTTACGAGACCATCAAGTACCTGTTCAAGCTGCGGCGCAAGATCGGGGCCACGGACGATATTGACCATCTCGGCAACCGCCGGGTGCGCTCGGTCGGCGAGCTGCTGGAGAACCAGTTCCGCATCGGCCTGATCCGCATGGAGCGGGCGATGCGCGACCGGATGACGTCCTACCAGGACATGTCCAGTGCGATGCCGCACGACCTGATCAATGCCAAGCCGGTGATGGCAGCGGTGCGGGAATTCTTCGGCTCCTCACAGCTGTCGCAGTTCATGGACCAGATCAACCCGCTGTCGGAAATCACTCACAAGAGACGCCTTTCGTCCCTAGGCCCAGGCGGGCTGTCGCGCGAGCGGGCGGGCTTTGACGTGCGTGACGTGCATCCGACGCACTATGGCCGGATCTGCCCGATCGAGACGGCCGAGGGTGCCAACATCGGGCTGATCAGCTCGCTGTCGTGCTTCGCCCGGATCAACCAATACGGCTTCATCGAGAGCCCGTACCGCAAGGTCGAGAACGGGCGGGTAGTCGACGAGGTCAGGGTCAGCTATGCCGGTGACACGCAGCTCCTCCCCGGCCAGGTAGTGCGGCGCGAGCAGGCGCAGCAGGCCAACGACTCCTTGAAGCGGGGCCGGGAGGAGGCGCACTGGGAGACCCACTGCGACTACCTCTCGGCATGGGAAGAGGACCGGCACATCATCGCCCAGGCCAACATTCCCGTAGACGCGGACGGCAACATCGGGCGGGAGTTCGCCAACTGCCGGGTCGCCGGTGACACGCGCCTGAAGAAGCGCGAAGAGATCCAGTACCTGGACGTGAGCCCGAAGCAGCTCGTTTCGGTAGCGGCCAGCTTGATCCCGTTCTTGGAAAACGACGACGCCAACCGCGCGCTGATGGGCTCGAACATGCAGCGGCAGGCCGTGCCGCTGCTGCGCGCCGAGTCTCCCATCGTCGGCACCGGCATGGAACGCATCACCGCGGAGGATTCCGGGGCGGTCGTGCTGTGCAAGCGCAGCGGAGTCGTGGACTCGGTCGACGCCGAGCGGATCATCGTGCGGGTCGAGGACACCGGCCACGAGGAGCAACTCTCGCGCGAGGTAGGGGCCGACATCTACCCGCTGATCAAGTTCCGGCGCTCGAACCAGAACACGTGCATCAACCAGAAGCCGATCGTCAAGATCGGCGACCGCGTGGCCAAGGGCCAAGTGCTGGCCGATGGCCCTTGCACCGACTCGGGCGAGCTGGCCCTGGGCCGCAATGTGTTGGTCGCCTTCATGCCGTGGCGCGGGTACAACTTCGAGGACGCCATCTTGGTCAGCGAAAGGCTGGTCAAGGAGGACTACTACACCTCGCTGCATATCGAGGAGCTGAAGATCGAAGCGCGCGACACGAAGCTCGGCCCCGAGGAGATCACGCGCGACATCCCGAACATCTCGGAGAGCTTCCTGAAGAACCTCGACGACAGCGGCATCATTCGGATCGGCGCCAAGGTCGGCCCCGACGACATCTTGGTCGGCAAGGTGGTGCCGCGCGGCGACGTCCAGTTGACGCCGGAAGAGAAGCTCTTGCGAGCAATCTTCGGCGACAAGGCCGACGATGTCAAAGATGCCTCGCTGCGCTGCCCGGCGGGCGTCTCGGGCGTGGTCGTCGGTGCCAAGGTCTTCTCGCGCAGGGGCGTCGAGAAGGACTCGCGCGCGAAGGCCATCGAAGAGGCCGAGATCGAGCGCCAGCGGCGCAATCTCGAAGACGAGAAGCGGATCCTGTACGACCAGCGGGTGGAGCGCTTGGAAGAGCTGCTGGGCAGAAAGACCGTCACGGCTGACCTCCACGACGAGAAGACCAATCGGAAGCTGGCGAGCGCCGACGACGTGCTGGGCAGGGACCACTTCGAGCGCATGCGGGCCAGGGATCTCAAGCGCCTGCGGCTGGCCGAGCCAGTCGCCGATCTGGAGTCCCGGGTCGACGCGCTGGAGCAAATGACGATCCGCCAGATCGAGGTGCTCGAGAAGCTGAACGAAAAGAAGATCGAGAAGCTGTGCCAGGGCGACGAGTTGTCACCCGGCGTGCTCAAGACCGTGACGATCTCGATCGCCATGAAGCGGAAGCTGTCGGCGGGCGACAAGATGGCGGGCCGCCACGGCAACAAGGGCGTGATCGCCCGCGTGATGCCGGAAGAGGACATGCCATTCCTGCCGGACGGCACCCCGGTCGAGATCGTGCTGAACCCCTTGGGCGTGCCCTCGCGCATGAACGTGGGGCAAATATTGGAGACGCACCTGGGCTGGGCGGGCCAGGCGCTGGGCCTGAAGTTCGCGGCTCCGGTGTTCGAAGGCCCGAGCGAAGGGCTCATCAAGGAGCACCTGAGAAACGCAGGCCTGCCCGAGTCCGGCAAGACCCGCCTCTGCGACGGCTTGACCGGGCGCGCGTTCGAGCAGGAGGTGACGGTCGGCGTCATCTACATGCTCAAGCTCAACCACTTGGTCGACGACAAGATCCACGCGCGGTCGATCGGCCCCTACTCGCTCGTCACCCAGCAGCCGCTGGGCGGCAAGGCGCAGTTCGGCGGCCAGCGCTTCGGCGAGATGGAGGTGTGGGCGCTGGAAGCGTACGGCGCGGCCCACATCTTGCGCGAGCTGCTGACGGTCAAATCCGACGACGTCTTCGGTCGGGCCAAGATCTACGAGTCGATCGTGAAGGGCGAGTCGGCCATGAACCCGGGCCTGCCCGAGTCGTTCAACGTGCTGGTGCGCGAATTGCAGGCGCTTTGCTTGGACGTCGAGTTGCTGAACAAGCAGCATTCCAGCGACGGCCGTCAAGGCCTGGACCTGTTCGACCCCAGCGTGGCGCCGGCCCCTCCCCCGGCCGGCGACCTGAATCCGGCGATGAGCGCCTTCGGTGCACAGAACCCGTTCGCATCCGCCGCCACGCAGCGCGTCACCGCCATGCCGGTCTTCGATGCGGTCCGGATCGGCCTGGCTTCGCCGGAAAAGATCCGCGGCTGGTCGTTCGGCGAGGTCACCAAGCCCGAGACCATCAACTACCGCACGTTCAAGCCCGAGCGGAACGGCCTGTTCTGCACCGCCATTTTCGGCCCCGAAAAGGATTGGGAGTGCCTCTGCGGCAAGTACAAGCGGATGAAGCACCGCGGCGTGATTTGCGAAAAGTGCGGCACCGAGGTGACGCACAGCCGCGTGCGGCGCGAGCGGCTCGGGCACATCGAGCTGGCCGCTCCGTGCTCGCACGTCTGGTATTTCAAGGTCCTGCCGAGCCATCTCTCGCTCTTGCTCGACATCAAGGTCAGCGATCTGGAGCGAGTCCTGTACTACGAGGCCTCTGTCGTAGTGGAGACGGGAAATCCGGACCTGTTGCCCGCCGGGACGGTCCTGGCTGGCGACGAGCTGTCCAATTCGCGCGACGAGAAGGAGCGCAGCTTCGACTTCGCGCCGCTGGCCGGCCGCGGGCGTCATCAGGTCCTCTCGCGGGTGTCGGCCGACAGCGATGCCTTCGAGGTCACGGTCTTGATGGGGGCCGAGGCCATCCGGGAGTTGCTCCGGGGCATCCACACCGAGACGCTCGCGGACAAGCTCCGCGAGGACATGAAGGTCGAGACTTCGGTGCAGAAGCGCCGCAAGACGGCCCAGCGCCTCCGCGTGGTGGAATCGTTCCGCAAGTCCGGCAACAAGCCGGAGTGGATGATTCTGCAAGTGCTGCCGATCATCCCGCCGGAGTTGCGGCCCTTGGTGCCGCTGGATGGCGGACGCTTCGCGACTTCCGACCTAAACGATCTGTACCGGCGCGTCATCAACCGCAACAACCGCCTGAAGCGGCTGCTCGAGCAGCGCGCGCCTGACGTGATCGTGCGCAACGAGAAGCGCATGCTGCAAGAGGCCGTGGACGCCCTGCTCGACAACGGGCGGCGCGGGCACGAATTGCGCGGCGCCAACAAGCGCCCGCTGAAGTCCCTCGCCAACACGCTGAAGGGCAAGAGCGGGCGATTCCGCCAGAACCTGCTGGGCAAGCGCGTCGACTATTCCGGGCGATCGGTCATCGTGATCGGGCCCGAGCTCAAGCTGCACCAGTGCGGCCTGCCCAAGAAGATGGCCCTAGAGCTCTACAAGCCGTTCATCTACCAGCGGCTCGAGCAGCGCGGCCACTGCACCACGATCAAGCAAGCCAAGGAGCTTGTCGAGCAAAAGGACGCCATTGTCTGGGACATTCTCGACGGCGTGATCCAGGACCATCCGGTCCTGCTCAACCGCGCACCTACGCTGCACCGCTTGGGCATTCAGGCGTTCGAGCCCGTGCTGGTCGAGGGCAAGGCGATCAAGATCCACCCCTTGGTCTGCACCGCATTCAACGCTGACTTCGACGGCGATCAGATGGGCGTGCATGTGCCGCTCTCGCCGGAAGCGCAGATCGAGGCGCACGTGCTGATGCTCAGCGCGAACAACATCCTCTCGCCGGCGAGCGGGCTGCCGATCACGACTCCCTCCCAAGACATGGTGCTGGGCGTGTACTACCTCACCGGCGCGCAAGAGGGTGCGCGGGGCGCGGGCCGCTCGTTCGGCAGCGTCCGCGACGTCTTGCTGGCCTATGACATGGATGAGGTCGAGACGCGTGCGCCGATCAAGCTGCACTACAGCGGCGCGGTGATCGACCTGACGCTGGCCGGCGACAGCCAGGACGTGCGTCAGACGGTGCCGGTCCTCTACCAGAAGCAGACACTGGAGACCACGGTCGGACGGGTCTTGTTGAAGGATCGCTTGCCCAAGGAGCTGCCATTCGTCAACGGCCTGCTGAAGAAGCGGGGCCTGAGCGACCTGGTGCGCTACTGCTACCAACAGCTGGGTCGCGAAAAGACCGTCGAGATGTTGGACGAGCTGAAGGAAGTCGGCTTCCTTTACGCGACGCTCTCCGGCATGTCGATCGGTATCGATGACATGATCGTGCCCGAGCAGAAGGAGCAGCTGGTCGGCAGCTCGCAGAAGGAAGTCATGAAGGTCGAGCAGCAGTATCTCGACGGCGCCATCACGCACGGCGAGCGCTACAACAAGATCATTGAGATCTGGTCGTCGCTCACTGACAGCGTGTCGCGGGAGATGTTCGAGGGCATGCGCTCATCGGAGGGCACCCAGAGTTCTCTGAACCCGATCTATGCCATGGCCGATTCCGGCGCTCGCGGGTCGGAGACTCAGATCCGGCAGCTGTCGGGCATGCGCGGCCTGATGGCCAAGCCCAGCGGCGAGATCATCGAGACTCCAATCACGGCCAACTTCCGGGAAGGCCTCAACGTGTTGCAGTACTTCATCTCGACGCACGGAGCGCGCAAGGGACTGGCCGACACCGCCCTGAAGACCGCGAACTCGGGCTACCTGACCCGCCGCTTGGTGGACGTGGCGCAAGACGTGATCATTACCGAGAACGACTGCGGCACGACCGACGGCATCACCAAGGGTCCGCTGGTCGAGAACGGCGAGATCCGCGTGCCCCTCAGCGAACGCATCGTGGGGCGCGTAATGGCCGAAGACGCGACCGATCTGGAAGGCAACCTGATCATCAGCGCCGGCGAGGAGGTGACCGACGAGATCGCCCGCGCCATCGAGAACGCGAACATCAACCAAGAGGTCAAGGTCCGCTCGGTGCTGACCTGCTGTACCGAGCGCGGCGTTTGCCAGCTTTGCTACGGCCAGGACTTGGCGACTGGGCGCATGGTGGAGGAAGGGCAGGCGGTGGGCATCATCGCGGCCCAGTCCATCGGCGAGCCCGGTACGCAGCTGACCATGCGCACGTTCCACGTGGGCGGCACGGCGACGCGCGTCGGCCAGGACTCGCGCCAGACTGCGAAGTCCGACGGTTTCGCCAAGTATGTGAACGTCAACCCGATTCGTGACAAGAGCGGCCAGCTGGTCGCCATGAGCCGCAACGGCTTTATCGCTGTCGTGGACAGCAAGGACAGAGAACGCGAGCGCTACCAGGTCGTCTACGCAGCCCGGCTGCGCGTCGAAGATGGCGAGGAAGTGGTCCGCGAGCAAGTGCTGCTGGAGTGGGATCCGTTCACGCGGTCGATCCTCACCGAGTCGGAGGGCGTCTGCCGCTTCTGCGACCTGCAGGAGGGCGTGACGCTGCAGGAGCAGGTCGACGAAGTGTCGGGCCTGTCGCAGTGGGTTGTCACAGATCCGGAGGACGGCCAGCGCGCCGGCGAGCCGCGGGTCGAGATCCACGACGGAGAAGGGAAGCTTCTCAAGAGGTATCTGATCCCGACGACCGCCCACCTGATGGTCAAGGACGACGAGCCGGTCAGCGCGGGCGACGAACTGGCCAAGATCCCGCTGGCGACGACCAAGAACAAGGACATCACGGGCGGACTCCCGCGCGTGGTCGAACTGTTCGAGGCCCGGCGCCCGAAGTCTCCCGAACCCGCCATCATTTCCGAGATCGACGGCACGGTGAACTACGGCTCGCTCAGCCGCGGCTATCGCCGCATTACGGTTGTAGGCGCGGGCGGCGAGGAAAAGGAGTACAAGATCCCGCGTGGTTCGCACATCAACGTGCAGGAGGGCGAGTTCGTCAAGGCCGGCGAGCCTCTCATGGAGGGTCCGCACGATCCCCAGGACATCCTCCGCATCTTGGGCGAGGCCGACTTGCAGAGCTATCTGGTCAACGAGATCCAAGATGTCTACCGCCTGCAGGGCGTGGACATCAACGACAAGCACCTCGAGGTGATCGTCCGCCAGATGATGCGCTGGGTCAAGATCGAATCGGTGGGCGACACCGAGTTCCTCGTCGACGAGGTCGTGGACAAGTTCCGCTTCCGGCGGATCAACGGCGAGGTGGAGGCAAACGGCGGCACTCCGGCGACGAGCCAGCCGCTGCTGATGGGCATCCGCAAGGCGGCCGTTTCGACCGACTCCTTCATCTCGGCGGCATCGTTCGAGACCACTACCAAGGTGCTGACCGAGGCATCGGTGGCTGGCCGCGTGGACGACTTGCGCGGCTTGAAAGAGAACGTCATCGTCGGCCGGCTGATTCCCGCCGGAACGGGTCTCGATGCCCACCAGCGAGTGCGCATTGCAGGCGAGGACGAGCCAGAGAAGCTGGTTCCGGAAATGGAGTACCTCACTGACATCCCGGGCTACAGCGACGACGCCGCGCAGCTGTTCGGAGGAGAGCTCCCGATGGGATTCGGGGAGGACTTCGGCCTAGAGGGCGTTAAGCTGCCCCAGTCCGGCTCGCCGGAGGGCGGCGATGCGGAACTCAATGCTCCGTCGGATCCCGCGGGCCCGGAGTAGTGGTCTGTCGCAGGACGATTCTCGGGCAGACGGACTTGAGCTTGGAGCGACCGTCGTAGATCTTCATCTGCCACTCCACCGTGCGCCGGCGCGTGTTCACATCCGCTGACTGGGCCCCGATCTGGGCCCGCAGCTCGTCCAGGTCCCGTATGTGGCGACCGCTAAGGCACCGGCGCATCGTCGCACTCAACTCGCATTCCGCGATGTTCAGCTGGCTGTCGTTCTTCGGCGTGTACCAGAACTCCACCTCCTCCGGCACCTGCTCTGGCTCGAACGCGGCGTAGAGCGCTCCCTTCGCCTGGGTGTCGGGATTGTCGAGTGCGAGCCTCTCGCAGTCCCCAAAGCGCCCTTGCAGCAGTCCCGCTGGTTGCCGCGGTGGGTCCAGCACGAGGCTGGGATCACCAGCTTTGCTCATTGCGCCAGCGCTCGCAGAATCTCTTCCGGGGCGTGGCCGGGCGTCACGAACGGATTGACGACACAGACGCCATCGAAGACCTGTCCGTGCTGCAAGTCTTCAGTCAGGAGCACAGTGCATTGGCCGACTTGGGCGGCAGCTACTATCAAGGAGTCCCACCAGGAAAGGGAATAGCGCTGCTCCAATGACCATGCCCGCCGGATAACGCTGAGATCGACCGGAATCGGCCGCCACGCGGAGATTTCGCTGACGATCTCCCGCGCCTCCGATGGCTCAATGCCAGCCTTCAGCTTGCGCGTGAGCGTCGCGTCGAGTTCCAGCAGGACCTGTACGCTCACCCGTCCTGATCGCGAGCGCCAAAGTGCCGCGCACCAGCGGTCCGCCCGGGCCTGCTTCTCGGAGTCCGAAGCATCCGACTGGCAGACAAAGACGTTGGTGTCAACGAATACTGGTTCGGTCATGTAACTCGTCCCGGGTGGGCTTGCGGCCATCGACCCATTCCAATTTGCGGGGCTTCCTGGCGAGGGCGCCCTCCATTGCGATTTCGTAACCGTCTTCCTCACGTCGCGCTGCTTCGATCATTTCTGCTAACCAGTTCGACACGCTGCGGTTCGCTCTTGCGGCCCGGACTCGCGGCCGGGGCCGAGCCTCCGCCAAGCCGCCGGAGCGGAACTGGCCGGTCCGCGAGCTGTTGCCGCTACTCGTAGCGCAGGATCTCGGCGGAGTCGACGCGGGCAGCGTTTCCCGAGGGATAGATCGTGATCAGGTAGCTGATCAGGATCGCGGCAATCGCCACGTAGAGCCCGTCCAACGCGCGCGGCGCGAAGGGCACGTATTCCAAGCCGTAGACTTCCGGGTCTAGCGAGATCAGCCGGTAGCGCTCGCAAAGCCAGCACGTCAAGTGGCCGATGACCAGACCAGCCGCCGTGCCGACAGAGCCGATCAGCAGGCCCTGCCACGTGAAGATCCGCCGAATCTGGTCTTGTCTCGCGCCTATCGACTTCAGGATGGCAATGTCCTTGGTCTTTTCCACGACCATCATTACCAGCGAGATGAGGATATTGAGGGCTGCGACCAGCATGATCATCCCGATGATCATTGCCGTGGCGAGCCGTTCGGTCTGCAGAGCGTTGAACAGTACTCGATTGCGTTCCATCCACGTGCTGGTGGTGAAGTCCTCGCCAGCCTCCGCCCGGATGGCGCGTGCGACCTCGTCGGAGGCTTGGAAGTCGTCGAGCCTAAACTCCAATGAGTTGACGACATCGCCGAGCGAAAGCGCTCGCTGGGCATCCCGCAACAGCGTGACACTCCAGAGATTGTCGAGTTCGAAGAGCCCGGTCTCGAAGATCCCCACCACCTGAAAACGCTTGAAGGAGGGGATTGGGCCGAGGGGCGTCATTTCGCCCTGCGGATTGAGCACGGTTACGATTGTCGACACTCGGGCGCCGATTGCATCGGCAAGGCGGCGCCCGAGCAATATCCCGGGATACCCGCCGCCTTCCTGCTCAAGGGCCTCGAACGACCCGTCCACGATCTTGGAAAGCAGCTGCGAGACTCGGCTTTCAGCCTCTGGATCGACGCCCTTGAGTACGCAGCCCTTGGCCCGCACGGCCGTCCGAATCATCATTTCGCCGTACAGCGTCGGCGCAACCGCCTCCACGTGTTCCAGCCGGCTCAGCTTGGCGAGCAGGGGCTGATAGTCCTCGATGCCGAACTCAGGGGTCTTTTCCAACAGGTTTATATGGGAGCTAGCGCCGATCAGATGCTCGCGCAGGCTGGCTTGGAAGCCGTTACTGACAGCCATCGCGATGATGAGGGCCGCCACGCCCGCCGAGACACCAGCGACAGAGAGTGCGGTAACGACCGAGAAAAACCTGTCCCTGCGCTTGGCTCGCAAGTACCGCTGGGCTACGTAGAACTCGAACCGCACGAACCCACCGTTTCCAGACCTTTCGTTACGAACTTCCGCTAGCTGCTCATTGGGTCGCGCTGACTCCACGCCCCAGTCGGCATTCGCTGTGAATCGCCGACACGGCCGTCCGCAAGTCTTGTTCGTTCACCACGATAGCGATCGTAAGTTCACTCGATCCCTGTGCGATGGCAATGATGTTGACGTGCCGCTCTGATATCGCCGTGAACAGCCGTCCCGCCAAGCCGGGAGTGCCCCGCATGCCCTCGCCCACCGCCGCTAGCAGACCGACGCTGTGGTCGACTTCGATCGGGCGCAGATAGCCGTGCGCCAATTCCAAGGCCAGTTCCTCGCGCAGGCGGTCGAGCACGGCCGCCACGTCCCCCGAGCGCACCAGCATGCAGAAGTTCTGTCGGAAGCTCGAGCGCGTCATCAGAAGGAGCTCGACCTTCGCGCGGGCGGCGCATTCCAAGGCACGCGCCATCAGCTGAGCGCCGGAAAGCGAAAGTCCGCTTGCCTCGATCGAGATTAGGGCAACACCGGACAGCGACGTGATCGCCCTCACCCCAGGTTGCTCCACTCGGTGGTTGAATATGCGAGTGCCGGGGCGTTCCGGGTGGAAGCTATTCTTGATGTGAACGGGAATTTCGAGTTCCGCTAGCGGCGCTAGAGTGCGCGGATGCAGTACCTTAGCACCGTTGTAGGACAGCTCGGCTGCCTCGTTGTAGGTCACGTCCGCCAGCAGCCGTGCATCGCCAGCGATGGCCGGATCGCAGCTCAGAATTCCGTCTACATCCGTCCAGATCCAGAGCTCGGCTGCGCGCAAGGCGGCGGCGATGATGGAAGCCGAAAAGTCGGAGCCCCCGCGACCAAGCGTCGTTGGAATGCCTTCGCGAGTGGCTGCGCTATAGCCGGTAATGATCGGGACAGCCCCCTCATCCAGCATCGGTTCCAACACTGCGGATGCCTTGACAGCAGTTTCCTCCAAGAACGGATTGGCTCCGTCGAACGTTGCATCGGTAACGATCAAGTCGGTACCTGAAACGGGCCTCGCCGGCACGCCAAGTGTGGCTAATGCTTCGCTGAACAACCGCGCTGCGATTCGCTCTCCGGTGGGAGCGGCCTCGTCGACCGCCCGCGGCGGCCTCTCCCGCAGCAGCAACATCCCGCGGGCGACCCTTGCGAAGCCATCAAGGATCTCCTCAATCCGAGCGGCCACACTTCGGGCGCGATCCTCGGGCAACAAGTCCGCGCAGGCGGCGAGATGCGTTCGTCGCAGAGCCGCTAGGTTGGAGTCGACGGCCTCGGCATCGCCCTGTTCTCCCGCTTCCAGCGTGGCCAGCAATCGATTCGTGACCTGCGACATGGCCGAAACCACGACCGCAACCGGGCGTTCACCCGCCTGTTCGGCCACGAGCCCGACAGCACGGGCCATCGCTTCGGGCGAGCCGACGCTCGTCCCGCCGAACTTCATCACAAGCAGGGAGGTGGACATCTCTGGCACTGTGGCTGGCTGACCCGCGCTTGGCAGGAGGGCCCGGAAAGCCTGGATTGGCCAAGAGCCCGCTGAAGTCTAGGGTGCCGGATCGTGGGCTTCGCGCTGCAAGTACACGCCGTACTTCTTGAGTTCGTCCTCGTAGTAGTTGCGGTGCAGCGTCTGCCACTCCTCGCTACCCTCGGGGATCTCACGCTGCTGCGAGGTAATCTTCTCCTTCGCACGCTGGTCGCTCCTAGCTTCCAGCATGAGGATGTCGGTGAGATGGCGCTGGATCTCCAGGCGGGTCTCGTTCCAGCCCTTGTTGAGACGCGTGCCGGGAATGCGTGGCAGCATTGCCGCCATCTTGTGCGAAATTTCCAGAACCTTGTCGCGCGAGAGCTTCATGTCGCGCGCACCGCGGCCGCCGGCAGCGGCCGAAACGACCTTACGCTCGGCCAAGATCTTCCGCTTCACACGGCTGAACATGTCGTGGTAGGAAACGTCCTGATGCCGCATGTACTCGGTGTACTGCGACAGCAGAGCTCGCGCTTCTGCGTTGATTTCGTCCTCTAAGCTGAGCTCATCAAGGACGAGATCCTCAAAATCCCGCGCGACGCGCTGCTGGGACTTGATCACGCACGTCTGCGCACCGAGGCGCTTGGCGACCTCTTTGGCCAGAAAAGTAATGAACGGCGCCGGGATGAGCATCCCTCGTACCTCCATTGTAGCGACTCCGGCGGTCGGGTGTCCGGGAGCGTTAAGCGCTGTCTCCGGCAACTCCCTGGGCTCGGACCCGCCGTCCGTTAGTCTGTCTTGCGCGAGCTGTGGGACGGCACTATAATTCCGCGGCCGCGGCGTTCGCTAGGCTCGAAGGATGGCAAAGATCACGTCACTGACGCAAGACCTGTACCGGTTCATGCTGTGCAACCGGACGCCGGAAGATCAGCTGCTAGGCGAGTTGAGGCGCGAGACCGAGAACGAGGTCGGCGCACTCGCGGGAATGATGATCTCGGAAGAACAAGGCTTGTTCCTGCGCATGCTGGTGGCGGCCATCGGCGCAAAGCAAGTCGTTGAAGTGGGGACATTCACTGGCTACAGCGCCGCGTGCATGGCAGCCGCGCTGCCAGCCGATGGCAGGCTGCTGTGTTGCGACTTGAGCGAGGAGTGGACGTCCATCGGAGCACGCTACTGGAGGCGGAGCGGTCTCTCTGATCGGATCGATCTCCGCCTCGCTCCGGCCTTGGACACGCTGCGCGCGCTCCCCTGCGACCCGCCGCTCGACTTTGCGTTCGTTGACGCCGACAAGGACAACTACGTCGCCTACTTCGAGGCCTTGCTGCCCAAGCTTAGGACCAACGGGCTGCTCGCCTTTGACAACGTGATGTGGCACAACTGGATGATGGACGCGGCCAACCAAGACGCCGAGACCATCGGCATCCGCGAGTTCAACGACCACATCTTGGGTGACCCAAGGGTCGAAACGGTCATGCTCCATGTCGGCGACGGCCTGACGCTGATTCGCAAGCTCTGAGCGCTGAGGCTCGCCGCACGGGCGTAAGACAGTGCGGTAGGTCACGCCGGAGCATGTCGACAGGCTGCGTGACAGACCGGAAGATCAGCTCTGTCGGCGCGGAGGCACGCTAGCCGATTTCGAGCAGACTCTCGCGGACGCGCTCCTCAGGCACTCTGATGCCCAGTCCCGGATCTTCCGGCACCTTGACATGCACGCCGTCCATCTCAATGTTTTCCGCGAAGAGATCCGCTAGGAATTGCGGGCCGTTCAATTCGGGCGGCAACAGCAGGTCCAGCGTTGAGTACAGGTGAACCGATGCCATCAGGCTGACGCCGGCATCGGTCAGTCCGCTGCCGAGCAGCCCCAGGCCGTGGGCCTCGGAGACAACCGCGCTCTTCGCGCAGTTGGTAACGCCTCCGCTCTTGGACACCTTGAGCACGACGAGATCTGCCACACGCATCTCGGCGGCCCGTGCGACGTCGAAGGACGAAAAGCAGCCTTCGTCGATCGCGACCGGGAACGGGCTCCTCTCGCGCGCCCGACGCAGGCCCATCCAGTCCTCGCTGCGCACCGGCTGCTCGAAACACCGGACTTGGTCGAATTCCGACAGCGCGGCGAGAAACCGCTCCAAATGGACCGGCTGGTAGGATTGATTGGCATCCAGCCAAACGTCGATGTCCGGCCGTGCCAGCAAGATAGCCCTCAATCGTTCAATGTCTCCATCCGCATCGCCGGAGACCTTGACCTTGAAGCACTTGCACGCTGGCCAGCGGGAAACCTCGTCAGCCATCGCGCTCGGCGAGTCGATGCTGACGGCGTAGCAGAGCTCGACACTGTCACGGAGCTTGCCGCCCAGCAACCGATGCAGCGGCTGGCCCGCCACTTGTCCGGCCAAGTCCAGAAACGCGATTTCCAAGGCGCTCTTGGCGAATGGGGCCCCGTTGCTGACAGCGGGCCGGATCGTCGCGTCCATGCGCTGCTTGAGGGCGTTCCACTCGAACGGCCCGCGCCCGACGGCCAAGGGTGCCAAGTGGTGGCGCAGCGTCCCTACAACTGCTTGGATGGTCTCGTAGGACCACGCCGGGATCGTGTTGGTCATGCCCCAGCCGACGTGTCCGTCCTCGGTCTCGGCGCGGATCATGACGTACTGCCCGGGCTTGCCGGTGTCACCGACTGTGCCGACTCCGATCTTGAAGACCGAGCGGAACGGAATCCCGACGGGAAACACATCGACCTTGCGGATCAGCGAGCCCTTGCCGGCAGGAGCCGAGGGCAGGGAGGTCGCGGCGAGAGATCCAAGTCCGGCTCCGGTGAGCAACTGCGTGAAACGACGACGATTCGATGACATTGGGCTAGCTTGCCGAGAAACAGCGGCTGTCTCGGCGTTATGAGGATTGTACTGCGGCCGGGGCTGGTGTTCGGCAGGCGGGGATCGGCTCGGCCCTCGTGCGCCGCTTCGACCGGCTTCCCGCCGCCACACGGCAAGCCCTCGCGCCAGGGTTAGCGGCCGTAGATTTCTCCAGGGAATCGAAGCGAAGGACTTGCGCCACGTACGGCTAGCGCTTACGATGTTCGGCATAAAGCGTCGCGTTTGCGGGCAACTGTCCACGCGGCCGGGGGGGTCAATCCGTGCGGAACTTACTCATCGTCCTTCTACTGACAGCAGCCACTGCGTTCGGCCAGTCCACCGCGGGAGAAATCGCGGGCACTGTGACGGACCCGACCGGTGCCGCCGTCCCGGGCGTTCAAATCACCTTTCTCAACGAGAACACCGGCGAGGTGAAACTCGTCGAGACCGGAGCGACCGGCGACTACCTCGCGACCCAGATGCAGGTCGGCACCTACATGGCGTCGGTACAGTCCGAGGGCTTCCGGACCGTTGAGCGACCCGGCATCGCCCTGTCGGCGCTGCAGAGCTTGCGGGTGGACTTCGTCTTGGAATTGGGACAAGTCACCGAGACTGTGACGATCACGAGCCAGGCGCCTCAGGTCGACACTCGCTCGACGCAGATCGGCATGACAGTCGACGACCGCCGGATCAAGGACTTGCCGCTTAACGGTCGCAATCCGCTCGACCTCGTTCGGCTCGTGCCCGGCGTACAGCGGGTCAGCACGACTATCCGGCCTTCCTTCGGCCAGCAGAACATGAACATCAATGGCGGGCGCCACTTCTCGGTCAACTACCTGCTGGACGGCGGCTCGATGAGCTACTTCCATCGCGGCCAGGGCCTGATCTTGCCGCCTCCCGACGCGGTGCAAGAGTTCCGCGTCTCTACGACGGGCGTCACTGCCGAGCATGGCCGCGGCTTCAGCGTGATCAGCGCTGTCACGCGCTCGGGCACCAACCAGTTCCACGGGAGCTTGTGGCACTTCCTCCGCAACGACGCGCTCGACGCCCGCAACTTCTTTTCGCGCACCGTGCCCAAGCTCCGCTTCAACCAGTTCGGCGGCACCGTTGGCGGCCCGGTCATCAAGGACAAGTCCTTCTTCCAGTTCACCTACCAGGGCCAACGCATTCGCGAAGACCGCCTGCGCAATGCGTTCCCGGCCACGCGTGACGAGCGGGCTGGCATCTTTACCGGTGCGAGCGCGATCAAGAACGCCGACACGGGCGACCCTTTCCCGAACAACATCGTCCCCGCGAACCTACTGGACCCGGTCGCGCAGTTCATGCTTGACGGATGGGTGCCGTTCCCGGAGGAACACCGCGGCGATGGCAGCTTCGTGACCCAGGTCAGCCAGCCCAGCGACGACAACCAGTACTTGACGCGCGTCGACCACAACATCTCAGACCGCAACAAGATCAACTTCCGGCTGTTCTATGACCACAACGAGGGCGCCGACCCGCTGCGCAACGCCGACTTCATCAACTATGGCCCGAACCCGCGTTTCAACCGCATGCAAACCTACACGCTGGAGGATACGCACCTGATCACTCCCACGTTGGTGAACACGATTCGGTTGACCTACACCCGTTTCAACTACCAGGAGAGCATCCCGTTCGACGACGACTTGGCGGACTTCGGCGCGACGCATTTCAACCATGCCGGAGGCGTGGTAAAGAGCCGGCCGCTGGTGCAGATCACGAACCGCTTCCGGCTCGGCCCGGGACGGCACCGCCAGCGGCTGTCCCAGAACTACGCCCTGTCGTGGAATATGAGCCTGGTCAAGGGCAATCACAACATGAAGTGGGGCTTGGACACCCAGCGCAACCAGTTCCTCTACCGCGACAACCGAGCCACCGGCAGCGAGTGGCAGTTCACGGGTAACCGCACGGGTCTGCCAATGGCGGACTTCGTCACCGGCAAGGCGCGTCGCGTGCGCCAAGCTTCGCCGATCGAGTTCGACCATCGGTACATCCAATCGGGGATCTTTTTTCAGGACAGCTTCAAGGTCCACCGCAATGTCACGATGACCTTGGGCGTGCGGAATGAGTTCTTCCCGCGTTGGGAAGAGCAGCAGAACCAGCAGACCGCCCTAGTGCCCGGAGCACGGTCCTCGTTCATCGGGGACGCCCCATCCGGCTTGATTTGGCTGTCGGACGCAGATTTCCCGTACCAAGACGCGCTAATAAACATCGCGCCGCGCTTCGGCATCGCCTGGGACCTGTTCGGTGACGGCAGGACCTCGCTGCGCACCAGCTACGGCATCTCGTACGACCCGCTGACCGCTGAGATGGCGGGTGGCGTGCAGGCGCTGCAACCTTTCGGCGCTTCTGTCGACATCAACCAGCCCGCCGCGCTATCGGCTCCGTTCCTCGGGCACTTCAATCCGTTCCCGTTTGTGTTCAATCCGGACGACCCCAACTTCGTCTTCCCAGTCACGATCCCCAAGGGATTCGCTCCGGGGCTGCGCAACCCGTACATGCAGACCTACAACCTGACCATCCAGCAACAGGTCTCGGACAACATGATGGTGGAGGTTGCCTACGTGGGCAACCTGGGGCGCAACCTGACCTACAACCGCCAGCAGAACATGGCCGTTTTCGGTGAAGGCGCGACTGCTCGCAACACGGACGCTCGGCGTATCCACCAAGGATTCGGAAGCATCGGCCAGCTCAATAGCGGAGCCTCGTCGGTGTACAACAGCCTGCAGGTCCAAGTGCAGCGGCGCTTCAGCCGAGGCCTGACCTTCCAAGTGGCCTACACCTACGGGCGGGCGATTGACGAAGTGCTGACCAGCTCCGCCTTCGCGACGGTAACTCAAAACGGCTTGCAAGATCCCAACAATCGCGACGCCGAGCGTGGGCGCGGGGACTTCGACATCCAGCAGCGCATGGTCAGTTCGTTCCTGTACGAGATCCCGGCGCCGAAGGCGACCGCGCTGCGGCACGTGCTCGGAGGCTGGGAGCTGGGTTCCATCCTGACATTCCAAGAAGGCAGCCCCTTCCACGTGGACGCGGGCAGAGACCGCTCGCTCACCAACGTCCGGCACGATCGTTCGCAGATCGTTGGCAATCCGCACTTGCCGTCCGACAGGTCGCGTGGCGAGAGAATCGCCCAGTGGTTCAACAAGGATGCGTTTGCGCTGGCCGCTGTGGGCTCCTACGGCAACTCAGGCCGCAACAACCTGCAAGGCCCTGGCCTGATTAACATGGACATCTCGCTCCGGAAGCGGTTCCGGGTCAGTGAGGGCCACTCCGTCGACTTCCGAGTGGACTTCTTCAATCTGCCGAACCGTCCGAACTTCGGTAATCCCCGCAGAGGGAGCGCTACGGACCGTCGCTTGGGGCGCATCACCGGCGCACGTTCCGGGCGCATCGGCCAGTTCTCGCTCAAGTACTCGTTCTAGCGCGAGGCTTGCTTGCGAGTCAGGGGCTGACGGCGGCCTCGCCGTCGAGGACATGCGGCCGCGCCATCCGGGCGACCGGGGGTCGAGACTGCAGCCGCCGGCTAGCCGCTCTGGAGGCCGAGGCTGCTAGAACGAACCGGCGGGGAGGGCCTTCCAGCCGTCGCGGTCGACCTGGATGTGGCGGACCTGGCCCCGCTCGCCAATGGAGTCTTGCACCTGCCCATTGACCACTAGGGTGATCGCTCCTGCGTTGCCAGCCGTGAACTGCACTCGTTCGCGCGCGCGGAACGTGCGGAGGTTGCCGGCTTGCAGAATCGCCTCTTGAGAGCGGCCTCCGTCCACGACCGCTCGCACCCAGACCTCGCCGGACGCCCGCAGTTGGATCGCCAGCGTCTCGGCGGAGCCGAGCGGAGCAGGTCCGGGAGTCGGGGCCACAGGCGGCGTGGCCGGCCTCGCGCTCTCGGAGGCCTCCGTTCCGGCCGCTGCCGCGGCCTCAGCGCCCCCGGCTGCTCCCAGGCTCTCCACACCAGCTCCTTCCGGCGGAGTCGCGATTACAGCCGTCTCTGAGCACCCTACATACCACCAGCCTATAGCTCCGACGAGCATGAGGGCCGCTGCAACGACTGCATTCGCCCTGTTGGCGATGAATTCACCGGTCCATCGCCGAATCTTTTCAAACCCTGCTGCCCAGAGCGCGTGCGACGTCGGGCTCACCTGAAGCTGGGAAAACTCTGCGGTGGTATCGTCGGCATCTGCGAGCTCCTGACGCAACGCACTGACCATGTCGTCTGTCGGCAGCCCCAAGACTGCCGAATACTGGCGTAAGAAGCTGATTGCATAGAAATCGGCTGGGATCGCCGCATGATCGTCACTCTCGAGGGCTGCAATGTAGTCGCGATTGATCCGCGTCTGCTCGACTACCTGCTCGAGCGAAAATCCTTGCTCGAGCCTGGCGGCCTTGAGTCGTCCTCCGATGGATTCCCCCTCAACCATCGCTCTCAGCCCAATTCTACAAGACATCTACAGAGACCCCAGCCATCCGGGCATTCGGCTGGACATCGCAGGGGATCCGGCATGGTGCGGGGCTCAGTCGGGTACCTTGAAAGAGGGAAGGCCCGGAGTGGTTTACAAGTCGGACAGCTGGCGGGAAAGTCGGCGCCTAGGCCGTCCGGACACTTGCATTCCACAGCATTCGCCCGAACTCTCCGGACTCCGTCATCATTGACTGTGGAAGAGGAAAACGCACCGGACGATGACCGATCGTCGCCGGATATCGGCCACTGCCCGTCCTGCTCGAGCCCATCCGGCGCGGTGCTGTTCTCGACGCGCGACAGGTTGCGGGGCCAGCCAGGGACCTTCGACGTCCTTGAGTGTGCCGATTGCCGGGCGGTGTGGATCAGGCCAACCCCGCCACAGGATACGGCCACGCTGAATCTGGAGTGGATTCGCGACGATGGTCCGCCGACCGTAGTACGCCGCCTCATCAATTGGGCTCGCCAGCGCACCGCAGGGCGCATGGCAAGGGTGATTTGGGGCTGCGCTGACGACGGAACTGTGCTCGACCTGGGTGGCGGCGTGCCTCTGGGACTGTCTCTGCGCCGACGTGGTCTGGCGGTTGTGGCAGTTGCTCCGCCAGCTCGGTCGGTGAGTCCGGTTCTCTCATCCGCTGGGGTATCCGTAGTACGGAACCGGCTGCCGGACGGGTGCTTCCGTCACGGAGCATTTGACGTGATTGTTGGCAAGCACATGCTGGAGCACGAGCGGGACCCGAGAGCTGCCCTTGAGGCCATGCTGGAGATGCTGGCTCCCGGAGGAAGTCTAGTCATCCAAGTCCCCAACGCGAACTCCTGGCAGGCCCTGCTGTTGGCCGGCGCCTGGGAAGGCTTCGACATCCCGCGGCATCCGGTCAGTTTTGACGCCACCAGCCTCGAACGATTGCTCGAGAGCTGCGGGCTCGTTGTAGCCAGCAGGAGGACCGGCTCAATCATGGAGGCTGCCGCCTGTCTCGCAACGAGCCTCTGCCCTTGGCTGGACCCGGCTCTCCGTCAGGTCAGAGGCGTGCGGGAACACCGCATCGTTGAAGGGCTCAAGGACCTTCTCTATTGCTTGGTCACAATCGCAATGTTCCCGTTGATCCTCTTGGAACTGGCAAGCGAATCAGGACCCTCAATCATCGTCGAGGCCCGTCGCGCAACTGACGCCGCCCCGACGTCGCCAGCAGTCGCTCCTCTGGGGGAGACCGGCCGGTAATGCGAAACCAGAGCGCATTTCGCGCGTCGCGCCGACTGTTGCTGCGACTGCTCTTCGCGGTTGCGGCCGGGACTGGCATCGGCACCGCCCAGCCAAGCGAAAGCGCGGCACCCCCGGAAGAGTACTTGCTGGCGGGACAACGAGCGATGGAGTGGACCAGCCGATTCGTCGAACTGGGCAACCGCCCCGCAGGCTCTGACCAACTTCGGCGACAGGCCGAGATGATCGTTGCGAATCTCGATCGGCTCTCGTGCAGCGTAGAAGTCGACCGCTTCGTGGCAGCGACCCCGAACGGTGCCAAGCCGATGCGCAATATCGTCGCCCGTTTCGGTGCGAAATCGCACTCCCCGGTTATCGTGATCTCCGGGCACTACGACACCATCGCCGCTCCTGCATTCGTCGGCGCGAACGACGGCGGCTCGTCCGCCGCCCTGCTGATGGTGCTGGCCGAACGGCTTGACAGGGCAGGGCACGAGGGCGTCTGGCTAGCCCTGTTCGACGGCGAAGAGGCGGTCGTCGAATGGAACAGCAACGACCACACCTATGGCAGCCGGAGGCTCGCACGGCGCTGGTCCGCAGAGGGAACGGCGTCACGGATCAGCGCCCTGATCAATGTGGACATGATCGGGGACCGCGACCTGGACATCCTGTACGAAGGGAATTCCGACGCGGCGCTGAGACGGGAAGTCTGGGATATCGCCGCCGCCCTGGGCTATTCCGCCGCGTTCAGCACAAACTTGGGCTACGTGCACGACGACCACACTTCGTTTCTGGAAGTTGGCGTGCCAAGCCTAAACCTGATCGACTTCAACTACGGCCCTCGGAACTCGTACTGGCACACGCCGCAGGACTCGCTGGACAAGCTGTCCGAACGAAGCTTCGCAATCGTCCTGCACGTGCTGGAAGTCTTCCTTCAGCGGCACAACTCCGCACGATAACGGGCGCTGGGTGGCATCAAGCGGAATAGCGCTGCCAGCGCTCCGGATTCATTTCGTAGCCGATTCCGGGCCGTTCCGGGACAGCGAGCAAGCCTCCCCGCACCTGCTCGGCGGGAACGACGGTCTCTGCTCTCCACGGAACCTCTCCGAACGCCAGCTCGAGGATTTCGAAGTTGGGCAGGCTGGCACAGACATGCGCGGCCGCCATGTTGCCGACTGGGCTGGCCGGGCCGTGCGGCGCGACACCCAAGCCTGCTGCTTCAGCTATCGCAGCGATCTTCTTCAGCTCGTACATTCCGCCGCAATACTTCACGTCTGGCATGACCGTATCGACGGCACCGCTCCGGATGTACCGGAAAAACTCACCGGTGCTCCAGAGCGACTCGCCGCCGGCGGTTGGAATGTCAGTTTGCTGGTTGAACTGCGCCAGGTTCTCAGCCGAGCGGCACATCTCCTCCATCCAATAGAGACGGTACTGCTTCAGGCGGGCAGCGACGTCCATCGCCTGACGGGCATCGAAGCGACTGTGTCCATCGATGAGCAGGTCGCGGTTCGGGCCGATCGCCTCTCTTACAGCAGCAACGAATCCCACGCCCCGCTGTACCCCCTCTTCGTACGCGTCCGGGTCACTCTCGTTCCGCGCCATATGGTCGAACGGAGCCAGCTTGAACGCATCGAAGCCTGCCGCGGCGCCGCTCATGGCATTGGCGGCGAATCCCTCCGGCGTTCGCTGCTCACCCCGAGTGGCACGGTTGATGTTTGCGTAGTTGCGGATCATAGTGCGCAGTTTTCCGCCGAAAAGCTGGTAGCAGGGAACTCCCACGGTCTTGCCTTGTAGATCCCACAGGCACTGCTCCAGCGCCGAGCAGGAAGCGGCGGTGATCCGCTTTTCGCGCGGCCCGGCCGCGGCGACCTTGAACAGGGCCGCATTGCGCAGCCGCTCGATCTCGAACGGGCTGCGGCCCCGCATGATCTCGAATGCTTCGCGGGCTACGGCCGCGCCCTTGACCGGCACAGTCTCGTTGGCAGATGCGTCACCCAGTCCCGTAAGGCCTTGCTTGGTCCGTAACTCCAATAACACCCACGACCTCGGACCGACCTGAGCAGTGTAGACTGAGAGTCCATCGATGACATCTGTGCCCGCGGGCCGTGCGGCCACGACTTGTGGAAGAGCCATAAGGCCAGTGCCGTGAAGCCATGTGCGGCGCGTCATGGTTGTCACAGTGTAGTTGAACCGCTCATCTTCGACTACCGTATTGGGTAGGGTCGTGCGCCGTTACTTCCAAGTTCCGAGTCTGTGCCTCGTGGCCTTCGCGTGCGCTGCAGTGTGCCTCGGCCAGGAAGCGGCCGCTCCAGGGGTCGAGGAACAGCCCGAAGACGCGCTGGCGACAGCCCCTCCCGCTGAGGAGACAAGCGACGAGGACGAGGCGGCTCAGACAGGCGAAGCGGATACTGGCGAACGGACACGCCTTAACCTGCTCGGGGAGGTAGACAGCGAGTCCGGCGAGGCCCGCCGCAACGAAAATGTGCGGCTGACACTGATCGACAACAACGTCTTGAAGGAACTGCTGCGGCGCATGGGCGCCACCGCGACCATCGTGGAGGATTTTCCTGCTGAGCAATCGTTCTTCGGACTAGAATACGGCGGGTCGCCCAAGCCCAGCCTGCACCTGAGGAATGCGCCACAGAATCAGATCCGTGCTGAATTGTTCTGGAGCCACCAAAACAGTGCGCTTTCGGCGAGGTCGTTCTTTCAGGTCGGTGAGGTCCAACCGGCACGGACGAATGACTACGGCCTCAACGTTGGAGTCCCGCTAGGCAAGCGGACGGCGCTGACGCTACAGATGAGCCAGCGCAAGCTGCTCGGCCAGGTCAACGGCAATGTCCTCGTCCCTGCCGCCGACGAGCGAATCCCGATCACCACCGATCCCGACAAGCTGACGTTAGTTCAGCAGGTGATTGGAGCGTACCCCGACGAACTGCCGAACCGCACGGACATCAACGCACGGGCGCTGAACACCAACGCGCCGCAGAAGATTCACAACGACCGAGTCAGCGCCGTACTGGATAATTCCTTGGGCAGCAACAGGTTGACACTGCGATATAACGTGACACTGCAGCACGTGGAGGCGTTCCAACTGGTGGGCGGCCAGAATCCCGACACCACCACAAAGAATCACAACGCCCGGGTGACGTGGAACCGCGCATTGAGCCCGTACACGACCATGGACGTCACGGCGGGATTCGAGCGCATCGGCTCGTTACTAGTGCCTGAGGAGACCTCCCTGGGGCCCTTTTTCCTGTTTAGCCGTATCCTGCAATCGATAGGGCCCGGAGGCAACATCCCGATTGACCGGGTACAGAACGTGTTCCGCTACGGAGCCCGTCTGGCGAGGAATTCAGGAAACCACAACATCGTCGCCGGAGTGGAGACGCTGCGGAAACAGGTTAATGGATTCGAAAGCAACAACCATCGTGGTACTTTCAGCTTCCGTGCGGATTTCGGAAGGAACGCTGTAGAGAATTTGCTCGCTGGAACACCTAGCCAGTACCGCTTCGCCATCGGCAATGCACACCGCGGCTTTCGGAACTATTCCGTTCTGACCTACTTGCAGGACAGTTGGAAGGTCACACCTGAGTTCACGCTGCAACTCGGCCTGCGATACGAACCGGTCGGCAGTCCGACCGAGGTTGACGCCCTAAGCGACGTCCCCTATGACGGCGACTGGAACAATTTCGCGCCGTCGCTGGGCTTCGCCTACAGGCCTGACGGCCGCTGGGGCGTGGTGCGTGGTGCGTACGGACTGCACTACGGCCAGCTGTTCAACGCAACCTTCATGCAGTCGCGCTTTAACACCCCGGGCGTGCTGTCCGTAGTGGTCAATGCCCCGGACCTCCTCAACCCGCTGCGCGAATTCTCGCCCTCAGACTTGGACCCGACAGCGCGGAGCGCCCACTTCCAATTGGACCCGGAACTATCCACGCCATACTCACACCAATACAACCTGTCCTGGGCATTCGAACCGAAGCGTGCCTGGACACTGGATTTCGGCTATGTTGGAAGCCGCTCCCATCGTCTACTCAACCAGCGCTACACCAACCGCGCACATCCAGTCGCTGGCATACCCCAGATCACGCGCACCATAAACCGGAGGCGGGCGGACCCGCGCTACTACGATGTGCTGCACACCGTCAACGGGTCGATTGGCTACTTCGACGCTGCCAAGGTCTCTCTGCGGGTGCCGAGCTGGGCGGGCCTGAATCTAGACGCATCGTACTGGTGGAGCAAGGCGATCGATCTCGCCTCCAACTACACCAACACGGCGACCGGTCGCGACGGGCGGCTGGCTCGCAGCCCTACGGAGTTTGACGTCTGGGGTTACATGAAGGGAGTTAGCGACTACCACCAACCGCATGCGACACTCGTTCGGCTAAGCTATGCGATTCCCGGAAGATACCGCTTTCCGCCGGTGTTGCGATCGATCTTCGGAAGTTGGCAACTGAGTTCAGTTGTGCTCTGGAAGTCCGGAACTCCCTTCAGCCTTCGTTCGGGGTCGGACTCGCCCGGAGTCGGCAACGTTGACGGTGCAGGCAGCGACAGGCCGAACGTCATCGATGCTTCAATCCTAGGTCGCGTCGTCGGCCATCCCGATCAATCCAAGGCGCTTCTGCCGAAGAGCGCATTCGAGTTCATCCAAGCCACGGATTTGGGAGGGGATCTGGGGCGGAACACATTCCGCAAAGACAGCGTCTGGAACATCAACATGGCGCTGTCGCGACGTGTGTTGTTGGACAAGAAGAGGTCTTTGCTATTCCGAGCCGAGTCTCTGAACGCCCTGAACCATCCGCAATTCGCAGAGCCGGACATCAATCTTGCTTCGCGGACGTTCGGAGCGATCACCAACACGCTCAACGACGGCCGGGCATTTCGCTTTACGCTGCGCATCGAATTCTGAGAGCACCACGACATGGCAGCCGGAATTTCCACCGAACCGACGCCTCTCCTGGCGCTCGTCTCGATTCAGCGAAATCCATCGCGCCCAGGGTGACCCAGCCGACCTAGGCGGCGTCTTGCGCGAGGCCAGAGCAGGCTCCTTCCATCGGTCCTGCCGCCGACGCGATGGCGCGGAGTAGGAAGCCGGGCCCCTTGCCGAGAGGCCCACGCCGGCTCACCCGCATACGCCGCTGTAGACTGGGCGATGAGCAAAGATCGAATGACCAGAAGTGTCGCGAAACGCGCCTCGAACGTGCTGAAGCGAAACGGAGTCCCTGCGCGTGCGGCTTCGAAGCCAAATTCTGGCCCGTCCCTAGCAAGGCTTATGGGCGTCGCAACCACGCCGCGGCTTGCCAATCCTACGGGACTGCCAAGCAACACTTTGCGGGCCGTGTTGTCGTGTGCCTGCCTCCTGGCGAGCCTGCTGTGTTTCCCCAAGGCTTTCGCGCAGACGTTTCAAGGCGGGGTGCGGGGCATCGTGCAGGACGCGAATGGTGGACTCATCCCCGGCGCAGAACTGTCTTTGGTGAACGATGAGACCGGCGTTGCCCGGTCGACTGCTTCTAACACGGCCGGAGAGTATTCTTTCGCGAACGTCCAGCCCGGACTCTACACCCTGCGCGCAGACCTCGCAGGCTTTAGTGCCTTCGTAGCGGAGGGGCTGACGATCGGAATCTCGACATTCTTGGTCTCGGATATCACGCTGAACGTTGGCGGGGTCGAGGAAACCATCACAGTCACCGCGGAAACACCCCTCATCGAGAACGGCACAGCGTCAGTTGCCTCCACGATCGACCGCAAGCAGATCGAAGTCCTGCCCTCTCCGGGCCGCAACGTGTTCATCCTTGCCGTGACGACGCCGAACGTGGTGCATACCGGAAACCCGGTCTGGGTCAAGCAATCCGACCAGACCAACTCGTCGCTGTTATCTCTCGGCGGCGGGCCTCTGAGGGGCAACAACTACACCATCGACGGCGTTTCGATGACTGACTTGCGCAACCGTTCGGTGATCATTCCCGTCTTCGAAGCCGTCGAAGAGATGAAGGTCCAGACCAATACGTACGACGCAGAGATGGGCCGCACCGGCGGGGGAGTCTTCAATACGATCCATCGGCGGGGCACCAACGACTGGGCCGGTAGCGCGTTGTATCAGTTCCGTCCTGGACAACTGAACACCTTCTGGAGAAAGCTGGCCTATTTCCAGCAGCAGGACTTCGAGCGCGGGCTGCTGCGCCAGCAGGATCTGGAGGACGCCCCGTACAACCTGTTCGGAGGCTCTTTCGGCGGCCCGGTCTCTGCTGGACAGACGTTTTTCTGGCTCGCGGCCGAAGGCTATTCCGACCATGCGATCGGCAACACCACCGTCACCGTGCCAACGCCCGCAGAGGCGTCAGGCGATTTCTCGCAGAGCAGGAACGCAATCTATGATCCGTTCGGCCTGACCGCAGACGGTCGGAGGCCGGCCTTCGCTAACCGCCGAATCCCGGAAAGTTCCCGAGACACCGCCGGAGCGACACTGGCAGGCTTCCTAGCCACGTTGGGGCCGGGCGGCCAAATCTCGACATCGGGAATCCAGGTAGTGCGGGCAATCCAGACCACAGGAAACCTCAGCCATGCCTTCAATGATCGCTGGCATCTGTCTGGAACATATCTGCATTACCAGTCCACAGAACCACTCTTCGGGCATTACCAAGATCTGTTGAACAGCGATACCCGCCCTGTTTTTGGGATCGATTCGTCGACGCTCGGCCGGGACGTGCATGCCGTCGCGATCAACGCCACGGTGCTGCCGACTGCCAACTCGGTGTTCACTGTGCGCTACGGCCAGACATATTTCAACGACTCTTGGAGCAATCCGGCGTTTGGCAAGGACCAGCTTGGTGCCCAGTTGGGGATTCGGGGCGGCTTTCTGGACAAACTCTACGCACAAGACGGCTACGAGGGGCAATTCCCGAAGATCTTCGTCGCGGACTTCGGCAACAACGGCAATGCCTTAGGCGGAAATAGCAACGACGATGTCCAGTGGCTTTCGCGCGAGATCAGCGGGACGTACGGTCAGTTCGTGGGCAACCACACGCTGAAGTGGGGAGGGCAGTGGCGCAGGCTCGGGCTGCACACCGCCAACTTTGGCAACGGAATGGTGCTCAGGTTTGCCAAGAAGTTCACCCAAGGCCCCGACCCGACGAGGCCTGCAACAGGTTCGGGCAGTGCGCTGGCGGACTTGCTGCTGGGAGTACCCGACGGCGGCTCCGCCACTCTGGCTGTGCCAGCGGACTTGTTTCTCGATTACTTCGGCGGATTTTTCCAAGATGACTGGAGGATTTCGCCGGATCTAGTACTGAATCTCGGGCTGCGGGTCGAGCACGAAACTGGCCTCCAAGAAGACTCGCATGGCTTCGCAGTCGGATGGGACCGCCAGAGTGCATTCCCGCTGCAGGTCAACCTCCCGCCCGAACTGGAGGGCAGGCTACCCGGCTTTCCCTTGAGGGGCGGGCTCATGTACGCCGGCTTGGACGGCAATCCAACCCATCAATGGAACCCGCCGGCGGCGAAACTCGGCCCGCGGGCAGGATTCGCCTATTCCCTGAACGCCTCGACCGTCATCCGAGGCGGCTTCGCAGTGTTCTGGGCGCCGTATGCGATCCCGGCCGGCACCGGCGCATCCGAGACGGGCACCTACGGATACACGGCTGTAACCAATGTCGAGGCCAGCGTAGACGGTATCACGCCAGGTGAGTCGACCGCCTCGAATCCGTTCCCCCACGGCATTCTCGATCCGGTGGGAAACGCAAATGGGCGCCTGCAGAACATTGGGGGCGATGTCTACTTCAACGACCAGTACCGCGATTCTCCATACATCAAGAAATGGTCGTTGGACCTGCAGCGGGACATCGGCCGAGGGGTGGCCCTGAAGGCCGGCTACGTGGGAAGTCGTGGGACGAACCTGCCGATCGGCGGAACCTTCAACTCAGTCGTCAACATCAACCAGCTCGCAGACGACAACCTGTCGCTGGGCGGCCAGCTTAACGAACGCTACGCGAACCCCTTCTTCGGCGACGCTCGCTTTGGATCGTTTGCAGAAGAGGAGACTCTGCCGCTAGGCCAGCTGCTGCGCCCATTCCCGCACTTCCGCAACGTCTACGCCCGTCACGTGAGTGCGGGCAAGTCGATGTACCACGGGCTTCGATTCGAATTGGAACGGCGCTTCGCGCGAGCTTGGGGCGCACGCCTGAACTACACGCACACAAGACACCGCGACAACATCTACGAGGCAAACACATTGCTGGAGAGCCTGACCCGCACCGTCTACAACACACCGGACGGGTGTGCGTTGGGCAAGTGCCCGCTATTGGAGTCCGACTATTCGCTGTCAAGGCTGCACGCGCCGCACCTTGTGAACTTGAACTTCATGTACCAGACAAGGGGGAAGTCGAAATTGCTGTCCGGCTGGTCAGTCTCCACGGCCACGATCTTTCGCAGCGGGTTTCCGCTCGTCATCACGCAGAACGAGAATCCGCTCAGCGCCTACGGCTTCAGCCACCAGCGCCCCCAGAACGTCCAAGTCGGTGGCGGAGGGAATCCGGCCAGCAATCCGAACCAATACGTGACCGCGAACGCCGTGGTGCCGACCGACGGCCTGCGACTGAGCCAAGCGCCGCACACGACCGAAGCTGTCCGCAGTCCGGCTCTGTTTAACTGGGACGTATCGCTGGAGAAGGGCATAGCGATTCGCGAAAATGTCAACTTATCTCTGAGGTTTGAGTTCATAAACCTCTTGAATCAAGTCAATTGGCGCGGGCCACTAACGATCTACGGATCCGATACGTTCGGCAGCATTCCCGGAACGCGAGGATTTCCCAGAACGTTCCAGATGCTGACCAAGATCGTCTTCTGACCCGGTTTACGCGCGACACCGATTCGACACTGCCTCGGCTCCAGCGTCAAGGCCGCCGCACCGGCAGGACGTGATCTCGTTGGATCAGAACCCCTGCACAGTAATCCTGTATGTTCCCGTCCAAGTGTCGCCGGGCTGAACGAACGGAAGCTGGGGATACAATCCGCGCTGCGCCAGATTGAATGCGTTCGTGATGCCGGACATCGGCTCGAAGCATAAGAATTGCTGCCCCTCGCCGCTCGGCGCATAGACGACGGCAACCGGATATCCGTCGCCGTACGCAACTGTCAACCTCTCTCGTGCGCCGCGCACGCTGAATCGGGCACAACGGTCCGAATCAATCTTCAAATCACCGAACACATGGTCAAGGAACTCGCCGCGCAGCGGCAGGTCTTCGGCGCGCGGAAACGTGCCCGTGACAGGGGAGGTTGCGCCAGTCGGCGTGAACCGCTCGTTCAGTTCCCACAGGCTGGCTGCCGCAAGATGGACGCTCCAATCGTCGCGCGGGCTGTCGTGCAGCTGGAAGTATGGATGGTACCCAACCGAGACCGGCATTGGCTCCGCGCCCTGGTTCTCGATTTCGGTCCGCACCTCGAGGCTCGTTCCCGCGAGCGTGTATGTCACGGCGATGCTGTGGGCGAACGGAAACTGCGCCATAAGGGCAGGGAATCGGCCGAACTCCAATCGGCTTGTCACCCACGCCGAGTCCGGATCGGATCCAACCGCCACAACTTCCCATGCGCTCGAATAGAGAAGCAGCCCGTGGATCGGTTGCCCGGCTGGATCCGTCAGGTAGTTGCCGATACCGCGGTTTAGCTCATAGCGCACGCCGCCGGCATAGAGCGCGTGCTCGTCAAGGCGGTTCGCCCACGGGGCGAGCAGCGGATTGCCGCACAATTCGGGAGCGGCCGCAAACTCTGTGACCGAGTTGAAGGGGAACCAAAACGCGTTCTTGCCATTGACGACGAATTCATAGGCGTTGTTGCCGATCTTCGGTGCGACCGAGACAATGACGCCGCCCGGTCCGTTCAGGCGGACAACCTCGACACCGTCAGCAGCAGCGGCTTCGGCAGAGTAGGTCTCCGAGTGTGCAGCGCACATATGCGGTTGACCAGAATACCGCAGGCAAGTTAACGCTACTCGCCGAGAAGCTCGCGCAAGTCCGTGTCGCCCTGGCAACACATGCACGGCCCGGGCTCATGCGTCGTGATATGGCAGATCTCGCAGTAGTACGTCACGCGATGTAACTCGCCGTCCTTCACGGTGAAGATCTTCTCCACGGCGAATCGGCTTCCGTCCTGGTGTTGGCCGCGCAGCTCCCACAGCCGCTTCGCCAGCTGCGGGTCGCGCATGGTGAGATCAAGGCCCTCGTCCAGTTCCAGCTCCACCGTGCCGCCGCCCGAGAGAGCTAGCTCCAGCTTCTCACCGGCGACTGGAGCAACCAGTGTGCCGCGAATCGCTTCGGCGGAGGCAAGAGCGGCAACCGCTAGCAGCAGGACCCCGACCGCCGCGAATCGCCGGAATATAATTTCTGATAACATAGATTATGTTAACCAATTGGCCGGTTCGGCCAATGCCTGGCTACCTTCACGTTATCCGATAATCCCCTGGCGGGCAAGCCTTTGGCCTGAACTCCGGTCGCTACGCCCCGCCAGCGGTCGCTTTTCCGCAGCAAGCGGCCCGGCCTGCGCGGACCGCTCCGCGCTACCAGTCCACGACAGAGCCGTCGAACGCATCGTACGGCATGGGGTTCGTCCAATCGTGGTCGATCTTGTCCGCAATCGCCTCGTCGTCGATCTCGACCCCCAGGCCGGGCTTGGTCGGCAGCGGCACGTAGCCGGCGTCGAATCGCAGCGGCTCCTTGAAGTAGCCTTCCCCAAGCGAGCGGAACTCTTGGCACATGAAATTGGGGATCGACGCGTCTAGGTGAACGCAAACAGCCGTGGCGATCGGCCCCAAGGGATTGTGCGGCGCCATCGCCGCGTAGTACGATTCCGCCATCCCGGCGATCAGCCGAGCCTCCATGATGCCGCCGCAGTGCGACAGATCTGGCTGAAGGATGGAGGCTGCTCCCTTCTCCAGAACCTCGCGAAATCCCCACTTGGTGAAGACGCGTTCGCCGGTTGCGATGGGGAGATGCGTGCCGTGAGCGATCTCCGCCATGATGTCGTGGTTCTGACAATTGACCGGCTCCTCGATGAACATTGGCTGGTACGGCTCTAGGGCCTTGATGAGCAGTTTCGCCGTCTGCGGACTGATCGCTCCATGGAAATCGATCCCGATATCTACCTCGTCTCCGCCGGCTTCTCGCAATGCGCGAAACGATTCGGCCACCTTGTCAACGAAGGCTCTGTTCTCGACAATCCGGGCCGGGCGCTCCTTGTACGGCCCGACCTTGAACGCTGTGAAGCCCTGTGCCATGTCGTCCCGGATTGTGTCCGGCGACGTGCCTCCCTTGTACAGGCGCACCCTGTCTCGTGTCGGGCCTCCCAACATGGCGTACACGGGCAACCCGGCCGCCTGCCCGGCGATATCCCACATCGCCTGCTCGATGCCGCTCAGCGCACTGGTCAGCACCGGGCCGCCGCGATAGAACGCGTGTCGATAAAGGGCCTGCCAGTGATGCTGCACGCGCCGCGGGTCCTTGCCCAGCAGGTACGGCTCCATCTCGCGGATAGCCTCGGCACAGGTCTTCGCCCGGCCCTCCACGATGGGCTCGCCTAGACCGACCAAGCCGGCATCGGTATGCATCTTCAGAAACAGCCAGCGCGGCTTGACCAAGAACGTTTCCAGTTTGGTGATCTTGAGCCCGTCGGAGAATGGGACCGGCGCGGCAGTTCCGGACTGCGCCAAGGCTGCGCCGGCGGCGATGCCCGCGGCTGCACCTTGCAATACGGATCGGCGTTGGAGGTGGTCTGCCATTGGCAGTTACTCTAGCCGATTCGACCTGACATTTCCATCGACCCAAACTTGCCTAGCGGCGCGCGGCTTCACTCCGAGGGAAATTCTTTTCCGCTCTAGGGTCGGGCTGCACAAGCGGGGGTATAATACCTTCTTCTGTGATGCTCTTCCGCTGTCGGCCATCTGGGCACGCCTGCCCTAGCATTTCTCTCTAACCGGTCGCCGCAGCGCAGCCGCGCCTAGCGGCTGGCAGAATCCCAGGAAGCAAGCTCATGCAACAAGCCACCATCATCGGACACCGCGGTGCCAAGGGACACAAGGAAAACACCGTGCCGAGCTTCGAGCATGCGCTCTCCCAGGGCGCCGATGGAGTCGAGCTGGACGTGCGCCGGTCCGGCGATGGCCAGTTGGTCGTGGTGCATAGCTCGGTCTCGGGGCGCCGCTCCGTGCCGTCGACTCCGTATGCAGAGTTCCGTGACTTGGGAGATGGTTACGAGATTCCCCTCTTCGAAGATGTGCTGAAGCGCTTTTCGGACCGGGCTTTTCTCGACATCGAACTCAAGGAGCCGGGCTTCGAAGAGCAAGCGATCGAGTTGATTCAGGCACACGCAGACGTCAGCAAGACCATGATCAGCGGCTTTCACACGAAGATGCTGAACAAGGTGCATGACTTGCTGCCCGACATCCAGCTCGGGTTTATCTTCAACCGCACCCAAGACGAAGAGACCCGGTTCAACAGCCCAATCGACTTCGTGATCCCGCAATTCCGGCTCGCCTCGCGTAACTTCATCGAGGAAGTCCACGACGAGGATCTCAAGGTGCTGGCCTGGACGGTCAACAGCGAGTCCGAAATGCGCCGCCTCTTGGCACTCAACGTCGACGGCATCATTACCGACGAGCCCGGCTTGCTGGCAAGGGTCCTGGGGCGCTGAGCCTTCCGCGGCCGTAAGCGCAGACTGTCCCGCGCCAGCAAGCAAGGCGGCCCGGTCGGCGAGCGCCCGTCCCATCGGACCGCGCCCAGGCTGGCGCGATGCGGCACAATGCAAGCGTGCCGTCGAATCGCAACGACCGCGACGAACTGATCCTCGCCGGAAAACAGCACTTGTTCCCGGCGGTGTTCCATTTCTTCGACCGCCCGCTAGTCATCGAACGAGCCAAGGATCAATACGTTTGGGACTCGGATGGCAAGCAGTACCTAGACTTCTTCGGCGGCATCGTCACCATCAGCGTTGGTCATCTCAACGATCGTGTCAATGCGGCCATACACCAACAGGTAGACCGCCTGCAGCATGTCTCGACCCTCTTCCCTACCCGCCCGCAGATCAACCTCGCCGCGAAGCTCGCCAAGATCTCACCCGCCGGGAAGCTGACCAAGTCCTTCTTTACCAACAGTGGGTCTGAAGCGAACGAGACTGCAATCCAGCTCGCCCGCTGCTATACCGGCAACACAGAGATCGTCGCGCTGCGTCATAGCTACCACGGCAGAACCTCCGGCGGTCGGGCGCTGACCGGCCAGAGCGTGTGGAGGGGGCCGGGGCCGCCGGACGCCGGAGTCGTCCACGCGCACAACGCATACTGCTACCGCTGTCCGTTCGGCAAGACCTATCCGTCCTGCGACGTAGCCTGCGCGACAGATGTGAAGGAGTTGATCGAGACATCAACCTCGGGGAGCGTGGCAGGCTTCATCGCCGAGCCGATCCAAGGAATCGGCGGCTTCATCACCCCTCCCAAGGAATACTTCAAGATCGTAACGGACATAGTGCGCGAGCATGGCGGGATCTTCATTTGCGACGAGGTGCAGGCTGCCTGCGGCCGGACGGGCAGGTGGTTCGGAATCGAGAACTACGATGTGGTGCCGGACGTCGTCACGCTAGCCAAGGGTTTGGGCAACGGCCTGCCCATCGGTGCCACCTTGGCCCGCCCCGAAGTCGCCGATTCGATGCGATTCCTCACGCTGTCAACCTTTGGCGGCAACCCCGTCACTACCGCAGCAGCTGCCGCAGTGGTCGATTTCATCGCCGAGCAGGATCTATTGACAAACTCCGCGTGCGCGGGCGCTTATCTCGCGAACCAGCTAGCGGAACTTCAAGCCGAGTTCCCTGTGATCGGCGATGTGCGCGGAGTCGGGCTGATGCAAGCTCTGGAACTCGTCTGTGATCGCACCACGAAGGAGCCCGCGACCCGCCAAACCGACCGGCTCATGGAAGAGTCTCGAGAGCGAGGCTTGCTCGTCGGCAAGGGCGGGCTCTACGGGAACGTGATCCGTATCAGCCCGCCGCTCAATATCTCCACGGCGGACGTAGACGCGTTCATCGCCGCGTTTCGCCCGGCGCTCTGCGCACTGCCGGCCTGCTAGCGGGAATGACTCTGCCTGAGCCCCATGGTTCGCAAAACGGAGGGGCTAGCCTTTGCTGCCGCCGATGCCCGCAGACTCCTCGACGATCTTGGCAGCTACCATCTCGTCAATCTGCTTCGCTGGATACTTGAGAGACCTCAGGATTTGGCGCGTGTGCTGGCCGCGCAGAGGGGCGTCGCCTGCGATGTACCCAGGGGCCTCGGATAGTTTCGGAAACACCCCCAGCTGCTCGTAGACCTCTCCATCGTTCCCGCGAATTGGCGTGATCAAGCCGCGCTGGGCCACATGCTCGTCTTGCACGGACCTGGAGATTTCCCGCACTTCTGTGACGCATGCGTCTACGTCAGCGAAGATCTCCATCCACTCGTCTACCTGCTTCTTCTGGAAAATTCGCGTCAGCTCGGCGATCAAGATGTCTTGTGCATGACCCTCCACGTACTGATCCTGAATCAGGTCCTCACGATCGATCGCCTGGCACAGCTCAGCCCAGAACCTAGGTTCCAGCGCTGCGACCACCATGAAGCGCCCGTTGCGAACGGGGTAAATGTTGTAACAGGCGTAACGCCCGAACAGACGTTCGTGGCCGCGCTTCGGCCGCCGTTTGGTCGCCGTGTAGTTTGCGATCTGCACCGGCATCAGGCCGAGCAATGAGTCGAACATCGAGATATCGACCATTTGCCCCGCCTTGCTCCTGTTACGGTGTTGAAGGGCGAGCAGGATCCCGATCACAGTGGGCAGCGCTCCGGCTGCCACGTCGGCGATCTGGATACCGGGCACCAACGGCACGCCCTCGGCATCCCCGAGCAGGTCAAGCATGCCGGACAGCGCCAGATAATTCAGGTCATGGCCAGCTTGCCGTGCATTCGGGCCAGTCTGGCCGTATCCCGTCAGCGCCGCGTAAACGATCTTGGGATTGACTTGACTCAGGGCCTGGTAACCCAGCCCCAGCTTGTCCATCACTCCGGGACGGAATCCATCTAGGACGACGTCGGAACGCTCCACCAAGGCGAGGAAGACCTCCTTGCCCGCCGGCTTGCGCAAGTCGAGCGAGATGCTGCGCTTCCCACGGTTGATCGTGAGAAAGGTCGCGTTGAAGCCCTGAGCCTGGGGGAGGTACTCGCGCATGTAGTCCCCCTCTCCCGGCCTCTCCACCTTGATCACGTCCGCGCCGAAGCTGGCCAGGATGTGGCTTGCGTACGGGCCTGGAAGGAGTCGGCTCAGATCAAGGACCCGGATTCCATCCAATGGCCGACGCCCGCCCTCGACTTCCTTTTGCTCAGCGGATTCGAGTTTCTCGTGGGTTGTCGGCTTTTCGATGGACTTTTTCGGAGCCCGCTTGATCTCAGGGCCCGGCAAGGGGGCTCGCTTGGCGGTTTTCTGTGCCTTCGAGGTTGCGGACTCCTTCCGCTGGGTCCCCTTCGCGGACTCGGCCTTGTCAGTCGCGGAGGACTCCTTTGCTGCCTTCTTGGGCGTCGCCTTGGTCTTCGAATCGGCCGGAGCTTCCCCGGTCGCCTCGATGGTACCGGCCGCAGCAGCCTCGGAGGCGGTCTTGATGTCCGAAGGCGCCTTCTTGCGCGCCGCAGGCGTCTTCTTTCCGGGGGATTTTCCCTCGGTCGGCGCTTTGGGGGCGCTGCTGGAAGAGCTCGGAGAAGCTGCCCGCTTCTTGGCAGCTGGCTTCGGAGCGGCTGTCGGCGGCCGCTTGGCGCCAGTCTTGTCGGCGGCAGCGTCCCGCTTGGTGCTGGCAGACTTCTTCGCCGAAGGCTTCTTCGCGACGGCCTTCTTGGCGGAGGTTGTTGCGGCGCTACCGCCCTTTCCTGATTCGCTTGCCATCGGAGCTTTGGTGGACGCCTGTGGCTGAGTCAAGAACTCGACCCCATCCACCAATACTCCGTCGTGGCCGGCGCGGATGCTTGCAGAGCGCCGCGCACGCGGGGATGCGAGGAGCGGTTCTTGGACCAGCAGGATTCCGGCAGTCCGCGATGAGTCTGCCTATGAATCCACGAGGATCTAAAGAAGATCATTGTATCAAAAAAACCAGTTCCTGTCAGCACTTTCTGAAGGGCCGCCAGATCAGCAGACCGCAACGAACACGCCGGGAACAATTCGCCGCCTGTCGGTGTCGGATCAGACGAGGGCTGGCCCGAGATGGCTAGATGCGAAATCACCTGCTAGCCTGAATCGGCACGCCCACGACCGTGTCCCACAATACGATGCTTCCGCGCGGCCTCGCCGAGTCCGATCTCGACGCGGACTTGGTCTGTGGCCTCAAGGCACGAACGCCCCAAAGCTACGAGCTGCTGTTGCGCCGCTACCAGCGCCCGGTGTACAGCTACGTCTGCAGGCTGATCGACAATCAGGCTGACGCCGAGGATGTGACCCAAGAGGTCTTCGTCAAGGTCTTTCGGAAGGTCGACGGCTTTCGCGGCTCGTCCACGTTCAAGACGTGGCTTTATCGCATTGCGACCAACGAGGCTTCGAACAAGCGGCGCTGGTTCTCGCGGCATCGAGGCTTGGAGGTCAGCGAGTCCTCGGTGCGTGACCAGGCGCACGAGTTCTCGGACTCGTTCCGGTCCGAGGCCGTGACTCCGTTCGAGCACACCACTGACCGGGAGCGCCGCGACATTCTCAACGGTGCCCTGCAAGCCCTCGATCCGCGCTTCCGCGAGGCCGTCGTGCTGCGCGATATCGAGGGCTTCAGCTACGGCGAAATCGCAGACACGCTGGGAGTCCCGTTAGGCACGGTGAAGTCAAGGATCCTGCGCGGCCGGGAGGCTTTGAAACGCCACCTGCTGCGCTACGCCCCATCGATCGCGCCGCGGAGCGCTAGATGGCAGTTGGAGTAGAGCAATGACATGTGGTTGGATTTCACGCCGACTTGATCGGTACCGGGAATGCGCTCTCGGGTTGACCGAGACGCTGTTAGTCCGGTGGCATTTGGCTCGCTGCGCGAAATGCCACGCGCAGAACGAGCGCGAGGAGACGGTTGGCGGCCTGCTGGCCGCACTTCCGGTCGCGGCACCGCCTAGAAGCTTGGAGCTGCGCATCCTTAGCGCCCTGTCGGTCGAGGCGCTCATGCGCGATCGGCCGCTGATGTCTTGGAAGCGGCGACAGGTCCGGTTCGGCAACTGGCTGCGGCCGATCACCGTGCCTGTGCTGGGCGGCCTGCTGATGGCTCTGATCTTGGTGCCGATGCTGCTATCGGCGGTCTGGATGGAGCCGGTGGCCCATGCCGACGACGTGCCGCTGCGCTTCTTGGCCAACCCGGTCGTGAGTGCCCCAATGATGACGCTGCCTTCACCGTATCCGGTGGCCGACGAGATCGCGGTGGTGGCATACATCGACGCCCACGGCGGTGTGTATGACTACATGATCGTCACTCAGGGGCCACTAGAGGTTCGCGCCCGCCGACAATTGGCCAACACGCTGCTGACCAGCAAGTTTCGGCCCGCGACTCTGTTCGGACAGCCGATTCCCAGCAGTAGGGTGATCCTGTTCCAAAGCGTGGAGAGCGCCGCGTAGCCCGCGGCGTGCGCTCTCGCGGGCCAATCAGGCATCGGCGGGCAGCCGCTGTCGGGCGTGGCTGCGAAGCTGCCTTCTGGCACACGGCGATTTCGCAGGCGGGCCCCATCGAGATAAACTCAATTCCTTGCATCCAATCTGCAACCTGTTGCGCCGGTCGTGCGTCCAACCAACTCACATGGCGGGAATGACAGGTTTGCTCGCAGGACAGCGCAATCCGGTGACTTGCCTTGGCGGGGTGCGCTCAGATCGCTTCGTGCCGTACGAGACCGCTTCAGAAGCCGAAATCGTGCGCCGCGCCAAGGGTGGTGACGAGGAAGCGTTCGCCCTCATCGTCCAGCAGCACCAGAACATGGTTTACAGCCTCGCCCTGAGGATGGTGCGACGGAGCATCGATGCGGAGGACGTAGCCCAACAGGTGTTCACCAAAGTCTTCTTCGCACTGAAGAAGTTCGACATGCGATCGTCCCTGTCGACGTGGATCTACAAGATCGCGATGAACGAGACCTACGACTACCTGCGCAGGATCAAGAGTCGCCGCGTGGTTTTCGAGGGCGACTTGGGCGAAGGCGTCGACGAGATCGTCGAAAGTTCGGCTCGCGCGGCCGACACCGCTCCGGACGCCGAGGCGCAGACGTCGCGGCGCGACTACTTGCTGAAGCTGCTGGAGCACGTCTCCGAAGAGGAGCGCATGTTGCTGTTTCAGAAGGAAGTCGAAGGACTGACAGTGGACGAGCTGTCAGCCAAGACGGGGATCAACGAGAACACCATCAAGGTGAAGCTTTTCCGAGCCCGCAAGAAACTTGTCAAGGCAGCCGGGCAGCTCCGCACGGAAGGGCCCGGCGAGATTGTGTAAAATGCGCGGCAGGAACGAGCCGAGGGGGAGACGGGGATGGACAAGTACCTAGAGGAGAACCTAGAGGCGTACCTAGCCGGCCAGCTCGGAGACCAGGGGCGCCGCGAGTACGAGGAACGCTTGGCCCGAAACCCGAGCGATCGCCAAGTGGTCGAGGAAATGGCGGGAATTTCAGGGCTGTTTTGCAGCTTCGACATGCCGCCCGACAGTAGCATCGGCCCGGCGCCTGGCTTCCACCGTAAGATCCTGCGCGAAATTCAATCCCAGCGCCAGGCCCCGTTCTGGGACATCTTCTTCCAGCCGCTCATGGCCCGCCGTCTCGTTCTCGCTTGCGGCGCTTGGCTGTTGGTGCTCTTCGGGACTAGCGCTTACCAAGCTGCCGCCGAACCCCAAGTGCAGAACATCGCCCAGAGCGTTCTGGCCGAGCCTCCGGAGAGCGCGGACTACTGCAATGTCCGCCTCGGTTGCGATATCGACCTGAACCGCAGCACGATGCTGGCGGTCGTAATGTACTCGGGGGGCGCGGGACGGTAGTGCAGGGCTTCTCGGCAGGCTCGGTTGGCAAGGCAGCTGGCGTGCTTGCCTTGATTTTCTTCAGCGGCTTCGCGACCGGCCTGCTCAGTTCGAACCTGATGGAGGCGTTCGAGGAAGAGCGGAGCACCGAGTTCCGCATCGAAGCGACGCTGCAGGACTTGGCCGAGGAACTGTCGCTCAACCCGAGTCAGATGGAACAGATCCGGGCCATCCTCGACGACGTGATCATGCAAGAGGCCGAACTGCTGGGCGAGCTGAAGTGGAATCAGCTCGAGGCGCACCAGCGCATAGTCCAGTACCTCACGCCCGAGCAAAACCAGCTCTTCAACCAGCTCATCCAGGTGGCGAACGAAGGCCGATGATCGTCCGCCGGATCGCCGAGCGTGCGGTCTTCTCCGGCCTCAAGATGGCCAAGGCCGACCTGCTCTCCGGCGAGCAGGTATTCTCCGGGCTGAATTGCTTCCGGCCTGGGCAGCTCCACCAGCTGCACTCCCATGCCGGGCAGGACAAGCTCTACTTGGTTCTCGAGGGCTGCGGAGACGTGACCGTCGGCGAGCGGACCGAGCGCATCGAGAGCGGAGACCTCGTGCTGGCTCGCGAGGGCGAGCCGCACTCGCTCGCGAACCCGGGCCCGGCAAACCTCGTCGTGCTGACGATCATGGCACCGCCGCCGGGACCGAAGCCGAAGCGGTCGAATCCGGGCTAGCGGCCTGGCTCCGGCAGCGAGCTAGTCGCCCCGGCTCGGGGCGCCAGCCGATGTCAGCTCGACATCCGACCGTCCCATCTGCTCGATCTCCGCGAAGTGGACCTTGCGCTGCTCATCCATGGCCAGGTTCGCCAGCATGACGGCCACGGAGTCTTGCAGGCCGACATCGATGTCGGCCTCCGGCCGCGAGCCCGTCGCAACATCCTTTAGGAAGCTGGAGAGCTCGGCGTACTCGGGATCAATATCCTCCTCGGGTCGCAGAATTCCCTTGTGGTAGGCCCACGTCTTGGCGAAGAAGATCTCTTTCTCGATGAAGCTTACCTGGCTGGGGTCCACGGCTTCGGGGTCGATCGGGAATCCATCGCCCTGCTCCGCTGTGTCCATGCCCACGGTGGCGCCGGCCACCCAGTTCTCGCCATCATCCTTCTGCTTGGCCTGGTCTTCCATCTTGACCTTCATCACGTCCGGATACAGCATGCCGTCGCCGTAGGGAATCAGCGTGAGCTCGATTGCGCCGTCGGTTCCAAGAATCGTCTCGCGGCAGCCATCGCCCGGCACGCGCCGACCGGCGATGTGGCGGTTGGTCATGATCGAGCTGTACTGCAGTTTCTGGCCGCCCGGGTACTCGAACACGAGCTGGATGTTGTCGTAGATGTCGCGCCCGTCCTTCCAGTAGTCGAGACCTCCCACGCCCATCACCGACTTGGGGTGCTGGTCGAGAATCCAGTCGGCCACGTCGACTTGGTGGGACATCAGCTCCGCACACAGCCCGCCAGAGTACCTGCGGTACAGGCGCCAGTTGAATTGGTCCTCGAACTCGGCGGCTGCCTTGCGGCGCCAGTTCGTGTTGCGGTGCCACTGGGCTTGGATGTGCGTCACCTCTCCGATCGCTCCGCTATCGATGAGGTCCTTGGCGCGCTGGTACAGCTTGCTGTAGCGCCGCTGCAGGCCGACCTGGATGATCTGATCCGGATGCGCCTCGTGCACAGCCCTCAGGCCGTGGACTTCCTCGGGCGTGAAGACCAGCGATTTCTCGCAGAAGACGTGCTTGCCGGCCTCGAGAGCGGCCTTCATGATCGGGTAGTGCAGGAATAGCGGAACCGTTATGAAGACGGCCTCGATCGAGTCGTCCTGGAGCAACTCGTTGTAGTCGGTGTAAGCTGCCGGCTTGCCGTCAAAGACCTTCAATGCCCGGTCGAGGTTCTTCTGGTAAATGTCACACAGCGCGACGCACTCGCCGTGCTCCATGTGCACCAAGTGGCGCTCGAGCAGCCTCCGCCCCCGGCTGCCGGGCCCGATCATGGCGTACTTGATGACCTTATCGGCCCCCTTCGCCTTGCGCACCAATGGTCCGCTGCTCGCGGCTGCCGCGGCCATGCCCAATGCGGCGGCGCCCTTCGTGAAATCGCGCCGATCCATCTGTACTTGCTTGGTTTCGCTCTCTGCCATGCGTCTCTCCGGGAGGTCTGCTCCTAAGCCGAGTGTATCGGGAATGGACACGGACCGCAACTGTCGTCCGCAGCCTCGTCGGCCCCTTGCTGGGCGCGTCGGGCGCACGGCTGGCTACCGCGGGCCTGGCTCTTCGATCGCGCTCCGGTAGGCGTTCACTTGGCTGTCGAGCACTGGCCCCTGCCCCCCCGGCGAGCCCTGTTCGGAAACACCGCACGCGACCGGACGGTGGTCCGTTTCCAGCACCCAGCGCACGATGCCGGGTCCGGCATGAGCGAAGCGAGCAGCGTCCGGCGCGTCAGCGGGCACGCGCTCGCACCGATCGCGAGCGTAGCCCATGTTGCAGCCGGTCACCAGCAGTTGCCCAGCCGGCCGGTACGGGCGCGCGGCATCGGCGTGGCAGATGCCCTCGCGGGGGGCACCTAATGGCGGGCGGAACTTCCCCGGCCAGGCAGACCACGGCAACCTAGAAGTTGGTTCGAAGCACGGACACGCCAAGCCACCCCAGTGTACGTCGGCGAGAACCGGCCGCGTTGCTATGCTGAATGGCATCAGCCATGGATCGCATCGAAGCTCTCCGAGCCATGCTCGAGGTGGACCCATCGAACCAGTTCGCCCGCTATGGCCTGGCGCACGAGTTCGTCAAGCGCGGGGAAGACAGCAAGGCCCTCGAGGAATTCAGACGCCTACTTGAAGGAGATCCTAACTATCAGGCTGCTTACTATCACGCTGGCAAGACCTTAGAGCGCCTGCAGCGTGCCGGCAAGGCCCGAGAAATCTACATGCGCGGCATTGCGGCGTCACACCGCACCGGCGACGCGCATGCGCGCTCCGAACTCGAGGAAGCCCTCGCTCGTCTCGGCGACTGAGGCGTGGGGCAGTGGCGGGTCGCCTCCAAGCATTCGCTGGACGGGGGCGTGAGCTTCCCTGCCCTGCAGCGCTGGCCCGGTCAAAGTGGCGTGGGGCCGGATTCGGGTGCCTGCGGTGGCCTCCCAGTCCAACCCTGCGCTTCGTACTCGCCGGCGCGCTTGCGGCAGCCCCGGCTCCAGCATCGGACCTGTTCGAGTTGGCGGGCCTGGATGCGGCATCAGGTGACGAGAGCAGGGTCATCGAGTTCATCGCGAGCCGCGTAGGCGGAACCCATCGGAGAGGCAGCAACGGAATGCTCGTGGCCCGTTTCGGCAAGGGGACGCCACGCACCCTCTTGGCCGCGGGCGTTGACGAGCCCGGCTACGCGGTATCGGAGATCCAACCGGACGGCTACCTGCGACTGCAGCCCCTCGCAGACGCTCCGTTTGGAGCTGGACTCGGTGAGTATTTCCTCGGCCAAAACGTGCGGGTATCGACCCTGACGGGAGGGGTCGTGCCAGGGGTCGTCGCGGCTCCGGCCGTTCATTTCGGATCCCGGGCGTCTTATCGGCGCACCGAAACGGACGACTTATATATTGATGTGGGCGCCTCTGGCGCTAGCGAGGCCCGCGCCGCTGGCCTGAACGTCCTCGACCGCGTCACGCTCGAAAAGCGCGTCGCGCCGATTGGGAGCGGGTGGATCGCGGCACCTTGGATCTCTAGCCGGAGTGGTGCCGCAATCCTGCTGGAAGTCGCCCGCCGCTTGGCGGGAGCCGAGCCGGAAGGCACGGTCGCGGTGGCATTCGTCACGCAGCGCTACCCGCACAACGCTGGCCTTGTCAGGCTGTTGCGGTCTCTGGACTTCGAGCGCGTCGTGCTCCTGCGTCCGAACGGCGGTGCAAGCGCCGGAATCGCCGCGGTACGCGGCCAATCCGACGCATTGGTGAGAGAGATCGCCGATCTTGCCGATCGTGAAGGGATCGAGATCGAGCGCAAGCCGCCGCGCGGCTTCGCGTTCGGACCCTTCGGCGATGGGGTTCCCTGGCAGGACGGGCACGCTTACGCCGTCGTTTGGCCTCCGGTGCAGAACAGCGCCACCCCCTCGGCGGCGGTCCGCCACGGCGATCTGTCCGAGATCGTGCGCCTACTCTGCCACTTGGTTGGCGCACCCTTGGAACTGCGCGGAGAGCAACGCCCTCTCGCCCAGGCCGGCGCCGTAGCAACGGCGCGCCAGATCGGCTCGTTGGCACAGATGATCGAGCAGCTCGTGGAGATGCCGGGCGTGAGCGGGAAGGAAGAGCCAGTGAGGACGCTGCTCCAGAGCCTCTTGCCGCCCTACGCAAGGCGAGCCCTGCGCATCGACGACTGGGGCAACCTCATCGTCAGGCTCGGCAGCGGCGAACAGCCAAAGGCCGCATTCATCGCTCATCTGGATGAGATCGGGTTCGGCGTGACCGCGATCTCATCCGACGGCAGCGTGGCGCTGTCTCTAAAGGGGGGAGGTGATCTGCGTCTGTTTTCGTGGCAGCCGATGTTGGTCCACGGAAGCCGAGGCAGCATCAACGGCGTGATGACCGGCCGACGCAGTCTGGATCTCGGCCTGTCCTCTCGAGAGGCCGTAGCAAGAGCGGGCATCAGCGAGGGAGATACGGCAACAGTGCTCAAGCGCTTCCGAAGGCTCCTCGGCAACCGTGTCAGCGCCCGGTCGCTCGACGACCGGCTCGGTTGCGCCACGCTGGTCGAAGCCCTGAAACGGCTTGAGGGTCCGGCCCGCCGAGCGCGCGGGGCAGTGGATTTCGTCTTCAGCGTCAGCGAGGAGGTCGGACGCTTGGGAGCGCGGCACTATGCCAAGACGGCGTCTCCGGCTCACGTCTTCCCCATCGACACGTTCGTAACCTCAGACAGCCCGCTCGAATCGAGGCGAATGGCCCATGCGCGCCTGGGGGGCGGCGCAGTACTGCGCGCGTTCGACGAGAGTGGACTCACGCCCACCGCTGAGATCGCCCGCGTTGTCGCCCTCGCCCGCCAGCGCAAGATCCCGCTCCAGTTGGGCGTCACTGCTGGCGGGAACGACGGTTCGGTTTTCCGCTCGCTGGAGACTGTGAACGTGCCCATCGGATTTCCCCTGCGCTATGCGCACTCGGCAGTGGAGACGGCCGACTTGCGAGACGCCGACGCGGTAGTCGACCTGGTCGAGGCGCTCGCTCTCAAAGCGCTGGGCACACGCTGAGGAGGCGCCGTCATTCAAACAAGCTGGCGTCGATGCCGGGGATCAGCCGCAAGGCGTTCTTCCAGTAGATGTGTCGGAGCGTCTCGTCGGGCAGGCCGAGGCCGTACATGCGCCAGTGGGCGTGGTAGCGGCGGTAGTATTCGAAGTACTCGTCCCGCGTTTCCAAAACGCGCCAATAGTACGGGAATTCGGCCGGAGCATAGGAATCCTTGCCAAACAATACCCGGTCCTTGTAACGATTCAGGAATTCCGGCCCGCTGAACGGGATGCGGCCCAATTCATATAGCACAGCCGCAAGGTCGACGTGGACGTTCGGGTGCTTGTCGAGGAGTCCTCCCAAGCGCTTGAGGTCGTGGCCATGCCATCCCATGTGGGCCAGGATGAAGTTGACATCCGGATGGCGCTCCAGCATGCGGTCGCGCTCTTCGATCAGGTCCTGAAAGCTGGGAGGCGCTGTGCGCTTGCGCCGCGGGCGCAGCTTCAGCTCCAACCAGCGTTCGTTGTGGCGGTCGTGCTCCGCCCAAAACTCCGCCGGGTCGGCGACATGAATCAGCACTGGGATGTTCAGCCGGGCGCACGTCTGGAACAACGGGGCCATCGCCGGATCGTCGACCGGAACTCGCTTTCCGGCGCGGTCGCGAACGCTCATGCCGAAGTTCTTGAAGATCTTCAGCCCTTGCGCGCCAGCCCTGACATCCGCCTCGAGTTGCCGTGCCGCACGCTGGGGCCAGCTGGGACTGCCGATACCGCTGAAGTCCGGGTTGGCGAACACGGCGAAGCGCTTGGCATGCTTCGAACGGAACGTCCCGACGGTGTTGCGGAGCCGATCGCCGTGCCCGCCGCTCAGGTTCACTAGCACCGCCAAGTTGAGCGCGTCCATTTCGGCGACGATCTGTTCCAGCCGCTCCGGCGAAGTGGAACGGCCGTGATGGCTGTGCACATCGATTGCGGGGAATTTCGCGCGCGGGACCGGATGTTGCTCGACAACAAGTGTCGAGCGTGGTTCCCAGTCTTCGACGCGCAGTTCTTGGGCGACAGCCCCTGCACAGAGCAGGCTGCTGACAACTGCGAGAATTCGCGTCACGGGCACTCTCGCGGATCCGACCGCTTCAGCGGCGTCTGCCCTTCGGAGCCGGAATCGTCGCTGCAGTTCCGCACACCAAGGGACCGTCAAGGGCCGTCGGAGCGCAACCGCGGGCAGAGCGGAAGGCCTCGCTGCCCGGACTACTCGGGCCTGAAGGCGACCGGCATCTCGGCTCCTTCTTCCGATTTCAACGGGTCGGACCATGCATCTGCGTCGCCGCCCTGTTCGGCAGGCACTGCGTCCAGTCCTTCCGGCAAGGGGCCAAGGGCATCGGCAGCCGCGCCATCGTCGCCATCGGCCGTGGGCTGAGGCGGCCAAGGCTGGCCCTCGGGGACGATTTCTACGGCCACGGCACCGCTGCGGATTTCTTCCATCGCAATCTTCGTGGGCTTGCGCAGGGTGGTGTTGATCAGGGGCCGCTGGCCGCTTTGGAGCTGGCGCGCACGGCGGGCGGCGGCCAAGATAAAGCGGTAGACGCCGCTCTGATCGTCGTTCGGGATCGTCCACTTTTGGTCGGGTCCCTTTTCGTAGCCCTCGAAGAGTTTCTGATGCGAGTCGCTCATTCGGGTTCCTCCGGATCAATGCCGAATTCCATCAAGATCGGCTGGATTCGGCCGGCCATGTGCTCACGCTTGCTGCGCTCGGCGGCGAGAATCGTGCGCAAGGCCTCGACTGTTGATTCGACATCGTCGTTGACGATGACGTACTTGTAGGCCGGAAATCGACCCACTTCCCCCGTTGCTTCACCCAAGCGCCGTTCGATCTCCTGCTCCCTTTCCGACGACCGTCTCCGCAACCGCTCCTCCAAGGCGCGGCGCGAAGGCGGAAGAACGAAGACCGTGGCGGCTTCCGGTAGCTTCTCCATTAATTGTGCCGCACCCTGCACGTCAATGTCCAGCAAAATGTCACACCCGCGCGTAGCTGCCTCCTCTACGGCTGCCTTGGGCGTGCCGTAGAGGTTTCCGAACACGGCCGCCCACTCAAGGAATTCTCCCTCCTCGACCATGCTGCGAAAGCGTTCCTCGGACACGAAACGGTAAGCACGGCCCGCAACTTCCTGGTAGCGCGGCGGGCGCGAGGTGACCGAAACGGAAAACTCTAGATCGCGCTCGCTAGCTATCAGCCGCTTCACCAAGGTGCTCTTGCCTGTCCCGGACGGGCCTGAGATCACCAGTACGATTGGCATGGGCAGCGGAGCGGCCGTACGCGCGGCCCGAGGTCCGGCGGCGTCTGCAGGCCGCCGAGCGAAACCAAGCCGGACAACTAGTTTAGCGCGCTCCGGAACTTCCGAGGTGCGCTCGCGCGCGGGACTGCGCGGCGACAGAGCCCGGCCGGAGTGCTCCAACGCGTGCTGCCCGGGCGAAGCCAGTCGTCGAACTCAACCCGCGGTTCACGCCCCCACGGCCTGCAACTCAACGAGCCTGCGGTAGAGCCCGCATGTCTCGAGTAGCGAACCGTGGGTGCCGCGATCGACGATGTGACCGCCGTCGATCACGAGAATCTCGTCGGCGGAGCGGATGGTCGACAAGCGGTGCGCGCTCACGATGACGGTACGGCCGTGGATCAGATTCGAGAGCGCCCGCTGGACAAGGGTCTCGGCCTCGCTGTCCAAGTGCGAAGTGGCCTCGTCGAGCAATAGGATCGGGGCGTCTTTGAGCAGAGCGCGCGCGATTGCGATCCTCTGGCGCTGCCCGCCGCTGAGTCGCTGCCCACGCTCGCCGAGCTTGGTCTCGTAGCCTTCGGGCATTTGTTCGATGAATTCCGCGGCATAGGCGGCCTTGGCGGCAGCGTAGACCCTGTCCCGGGCGATGTCAGCTTGCCCGTAGGCGATGTTGTTGAAGATCGTGTCGTCGAACAGAAACGTTTCTTGCGTGACGATTGCCACCTGGCTGCGGATGGACTCCACCGTGACCGAGCGCAGGTCCCTGCCGTCGATTCGGACGGCGCCGGCCGTCGGGTCGAAGAATCGCGGCAGCAGGCTCATCAGGGTTGTCTTCCCTGCTCCGCTGAGCCCGACCAAGGCGACGACGTCTCTGGCGCGGACAGTCAGGCTGACGTCATCCAGCGCGGGCTCGCCCGGGTGGCCCGGGTAAAAGAAACGCACACCGTCGAACTCGATCACCTCCCGGATGGGGGGCAAGGGCTTGGCCCCGGGGGCATCCTTGATGTCGTGGGGATGATCCATGTATGCGAAGGCCCGCTGCACCGCCCCCAAGGCCTGCTGGAAGATGTTGTGGATGCCGATCAGCCGCTTGATGGGCTGCAGCAGCATGACGAGGGCGACGATGAAGCTCACCACTTGGCCGGCCGTCAGCCCGCCCGCCAAGATCCGCCCGCGCACATAGACCAACAGACAAAGGATCATGCCCGCTCCTAGCACCTCGATCAGGGGAGAGACGACCGCCTGCTGCTTGACCATCCGCATGCTGGCTTCGAACCAATGGTCGGCACGCTCGCGAAAGCGCCTGACTTCGGAGTTCTCCATGGCGAAAGCCTTGACGATGCGATTGCCCGAGATCGTCTCCTGCATGATCTTGACCAATTGCGCCAAGTGCTCCTGGGCCTTGGTAGAGGTCCTTCGCAGTCGGCGGCCAATCTGCGAGGCCGGCAGCAACACAAGCGGCAGCACGACGAGGCAGCCGATCGTCAGGATCGGATCGTGCTGTAGCAAAACGAACAGCAACGCGAGCGTCGTGAAGAGCTGCCGCATCAGGTCGGCCAGGAAGTGCGAGCAGGCAGATTGGATCCTTTCGATGTCGCTGACCAGGGAAGAGATCAACTCGCCGGTATGCTTGGTCTGGAAGAAGGCTGGCGACTGGCCCAGCACAACACCGTACATCTCGTTTCGGATGTCGCGCACCGCGGAATAGCCCGCGTGGTTCACCAGGCAGCTCGCCGCGTAGTCGCACAGCCCCTTAGCCACCGCGACCGCCAGGAACACCCAGCAGAACACTCCGAAGGCGCCGGAAACACCGGCTGGCAGGAGGTCGTCCAACATGATCGCCGTATCGAAGAACGGCAACCTAAACAGTTCGACCGGCGCAGTCACCGGCTCGGGGCTCAGGAACCGATCCAGCAACGGTTCCAGCAGCAGCGCGAACAGGCCGTAGCTGGCCCCCACTACCGCCATCAGCACCACGGCGACAGCGATGTGCGCGGAATAGGGGCGGACGTAGCCGAACAGCCGCGCTAGGTCGCCCACGGGTTCATCATGGCACAGTGCGAGTGCCAGCCGGTCCGCTCCGCCGACGCGCGCGCCTGTGGACAGGAAGCTATGTTGCGGGAAGAGCTAAGCGCCGCCGCCTTCTGACCCGCGCAGTGCGTGTCGGGCTCCGTGCGGCCCCCGGATCAGTCTCCGGTCCATGGCCGGCTGGTCACTGCAAGTGCCCGTGCGCGCGCACCTCGGCGACTTCGGAGGCGAGCGCGGCCCCGTATACCCCGATGTCCGTGCTATACGAGATCAGGTTATAGCCGATCGCGAGCCAGTCCACGGCCTGTCTGAGAGAGCCGGGCTGAATCCCCGCGAACTTCCCGCGCGCGCGGGCTGCTTGCGCCACGCTCGCCAACGCGGAAAGAAAGTCTGGATGGTCAAACTGGCCGACAATGCCCATAGATTGCGTGAGGTCCATGTGGCCCACCCACAGGCAATCAACACCGTCCACGTCTGCAATCTCGTCTAAGTTTTCCAGCGCCTGCGTGCTCTCAATCTGGCAGATCAGGAGGTTTTCGCGGTTCGCCTCGGCCATGTACGCGACAGGATCCGGTCGCACGAAGTCGTTATGCGAAGTCCCTAGCCCGAGGCCGCGGTTGCCGTCTGGCGCATATCGCATCGCGTCGTTGAGCAGGCGCGCCTGCTCGGCTGTCCTCACGTTGGGTGCCATGATGCCCTGCGCCCCGGCATCCATGACGCGTGCTACGAAGTGATACTCCGATGCTGGGACTCGCACGAACGGGCTGATCGCGGTGGCCTTGAACAACGCGATCATGCGAGCAACCTCCGGGATCTCGAGCGGGCCGTGCTCCATGTCGATGAGCACGAAGTCCAAGCCCGCCGCCTCGCAGATCTTGGCGATGCCGGGAGTGGAGAACTCCATCACCATGTGCCCGACGGCATAGCTTCCAGGCCGCGAGGCCGCCTGGCGGGCTCGGTTAGGCTTCATGACTTCCTCCAGCGCGCAAGCTTGGCTTGCACCCCCTCTTGGTTGACGACCGACGGGTCTGCCAGGCACGGCGGCACTTCGCCTGAGGCCACGCTGGCGATGTTGCGACAGGCGTCGCGGCTGTTCCCAGCCATGCCCTCCTGCGTCCAAGCCATGCTGTGCGGGGACAAGATGACGTTGTCCATCTCAAGCAACGGGTTGTCCTCGGCGGGAGGCTCCTTCTCGAACACGTCGAGGCCTGCGCCTGCAATGAGCTGACCCCGCAGGACTTGTACCAGAGCGGTTTCGTCGACGATCGGCCCGCGGGCGGTGTTGACAAAGTATGCGCTTGGCCTCATCAGCGCAAGCTCGGCAGCGCCGATCATGCCGCGTGTTTCGGAGTTCAGAAACGCATTCACAGTTACGAAATCGCCCTCGGACATGACGGTCTCCAAGCTGACCAGCTCTACACCGACGTCGCGCGCAAGGGTCTCCGAACAATAGGGATCGTAGGCCAACAGCCTGCCGAACCCGACTCCACGCGCCATCCGGAACATTTCCACACCGATCCGACCAAGGCCGACCGACGACAGGGTGCGCCCCTTGACGTCAATGCCGTCAATCGGCAGGTCGGTGCGCCAGATGCCCGCCCGGGTGCGCCTGTCCAGATCAGGCAGCCGCTTCGCTAACGCGAAGATCAGCGCGATCTGCGACTCAGCGACAGACCGCTTGATCGCTTCAGGCGTCAGCGCGACCATCACATCGGCGGCCCCCGCAGCCGCGATGTCGATCATGTCAAAGCCCACTCCCCAGCGCGAGATGCATGCCAACCGCTTGACGCCCTCGAAACTGTGCGCACGAAAGGGCGTGCCCAAGGTCACCAAGCCATCGTATTGATCAATCACCTCGGCACTTGCGGCACCATCGACCGGAGGCGCCATGATCTCCCATTCGATGTCAGGCCGGGAATCGAAGACATCTCGCACGTGCGATCCCATGACAGACTCGAAGGTAGCCTTCCAGCCGGGATCGACGCCAACACGAAACAGATCACTCATTTGCAGAACTGCCAATTGTACTCCGCCAAGAACGCGTCCCCTCCGTCAGGCCGCTCCGACCGTCAGTTCCCTGCTCCGCTCGCGCTGGTGCCCCAGATGGAGGAAAAACGTGGTAGAGTCACGGCGATGCGAATCCTCCGAATCATCCTCGCTTTGGCGCTAGCTGGCCCCGTTGCCGCACAGGTCGGCGGATTCGACAAGACCCAGCTGGCCAAATACACCCGCTTCAATCCGTTCGAACGCTTCGACGACGGTCGGCCGAAGGTGCCGCAAACCCTGATCGATTCGCTGGCCAACGCGAGCTCCGAGATGCTTTGGGGGCCGCTGCGGCAAGCCGGCTATCATCACCAGTGGTCTGGGGGCTGGCAGATCGTCCATCCGGAGAAGAAGCTGCTCGGGCGGGCCGTCACCGCTGTCTTCATGCCGGTCCGTCCCGATCTGGACCAGATCATCGAAGAAGACGCAGCAGCTCGGAAGCTAGGCCCCAACGGCAACCAGCGAGTGATTGATGCGCTCCGGCCCGGCGACGTGCTCGTCGTCGATCTGTTTGGCAAGATTGAAGGCGGAACCTTCGCGGGCGACAATCTCGCGACAGCGATACACGCCGCAACGGGCCAGGGGTTCGTTATTGACGGAGCGATCCGCGACCTGGACGGGGTTCATCCCCTGAACATTCCGGTATATGTCCGGGGATTCCACGTCTCGGCGCTCCAAGACGTGATGCTGATGGGCATCAACGTACCAGTACGGATCGGCACGACTACTGTCATGCCGGGTGACTTGGTAGTAGGTGACCGCGAAGGGCTAACGTTCGTGCCGCCACACCTTGTCGAGAGCGCCGTCAAGCAGGCGAAGCTGACGGAACTGCACGACATCTGGACTAAGGGCAAGCTGGCTACAGGGCGCTACACGGCGAGCGAACTGTATCCAAGCCCGACGGACGAAGCGCTTAAGAGGGAATACGAAGAGTGGCTGGACGCCCAGAAGCGCTCTCTCGGATTGGACTAGCCCAGCCACGGGCGCCAGTGCCAAACGCCTAGCCCGGGCCGAGCCAAGCGCCGTTTCACTGTCTGACGCGAGACGCACGGCCTGGCCGCACGGGCGGACCGCTGTGATATGGTACGCCCTTTATCCGAGCTCTTTGCGATCGCCGATGCTTCCGTCCTATCCAGCTCGCGAACTCACCATTCGGGCGGTCGTCATCGGACTGCTGATCGGCACGGTACTCACTGCGGCGAACACATACCTCGGGCTGTATGCGGGGATGACCGTGACCGGCAGCATTCCGGCGGCTATCGTTTCGATGGGCATCCTGCGCGGGCTGCTGAGGCGTGGCACGATCCGCGAGAACAACATCGTGCAGACCATCGCCTCGGCTGGAGAGGCGGTCGCGGCGGGGATCATCTTCACCGTTCCCGCCATGCTGATCACCGGGGTTTGGCTGGAGTTCTCCTTTTGGAAGGTCTCCCTGATCGGCTTGCTGGGCGGCCTGCTCGGCGTGCTGTTCATGGTCCCCCTGCGAAGGGTCCTGATCGTCGAGGACAAGGAGCTGATCTATCCGGAGGGAGTGGCCTGCGCCCAAGTGCTTGAGGCGGGAGAGTCAGGCGGCAGCCCCATGCGCACGATCCTGTCCGCTCTTGGCGGTGGACTGGTGTTCAAATCGCTCGTAGGCTTGCTTGCGGTTTTCCGCAGCACGGCAGAGTTCGCTTGGAGGGTGGGGGGCACCGTGCTCTATGGCGGCACGGACATCTCGGTCGCGCTACTAGGAGTCGGCGTGATTGTCGGTGTCGAGATTGGCATCGCCGCCTTGGCGGGAAGCGTGATCGCCTGGCTGTTCGCCATTCCGATCTTCTACTGGCTAAGCCCCGTGGCCGAACAGTCTGCCCTAGACGCGGCGTGGACGCTATGGAGCAGCCAGATCCGCTACATGGGCGTGGGGGCCATGATCGTCGGCGGGCTGGCATCGATGTGGAGTATCCGCGGCGGAATTGCGAAGGCGGTGCGCCACCTGCTTGGCGGCGTTGGAAGAAGCGGCCAATCGATCGAACGCACCGACAGGGACCTTCCCAACTCCTTGGTCGGCGCAGCCTTCGCAGTGGTCGCCCTCGGTACGTTCGTGCTGTACCAATCCGTCACGGGCTCCGTGCCGGTTGCGTTGACCGCAGGAATCGTGATGCTCGTCAGCTCGCTCTTTTTTGTGGCGGTTTCAAGCTACATTTGCGGCTTGGTGGGGTCGTCCAACAATCCCATTTCGGGCACGACAATCTGCGCGCTGATGTTCTCGTCCGTCATCTTGCTGATCTTGGGCATGACCGGCAGCGCCGGAATCCTGGGCGCGCTAGGCGTGGCCAGCATCGTGTGCTGCGCCGCCGCGACTGCCGGAGACACGTCGCAGGACCTTAAGACTGGCCAGTTGGTCGGGGCAACGCCGCGCCTACAGCAGATCGGCCAGCTGATCGGCATTCTGGTGCCCGTCTTCACCATCGCGCCGGTCTTGACGCTGCTGCACAGGGCCTACGGCATTGGCACGGGCGAACCCAATGCCTTGCTAGCACCGCAAGCTACGCTCTTCGCCTCGATCGCGGAGGGGTTGTTCGGAGACTCCAGCATTCCGTGGAACATGGTCTGGATCGGAGCGCTGATCGCGGTCGGTATCGTCCTGTTCGACGGCTTCCTGCAGCGCTCCGGCAGCCGCTTTCGCGCGCATGTGATGCCCGTCGCGGTTGGCATCTACCTGCCGCTTTCGCTGATGGTGCCTATCTTCCTCGGGGGCTTGATCTCGCAGCGCCTCCAGAGGCGCTCGGAGGAAGCACGCCACAGGGGCCTGCTGATCGCTTCCGGACTGATCGCCGGCGAGGCGATCGCAGGCATACTCATCGCAATTCCGAAGACTCTGTTCACGGGCATTGAGATTCCCATACCGCTGGTCGACAGCCTGTGGCTATCGCTGGCGGCCGTGGCAGCGGTGATGTTCTTGATCGACCGTTTCGCATCAGGAACCTCCGACACCGCATAGCGCTCACGCAGCGACTGCCGCCAAGATTTCCACACTGAATTAGGTCTGCGCCTGAAGTGTTTCAGAGATGGAAGTTACGGAGTCTTTTCCAACAGGCGCACACAGGTTTTCCACACCGCTTCACACGAATCTTGCCTAGGGTGTGGAAATCTCGACCCGCGACCACCCGACTCTAGCCGAGGGCAGGCAGCCCGCCCAGGCCAGAGCGGTGGTACGTGCCGGCAAGGGCACGGAGTTGCCGCAGCGACCTCCAGCGAGCGGCCGCTACGCCAACCAACCATCAGTAGGCGTGCAAGGTTTCCACAGCTTCGCCGCACAGACTCGGTAATGCTGGTCTGTGCGTAAGTTAGATAGCAGTTTCCAACCTCTACACACAGGATTTCCACAGTTCCACTGTCAGTTTTCCAACACAGTTGTGGAAATCTATGCCCGGACAGCGGCTCGGGCGAGGCCGAGCTGGCAATCCAATCGCGGGTTCGCGCCGCCGTTCAGGGGTGGGTGTCGAGGGCGTATTCCTTGCGCTTAGCTCGCAAAGCCAAGTATTCGCGGGCTTCTTTCGCCAGCCGACGGCGCTCCTTGGCATCAAACATCGCCTTCCTGACGATGCGCCACGCCGCCCGCGGACGGAAGTAGTACTCGTCATAGAAACGCTCGACCCACTGCAGGATCTCTTTCTGGTCTAGGTCTGGATAGCGGATGTTGGGCACCTGGTGGCCCGCTGCATCCGTCATCGAGCCATCGGTGAGCCAGCCGTTGGCCACGGCCTCGTCGAAGAACGAGGTGCCCGGATAGGGGTGCGCCACAGAGACTTGGATCGTTTCCGTGTCGAGCCGCTTGGCAAACTCCAAGGAGCGTTGGATGGTCTCGCGTGTCTCACCCGGCAAGCCGACGATAAAGTCGCCGTGGATAGTCAGGCCAGCCTTGTGGGCATCCCGGGTGAACTTGAGGGCCCGCTCGACGGTGGCTCCCTTCTTGATGTTCTTCAGGATCTGCGGATCGCCTGACTCGTAGCCGACGATCAGCAGTCGGCAACCTGCGTCCTTCATGGTCCTCAGAGTCTCGTAATCGACATTGACACGGGACGTGCAGGACCAAGTGAAATCTAGCGGCTTGAGCTTTGCGCACAGCTCCAGTACGCGGTCCTTGCGAATGTTGAAGGTATCGTCATCGAAAAATATCTCGTTGATGTCCGGGAAGTTGTCGAGCGTCCAGCGCACCTCGGCAGCCACGTCATCCGCCGAGCGCGTGCGCCAGCGATGGCCCGAGATGGTCTGCGGCCAAAGGCAGAACGTGCACAGAGCAGGACAGCCGCGCTCGGTGTAGAACGACACGTACGGATGCTTGAGAAAGGGGACGTTATAGCGCTCCACATCTAGGCAGCGCTTGTAGACAGGTGTCACCCAAGGCAGCGCGTCCAAGTCCTCGACCAGAGGCACATCCGGGTTGTGCACGGCCTCGCCGGCACCATTTCGATAGCTGACACCTCCGAGCTCGCTGAAGGGCTTGCCGTTCGCGAAATCAACGACTTGGAAGTCAAACTCCTTGCGAATCACGAAGTCTATGGCCAGACACGCCCGCAAGCTCTCGGCGGGGCGAGAGCCAACGTGAGGTCCGACAAAGCAGATCTCGAGGTCGGGGTTTAGAGCCTTCATCGACTCTGCCAAGACGCAGTCGTTGGCAAACCCGGGAGTCGAGGTGAACAGGACCATGAACTCGTACGAGTTCGCCAAGCCCCTCACATCGGCGGGCTTGAGCTTGTGCGGAGGCGCATCGACAACGGTGCTATCCCCCAACATCCCGGCCGGGTAGCAGAGCCAGACCGGGTACCAGTACGATTCAATCTCCCGCGTGGCGGGCCAGCGGGAACTGGCGCCGCCGTCAAAGTTCTCGTACGACGGCGGGTTGAGAAAGAGCGTCCGTTTCGGCATTGTTGCGATGAATTCCTGCGCTCTCGGCGGACGCTCCAGCCGGCTGCTGACCACCCCACTTTAGCGCGGAACGGGAAATCTGGCGCCGAGGCTAGGCCTTCGGGTGCGCCGCGTCGTAAACCTTCATCAACTCGCTCATGGACAGTTGGGTGTACTTCTGCGTGGTCGACAGGCTGGCGTGGCCCAATAGCTCCTGGATTGCGCGCAGGTCCGCTCCCTCGGAGAGCAAGTGCGTGGCGAAGGCGTGCCGCAACGAGTGCGGATGCAGGGATGGGTCGCCACTCAGCAAGCGTGCGTACTTCTTGACGATCAATCCGACGCTGCGAGGCGTCAGGCGTCGTAGCTTCCCTCCCCAGCGGTGCAGGAACAAGGCCTTCTCCGTGCGCGGTGCCTCGAGACGCTCCCGCACCGTCAAGTAGCGTTCCAGCGCTTCGTCAGCTCGCACTCCGTACGGCACTTGGCGTTCCTTGCGACCCTTGCCTCTGACTTCGATCCAGCGCTCGGCCCTGTCGATGTCGTTCAGGTTCAAGCCGACGAGCTCGCTGACACGCAGCCCCGCACCGTAGAGCAGTTCAAAGATCAGGCGGTCGCGAACGACCTTGTCTGGAAAGCGGTCTCGCTCGCTGTCGAACCGCACGGCATTGACCATTTGATTGGTATCCTCGGCGCTCATGACGGGAGGCAGTTTCTGGGATATCTTGGGAGCCGCGAGGCTGCGGGCCGGATTGTTGGGAAGGCCCTCCTCGAGAACCAAGTAGTCGAAGAAGCCCCTCAGGGCCGCCAAGCGGCGCGCCAGTGTCGCTGGTGACAGACCTTTCGAGCGGCCCTCGGCCATGAACTCGCGAATCATTAGCCGCGTGACTCGTCCCACCGATAGGGCCTGCCCTTGGTCGGAACCGAAATGGCTGACGAACAAGCCTAGGTCCCTGCCGTAGCTCGCAATCGTGTTCTCCGATGCGTTGCGTGCCCGCAACGACGCCAAGAACCGCGTCGCCGCCGCCGAGATGGTGTCGTCAGGCTGCTGCTTGCTGGACATTGAGAAACTCGTCAAGCGCGGCTAGCCCCAGCGCGCACTGCTGCCGGCGCCGCTCCCGCTTCTGCTTTCGAAACTTCCGTTTCAGCTCAGCTGACGGTGGAGGCAACAGGTCGAACGTGATGTTTGCCGGCTGGTAGTTGTCCGGGTCGGCACCGGAAATGTAGCGGCAGAGGGATCCGTGGGCGGTGGCGGGCGGCCATTCCAGCAAGGCTTGCCCGAGGGACAGGCGAACAGCGTTCCAACCGGCCATCAGGCCCGTCGCTATGGACTCCACATACCCCTCGACGCCCGAGATCTGGCCTGCGAACAGGATGTTGGCGTGCTGCTTCCACTGGAGCGTCGGAAGCAGCAGGGCGGGCGCGTTGATATATGTGTTGCGATGAATCTGCCCGAAGCGCAAGAACTCGGCGCGCTCCAAGCCGGGAATCATGCGAAGCAAGCGCTTCTGCTCGCCGTACTTAAGATGGTTTTGGAATCCCACGACGTTGTACGAGCCGGCCCGGGCGTCCTCCTGGCGGAGCTGCACAACGGCGTAGGCGCCCCGCCCTGTCCTCGGGTCGCGCAAGCCAACGGGCTTCATCGGCCCGAAACGCAGCGTGTCCGCACCCCGTCGAGCAATCTCTTCAATCGGCAAGCAGCCCTCGAAGTAGTTGGGATTGTCAAAATCGCTGGAATGGTGCTGCTCGGCAGCCAGCAGGGCGGCCAGGAACCGCTCGTATTGCTCTTTGGTGAGCGGGCAGTTCACGTAGTCATCGCTGCCATCGATAGAGTGCCCGTAGCGCGAGCCGCGATAGGCGACCGACATATCGATCGTTTCCGCGTCGACGATCGGGCTGATCGCGTCGTAGAAGTACAGGCGATCGTTCCCCGTGCGCTCGGCGATCGCCTCCGCCAAGGCGTCGCTCGTCAGAGGCCCCGTAGCGATGATCCAGATCTTGTCGCTGTCAGTCGCGAGATCGGTGACCTCGCCGCGCTCGATCTTGATCAACGGCTCCGATTCCACCGCATCGGTCACACCTCGCGCGAACAAGCCACGATCGACCGTCAGAGCGGTCCCGCCCGGAATCCGCACCTCGGCCGCGACCCGCATCGACATCGCACCCATGCGGCGCAACTCCTCCTTCAGAAGCCACGGAGCGCTGCCCTGTGTCTCGGTCTTGAGGGAGTTGCTGCAGACCAACTCGCCCAGGGCATCGGTCTGGTGAGCCGGGGTCCGCTTGCCCGGGCGCATCTCGTGCAGCACGCACGGCACACCATGGCGGGCGATCTGGACGGCAGCCTCGGAGCCCGCCAGCCCTGCTCCGACTACATGGATTGGGCGCGGCATCGCGGACCGGAATCGCTAACCGGCAGCGAACCCACGACCAACCCCGGCCACTCGCCGACACATGGCGCGGTTCACGACCGGCTCGCCATAGAAAACATTTTAGCCCAGGTTGGTTCTAGACTTCACGGCGCTCGGCGCGTCGCGAAGCGGATCGAGAGAATGAGCGGACTGCGTGGCTGCGGCGCGAACGCGATTCGCCCCGGCGTGAGGGGTCGAGCTAGCTGTCCTTGGCCGCGCCCGCTTGGCTGGTCCCTTGGCCCTCTTCCTCGCCAGCCTTGAGCGAGGTCTTGAACTCGCGGATGCCCTGCCCCAGCCCCTTCGCAAGCTCCGGGATCTTCTTGCCGCCGAAGATGATCAGAGCGATCAGCAGGATGATGAGCAGCTCTTGCATGCCAAGCGGCCCCATGAAGAGAGCCATGGTTGGTTCAAGGTGTGCCATATCGTTGTGCCCCCAGTTTAGCAGACCATCCGGTGCGCCGAGTGGTTCCGATTCCCATCCGGCCGGCGCATTCGCGGCTGCGTCCCGACTTCATTGCACTCTTGGTCCGTTGCGCTTGTCTCGATCTCGCATATAGACCTCGAACTTCTTGCGCGCCTGCCTGAGTTGCCACTCGCGGTAGCGCGCCTGCGGATTCCACGATGGCAGAGAGAGCTCTGGGAGCCCGGCCCGGCGCCGGACGAAGTAGTATCCCAGCGCCATGCCCGCCAAGTGGACAGTGAACGCCGTCCCGGTCGGATTTCCGCCGTGCGAGAAATCCTGAACCGCACCCAGAAGATTGATCGCGGCATAGGCCACCGCCACCACCCAAGCTGGTACCGGCAGGATGAAGGAGATCAGGATGGGCGTGTTGGGGTATGTAACCGCGAAAGCGGTGACTACAGCCAGCACCGCACCCGATGCCCCGACCGTCGCCACGCCGCCCGAGCCCGTGACGAGACGAATGATCACGTCCACTAGGGCCGCTCCTGCGCCGCAGGCGAAATAGAAGTGCAAGAATCGCCGCCCGCCCCAGTCGCGCGCCAGGGTCCCGCCGAACATCCACAGGGCGAACAAGTTGAGGCCCACATGCCAGAGCCCGCCGGGATCGTGCAGGAACATGTAGCTGGCGGGTTGCCAGAGGGCGCCGCGCACGAACATGTCCGGAGTGAGGCTCAGCCACCGGAACAGTCCGATGATCGGGCCGAGCCCGATCGCGAAGGCAACCGCAAACACGAACCACGCCCCAAAGTTCGCCCACAGCAACTGCTTGATGGCGCGCGGCGTCGGGGGCATCATGCCGAAGCCTGACGACATCCCAGATTGGCGGTACGTGTAGCGCATGTCCGCTCCCTTGAGTCTATGCCAGAACGCCCTAGGACTGGGTCTTGCGATCAGCTCGGCAGTGTCGCAGCAACTGCGAGAGGCTGGCCTCGCCGCGAGAGAACATCACCGCCCGAACGGCGGGGCGTGCGGCGCATGGCGCACAAGCTGCGGGAGAGGAATTGCGCAGATCGATTCGCGGCGAGCGGCTGGGGTAGGACGAGCGGGTGCGCGAGCGGTCGGATCCGCGCTGTCGCAGAACTACGCAGCGAGTTCGGCGGCCTGGCGCACGAAGCCCCGGTACCGATCCCTGAACCGGTTGATGAACTCATAGAGCACTGCGTCGGCAGCGGTTGGCGACACAGAATCCGAGAGTCGGACCGGGGGGAAGATCTTCGCCGCCAGGCGAGTCCTAGCGATCTGCTTGTCAAAGTTGGCCACCGCAATGGGGACCATCAGCGGTTCTGGTTCGGTACTGCGCACCACCCTGAAGGCCCCCGCCCGGAACGGCATCGGCGACGACTCGGTCTTGGTCGAACCGCCTTCGGGGCAGATCACAAGATTCCGCCCGGCGGCAAGGACATCCCGAGCATCCTCGAGGAACCGCTCGCGCACCCGCCGCAAGTCGTCACGTGTCTGCTCAGCGGTCGCAGACACTGACCCGGAAGTCACCGTGATGTAGCCCAACCGGTCGAAGTACCTCCTGTGCCCTTCCTCATCGGGCTCGGACTGGCGCACTACTCGCACTGGTGCCGCGCTGTAGCGCTCGTACAAGATCATCGCGCTGACGAAGTGCGTGTCCAACGTGAGTTGGAACTCGTTGGGCAACGTGTTCTCCGGGTGATTCGACAGGTGATTCATCACCACCACAAACCCGGCATCCGCAGGCAGGTTCTCCCAGCCCTCGATTCGGTAGTCGGTGAAGTTGTACAGCTTGCGGAACTCGTCGCAGCAGATTTGCCGGACCTCTTCGGAAGTGTTGGTTTCCGGCGCCTGCGCTACCGTATCGTAGATTCTCTGCAACTGGCGAAAGACTTGGGCCTCGCGCTGTGCCCCTGCGGCCAGCCGCCGGCACTCGAGAGCCAGTTCCCGCTCCGCGCCGTCGTCCGCTCGCGCCAGGCCGTCTAGGATCTCGAAGGCGTCTGGGGCCGTGAGCCGACTCTCCAGGTAGATCGGGATCTTGTACAGCGGCGAGTTCACGCCGAGCATTCCGCCCCGCTTCGCCAGCAACAGGCGGACTTGGTCGGCTTCCGGCGAGTGCTTCCGCGAGGCTAGCTGCGCTCGGCTGCTGCCGAGCCGGTCCCCCAAGGCCCACAGGATGCGTCTGATGAAGACGATTCCGAAGCCAGGCCGCTGCTGGCATTGCGCCTCGACAAGTTCGCGGTCGAACGCTACTACTCGGGTTATCTCGAGGGCGGTGGCGGTCGCGCGGCAGCGGTAGGGCTCAACCATAGCGGACCACCCGATCAGCGCCCCTGGCTCGTTGATCCGGTGGATCGTGATGCTCTCATGGGACGCGTCGAGACGAGGATCCATCTCGTCCGGGCTGTGCTGTGCGAGCAGCGAGAGCTCGACGGTCCCGGAAACCAAGATATAGAGGCGCTCCGAGGGTTCTCCCTCCTCCACGATGCGGTCACCCTTGCGGAAGTTCATGCGCTTGGCTTCGCTGGCGAGCGCCACCAGATCCTCGTCCTCGAACACGTCGAAGAAAGCCGAGTCCCGCAGCAAGTCGAGCGGTGCCTGCATGAGCGCTTGCGTCCCGCCCCTGGCGATGGGGTGCGCGGCTAGCCCGGGCCGCCCTGACGCACCAGAATGCTAGCATTGCAGGGGAATTGGGCCTCCCGTTATGGGGCCGATCAAATGAATCTTTGACGATCATGGCCCGCCAACCGGATTTCCGGGTGAGTCCGCTCGCATGGACACGCAACCCCCAGCACGCCCGGCGCTGACCACCCCGGTAGGGTTCGGCGACTTCTGGGGCGAAGCTTTGGACGAATTGCGGGCGACGCCTGCAGACATCGAAGCCGAGTCGTTCAGCTATCCGGTCTACCGCCAGCTGCAGGGTCACAAGCTACGCTTCTCATCGCTTGGACGGGTCAAGTTGCGGGGCTACTCGATCTCCTGGAGAGACGACGCCGCGCGCCCGCTGGTGATCCACGCCCACGGCTACGGCGGGCGGGTCGCGGAGCAATGGCTGTGGGCGCGCAGCGGCTTCAATGTCGTGGGGTTTGATGTCCGGGGCTTCGGCGAGTCGCTGGCTGCCCTGCCGAACCGCTCCGATTGGGGCTGGATGCTGACCGGGATCGACGACACCCGCCAGTACGTACTGCGCGGAGCGGTCTGCGACTATATCCGGGCGAGCCAGGTTGGCGCGGAGATGTTCGGCGACAGAACCCGGCGGACGGTCTTCCACGGCTTCAGCTTCTCGGGGGCCTTGGCGCTGATGTCCCAGGCGGTCACGCGCGCGGCGAACGTCCTAGCCATCGGTGTGCCAACGTTCGGATGGCATGAGGGGCGTCTCAAGCTAGTGGTCCATGGCAGTGCCGTCGAGGTCCGCCGCTATCTCGAGGCCCGGCCCCATGACCGGGACCGCGTCATGCACACTCTCAGCTACTTCGATTCGATGAACTTCGCACCGCTCATTGAGTGCCCCACGTTGGCCGGATACGGCCGCCGGGACATCATCGTGCCGCCCGAGACGGTGCTTGCAATCATCTCCCACCTAAGGTGTCCGTGCGAGACCCTTTCGCTGCCAGTGAGCCATACCGACGAGCCCGAGGAAGCCGCTTGGAAACACTTCGACGGAGCTTGGATCGACATGGCGACGCACGGCGTGCCCGAGGACTTTGGACGCGACGCACCGGTGTATCACATCGACGCGGATGGCCGGATGTAGGACGAGCGCAGACATCCCGCGCTGCTTGGCCGGCAGCGACGAGATCCGGCCTCAGGGGCGGCGCGCTCGGACAGGCGCAGGAGGGCCGCGGCGCGAGGGCCGGTCAGCCCGCGGCTTGCACTCCGACTGGATGCTCGTTACACGCGACTGACCACGCGATCTCGGCTGTGGAGGCCACCTCGCGCCCCAGCTCCAGCGCAGTGGCCGAACTAGCGTTGCCATCCAGGCCTCGCTTGTAAACGCCCTGGCCGATCGCTGCGGACCGGTACATCGAGAATGCCAAGTAGAAGTTCCAGTGTTTCTTCGCGTCACGCCCGCTAAGCTCGCAATATCGCTCTAGTTGTTCTTCGTGGGATGGGATTCCAGTCTGACGGGGCACGTTGGCCTTCAAGGTATGGTGGCGACGACTGGGGAGGTAATAGGTCATCAAGTTGTAGGCCAAGTCTGCGAGCGGGTCGCCGAGCGTGGACAGTTCCCAATCCAGCACCGCTACGATGCGAGGCTCGGTAGGGTGCAGAATCATGTTTCCCAGCCGGTAGTCCCCATGAACGATCCGGGTTTCCTCGAAGTCCGGAATGCTCCGGGGCAACCAGTCGGCCAAGTGGTCCATGGCCGGGATCGTCTCGGTCTCGGAGGCTTGGTACTGGCGTGACCAGCGACTGATCTGTCTGGCGTAGTAGTTGCCCGGCTTCCCGAAGCGCTCAAGGCCGACATCGGCCGGCTGCACCGCGTGCAGGGCGGCCAACACCTCGCAGGAATGCGCGTACACCGCTGATCGATCGCTCCGCGACAGGCCAGGCAGCGTCGGGTCGTGGAAGACGCGGCCGGGCACGTGCTCCATCACGATGAATGGTGTCCCGATGATGTCGCTGTCCTCGCAGATCAGCAACATCGAGCAAACCGGAACCGCTGAGTCGGCCAAGGCCTGCATGACGCGGAATTCGCGCTCGACAGCATGAGCGGAAGGCAGCAGCTGGCCGGGCGGCTTCTTCCGCAGGACGAAGCGCCTGTGGTTTGCTACGAGCAAGAACGTGGGATTGGACTGGCCGCCCTCGAACTGGCGGATCACGCATGGACGCTCGAAGCCGTCCAAGTGGGCGGCTAGGTAGTCCTCAAGCGACCGCTCGTCGAAGCGGTGGGCCTCGCGGACCGGGGTGGTAATCGGTTCCGGGCTCATCACGGCGGCTTGCGCGGTTCAGCGATTGTAGCGAAAGGGGAGATCCCAGGCCACGCTGCAAGTGGCCGCACGCGAGCTGCCCCGGCTGTGCGCAGCAAGGTGCCCATGCGTGATACTGTGTTGGATTCCCAGCAAAGGAGGCTCGCGAGAATATGGGTTTCAGCCTAGAAGGCAAAGTTGCTTTAGTCACCGGCGGCGGCCGGGGAATCGGCAAGGAGATCGCGCGACGCTTCGTCGAAGCAGGCGCCGACGTGATGATCGCCAGCCGCAAGCTGGAGAATCTCCAACAGACCGCGGAGGAGTTCTCGTCGCTTCCGGGCCGCATCGACGTAGTGCCCTGCAACATCGGCAAGGCGGATCAGATCGAAGCCGCAGTCGCAGCCACCGAGAAGCGGTTCGGCACGGTCGATGTCATGGTCAATAACGGAGCGACCAACCTCGAACAAGGCCCGTCGCTCGACGTGACCGACGCTGCAGTGCTCAAGATGGTCGAGATCAATGTCCTGTCGGCAGTGCGCTTCCTGCGCTTGGTCGTGCCCAAGATGATGGAAAAGGGGGGCGGGTCGGTCATCAACGTGGCTTCCATCGCGGGCCTGCGGCCCCAGAGGGAGGGATTGTTGTACAGCCTCACCAAATCGGGCCTGATCATGATGACCCGCACCTGGGCCAACGAATGGGGGCCGCGCGGAGTGCGCGTCAACGCCATCGCGCCGGGCTTGGTGCGTACCGACTTCAGCTCGTACTTTTGGAAGAACCTGGACGAAGACGCCCCGTACCCGCCGAATCAGCCGATCCAGCGGCTCGGAGAAACCAGCGACATTGGCGGCATCGCACTGTACTTGGCATCGGATGAGTCTACGTGGGTCACTGGCCAAACGATGGTCATTGACGGGGGAGCGACTGCCCGTTAAGCCGAATCCCAGCAACAGCTTCGCAGCAAGACCTCAGCAGACGGGGGATTCCGCAATCAGGCATCGGTCGGTGAGCCAAGCGCGGTGGTATGCGCCCCAGCCGTCCTCCCGCATTCAGGCCTCCGGCGTTCCTGTTCCGCAACACTTCTGGTTTGTGGAATAACTGGCTTCCCTGCGAGAATGTCAGGCGCATTGAACCGGCGCCAGTTCATTCGCAACGCCCTCACGCCACTCGCGTTCGATCCGTTCGTCGAGCGCACGGTGGCGGGAGGCACGGCTACTGCCGACAGCCGGGACCGCTTCGGTGGATGGCCAGGCAAGCGCTTCCAAGCCACCGGATTCTTCCGTGTCGAGAAGGACGACCGGTGGTGGCTTGTAACCCCTGAAGGCAATGCTTTTCTTAGCTTCGGAATCAACCACTTGCATTCGAATTGGTGGAACCAGGAATTCAACCGTGATGCGTGGGCAGCCCGGCTGGGACTGAGCAAGCTGGAGGGGCCCGAGTTTCGCACGGCGTTGAGGGCTTGGTTTCTTGAGACGTGCCGAGAGTACGGATTCAATACCGCTGGAGTCCACACGGGCCTGCCGGTTTTGAACAACCCGAGACCCGCCATACCGTACATGCAGCCGATCCGCTTTGTGGACATCCCCCACTGGAGGACGGAAATTCCCGACGACAATTTTCTGGACGTCTTCGACGATGACTTCGGCCGCCGTTGCGACCGGTTGGCAAGAGAACTCGCCGCCCCAGCTAGAGACGACCGATTCCTCCTCGGCTACGCCATGACGGACTGCCCGCTTCTGACAGAAGAGGATTGCCGCGAGCGCCCGGACGTAATCGGCGGCGCGCGGCGGCCCGCTAGGATCGGCTGGCCGCGTCGCCTCCGGAACCTAGGGCCGCAAGACCCTGGGAAGATCGCCTACGTCGAGACCGTAAGCGGTCTCTACCGCGGTGATATCAACAACTTCAATGCGGCTTACGGCACGCAATTCAACTCGTTCGGGGCACTCGCATCCGCCGAACAATGGCGTCCCCGAACGGACTTATCGAACGGAAACGAGACTCGAGACAACATCGAGTTCCTCAAGCGCGTGGTGGCGAAGTACTACCAGACGGCCCGGGATGCGATCATGCGCCACGATCCAAATCACCTCTTCGTAGGGGACAAGATCAACGCCAACACCGATTCGCTAGATACCGTTTTGCCCGTCACAAGCCGTTTCACGGACATCGTCTTCTACCAGATGTACGGGCGATACGAAGTGCAGAAGCCGGGCTTGGACCGTTGGTCAACGCTTGCTGACAAGCCGCTGATCAACGGGGACTCGGCGTTCACCATGATCACCGAGACCATGCCAAGGCCCTACGGGCCGGTTGCCGATAGCATCGAGGAGCGCGCTGTCTGGACGTCGGAGTTCTTCCGGAGCGCGTTCGCCCGGCCGGACTTCGTCGGCTGGCACTATTGCGGCTTGATCGACGCGTCGAATCGGGTGACGGGCAAGCGGGAGCGCCAGCATTCCGGCCTGCTCGACAGCTTTGGCGAGCCGTATCCCGCACTCAAGGACGCGCTTACGAAGTGCACGGCCGAAATCTACGAGATCGCTTCGGATAGACGCTGAGAAGCACGCCCGCCGCCCACAGGTGATCATGGCCCGGCCCAATCGCCCTGTCGGTGGCCGCGCTACGCTTCCGCGCATGCGGCTGCGCGACAGTGATCGAGCAAGCGGCGACCAGGTGAGCGAAGCCCGCTCGGACCTGATTTGCCACATTGCGGGTCGCCCCTCTCTCCGGCGATGGGAGCCGACGACGCGCCCGTCCGTGAGCGCTCGGGATGCGTCCTTACCGATTTCCGCGTTGTCCTAGACATCTCGTTCAGGCACTGCTTGCTTAAGGAAAGCTATAACAAGAATCCCAATAGCTGGCCGCGGGCCGCCTCCAGATCTCGAGCTGTACAGACATTCCGCGGGTTGCCGTGAGCTGGAGAAAGACCTCAAGGAACTGGAGACTCCGCGATCAAGCGCCGGTAAGTCCGCCGAGCGTGGTCGTATGCCGCCAGCGCCTCTTCCCGCTCGCTGGCACGCGTGAGCGGCGCTTTCTGGGACCAGCATTGATCGACGGCGGCCAAGCACCATTCGGCGCTACGCCGTGACGCTCGGATTGGCTTGCCGTCGACCGAGACGAAGATTGGATTGGTGTGCGATGACATCGGGATTCGCGCTGCGACCCATGCACTGCGCGGCAGCTTGAGCGAGAATTCCAGGTCGTGGATCGTCCCGTCGGCGAATATCTCGGACCGCTCGGCCACCTGGCCGTTCACTACCAATTCCACCGGGACATTGCGAGTGCCGGGCACACGCGCTCGCTCGACATCCCAGTACGGCTTCTCGTCGGCCGCGAGTCCGTCAAAGCTAGGATCCGGATGCCGGCCTAGCATCGCCGCGGCCTTGAGCCGTACGGTAACTGGTTCGGTCGCTTGGACAGCAAGCTCAGGCTCGCCCGATCCTAGGGCCACACCGCCCACTTCAAGGTCCATTAAGTGGCTCTTGCCGTCGCTGACGTAGGCGGCGCCGCGGCGGATGCCTTCAACCCATCCGGCGTACGAGAGTTCGTCGAGCTTAACGTAGCTGCGTCCAAGGCCAACCCGCTCCTGATAAATGCAAGGAAAGTCAGTCTCGCCGGAGATGCGCGTCCGGAAGCCCACGTTGAGCGCGTGGTACCAGATGTTCATCTCCCAGAAGTAAGGGGTGTCCACTGCGGAGAGAAAGTCGATCGTGTTCGGGTGCGTCACGTCGACGATGTACTCGTTCGCGCCGATGCCATCGAACCCGGGCATCTCCTGCGACGGAAGCTCCTCGGCACTGATCTGGAGGCCCCAGCCGGAATGCGAGAAACCGGTGACAGCGCCCTGGGCCTTGGCCCACTGCAAGACCGGCAGGTCCCAAGAAGGCCATTCCTCGATTCGCGTAGTGCCGGGGTAATCGTCTTCGCTCAGGCCGAGCAGCACCAAGTGCCCTGCATGGCTGGAAGGAAACCCCGAAACCTCAACGTCGTAGTGCATGACGCGCTCGTCGCGTGAGAGAGGGTGGTCCATGCTCGAAAAGAACTGCTTCTGGAAATACCACGAAGGCCCCCAAGTCAGCACCGCGCCGATGTTGAGGTTCTCGCCGAGAATCTGGCGCAGCATGGCCATCGGCCCGACGCCTTCGGTCGGGTTCTTATAGTGGGCGCAACCCGAAGCGTGGACATGGTGGTCGCCGGACCACCACCCGTACTTCGACGGATCGATCCAGCGCTCGAGCTGTACCGAGATCTCCGCTGGACGGGCAGCGGAGACCGGAAACTCCTTGGTGCGCGCGCGGAACTCGGGGCCACCGCCATACTCCACGGTGTAGTAGCCATCCGGCAGTCGGATGTCTTCTCCATCGAAGCGATAGACGTGCTGCTGGAACGGAAAGTCCGGCTCTAGGCGCTTCGAAGGATTGGGGTACACCCTGCCCTGCCTGTCCTTGAAGAGGAACGACGCCACCCCGGACTCGCCGGTTTCGCTGCGCACGCGCAGCGGGATCGAACGACTCGGAGCGATGTCGAACGCGATCAGGATGTCGTTGCGAAAGCCGATGTCCTGGCTGCCCTGCCCTACGTCCATCGCGATCTTGGCTGACCGCTGCCCGCGGTCACGGCTGTAGACCTGCAAGATCTCGTATTCGATCGGCAGGCCCGTCAACCGCGGCGCCATTGGCGGGTCGGAGTAAATCGAGATCTCGGCCCAGCGCTCGCGCACCTCCTGCTGGCCGAGTTCCATTGCCGGCTCGTGCTCCCCTCGGGAGCGCAACGAGGTAGGTCCGCTGTTGGGGCTGAACACGCGCAACGGTGCGGTTACGCCCGCGTCGTTGTGCACCTTGACCAGAAACAGCCGCGTCCCCTGCTCGACCAACGTCGCCTTTGCGGCACCCTGCCGGACCTTGACCCGGCTCTCCGGGTTGATTTCCACATGGACCAGGACCAGCTCGTCCAAGACCCGCTGGATCTCGCGAACGGCTACCGACTCGTCGGTCAGCCCCACCGCCATGCTAATCGCCTTGGCGGCGTCGGCCTCAAGCGGCTGGCCCAGGTAGACCAACGCTTGCTCGAGCCGACGCGTGTGCTGGGCGAGCGGCTGGAGCGCGATTTCGGTCTGTGACCAAAGCCCGAGCGGTGCCAAAACACCGAACGCAATGCCGAAGAAAACTGACCGAACAACCATCGTGCGCCCCCCTGCGCTGACCTAGGATAACTCCCAGCAGTTCCGGAATTGGCACAAGCACTGCAAGACATCCGATGCAGACGTGCGCGATGGTGGCTACGGCTGGCCGAGTCAACTGGTCGATCCGAGATGGGCCGCGATATCCATTTGAACGAAGTCGCCGCCCTTGCACAGCAAAGGTTCGTTCAGCACCTTCGCAAGGGCGTAGGCAAAGCAGTCGCCGAGGTTTAGCCGTGCCGGATGGTGCCCCTTGCCGTATTGCACGAAAGCTCGACGGGCAATCCGAGCCTGTTCCTCCTCCACCGAAACGATCTCGATGCGGCCTTGCCGATAAAGAAGTCGGGGTCACGCAACCCTTCAGGCCCGTAGCGGGAGCCGATGACGATCGAGGTCTCGACGAATGAGACCGCGGACAGGGCCCGGTGTTCCGCTTGCTCAATCGCAAGAACGACTTCCCTGCACTCGGGCTCGCTTCGGAGAATGGCAACCAATGCCGAAGTGTCGACCACCATCAGGACGGCGGGCTAATCTCGCCGTATCCGAGGATCTCGTCCGCATCGCAGGAATCTAGGACTGGCAGAGAGGAGCAATGGTCTGCTATCTCTTCCAGCTCCTGCGCGAGGGTGCGACCGGATCGGTCCTGCCGGAGCCAATTCAGTCGGTCTCGCAACGCTACCGTGACCGCGCGCGTCTTTGTCTCGCCTGTCAGCCTTGCCAGAGCTTCGGCGAGCTGCTCCGTCTCGGCGTTACGAATATTCAGGGCCATGGCGTTTTCAATACGTGGGGATCAGAATCTATATTGCATCAGTTCGGCTGACCCTGTCGATTGGCGTGAGCGCGGCCAAATCGCCATCGTACATGCCACAATGGGTGTAGATATCCCGCGCCCCGTCCGCAGCTAGGCAGCGGCCGATCGATTAGAGCGGTTGTCCGCCCGATTGCCTAACCGGCTGCCCGGTTCATATCGATTCTCCATGGGCAAGCAGCTGTACCTAGTCCTGAAAAATTTGCGCCGGAATCGCCGTCGGACGGTGCTGACCGTGCTGAGCACAGCCATCTCAGTCTTCTTGATCGGGTCGCTGATCTCCGTCTACGCCGTCTTCTTCGACAACGAAGTCCGAGAGGAGTCCGCTCTTCGGCTGATAACGCGCCATCGGGTCTCGCTGACTCAAGTGATGCCGTATTACTACGGGGCGCGCATTGCCGAGACCGACGGTGTCGCCAGGATCTGTCCGATGAACTGGTTCGGCGGCACCTACATCGACCAGCGGCCGGAGCACATGTTCCCGCGCTTTGCAGTCGATCAAGAAGCCGTCTTTGAGATATATCCCGAGTTCAAGGCTCCGCCCGAGCAAATCGAGGCGTTCAAGCGCGACCGCCAGGGGCTCGCTGTTGGGAAGACGGTCGCTGACAAGCTTGGCTTCGAGATCGGGCAGCGAATCACGATCCAGGGGGACATCTACCCATTCGATCCGGAACTCACTGTCAGGGCCATCTTCGAGGGCCCGGATGACATGCAGGCCTTTTTCCACTTCAAGTATTTGGAAGAGGCCCTCGGGCCTGAGTCCGGGTCCGAGGTCGGGGTCTTTGCCATCAAGCTGCGCTCAGCCTCGGACGCCTCGCGAGTGGCTGCGGCCGTCGACGACATGTTTCGCAATTCGCCCGTGCCGACGAAGACCGAGACTGAGGCTGCGTTCCAGCTCAGCTTCATCAATCAGCTGGGCAACATCAAGCTGTTCCTGCTATCCATCGCTTGCGCCATCATGTTCAGCATGCTGATGGTCACCGCCAACACGGTGGCGATGTCCGTCAGAGAGCGGACCCGGGAGATCGGCGTTCTCAAGACCCTCGGCTTCCAGCCCGGCTCCGTGCTGGGCATCGTGCTCAGTGAAGCGATGCTGATCTCTCTTGTGGGCGGCGCGTTAGGAACCTTGATTACGGTTTTCGTGAACCAGGCGTTGTCCGAGGTGGCAGTGCAATTCATTACAGGCTTCAGACTCCCGGCTTGGGGCGTCCTGGCGTGTTTCGCGACGGCGATTCTTCTCAGCGTGGGCAGTTCGGTGATACCCGCCACGATTGCGGCACGCGCAAACATCGTGGACGCCTTGCGTCATACCGGGTAGCGGGTAGGTTGGCAATGCTGATCCCGATCACCTACAACGTCAGGAACCTGTTGGTTCGCAAGACGACGACCATCATGACCGCGCTTGGCGTCGGCTTGACGGTTGCGGTCATGCTCGGTGTCGGAACTCTGGTCGAGGGCTTGCGGACCTCGTTGGTAGCCGGCGGCGATCCGCAGCACCTGATCGTAATGAGACAGGGCTCGACCGCGGAACTGGTGAGCGTCGTCTCGAAAGAGGACTTTGACGTCATCAAATTCAGCCCTGGGATCGCCGAACTCGACGGGGAGCCGATGGCATCCCACGAGGTCATATCGGTCGTACAACTGCCGCTGCGCGACGATCCAACCTCTCAGGCCAACGTCAGCGTGCGGGGCCTCTCCTCCATGGGCATCAAGCTCAGACACGATGTCGAATTGATCGATGGGCGCTGGTTCACGCCAGGCAAGCGGGAGATGGTCGTCGGGCGAGGGGTGCACGGCAAGCGGGCCGGCACAGACATTGGCGAAGAGATCCTCTACGGTCGTGGCGATTGGGAGGTGGTAGGGGTCTTCTCAGCGGGCCAGTCAGCCTTCAACAGCGAGATATGGGTCGACGCTAACTTGGCTGGCACAGATCTAGGCAGGGGTGGCTCACTGAGTAGCGTACTGATACGCGCCCAGGACAGCGCAGCTGCGTCAGCCCTGCAGAACCTAGTAGGGGACGACCAGCGTCTAGGACTTGAAGCCGAACGCGAGAGCGAGTACTACGCCAAGCAGATGGTATCCGCCGATCCGGTCCGCTATCTCGGCATGTTCGTGGCGGTGATCATGGCCATAGGTAGCTGCTTCGCCGCGATGAACACGATGTTCGCGGCAGTGGCGAATCGAGCAGCGGAGATCGGAATCCTACGCCTATTGGGATTCTCTCGGACGAGCATCCTCACCAGCTTCATGCTGGAATCAGTGTTGCTCTCGCTCTTGGGCGGCCTGCTGGGCTGCGTGCTGGTTCTGCCTTTGAACGGGCTCGAGGGCCGGATCGGCAATTTCATGACCTTTGCCGAGACGACGTTTCAGTTCCGGCTGACCTTGGATTACATCGTCGGCGGCCTCATCTTTGCAGCGACGATGGGCGTCATGGGCGGTCTGCTGCCGGCTTGGCTCGCCGCCAGACGGGAGGTCCTGCAGTCGCTGGGCGACCGCTAGCCGTACTCCATGCCTGACCAGCGCTCATTTGACCAGGCCCTGGAGGGCCTCAAGATCGACCGCTCAAACCAAGGCCGGAGGCGACGGTCCAGGGCTGCCACCGCATGGATCGTGGGCGGCGTGCTCGTCTTCGGCGCGCTCGCCGCCTGGCGCATCGCGGTCGCGCTGTTCGCAGCCCCGGAAATTGAGACGTTCCGTGTGCTCGCGCCGAGAAGCGGTGATTCGGGCGAGGCTATTGTCCTGCAGGCAGCCGGTTACGTGATCCCGCACTACAGGATCGAGGTTGCATCCAAAGTCGTCGGGCGCGTCCGCTGGATGGGCGTCGAAAAGGGTGACCATGTCAATGCGGGAGACGCAATCGTCCGACTCGAGGATGATGAATACCAGGCCCGCCTGACGGAATCGGTTGGCACGCTGCAGGCGGCCAAGGCACGCCTTCAGGAATTGGAAGCGGGTTCCCGCCCGGAAGAGATCGATCGGGCTGCGGCAGACCTGCTGGAAGCCAAAGCGCAGCTCCAGGAGGCGGAGATCGATTTCAAGCGCGCGACAGAGCTTCACAAACAGGAGTTGATCGCGAGCGCGGAATTCGACCAAGCGCAATTCCGCCGTGACGGGCTGGTCAGCCGCGTCGAGTCGCTGACGAAGACCCTGGAATTGCTCAGGCTCGGACCGCGCCAAGAGGACATCGACTCGGCCAGGGCCGAGGTCAAGCGGGCCGAGGGCAGCGTAGCCTACAACCGCACTCTGGTCGATGCCACGGTGATTCGGGCGCCTGTCACAGGCACCGTGCTGGAGCGCAACGTCGAGGTCGGCGAACTCGTCACCACCGGTTTCGTGGGCGAGCGCGGGGCGAAGGGGTACGTGGTAGCCATGGCCGACCTAGACGATATCCAGATCGAGCTGGATATCAGCCAGAGCGACTTCGCGAGAGTCTTCATGGACCAGCGGGCCATCGTCGCCACCGACGCCTACAAGGACCGCGACTATTCCGGCGCGGTTGTCGAGATCTCCCCGGAAGCGGATCGACAGAAGGCCACGGTCCAGGTCAAGGTCCAAGTTCTCGAGCCTGACAGGCTAATCCGGCCAGAAATGAACGCGAATGTAGCGTTCCTGGCACCGGGCGAGGGAGAGCGAGGAGGCGAGCAGGGCATCTCGAGTGCCCGGGTGAGCATCCCGGCCGAGGCTCTGGTGGACGGCAACAGCGTGTTCCTGTATGTAGAAGGCAAGGCTGTGCGAAGGCCCGTACGCGTCATGCGAACAACGTCGGCCGGCGTCGAGATTGAACAAGGTCTCAGCGGCGGGGAGGACGTGATCCTCTCGCCGCCGGACGAGCTTGAGGACGGCGATGCCGTCCAGAGGATGAGAGAAGCATGAGCGCTGGTACCGCCGTTTCCCTGAGGGGCGTTCTCAAGGAGTATCAGCGCGCTGACTACTCCGTGCGCGCATTGGATCACATCACGCTGGACATCCGGTCCGGCCAGTTCTTCTGCCTGATGGGACCGTCGGGCTCGGGCAAGTCCACCCTACTGCACCTAGTCGCCGGAATCGATCGCCCTACGGACGGCGCGGTCGAGGTGCTCGGATCTGCGATCGGCGAGATGGACGACCGCAGCCTGGCGCGGTGGCGAAGCCAAAATATCGGCTATATCTTCCAGAGTTTCAATTTGGTGCCGGTGATGACGGCGGCCGAGAACGTTGAACTGCCGCTGCTACTCACCCACCTGTCCAAGAAAGAGCGCCGCGAGCGAGCGCGGAGCGCGCTGGAGATCGTGGGCCTTGGGGATCGGCTGGGCCACCGGCCGCAGCAACTGTCCGGGGGGCAGGAGCAGCGCGTCGCGATCGCCAGGGCGATTGTGACTGATCCCTCCATCATCTTGGCCGACGAGCCCACCGGCGAGTTGGATGCACAGTCCGCCACGGACGTGCTGACCATCCTAGAGAGATTGAACTCTAATCACGGCAAGACGATCATCATGGTGACCCACGATCCGCGAGCCCGCCAGTACGCCAAGGAGAGCCGTTATCTGGACAAGGGCAGGATCACGGAAATGCCCGAAATCCAATAGAGGGGCCTGCAGACTTGAGTGCCGAACGAGATAGGGATAGGGGCGTCTCGAAACATTAAATGGAAATTCTGTTTCCGCTAGCCTCTTAATCTCGGAGCGACGGGCCTACGACCGCGGCCAGCCAGGCTTCTTCAATATCGACGGCGAGCCGAACCAGAGGCTTGTGGAGACGGCCCACAACGCCAATCAACGGATCCTTGAGTCGGTTCGCGATCTCCTCGACGAAACATCGATCGCCGAGCTTCACCGTTCTTACATCGAGACCAATGCCGCATACCGCCGTGTCATGGAACTGCGATTCGCCTTGTTGAAAAAGCGCACGGACGAATAGGCTCGACGTCTTCTTTCCGATCCAAGAAGGCAGGCCAAGACGAGTGGCCCGACTATGAGCACGCGGACTACGATATAGGTACTGGTCGTACCAGCGGGTTCACGAACGGCGACCATGCCCGCTAGCCGAACCCCAAGAGGCGCTGACTGGCTGTGTGGCCCAGAACTGAGCGAGGTAGCGAATCCGCTAGGGCTTGCCTATCTTTCGGGACCGCTTCGCTTGCAGTGCTCTTGGCTCCCTTGGCCCTGCCGGGTGCCGCGGCCGATATCGACTTCACCCGCGACATTCGTCCGATTCTCTCCGAGAGGTGCTTTAGTTGCCATGGCCCCGACGCGGAGGCCCGGGCAAGCGGGCTTCGACTCGACGAATACGCCGGGGCCGTTGAGGAGCGGGCAGGCAGGAGGGCGATCGCCCCAGGGGCTCCGGGGGCGAGCGAGCTGATTGCGCGGATCAAGGCGGACGATCCAGCACGCAGGATGCCTCTCGGAGGAGACCCTCTGGCGGAAGGGCAGATCAAGCTGTTGGAAGAGTGGATATTGGCGGGCGCGAGGTACGAGCGCCACTGGGCCTACGAAAAACCCGCACGGCCGCAACTGCCTCCCGTTTCGGACGCAGGATGGGTGCGCAACCCGATCGACCGCTTCATCCTGAACAGGCTCGACGCCGAGGGGCTTGAGCCTTCCGGAAGAGCCGATCCAGCGGTGTTGATGCGGCGACTGTATCTTGACCTGATCGGGATTCCCCCGCTGCCCGAGCAGATAGACGACTTCCTCGCAAGTCCAACTGACAAGGCTTACCGGGCAAAGGTGGAAGAGTTGCTCGCCTTGCCGCAATACGGCGAGCACTGGGCGCGGCACTGGCTCGACCTCGCTCGCTATGCCGACTCAAACGGGTATCAGCACGACGACCTGCGCGAGATTTGGCCCTACCGGGACTGGGTCATCCGGGCGTTCAACGACGATATGCCGTTTGACCAGTTCACGATCGAGCAACTCGCCGGAGATCTGCTCGAAGAGCCTTCCCTAGATCAGCTGATTGCGACGGGATTTAACCGCAACACGCCGATGAACGGGTCGGGCGGATCAAAGATCGACGAGGTTCGCAACGCCATGCTGGTCGACCGAGTCAACACGACCGCGACAGTTTGGCTGGGGGCCACGCTGGGCTGCGCGCAGTGCCACACCCACAAGTACGACCCTTTCACGATCGAGGAATACTATCGCTTCTACGCTTACTTTGACCGCGGCGTCGACGAAACGGTGTTGCGCGGCGACGGCAACACGCGGAAGTACTACGTCGGCGCGCAGATCGAGCTGCCTGTCTCCGCGGGGCGGCGATCGCGATACTCCGCCGCAAAGGCTCAGCACGAATACCTCAAGATGGTGATCAACCAGGCGGAGTTCGAGGCGGTCGCGGACCTGCCGGCGTGGGTGGAGCAGCAGGCGACCAATCGTGACCTACCACCGAAGGTTTCCAGCGCCCTAGCGAAGCCGATAGCTGAGCGGACGGAGTCGGATCACAACGCGATTCGGGACGCCTTCCTCCAGACGCGTCCTGAGGTTGCCAAGCCGCGCAAGGAGCTTGAGACGCTCGCAAAGCGCATGAAGGCTCTGGCGCCGACGACGACGCTGATCATGGCCGACAAGCCCGCTCCGGTCCAGACCCATCTGCTCACGCGTGGCCAGATCGGCGCCCACGGCAAGGCGGTCGAGCCCGGAACGCCTGCTGCGTTGCACGCGCTTGACCCGGGTCTGCCACGAAACCGTCTGGGACTGGCGAAGTGGATCACCTCGCCAGACAACCCGCTAGCGGCGCGCGTGACCGTCAATCGGCTTTGGGCGGAAGTGTTCGGTCGCGGTATCGTCGCGTCGGCTGAGGATTTCGGCCGGAGGGGCGACCCTCCGACTCACCCGGAGCTACTCGACTGGCTTGCGGTGGAGTTCGTCGAGGGAGGCTGGTCGATCAAGGACATCGTTCGCTTGATCGTGACTTCGGCGACCTATCGACAGAGCTCGCGCGGATCAGCCGAGCTACTGGGGCGAGATCCCGACAACATGCTTGTCGCGTCGGGGCCGCGTTTCCGTCTACCGGCTGAAGCGATTCGGGATTCGCTGCTGGCGGTAAGTGGCCTGTTGTCGCACAAGATGGGCGGGCCCCCAGTCCACCCCCCGCAGCCGGACGGGCTTTGGAAGGAGATCAGCTCCGTAGAGGATCCCAATTACCCAACGTCGCAGGGGGCCGACGGGCGCCGTCGCGGGATCTACACGATCCTTCGCCGGGGAGCTCCCTACCCCAGCTTCATGACGTTTGACTCCTCTCCTCGAGCAGATTGCGTCGCGATGCGAGCCCGCACCAACTCGCCGCTTCAGGCCCTGACGCTGCTGAACGACCCGGCCTACCTAGAGGCCGCTGGCGCCCTGGCAAGGATCGTCACTGCCTTGCCGGCGGAGTCTGATAGGGAGCGGCTCGTCTACGCCTTTCGGCGCGCCGTGACCCGGGCGCCCAGCGCGGTCGAGCTCGATGAGCTCACTCGCCTGCTCAACGAGTTCCGTGGAACGTCGGAGAACGAATCCGAGGCCTGGGTTTCGCTGGCGCGAGTCCTGCTGAACCTGGACGAAACCATTTCGAAGAGCTGATGGCGATGGAGCTTCAACGTCGAGCGTTCTTGCGGGCTGGTGCCGCAGGCCTAGGCTCGATCGCCTTACAGTCGCTGCTCGCGGCGGATGACAGCTCAGCAGTCGCGCAGCACTTCGCGCCCAAGGCGAAGCACATCATCTTCTTGCACATGCTCGGCGGTCCATCGCAGGTCGATTTGCTCGACCCGAAGCCGGCACTCGCGAAATTCGAGGGCAAGCCCATGCCCGACAGCATCCTGAAGGGCAAGCAGTTCGCCTTTGTGCCCAAGGGCGCAGGCGCTCTGTCCTCGCCGTACAAGTTCGCACAGTACGGCGAGTCCGGCGCTTGGTTCTCCGAGCTGGTGCCGCATCTGGCGGGGCGCGCGGATGATTTGACCGTTGTCCGCTCGATGCAGACCGACGAGTTCAATCACGGCGCCGGCGAGCTGTTCCTCCATACAGGCTTTGGACGCCTGGGAAGGCCCACGTTCGGTTCGTGGGTCTCTTACGGCCTAGGCTCGCTCAGCGATAGCCTGCCGACCTTCGTCGTGATGGCAACCGGACCCAATACGGCCGGCAACAGCGCTTGGGGAAGCGGCTTCTTGCCCAGCATCCACCAGGGCGTCAAGTTCCGCTCCGGGGCGGAGCCGGTTCACTACCTAGCCAACCCGGATGGAGTTGACCGAGACCGCCAGAAACAAGTGATCGACGGGGTGTCCGCTCTCAACCGACTGGCTCGCGATCGCTACGAGGATCCCGAAATCACCACTCGGATCGCACAGTACGAGATGGCCTTCCGGCTGCAGGCATCGGGCCCAGAGCTGATGCGGATCGAGGACGAGCCGCAGCAAGTGCTCGAGGCCTATGGGGCGAAACCGGGCGGAGCCAGCTACGCGAACATGTGCCTGCTCGCGCGAAGGATGGTCGAGCGAGGCGTGCGATTCGTGCAGGTCATGATGGCCGGCTGGGACCACCACACGGGAATCTATCAGCCAGGCGGACTGCCCCGCTCTTGCCGCAACATGGACCGCCCGACCAGCGCTCTGATCGATGACTTGAAGCAACGCGGCTTGCTTGACGAGACCCTAGTCATCTGGACAGGGGAGTTCGGCCGCACGCCGATGGTCCAAGCCCTTTCCCCGCAGGGCTTCACGCAAGACCCCGGGCGCGACCACCATAAGGACGGGTTCTCTCTGATCCTCGCCGGCGGAGGAATCCGACCGGGCCTGACCTATGGCGCGACCGACGACTTCGGGTTCGAACCTGCGGAGAACCCCGTGCACGTTCACGATCTCCACGCCACCGCTCTCTATCTGCTTGGAACGGACCACACGAAGCTGACGTTCAAGCACCAAGGGCGAGACTACCGGCTCACCGACGTCCACGGAAGGGTCGTCGAAGAGCTGCTGGCGTAAGATCGCATGGCTATGAAGAAGGACACCACCCTAACCCGAAGGGGCTTTCTTGCAGGTACTGCCTGCGCCTCTCCCCTCGGGCCCGCTGCCGCCCAACCCGCTTGGCGGCCCTTGTTTGACGGCGAGACTCTCGACGGCTGGCGCGCGATTCATCGACTGCCCGTGTCTAGAATTCCGGGCGGGCGGTCTCCCGGAAAGGACTCTCCGCAGTACCAGAAGGCCCTGCGGAGCAAGGGCGATTGGAAAGTCGTCGATGGAGCCATCACTGGCGGACAAGAGCCCCCCGGATCCGGCGTCGGGGGCTATCTGATCACTGATGAGAAGTTCGCCGATTTCGAGCTCAGCCTCGAGGCGAATCCTGATTGGGGAGTAGACACCGGAGTCATGATCCGCGCAACGGGCCTTGGGAGCCAAGGCTTTCAGGTCCTCGTAGACCACCGCGAGGGAGGCAACATCGGCTCCTTTTACGGCAACGGCATTGGCGGATTCAACACCCGCCAGTTCGGGTTCAACGCAAAGAAGGACTCGAGAGGAGAGGCCGTTGGCATGATACCTGTCGCCTACCAGGACTTGAGTCCCCAGCCCGATCCGGGCAAGAGCGCGGCGACTTGGTCGGCTGGGCCCGATGCATTCTTCGAAACCTGGCGTTTCGGTGAGTGGAACGAAATCCGCATCCGATGCAAGGGGCCCTTGCCAATGCTGACGACATGGATCAACGGCAAGAAGATGGCTTCCGCCGACGCGGCGAAAATGGTCGCGGATGGCTATGACGCCGAGGCCGTGGCGAAGCTTCTTGGCCGCGCCGGCCACGTCGCGTTGGAAGTCCACAACAGCGGACAGGGCGACCGCCTGGGAGCGGAGCGCTGGCTCCACGGCAGAGTCTGTCGCTGGCGGCGGATCCGCGTAAGGGAACTCTGAGACCCGCGAGACGACTGCTCATTCGCTCTGACGCGCCGCAGATGCGGTGAGCAAGTAAGCGGTTGTCCGATTCCCGCAGGCCCAAGGGCCGGCGTCTAGAAGGAAGACCAGCACAGAGCCGCATTTCCCGTCGGACGACACCTAAGTCTCTGAAAAATAAGCCGCTGCGACGTTCCGAGCTTTCCGACTCCGCAGAGTGCGGGTTGGTGCCGTGGCCGGTTCGTCCAGTGTATGGCCAGTGTCGTAAGCTGGCAGATCGTGCCCGTGCGTTACAAAGTGCTGGGGTATCTGTTCGTTCTGATGCTCATCACGTACTTGGACAGGGTTTGCTTCAGCACGACGGCCGGCGCCATGGCGGATGAACTGGGCCTTTCGCTGGAGCAGATTGGGATGGCCGGCTCGTTCTTTGTCCTCGGCTATGTGCTGTTCGAAATCCCGGGTGGCTGGCTCGCCGACCGCTTCGGTGCGAGGTTGATGCTGACAAGGATCGTGATCTGGTGGTCTGCCTTCACTGCCTTTACGGGCGCGGCATGGAACTTTACGGCGCTAGTGGCGATCCGCTTCCTGTTTGGCTGCGGAGAGGCCGGAGCTTTCCCGGGATCGACCTCGGCGATAGCACGCTGGTTTCCGCGGCACGAACTCGGCCGCGCTCAGTCGATCGTGATGTTCGGTAGTCGAATCGGCTTCGCTATGACCTCATGGGTCGTGATCGCGCTGATGACCGCCCACGGCTGGCGCAGCGTGTATTGGATCTTCGCTGTTCTCGGTATCGCATGGGCGATCGGATGGGGCGGGTGGTTCCGCGACACTCCGGAGAGTCACGCCGCAGTGGGTGAGGCAGAACTCGCTCTGATCCGTCAAAACCGCTCCGCTGCAAGCCATGAGCCGAAGATTCACTGGGGCGCTCTGCTGACGAACCGAAATGTATGGGCGCTGTGCGGCATGTACTCGGGCTACACCTGGGGGCTGTATTTCTACATCCAATGGCTGCCCACGTATTTGGAGCGCGCCCGAGGGCTCGAGCTTCCCGAGATCGGCCCGATGGCCGCCGCCGTGCTTGTCTCTGGAGCGGTAGCCAACCTGTTTGGAGGATGGGTCAGTGACAGGTTGGTACCCAGGCTCGGCATCCGCGCGGCACGACGGATTCCGGCAATCGCCGGCTTGCTCGCGGCCGGTGTCTTCCTAGCGCTAGCTGCCACTGCGAGCGACAACACGCTGTCGCTGGTCTTCCTCGGTCTCAGCTTCGGCTCGGCCGAGCTGATTCTGGCGGTAACTTGGGCCACTTGCCTGGACATAGGCGGCTCCGCCGCCGGCGTCGTCTCCGGAACGATGAACTCTCTAGGCCAGATCGGCGGCGCCTTAGCACCGTGGCTCATCGGCATGATGGTCGACCGCACCGGGAGCTGGCAGCCGCCGCTGCTTGTGTCATCGGCATACTATTTTGCCAGCGCATTGCTTTGGCTACTGATCGAACCGGACCGTCGCTTGAAGATCTCCCATGCCCAGCCCAGCATTTGAGGACGCACCTTATGCCGTACCCCCGGATGAGACCGACGTGAACCTGCGCGCCTACTTCGACGCGATGAGCGAGAGCAAGCTCGGTCGTTTGGATCCCGATTGCGACGATGCAGAGCTGCGGGAGTGGGACGGGAACTTCCGGAGCGACGGATCACTGATGATGGTCTGCTGTGACCGCGACGTGGAAATCGACGAGTATCGTCGGGTGCTGCAGGATTTCCTCGCATTTCGGCGCTCACGACGGCAGCAGCGCGACTCTGTCGGGGATTCGTCGCAAGAGGGTTAGACTGGAAGCAGAAACCTCCTATCCCAGCGCTCGGCAGCATCAACACCTCGATGACCCCAGTCGAAGCCGCGCTTTGGGCGCAGCCATGAATTCCCGCCTGCTCACGCCATGCGTGCTCGTCGCACTAGCTCTCGCCGCGGCGCTACTGCCAGGCGTGCCGGCCGCAGCCCAAGTCTATGACCCCGTGCAGTGGCGTCTCGAACTTGCCGCAGAAGAGTACGCACCGGGCACAACGGTACTAGCACGGCTCACTGCGGAGATCGAGGACGGTTGGCACTTCTATTCCACTACGACTCCAGAAGGCATCCCTCTAGCCGTGGGCATGGCCGAGTCAGCCGCGGTGAGCGGATGGCGGGCGCACCAACCCGATCCCGAGATTGTCTTCGATCCTAACTTTCAGGCCGAAGTCGAGTGGTACACCACCGAAGCGGTGATCTTGGTCGAGATTGACCTAGCCGAGAACATATCAGGGGAATACACCGTCGAGGCCTTAGTCCGGTACGGTGCTTGCGACGATCGCCAGTGCCTGGCCCCTAAGCGCAAGAGCGCAACCGCTGTCATCACGGTCAACCCTTCCGCCGAGTTGTCAGCGCTGACCCTGCCAGCAGGTTATCAGCCCGTTCAGGTCAACCCGGTGGGACGTCCCCGCTCTCGCGACACAGACAGCGTCGCGGCTACCGCAGCGGAAGGTGAGGTATTTGAAGCATCCAATCAGGGATTGTTAGGTTTCTCATTGCTGGCTCTTGGCTTCGGGTTCGTAGCAATTCTGACTCCATGTGTCTTTCCCATGATCCCGATCTATATGGGCTCGTTCATGAGCGACGCGAACCGGCCTTGGGGCGCGGTATTGCGCCAAGCGGGCACGTTCTGTCTCGGAGTGATCGTGCTGTTCACGGCCTTGGGCGGTGTGCTGAGCGCCTCCTTGGGACCCTTCGGGCTCAGCCAGATTGGCTCGAATGCTTGGGCAAACCTACTGATCGCCGCGGTAATGCTCTGCTTCGCACTCAGCATGCTGGGCGCGTTCGAAATCACGGTTCCCAGCGGCTGGACCACAGCCGCGAGCAAGCGCTCTGACGGGACGGGCGTGGTGGCCACGCTGATGCTCAGCCTGGTCTTCACGCTGGCTTCGTTCGCGTGCACAGGCCCGTTCATCGGATCGCTCTTGGCCGGTTCGGTCGCGGAAGGTAGCAGCGTCTATCCCGTGCTCGGCATGACCCTATTCGCGACGGGCCTGTCGGCACCGTTCTTCGTGCTGGCAATGTTCCCGGCCTTGGTGAACAAGCTGCCGAGAAGCGGAGGCTGGCTAGCTCTCTCCAAGCGGACAGCCGGAATCCTGATCCTCGCCGTTGGTCTGAAATATCTTGGGAACGTCGACCAAGTCGTCGGCTGGGAGATCCTCTCTCGTGAACGCTTCCTAGCGATCTGGATGGTGCTCTTCGTCGCGGCAGCGCTGTATCTGTGGGGGGTGCTGCGCCTTGGAGAGGACGCTCCCGCGCAGTCCGTCGGACTTGTTCGATTCGGGTTCGGCACTGCTTTCTTGGCGCTCGCCCTCAGCCTGCTGCCCGGCATGTTCGGTGGCTCGCTGGGCGAGTTGGAAGCGCACATCCCGGAGGCCAGCGGGTCGGGATTGGGCGCGGGCAGCGACGGCAAGCTTGCTTGGATCAAGGACGACTACGAGGGTGCTGCGGCCTCGGCCCGCAACGCCAGCCAGCCTCTCTTGGTGAGCTTCACCGGCTACGCTTGTTCGAATTGCAAGTGGATGAAGGCCAACATGTTCACCAAGCCAGAAGTCGACGAGCTGATTCGCGACTTTGTCCTGGTCGAGCTGTACACCGATGGCTTCGACGAGGCCAGCGAGAGAAATCAGGCGTACCAAATCGAACGCTTCCGCTCATCCAGCATTCCCTTCTATGCGCTCATCCTGCCAGACGGATCCGTGGCGGCCACGTTTTCCGGCCAGACACGCGATGTGCAAGAGTTCCGCAAGTTCTTGATGAGCGCGGCGTAGGGCTGGAGTCGGCAGCCTTGAGTTCCCTTCCCGCAGCAGCCAAGGCGACGCGGCGACTGTGCGCAAGAGCGCTCCCGCTGCTGTTGGCGGCTGCCTGGCACTCCAGCGCCCAGCGGCAATCTGTGAGTGCGCCGGACCTCGGCGAGCGACTTTTCGAGAGCCACTGCTCGGCCTGCCATCAATACGATGACCAAGGCATGGGCGAGGCCCCTCCCCTAGAAGACTCGCCATGGGTGGTCGGGCCAAGCGAGCGCCTGGTGCGTATCCTCCTCCACGGAGTCACCGGCCGGATCGAACTAGGCGGTCGGGTTTACGACCGCGAGATGCCCGGATTCGGCAGGACCCTTTCCGATGCCGATGTGGCAGCGCTGGCGACCTACACCCGCTCCCGCTTCGGTGCCGCCAAACCGCGCGTTACGCCTGCCGAAGTCAGACGGATACGTGACGAGCATCCCGGCAGGACAGCCTACTGGCATGCTGACGAACTGCTAGATCTGCGCTAGTCGGAGTATTTGCGTCCCAATCCGAACTCGTGGCCCATCCTCACGACCTTGCCGTCGCGCATATGGACTTCCATGAACTTCGAGCCGCTGACCGGGGTCCCGCTGTCGTCGCGCAATGTGGCCACGAGCTTCTTCGTCTTGACGTCGAACACATCGGGCGTGTGGCTCCATGCGTAGGTGCCGTCCAAGCTGAAGGCCACCCAGCCGTGCCCGCCTTGCGAGAGTTCCACGTGGCCTTTCGGCGCCGGCGGCATCTTGGTCGCGTCGAAGACGAACAACTTCTTGCCCCTCTGGTCACTGATCCAAAGCTCGGATTCGTCAGGCGTGAGCCCAGCGCCGTGGGTACGATTCGGTATCTTCTCGTCCCCTGCGAAAACGCGGTGGATGATTTTCCCGGTCTTTAGGTCCACGACATCGAAGCCGACGTGATTGCCTAGGCAGACATAGGCATAGCGCTCGCGACTGTCAATCGTAAAAGGGAAGACCCCGCGCTCGCCGACATCTTTGACTTGCATCAAGAGTTTCTCTGTCCGGGTGTCAAACACCGAGAGCATGGTGGTGGTGCCGAGATAGAGCTTGGTTCCGGTCAGGTTGACGATGCTGTTGTGGGCAGCCGGCCCGACCGTGATTCGCTTCATGATCTCGCCGGTCTCGCCATTGACAACGAGCAACCCGCTGTCCTCGCCCTTGTACCACCAGCCGGTGGGGACGTAGATCTTCTTCCCGTCCAGCGTCACGGACGAACGGTCGCAGCCTGCGTCGTAGACCTTCTCCCAAACGGTCTTGTCACTCTCGATGTCGAAGCGGCCGAGCCGGTGGTTCGTCGAAGAGTAATAGACGCTGTGCTTGGCGAGGTTCCCTGCAAAGCCGCGCAGCCCTTCCTCGAAGATAGGCATGTCAATCCGCCGGACGAACTTGTGCCCGTTGTCGATGTCAAACACCAGAATCCCGGCGTTGGAACGCCCTTCTTTCTGGGCACCGTCCGGCATGCTGAGGTACAGGTACCGCTTGACTTCTCCGGAGTCGGCCCAGACCAGTGCCGGAGCCGCAAGAGTAAGCGCTAGTGCAAATTGAAGGCGTCGCATGGCGAGAGTATTGCAGGCATGGCCAACCGAGTCAACACGAGTTCTCGGATTCCGTCCGGTTGAACCGCGAATCAAGCGAATCTAACGACGTGCCGGTTTGGCCGAACAGCTCTCACTCGGCACCTTGCACGGCCTGATTCGCGAACTGCGGCAGCGGGTTCCGAGCGAAAATGTATTCCTCTACCGGCTTGCCGTCGCGCAGGTGTTCCACAAGAATGCGCTCTAAGACTTCCCCGCTCGCCGAGTGATACCAAGTGCCGTCTGGGTAAACGACGGCAATAGGGCCCTTGTCGCAAACCCGCAGACAATTCACCTTGGAGCGATACACGCAGCCGTCGCCTTGGGCCAAGCCGATCTCTCTGAGACGGTCTTTGAGCTTCTGCCAAGCGCGGATTGTGACGTGCCGAGGGGCGCACTTCGGATTGGATTGGTCCGCGCACAACAGTATGTGCCTGGAGTACGAACCGGTTGGGATACGCAGGGGCTCGGCCATCATGCAACGCCAATCAGCCGGTGCAGCTCGGCCGTCAATCGGGCGACATCGCTGGGTGCGCTGTCGGCCAAATTGCGGTCTTCGAACGGGTCTTCCAGTATGTCGAATAACAGCGGTGCAGCAGCCGAATCGCCTTCCGGGTAGACCGGGATGCCGCTGCCGCCCTGCGCCTTGCCGCCTGGATAGCCGCGGACCAGCTTCAGCCTTCCATCGGTGACGCACCGCCACGGGTCCATGCCACTGAGGAGGAATTGACGGTGATCGCCTGACCCACCCTCCAACACCGGCCGCAACGAACGGCTGTCCATCTCAGACGGGGTGTCGAGTCCAGCGTAATCGAGGAAGGTCGCTGCAAGGTCCATCACGCTCGCCAGGGCTGCTGTGGAAACGCCGCCCTGCACGCCAGGCCCAGCCACTACCAGCGGCACACCCACCGAGGCTTGGTGCGGCAGGCGCTTCATCCACAGGTCGTGGTCACCCAGCATCTCGCCGTGGTCGCTGGTGAACACCACCAAAGTATTCTCAAGCTCGCCGCGTGCTTCAACTTCGGCCAGCAGCCTCCCCATCCACTCGTCAATGTTCTCGATCATCGCGGCATAGTTGCGGCGGATTTCAGTATGCTTTTCGGTCGTGAACTCCGTATTCTTGAACGGCTGCGGAAAATCGACATCGCGATAGAGGCTCTCCATGCTCGTCGTGATATCTACCGGCTCGTGCGGCCCGGCGAAGTTGACGACCAAGTGCCATGGCTGGTCGCGCGGAGCCTCCCGGAGCAGGCGTACGCCCTGGGCTGCGATCCAGTTATCGCAGTAGGACTCTTCCGGCAGCGGCGTCGGGAAGGTCGCGGCAAACGTGCCAATCTCGCGCCGCTTGATGAAATCGTCATGATGGGTGTCGACACGTCCGGTGGCATGTAAGTGCGCAGTGTAGGGATCGCACGGATCATCCATGCCCCAGCGGATCGCGTCCCATTTGCCAGCACTGTCTATTCCAGAGGAAAAGCCCCACTCGGGCAGCAGGTGCTGTCCCTCGACGCCCCAGCTCGGCTCGGGCTTGTGCAAGTCGAACTTGCCGCAGCCCATCACGTGATAGCCCGCTTGCCTAAGCAGCGTGTAGTAGGTGGTCTGGTCCAGCGGGTAGTTCAGGCTGTTGTCGGGCACGCCGCAGCGGTCATATTCCCTGCCCCCGGCTAGGCAGGCCCGCGACGGCGCGCATAGCGGAGAGGCGCAGTAACAGTTCACGAAATTGACTCCCCGGGCTGCGAGCGCTTGAAGGTGCGGGGTGCGCACGCTGATCGCGGGGTTTAGGCTCGTCCAGTCGGGGCGGAGCTGGTCGGGCACGACTAGGAGGATGTTGGGAGGGGCCTCGGGCGCGGTGGATTCACTGCCGCACGCAGCAGCGCCAGCCGCCGTCGAAGTGGCCAAGAAGTCTCGTCGCGTTAGTCGCGCCATCAACAACAAGTTTAGCCTTGCCCACGTTCCGCACCACTAGCCTGATTTCCCATCGGATTCTGCATGGTGACATATTGGCTGGGTGTCTG
>VXRL01000086.1 GCA_009838515.1 Terriglobia bacterium | reverse complement strand
CTTCGGGCCGGCCCCTCTTAAGTGCCTTCGCCGGGGTGGCGGCCCCCGCCGCGCACCCCCACCCCCCCCCCCCCGGCCGGCGGCCCGCGCGCTCAGGGCTTCGGTCCCGAAGATGGTGAGCAGGCTGCCGGGTGCCGCAGGCCGGCCCGCCAAGTCGGCCGAGCTCAGCGCCCGCAGCGCCTGATCCAGTCGCGGAGCGTGGGCCCAATAGACGCCGAAGCCGGGCACGGCGGCGTACAGGCGGCCGCGGTTCGGCTCGATCGCCAGGTCGTCTACCGAACCTCCTGGCAGGTTTCCCGAAATCGCGGACCACGAACCGGCGGGTCCCGGCTGCGCCAGGTCTACGTTCGCGAAGTAGATCCCGAGCGGCCCGGCGACATAGACGGCGGAGGCCTCGGGATGGCCTTGCACCGCCCCCCAGCTCGAATCCGGCAGGTCCGAGGTGATGTCGAACCACGATCTGCCCCCGTTGGTGGAGCGCACGATCCTGCCGCCGGCCGTGGCCAGTGCGGCCGCATGCGGTTCTGCGCCAACCCACAAGCTCGTCACCGCGGCGCCCCACGGATCAGTCCAGACCCGCTCCCAGTTCGCGCCGCCGTCGGGCGAGACCCAGATGTTTCCGTTCGAAGTGCCGGCCCAGAGGCCGTTGCCAACGGCGAACGCGCTGATCGCCTGACCGGCGCAGCCAGCCTCGGAAGCGCAGCCGGTCAGACTGGGCGAGACCGGCCTGCCGTCGCGCCAGACGCGGTGCGAGACCGCGTATCCGGGTGGCAGGAAATTCGCTGTGATTGACGGATCGGTCCTTTCCGCCGCCGGAATGCTGCTCTCCGCGAACTGCGAGCCTAAGGTGGCGCGCCAAGTGCGGCCCGCGGCCGTGCGAATCAGCTCCAGCGTCCCCAGCTGCGGCGCCGCTAGGGACGGTGCCGTAGCCGCGCTGGTGGCGAGGAAGCGCGCGGCCGGGAAATTGGGCAGCCTTGAGTTGAGGCTGCTCCAGGTCACGCCGGCATCGTGGGATTTCCACAAGCCCATCGAGTTGCCGACAACGATTACGTCCGCATCTGTCGGGGAGATCGCCAGCGCGGATTGCCAGCGTCCTATCAGCGAGTTGCCGCCGATGGCGGTCAGGTTGGTCCACTCGCCGCCGCCATCATCGGAGCGGTACAGGTGCTCCCCGAGAGCGTAGGCCACGCCGGCCCGGTAAGGATTGCGCACCACGGTGCCGGACCGGCCATATTGGCGGGTTCTCTCCAAGGCGGCCGGGAAGTCCGCTGCGGCACTCTCGGCGCGCTCCCAGCTCAGGCCGAGGTCGGTGCTCGCCCATATTTCGCTGCCCTGCAGCGAGGCGTACAGGGTGCGCCCGTTGGCCGAGAACCAAACGTCTTGCACGGATCCGCCGGCCGGGCCGGCCAGCCCGGCCGCAACGCCGGAGCCGCCCAAGCGCCGCCAGCTCAGGCTTTCCGCCGCACCGGTGCCGGCGAGCGCAAGCGCTGCCAACGCGCAAAGTACGCACGACCGGATTGTGCGACGGCCTAGCATGACGCGGGTATTCGCGACGGGCTCAATCCCTTCCTTAAGCCTAGCCCTTTTGGGTTTCGCTTTGCTCGCGTATAATACTGCGGATGCTACGCATAGCGTTTCTTGCGGCTGCCGGCGCCGCGCTGTTATGCACCGCGTGCAGCTCCGGGCCGCCTCCCGATGTCTCCGGAATGGTGCTGCTGGAGGGCGGCGAATTCACGATGGGCACGAACGAAGGCGAGCCTTTCGAAGGGCCGGAGCACCCGGTCCGCGTGGGTCCGTTCTACCTGGACGAGCACGAGGTCACCAACCGCCAGTACGCCGCCTTCGCCGACGACACCGGCTACGTTACCGAGTCTGAGAGATTGGGCTGGTCCGGCGTCTTCGACCCGCGCCGCAACGGCTGGACCAAGGGTGACGGGGCGGACTGGCGCCGTCCGCACGGCCCGGGATCGTCTCATGAGCAGATGGCCGACTATCCGGTCGTGCACCTCTCTTGGGATGACGCCGTCGCGTACTGCGACTGGCGCGGCGCCCGCCTGCCGACGGAGGCGGAGTTCGAGTTCGCCGCCCGGGGCGGCTTGGCGGATGCCAAGTTCGCGTGGGGCGACGAGCTGACGCCGGGCGGCGTCCATCATGCGAATCTGTGGCAGGGCATATTCCCGAACGAAGATCGCACGCTGGATGGCTACGGAAGCCACAGCCCGGTCAAGAAGTTCCCGCCCAACGGCTACGGCTTGTACGACATGACCGGCAACGTCTGGGAATGGGTGCAGGACTGGTATTCCCCGGACTATTTCCGCTTCTCCCCGGTGGACGATCCGAAGGGTCCGCGGACCGGTGATCAGAAGGTCCAGCGCGGCGGCAGCTGGCTCTGCAGCGAGAACTACTGCCAGGGCTACCGCGTCGCTGCGCGGCAGATGACCGCGCCTGACTCGGGCCTGAACAACTTGGGATTCCGCTGCGCCGGCGACGCCTCGTAGCCGCGCGTCGCAAGGTCAGGCTTGGGCGGCCTGCGAGGGCGAAACGCCCGGCCCGCCGCGCCCGAACGCCCTTGCGATGAGTGGCGGCGTGAGCAATGTCGTCAGCATGACCATGGCGACCATGGCGGAGAACGTCTCGGCTGAGAACAGCGGCTTGCCGGAGACCATCGCCGAGGATCCGACGCCGGCAAAGATCAGCCCCACCTCGCCGCGGGGAATCATGCTCACACCGACGGCGATGCGGTTGAGGCTCTTGTCCAGCACGCCGAGCGAGCAGACCAGCTTGCTCACAACCGCGGTCACGCTCAGCAGTGCTGCGAAGACCAGCACGGCCGGGAATGCGAAGAGCGACAGCTCCACGCGCATGCCCATGTAGACGAAGAACACCGGCACGAAGACGGCGCAGAGCGGCGTTACGGACTTTTCGATCCTGTGCAGCGGTTCCTTGCCGCCGAAGTACTTGGTGATGGCCCGGTCGATGACCAGCCCTGCCGCGAAGGCGCCGACGATGTCGGCCAGGCCTATCAGGTCGGCGAGGGCCGCCATGACGAAGCAACACGCTACCGAGAGCACCATGCCGCCGGACTTTGACTTGAAGTGCTCCACCAGCGAGATTATCGGCATGATGATCGTGCGGCTCATGAGGATCGAGCCCGCAAGGAATCCGACCGCCTTGACGCCGATCAGGATGAGAGGCATCAGGCTGAGGCCAGCGCTCGTGCCTTGATCTGCGGAGTGCACCAAGCCAAGCATGAAGGCCAATATGACGAGCCCGAGGATGTCGTCGACCACGGCTGCGCCGAGGACAAGCTTGGATTCGGCCTTCTCGATCAGTTCCAGGTCTTTCAGCACCCGCGCCGTGATCCCGACGCTGGTCGCGGCGAGCGTGGCACCGACGAAGAGGTGCGCGTACCACGCGACGTCTTCCGGCATGAAGACGGATGAGACGGCGAAGCCCAGCGCCAGCGGCGCCGCGACGCCGATCACGGCAACTGTAACCGCGGACGGACCAACCGCCAGCAGGTTGTCCAAGTCGCACTCCAGGCCGACTTGGAAGAGCAGCAGGATCACCCTGATCTCGGCAGCAACGGCAAGGAACGGAGTGTCCCGCAAGGCCTCGACTTCCAGTCCCAAGAGCCCGAGGTTGCCCAGCAGGATGCCGAACACCAGCTCGCCCAGCACAGCGGGCTGATTGAGCCGCTCGAAGATCTCTCCGCCCGCCCTGGCCGCGAGCAAGATCACGGCAAAGGCCAGCAGGAACGGGGTGACGTCGCCGCCGTGCTCGCTGACACCCTCCGGCTCCGAGGCCAGCCAGATGACCGTCCCGATCAGGGCCAGACAGATCAGCCGCAGAGGGTAGGACTTCGGGAATCGGAGGGCGTCCCCGTGAAACAGCCGCCCTCGCCCTCGCACCAGTCTTCTCGGGTTGGAGAACGCACTACGGCCGGTCGCAGCGGCCGGCCGACGGCAGGGCGAGCCTCATCTTTGCGCGGGCGCGCGCCGGCCCCGAGCCCCGCAGCGAGAAGGCTCGGCAGCTCCTGCGATCAGGGCAGGTGCATCACGACCATCTTGGTTTCGGTCATCTCTTCGACCGCGTAGCGCGGCCCTTCCTTGCCAAAGCCGCTTTCCTTCAGGCCGCCGTAGGGCATCAGGTCGGCCCGCCACTGGGTGCCCCAGTTGATATGGATGTTGCCTGAATCGACTTCCTTGGCGAAGCGCATCGCATTGTCGAGGCTCTCGGTGAAGATTGCGGCCGACAGGCCGTAGTTGGTGTCGTTGGCGCTGGCGATCGCCGCGTCCACCGACTCGAACGGCGTCAGGCCCACGGCCGGCCCGAACAATTCGTCGCAGGAAATGCGCATATCCGGGCTGACATCGGCCACGATGGCAGGTTCGACGATCGCCCCGGCGCGGTCGCCGCCAGCGAGCAGGCGGCCGCCCGTTGCGGCGGCATCGCGGATCCACTCTTGCACGCGAATCGCGTCGTTCTCGCGCACCATGGGTCCGACGCGGACGTCGTCGTCGAGCGGGTTGCCCGTCTGCAGGCCCTGCACGCGAGGGCCGAGACTGTCGAGCAGGTCGGCGTAGACCTTTTCGTGGGCGAGTATGCGCTGGGCGCTGATGCAGACCTGGCCGGCGTTCGCGAATCCGGTCGCCACGATCGCGTTCGCGGCCTTGTCCAAGTCGGCGTCCGGCAGCACGATGACAGGCGAGTTGCTGCCGAGCTCCATCGTGACCTTCTTGAGGCCGGCCATGCCGCAGATGGCCTCGCCGACGTCGCGGCTGCCGGTGAAGCTGATCTTGCGGATGCGCGGGTCCGAGCAGAGCTGGCGCCCGACTTCGCTGCCGGAGCCGGTCACGACCTGGATGGCCTCCGGTGGCAGGCCCGCGTCCAGCAGCAGCCTGGCGAACTTCAGCGCTACCAGAGGGGTGTCCGTGGCGGGTTTGAGAATGGCGCTGTTGCCGGCCGCGAAGGCGGGGCCGATCTTGTGGCACACGAGGTTGAGCGGGAAGTTGAACGGCGTCACCGCCAGCACCACGCCGCAGGGCACGCGCAGCGTGAAGCCGAAGCGGTTGCCCGTTCCCGGCGCCCCGTCCAGCGGCACGACCTCCGAGCCGAGCCGCTTGGCCTCTTCGGCGGAGCCGATCATGGTTTCGCGGGCGCGGTCGACTTCGAGGCGGGCCTCGGCGATGATCTTGCCCTCTTCGAGCGTGATGGTGCGGGCCAGGTCCTCGAGGCGCTCTTCCATCAGGGCGGCAGCCTTCATCAGCAGGTGGTAGCGTTCGTAGCCCGACAGCGCCTTGACCTTCTTGGCGCCGTCCACCGCGAATGCGATGGCGCGGTCGATGTCGGCGTTGGAGGCGCGCGGCACGGTGTCGACCTCGCTGCCGTCGTATGGATTCAGGACCGGGATCGAGCCGGAGCCGCCGGTCCAGTCCCCCGCAATGAGCATCTCCATGGTGCAATTCTCCTTGCTCGCCGCGCGCAGAAACCGATCCGCGACACGAAGCGAAAAAGAGAATCTTGCACGGTTTCGCGCTTGCGTGTCAAGCCGGCCCAATCCTCCCCGTGGAGCGAGCGGGTCGTCAGGCTTGTACAATCGCAGATTCCCGCAGCCCTCCGCGCTCGGAGAGGCCCTGCGGGCTGCCGCACGCCGATGCCGCACGACGCCAAGTCCGCCCAGCGCCGGGTCGTGGTCGTCGCGCCCATGCCGCCGGAGAAGAGCGCTTACGCTCTCGCCCGCTATAGCCGCTCGCCGGACTCGATCACCGACAGCTTGGCTTGGGTCAAGGACCACAGCGCCGCGAAGTTTCTGGACAGCTTCTACTTCCAGTACGGCCACGCCTCGATCGCGGACCTAGGCCACTGCATCTTTTGCTTCGAGGGAATCTCCGAGCTGGCCGCGATCGAGATCGAGGACGAGCAACTCTGGGACGGACAGGCCAAGTCGAGCCGCTACCAAGACTTCTCCAAGGGCAGGGTCATCGTCCCGGACGAGCTGCGCGGAACGCCGCTCGAGGGCACCTATGCCACGGCTGCCGCGGACCAGCTTCGCGCCTATCTGGACCTCCACGCCGCGCTGATCGAGCCGCTTCGCGAGGCCAACCCCAAGCCGGAGGGCATGAGACCCGGCGCGTATCGGCGCACGATCGACGCGCGGGCGTTCGACGTGGCCAGGTATCTGCTGTTCGCCGGCATTTCCACGAACATCGGTCAAGTGACCAGCATCCGGACGCTCGAGAAGCAGATGCGCAAGCTCGGCGTGTCCGACTACGGGGAGGTCCGTTCGCTGGCCGAGGAGATGCACGAAGCCTGCGCGGCTCCTCCGGCGTGCGGGCTGGAGGCCGATGGGGCCGTCGAACCGCTAGCTCCTACCCTGGCGAAGTACGCCGACCCGGACACCTCGCAACTGCACGCCAGAGAGCGCGTGGCAGCTTGGGCGAGCCAGAATTTCAACCCCGGCAGCTACACTGCGCCGCGCGATGTGGACCTGGTCCAGCCAGGCGACGCCCTGGACGAATCCGTCGCAAGCTGGCTTTATGCCGTGACCGACCACCCCTTCCGGGTCATATTGGACGCGGTCAGCGGCTGGAGCGCCGCGCGCAAGATGGAGGTGCTTGACGCGGCCTTGGAAGGCCGCCACCAGCGCGACGAGCTCATGCAGCCGTTCCGCAGCGGGTATCGCTATGTGTTCGACGTTGTGTGCGACATCGGAGCGTACCGCGACATGCACCGCCACCGCCGCTGCCAGCAGATCCGCCAGGCGTTCACTGACCGCTTGGGCTGCGAACGGCCGGAACTGCTGGACGAGGCTGGGTTGGGCGAGATCTTCGACTGTGCCCTGGCGGCGGCCGCGGAGGCGCGCGCGGCGATTCGTGCCGCGTCAGAGCCCGCCAGCCACTACTTGCTGCCGTTCGCGGCGCGCTGCCGTTCGCTGTTCAAGATGGACTTTGCCGAAGCCGAGTACATCATCCGCGTCCGTTCGGGCGTCAAGGGTCATATCTCCTACCGGAGGATCGCTTGGGAGATGCGCGAGCGCATCGTCGAAGCCGAGCCTGACCTGGGCCGCCTGCTGCATGCCACGCCTCCGTGGGTGCAAGACGCCCTCACGCGCTGAGCCCGATGCTGCGCGGAGTTATCTTCGACCTCGACGGGACCTTGGGGGACACGCTCCCGGTTTGCTATCGAGCGTTTGCCCGCGTTTTCGCCAAGCGGCTCGGCCGCGAGTTCTCAGACGCTGAGATCCATGCCATGTTCGGGCCCAGCGAGGAGGGAATTCTGGCCCGGCTTTGCCCCGACGCGCCCGAAACGGCGCTAGACGAGTATCTGGGCGAGTACCGGAGTGCGCATGCGCTCTGTCCCGCGCCGTTCGAAGGCATCCCGAAATTGCTGGAGTCATTGCGGAGCGACGGCATGGAGCTGGCGATCGTAACTGGCAAGGGGCCGCACAGCGCCCGGATTTCGCTCGAAGCGTTCGGGCTAGCCGCCCAGTTCCCGGTGGTGGAGGCCGGCTCCGCTGCAGGCGGGGTCAAGCCCGCCGCGATGCGGCGCGTGCTGGCAAGCTGGGGCCTCGCTCCCGGCGAGGTGGCGGGCGTGGGAGATTCACCTTCGGACGTGCGCGCCGCCAAGGAGCTCGGCATAACGAGCGTGGCGGCTGCGTGGGCTCCGGGCGCGCCCCGGGATCGCTTGGCAGCGAGCCGCCCCGACTGCCTGTTCGACTCTGTTCCGGCCCTAGGCGCGTGGCTGGCAGAGCGCGCGGCGGCAGCTATGTGATCAACATGCAATCGCCGTACGAGTAGAAGCGGTACTCCTGCGCGACAGCGTGAGCGTAGGCGGCGCGCATCAGATCGGTGCCCGCGAATGCCGCAACGAGCATCAGCAGGGTCGACCGGGGCAGGTGAAAGTTGGTCAACAGGGCGCCAACCGCTTGAAAGCGGAATCCCGGCTTGATGAAGAGGTCGGTCTCGCCGCGCAGAGGCCGAATCGCGCCCCGTCCCGTGCCCGCCGCCGCTTCCAACGTCCGTACCGCAGTCGTGCCGACCGCCACGGCGCGTCGTGCCGCTTGGATGCGAGCGGCCGCCGGGCGCGAGATTTCAAAGCGCTCGGCGTGCATGGTGTGGTCCTCGACCCTTTCCGACGACAGCGGGCGAAACGTGCCGAGCCCGACATGCAGCGTGATCTCGGCGATCGCCGCGCCCCGCGCCTGCACCCGCTCGAGCAAGGCGCTGTCGAAGTGCAGGCCTGCCGTGGGTGCGGCCACCGACCCCCCCGCTCGGGCGAACACGGTCTGGTAGCGCTCGTGATCGGCCAATTCGTCGGACCGGCGTATGTATGGCGGCAGCGGCATGTGTCCGTGCTCGCTCATGAGATGCTCCACAGCCGCGCTGTCCATGCCCGGGAACTCGACCAAGCGGACGCCGTCTGGCAAGCGATCCCTGACGCGGACCGAGACGCCGCCGACCTCAACCGCGGCACCCGGCGCGAGCTTTTTCCCGGGCCTGACGAGCGCGCGCCATAGCCCGGCGCCCGTCGCAACCGGCTCCAGCAGCAGGATCTCGGCGGCTCCGCCTCCGGGCCGCCCTTCGGAGTCGCGGCGGGTGCCCAGCAGTCGCGCGGGCAGCACACGGCTGTTATTGACGACCAGGCAATCGCCCGGCCCGAAGAAGCGCGGCAGGTCGGCGACCAAGCTGTCGGTCCAAGTGCCTGTCCGGCGGTCGATCGCCAGCATGCGGCTGTCGCTGCGCCCGGGGAGCGGTCGCTGGGCGATCAACCGCTTGGGCAGCTCGTAGTCGAAGTCCGCGGCGAGCAAGCCCCATTCTAGGGACGGCCGCGCCCGAAGGGCGCCGCGGGGGGCAGCTCGGCGGGCATTCCTTCACTAATCTTTAATGCTCTTGACACCTAGCGTTAACGGCCGGCTGGCTATCGTGCGGATAGGAACACGATATGCCGCCCAAGGTCGCCGTCATCGAAGATGATCGAGATCTGACTGGCCTGCTGCAGTACGCACTTGAGCAGGAGGGGTTCGAATTCGCCTGTATCAACGATGGCTTGGCTGCCACCGACTTTTGCCAGCGCGTCCAGCCGGACGCCATCGTGTTGGACGTGATGCTGCCGGGCTTGGACGGATTCTCGGTCTGCAAGGAATTGCGGCAGGATCCCACGCTGCGGGATATTCCGATTGTTTTCCTTACCGCCCGTACCGAAGAGACGGATCGGCTACGCGGCTTGGAGATCGGCGGCGATGACTATGTCGTCAAGCCGTTCTCGGTGAGGGAGCTGGTGGCGCGCCTCAAGCTTCGGCTGCGCTCGAGCGGGGCGTTGGATTCGCAGGCTCGGGTGGGCGACCTTGAATTGGACAAGGACAGGCGAGAGGTGCGCGTGGACGGGCGCACGATCCCGGTAACGGCCACCGAGTTTCAGATCTTGGAGAGGATGTTGCGCCAGCCTGGACGCGTGTGGACTCGCGCGGCCCTGCTGCAAGCGGTCTGGGGACTGGCCTGTCACGTCACTGATCGCACCGTGGACGTGCATATCCGGCGCCTGCGGAGCAAGCTCGAGGCCGACCCCTCCAATCCGCGGTACATCCACTCGGTCCGCGGGTTTGGATACACCGTGCGCGACCCGAGCGAGGGTTCATCAAACCTTAACGGCAGTGCCGCACGAACGTAACGCAGCGGTAATACGGTCAGAGCAGGCGAGGCCGTGCGGGAATTCGTGTTCGGGGCGCATTTGGGTTCGCCCCGCGCCTAGGCCTTTGGGGAGGAATCGAGGTATCGATCTATGCAGGTTCGACTAGGCAGGATCCTTTGTTCGACCATGGCGGTCTTGCTGGCTGGCGGCGGCGCTGCGCTGCAGGCGCAGGACGGCGACGGCAGCGTGCTGGGCTTCGTCTATGACGCCAGCACGGGGAACCCGATCCCGCAGGTCGAAGTCGAGGTGACGGGCGAGCTGACCGTCACAGCGACCACGGCGACCGAAGGCAGCTTCGCGATCGACAACGTCCCGCCCGGCACGTACACGGTCAGCTACAAGTCCGCCAATCACCAAGCGGTCAACGTCGAGGGCCTGGAAGTGCTCGCTGGCGAGATCGCCGACGCCAGCACCGTCATGTCCGCCAAGGGCGAGAAGACGGTGGTCGATGTCGTCGCCACGGTGGCATCCTCGGTGGCCACCCAAGAGGCGATGCTGGTCGAGCGCAAGCTGGCCTCCACTGTGTCTGACACCATTAGCGCCGAGGAGATTCGCGGCGGTACGTCGTCGGACGCTTCCGAGGCCATCGAGAAGGTCACGGGCGTGACGACCATGAATGATTTCGTGTTCGTGCGCGGCCTCGATCCCCGCTACAGCGGTACGACGCTGAACAACGCGCTGCTGGCCAGCACGGAGCCGGAGCGCCGGGTCGTGCCGCTCGACCTGTTCCCGGCCAGCCTGATCGACAACATCAAGGTCCAGAAGACCTACTCGCCGCACCTGCCGGGCGAGTTTTCGGCGGGACTGGTGCAGGTGGAGACAACCGAGTTTCCGACGCGCCCGACGCTCAGCGTGAGCTATTCGATCGGCTACAACGACCAGACGCAGGGCCGCACGTTCCTCGACTATCCGGGCGGCGGCCGCGACTTCTTAGGCTTTGACGACGGCACGCGCGGCCTGCCCAGCGTCATACCCTCCGACCAGCGGGTCGACCGCTTCACCTTCAGCCGGAACGAGCTGCAGGAGTTCGGACACGCCTTCTCCAACAACTGGGAGCGGGTGCCGCGCAACCTGAGCCGGCCTTCGATGAGCTGGAACATCGTGGCGGGCAATTCCTTCGGCAAGCTCGGCATCGTTGGCGCGCTGACGTTTTCGAATTCGCTGCAGTCGATCTTCGACCAAGAGCGCAACTACTACTTCCCCAACCCGATGGCTGCCACCGACCCGACCAACGCCGGCCCTCCGGTCCTGCAGAGCGAATTCGACTACGACGAGTCGACCGAGGCGGTGCGCCTGGGCGGCGTGCTGAACCTGTCCTATCAGTTCAATCCGGCCCACAAGCTGTCCCTGAAGAACTTCTTCTCGCGCGACACCGATGACAGCGCCCGCTATTACGAGGGCTACTACCAGGACTTCAACACCGACATCCGCAACCAGCGCCTGCGCTTTATCGAGCGCACCATCCAGAACACCCAGCTCGACGGCGAGCACCTGTTCGCCGAGCTGAACAACAGCGTGCTGACGTGGAGCATGTCCTACTCCAAGGCCACGCGCGACGAGCCGGACCTGCGGGAGAGCTTGCAGATCTTCCAGCCGCGCACCGACTCGTTCATCTTCTTCGACGACAGCCAGAGCGCGTTTCGCATGTTCAACGACCTCAACGAGACGATCCTCAACCCGAGCGTCGACATGCTTGTGCCCTTCTACCGCGGCGGCTTCAGCGGGGCGGTGCGCTTCGGCGCGAACTATTCGTCGCGCGGGCGCAATTTCAACTCGCGGCGCTTCCGCTACAACCTCCGCAGCACGCGGGGGATCGACCTGACCCTGGCGCCCAACGACCTGTTCGCGCCTGACAACATCCGCCCGCGCGGGTTCGAGCTGAACGAGACCACCCGAGTCACCGATGCCTACCGAGGCACCCGCGACGTGTTCGGCTACTACGGCATGGTCGAATTGAACTTCGCCGCCAAGTGGCGCATCATCGGCGGCCTGCGCGTGGAGGACATGCAGCAGGACGTGACGACCTTCAACCAGTTCCTGCCGGATACGGGGCGCGAGCCCGCGCCGTTCGACGCGCTGAACTACTTGCCCGCGATTAACGTGATCTACGCGCTCTCGCCGAAGCAGAACCTGCGCGTCGGCTACAGCCAGACCGTTTCCCGGCCCGACTTCCGCGAGCTGGCGCGCTTCGGCTTCCTGAACGTTGTGGGCGGCTTGCAGACGATCGGCAACCCCGACCTGGTGCAGACTGACATCAGCAACTACGACTTCCGCTGGGAGTACTTCCCCGGCGGCAACCAGCTGCTGGCGGCCAGCTTCTTCTTCAAGAACTTCGACAGCCCGATCGAGCAGACCATGATTGCGGCCGTGGCGCTCCTGCGCACTTTCTCGAACGCGACCGCGGCACGCAACTACGGCGTGGAGTTCGAGTTCCGGCGTGGCTTGGACTTCGTCTCACCGAAGCTGCGCGAGTTCGCGATATCGTCGAATTTCACCATGGTGGACTCGAATATCGACCTCAGCAATGTCTCGGAGACCGTGGTGCTCACCTCTCTGGTGCGACCGATGCAGGGCCAGTCGCGCTACGTCTCGAACGTAATCGCGGAGTGGGCCCGGCCCAAGGCGCGCAGCACGGCCCGCTTTTACCTGAACTACTTCTCGAGCCGCATCACCGACGTGGGCGCGTTCGGGCTGCCCGACGTGGTCCAGAACGGGCTAGCGACGGCGGACCTGGTCTACGAGCTCACGCTCAAGGGAGACGACCGCTGGAAGATGCGCTTCGCGGCCGAGAACCTCAACAACGCCCGCTGGTTCTGGACGCAGGGCGGAGAGACCTTCCTCGGCTACAGGGAGGGTCGCACCTTCACGGTCGGGACAAGCTTCAGGGTGTTCTAGGAGCAGGGCTTGATCGCGATGAGTAAGCGTGGCCGGGCGGCTTCAACCGCGTCCGTTTTCGCAGATCAAAAGGTGCTTGCGCCAGCGGTACCCGGGCTAGCTGCGCGTCAGGCTCGGAGCCCCATACAGCGCTCCGGTGGTTGATTGAGCGCGGGTGTCGTACCGAGTACGACCGCCGCTACATGTGGGTGGTGACGACGCAGCTCCAGGGCAGACTCTTCGTGTGCTATGGTCGCGGCGACGATGCAGCCCGTCACCGAACCGGAGATTGGCAGACTGCAGTTCGGTCGCGGATCGAGTTTCGAAGAACGCGCTATTTCCCCGTACCGGGAAATGGGAGCCTACGAGATCCTCTGGTCCGATCCCCGTGCGACGTTCAAGTCGCTGTCAAAGCGCTTTGCCCAGCATCCCGGCAACGTTCCTTCGGATTTCGTCCCTCGCGAGGACGCGATCTCGTGCGCAGCGTTTGTCATGCAGCGGTTCGCCGCCGCCTCGATTGCCCGGTTCGGAGTCTGCGTGCACGGTGCCAGCGAGTACCCTGCGAGACTCAGGGATGCGGCCCATCCGATCGAACTTCTCTACTACCAAGGATGTTGGGACCTGGTAGCATCGCGCTCGGTAGCCGTGGTCGGAACCCGGAAGCCGTCTCGGGACGGTCTGCTCCGTACGCGGCGTCTGGTCCGCGAACTCATAAACGACGATTTCACAGTCGTATCCGGACTGGCCGCCGGCATCGATCGAGCCGCCCACGAGACCGCCATTGAGGGTAAAGGCCGCACCATCGCCGTCATCGGGACACCTTTGTCGCATGTCTATCCAAAGGCGAACGCTGCCCTGCAGGCTCAGATCGCAAAGCGCTTTCTGCTCGTCAGCCCGGTACCCGTGAAGCGGTACGAGTCGCAGGACTACCGCCGGAACCGGCTGTTCTTTCCGGAGCGCAACGCCCTAATGTCCGCCCTTACGGAAGCGACCATCATCGTCGAAGCAGGAGAGACCTCCGGTACCTTGATCCAAGCGAAAGCTGCACTCCAACAGGGCCGGAAGCTATTTGTACTTGACAATTGCTTCCGTGATCCACGCCTGACTTGGCCGGAACGCCTCGCGCCGCAGGGTGCCATCCGGGTGGCGGAGTACGATGACATCCGACGTGGCCTTTCCGGATCGCTTCACTGAGATTGACGAGCTCACCCGGCCGGATCACTACTGGCTGACCGACGACGACCGTTGCTATTTCCTAGGTGAGTACACGGCTGGCAGGGGTTACTCGTACAGCCAGACCAATCAACTCATCCTGAACTTCAAGAAGTCGCTCGACCGCCAAGGTAAGCCGGAGTGGCACTACAAGCAGTCTGCGCTTCTCCAAGCGGCTGCGTCGTTCCGGCGCGCGCTGGGCAAGGATCCACCCGCACACGTGTTCGTGCCTATGCCACCGTCGAAGGCCCGCGGCGATCCGCTTCACGATGATTGAATGACACGAATGCTCCGCGCCATTTGGCCGGGCGAGTCGGCAGACGTGCGCGAACTGATCGTCCAGTCGGAGAGCACTGACGCAGTGCACGAGCAGCCGGTGCGCCCCACTCCCGAGCAGATCCAGGCCGCTTACCGAATCGACAAGTCCCTCGCGACTCCTGAGCCCAGAATAGTTTCGATTGTCGACGACTTGCTGACAACGGGGGCGCACTTTCGGGCCGCGAGTTCGGTATTGGCGGCACACTTCCCAGCAGTGCAGATCATCGGGCTGTTCTTGGCGCGGCGAGTGCCAGACGAAGAATCGTTGCTTTGACCGACAAGCCATCTTCAATCACGCGATGGTGGACTCCAGAGATGCGGCGGAGAACCCGGGGTCTGCGCAGCGGGAGCCCTGCGGGTCGGATGGCGCCTGACAGTCGTGTTCTTCGGCGACCTTCCTTATGCTTCAGGCTCTCGGAGCTCTCGTTGATAGGGATTCCGCGGCCCATTGCTACCTGATCCGCCTCAGGAACGTGACGCGACCGATCTCAACCCACTCCGCCACGAAGATGTTGCCTTCGTGGTCGAAGCAGGCACCGTGCGGGCAAACAAACTGGCCCGCGGGGAAGTGGCTGCGGTCGAGCAGCCGTCGCTCCCGCCAATCGCCCGGCCCCGTGCCGAGGTGGCCGATAAGGTCGTTGGCGGAATCGAGCAGGGTGACGCGCGCGGCCAGATCTGGCACCAACAGCGTGCCGTCGCGGAAGATGTCGAAGTGGCACGGCAAGTCGACGCCGCCCGCGAAGCGCAAGTGATTGCCGTCGAGGTCGAAGTACTGCAGACGATGGTTGGAGCGGTCCGCGACAAGGACCTCCTCGGCTCCGCCGCGGGCATCGACCTCGATTCCGTGCGGACAGTGCAGGCTGCCGGGAGCCTCGTTCTGTCCGCCGCCAAAGGTCTGGAGATAGCGGCCCTGGCGGTCGTAGCGAACCACGTAGCTCGAACCGTAGCCGTCCGCAACGTAGATGTCGCCGCTGCGCGCCACGGCGAGATTCGTGGGTTTCCAAGACGGGGCGAGCCGGCCTTCGCGGACGGCGTAGGCCGGCGATTCCGACGGATATCCCAAGGTGAGCAGGACCTCGCCCTCAAGGGTGGTCTTTTGCACGATGCCGCGTCGGATATCGCAGAAATAGAGATATTCATCGCCGTTCTCGCGGGTGAGGCGGAAGCCGTGCGCGCCGCCGGCGAACGCCCCGCCCCATGACTCTACGAACGCGCCCCGCGGATCGAACACCACCACCGAGTGATCGCTGGGAGAGTCTGCGTGAACGGTGTGATGGACGTAGACGAATCCCTCGGAATCCACTTGGACACCGTGGCAGTTTCCATAGCGGATGCTAGGCGGAAGGTCGCCCCAGTCGTGGTGTACCTCGTAAGCCCTGTCGGCGGCTTCGACGATTGGCAGGGATGGCATGTCCACTGATTGTACGGAGCGGCACATCCTGCCGACGGCCGGGCGAATGACTCAGAGGAGCAGCACGAGCGCAGCGACGGCCAGAGCTGCGGACGGCATCTCGGCGCGATCGCGGACTGCGCCGCGGGCCTACACTGGATCGTTGCCGACAACGGGCGCTGCCAAGCGCGTTGGTTTGGAATGTACGCGGGACTGAGCATTGGCGCGGTGATTCCCGCGCACAACGAAGAGGACAATATCGGAGCCGTCGTCCGTGCCTTGCGGGCAGTCTCCGGGCCCCAGGGCCAGCCGGCGATCGACGAGGTAGTTGTCTGCGACAACGCTTCCTCGGATGCGACTGCGGACCGGGCGGTCCTTGCCGGTGCGCGCGTTGTCGAGCAAGCGCAGCCCGGCTATGGGATCGCCTGCCAGACAGCGATCGCTGCGCTGCCAGCGGTGGACGTGGTGCTGTTCGTCGACGGAGACCAGGCCTTTGACGTGCGCCAGTGTGTCGATCTGCTCGCGGCGATCGCGGACGGCGCCGACGTTGTGATCGGATCGCGCGTGCTGGGAGCGGTGGAACCCGGCGCGATGTCTCTGCCACAGGTGCTAGGCAACCGCGTCGCCGCGGTACTGATCCGCCTGTTGTGGGGCAGGCGCATCACAGATCTCGGCCCTTTCCGGGCTGTCCGCGCGGATGCGCTGCGCCGCATGGACATGCGGGATGCCGCTTACGGCTGGACGGTTGAGATGCAGGTCAAGGCCATTCAGCACGGGCTGGACATGGTCGAGCGCCCAGTCGACACCCGGCGTCGTCGCTTCGGCAAGTCCAAGGTGGGCGGCACCGTCCGGGGCGTCGTCGGTGCCGGCGTCGGCATCCTGTCGACCATCCTGCGGCTGCGCTGCTGCGGAAAGGGATCCGGATGAGACCCGTCTGACAGCGAGAGGACGGTGTCGCGAAGAGCCGAGCGCTGACCGGACCTGAGCAGAGCCCGGCTGGCGCGCCGCGAGGTTTCAGCTCATCGCATCCGCGCGGCCTCAGGGACGATCCGAGTCCGTTCGCTTCGCCGCTGATTCGCCGTTACCGGCCGTCAGATCCTCGGACCATCGGCACGAACCGGACGGGCAGTTGGTTCCGCCGCCGGACATTCCCCCTAGCGTCCTTCGTGACCAAGACGATCTTCTGCGCGTCGGGATTCCCGCCAACGGGCGCAACGAGCCGGCCTTGCGGTGCAAGTTGATCAACGAGAGCCTCGGGAAGCTCGGGCGGAGCGGCCGTGAGAATGATTCGGTCGAAAGGGGCGTGCTCGGGCCAGCCGAGGTAGCCATCTCCCAAGCGAACGCTGACATTGCGGTAGTCCAGTTCCTGAAGGATCTTCGCACTGCGCTCGGCGAGCTCGGGAACGATCTCGATGCTGTAGACGTGGTCGCACAGGGTCGCGAGAACTGCTGCTTGGTAGCCGGACCCTGTTCCAATCTCCAGAACCCGGTGGTCGCGGTCAAGCTCCAGGAGCTCCGTCATGTAAGCCACGATGTAGGGCTGGGAGATGGTTTGGTCGAAACCGATCGGCAACGGGGTATCAGAGGCGGAGTAGGTGCGAACCGGCTCCGGAACGAATCGCTCCCGCTGGACCTTGCGCATCGCCTCGAGCACTCGGGGATCCCGCACCCCGCGGGCCTCGATCTGCTGCCGGACCATGCGCACGCGCTGGCTATCCCACCCTTCCCGCTGCGACTGCGCGGGGCCAGTCAGGACCGCGAGAGCGATCACTACCACCACGGCGCAGCCGAGTAGGATTCGCCCTAGCATCGACAGCGCTCATGGTAGCAACCGACCATCGCACTTTAGCGGAGCATCGACGGGCTGAACCTGGGAAACAATACTCGAACCAACCGCTCGCAAGGGGGGCGTCACGGAACATCGAGGAAGAGCCAAGTCCTCGTGGCAAGAAGACCTGGGCAGACTGACCGGCCGCCAAATCGGCCCATTGAGTGTCAATCCTGTGCCCGGGAGCGTCGGTTCCTGGCGCGCATCCAGAAATAGATCGGGACTCCCAGCGCAATGACGACGAGTCCGGCGCCCGAAGTAGCGGGATTCTCCCGCAGGGCGTTGGCAACGATCAATAGGCACGCCACCGCGAAGCACAGCGGCGCGAAGGGATAACCCCAAGCACGGAAAGGCCGGGTCTCCGACGGATGCCTTCTCCGCAGCACGAACACCGCAAACACTGCGATGCCCGCGAACAACACGACCGCAAAGCCCGTATACTCCACGAGTTGGCCGAACGTGCCCGTCAGGACTAGGATGCCGCTCCAAGCAGCCTGTGCCGCAATGGCTACGACCGGCGTGCGAAACCGCGGGTGCACCCGGGCTACGGCGCCAAAGAACAGCCCGTCACGAGCCATCGCATAGTAGACCCGGGGTCCGGCGATCACCATCGCGCTGATGCTGGCCGCGATCATCACGATCGACGCCGCGGCCCAGGCTCCGCCCGCGCCACTGCCGAACAGCCGCTCCACGGCGATGTCGCCGATACGGATCGACTGATTCAGAAAATCCTCGACCGGCATCGCGTACAGGTACACCATGTTCAGGGAGAGGTAGATCAGCACGACAACGGCAGTGCCCATCAGCAGAGCGCGCGGAACGTTGCGTCCCGGGTTCCGGATCTCCTCGCTGACGTATGCCGCGGCATTCCATCCCGAGTAACTGAACAGCACGGGTATCAGCGCGAACACCCAGTTCGACAACTCTATCGATCCGCCGCCCGCATAGTTCGTCACGTCGCCCCGCCCGATCGAGAATCCTAGTGCCACGACGATGACCAACGCCGTGACTTTCACGCCCGCCAGCAGGTTATGGACGATGCGGCCGGGACCCAGGCCCGCACTGTGAATGACCGACAATCCTGCGATGGCCGCAAGCGCCACCAGCGCTTGTGTTGAGAGCGTCAATGAGAAGAATGGCAGCGGAATGGAAAGAATCGGCGTCGTGTCCGCCGCCGCAGGAATGAACCGGCCCAAGATCGCTGCCATGCCGACCGCGCTGGCCGCAATGGCGCCGGAGAATCCCGCGACGAACGACGTCCAGCCAGTGAGAAACCCGAATATCGGGCCGTAGGCCTCCCTGAGGTAGACGTACTCGCCTCCAGCCCGTGGGCGTAACGCAGCCAGTTCTGCGTACCCGAGAGCCCCGGCAAAGGCCAGTGCTCCACCGACCAGCCAAACGCCAAGCATCGCCCATGGACTGGGTGCCAACTGGGCCACAACGGCTGGAACAATGAAGATTCCTCCGCCGATCACGTTGGAGACGACGATCGCGGCACCGTCCAAGGAGCCCAGCTTTCGATCCAGGGTCGCTGCGGAGCCTCCCCCGCGGTCAGCAGCGATCGGAGGGCGCGAGTCAGCTTTCGGCACGTGGCATACTGGGGCAGCGCTGCAGCCCTGCCAACTCGACCGGGGCGAGCGGTAAGGACACGTTCCCCGCGGCGCTGCCAAAGGGAACCCGAAGGGGGGAATTGATATGCAGCTTCGAAGAGCTCGAGCAGCAGCGATAGCGATTGTCCTCGGCACCGTCGGCGCATCCGAAGGTGTTGCTTGGCAGCTGGGGTCCCGGTCTGCCGAAGGATGGATCGAAACCCTCAGCCGGCCCGAACGAGTCAAGCGACTCCAGATTGACGAGGTGATCGCCAGGCTCCGGATCAAGCCCGGAGACATCCTGACGGACATCGGTGCCGGGGCGGGGGTGTTCAGCCTGCCATTCGCACGCGCCGTTGCTCCAGGCGGCAAAGTCTATGCCGTGGAGGTGGACCAAGGCCTTGTCGACCACATCGCGGAAAAGGTGCGGGCCGAGGGTGTCTCGAACGTCGAAACTGTGCTCGGCGAGTTCACGGACCCCAATCTTCCGACACAGGACATCGATCTGGCGTTCTTTCACGACGTCTTGCACCATGTCAAGGAACGAGCCGACTACCTCAAGAACCTCGCCCGTTACATCAAGCCGGAAGGCAGAATTGCGATTATAGAGCGGGGGCACACACGTCCGGACGAGCACGAGATGCATATGAGCCAAGAACAGGTGACCGCGTGGATGGCCGACGTGGGTTTCCAGCCCTCCGAGGAGCATTTCCTGTTCGAGGGCGGGAAATGGTTCGTGGTGTATTCAAGGCGCTGAAAGCCCTTTCTTCCGCGCGTTTGGCTCCGGGCGAAGGGCCAGCGGCTTGAACGGCAGGGGCACGGGAACCACTACGGTCTCAGAGGCAGCAGCATGCGGCTGTCGAGTCTTCGATACCAAGTCACACACAAATGGCGGACGTGGGTATGGCGCTGTAGCGGCAAGGTGCGCCTCAATGCCGCGATCACCATTGGCAGGGCTGGGATAGTCGCTCTGGCGTCGAGAACGTGTCGCGACGGCGAGAGCGTTGGCGCGGAACGGTATGCCGAAGTGCCCAGAGTTTCCGGGCGTTCTTGTATATAACGCCCCTTTGTTAGACTGCGATTTGGCCATGGATCACGATGTCTTGGTCATCGGCAGCGGGCCCGGTGGCTACGTAGCGGCTATTCGCGCTGCGCAGTATGGCCTCAATGTCGGAGTGGTCGAAAAGGACCCTCACCTGGGAGGCACTTGCCTGCACGTCGGCTGTATCCCGACCAAGGCCTTGCTGCACTTTGCGGAGGTGTACGAGTCTGTGCTCCACGGCGAGCAGATCGGCGTACTGGCCGACAACGTCTCGATTGATTTCAAGACGATGGGCAAGCGCAAGACCGAAATCGTCGGCAAGCATGCGGCTGGTCTCGGGCAGCTGTTCAAGCGGCACAAGATCAGCACCATAGCCGGATACGCAACGTTGCTGGGCAACAGCAAGGTCAAGGTGGCAGGTCCGGACGGGGAGCGCACGCTGAAAGCCGGACACATCGTCTTGGCGACCGGCTCGGAAGCCCGCATGCTGCCTGGCTTGGACGTAAAGTCGGGGCGCGTGCTGACGAACGTGGAAGTGCTGGACCTCGAACAAGTCCCTGGATCGCTGGCTGTCATCGGCGCAGGCGCGGTCGGAGTCGAATTCGCCTCGATGTACCGCAGCTTCGGAGCGGACGTCGCCCTCTTCGAGATGCTTCCCCGCGTGGTTCCCCTCGAAGACGAGGAAGTCTCGGCCGGGCTTCTGCGAGCGTTCAAGGCCAAGGGTATCGAGGTGTTTGCCGATACGGCCGTGGAGAAGATCGAAGAAACTTCGAGTGGTGTCAAGCTGGCCTTCACAGACCCGGCCGGATACAAGCAGACCCGGGAGTTCGAGAAGCTGCTCGTCGCGGTCGGCCGCAAGCCCAACACCGAAAATGTCGGCCTCGAAAACACGGCGATCTCGACCGATCACGGATTCATCCCGGTGAATGGGTATATGGAAACCGCGGAGATGGGCGTCTACGCGATCGGCGACATCGTAGCGGACACGCCCCAACTGGCGCACGTGGCATCGGCGGAGGGCCTGGTCGCCGCCGCCCGCATCGCCGGTCGGCCGGTCGAGCCGATCGACTACAACCTGAACCCGAACTGCACGTATTGCGATCCGCAGATCGCCAGCGTCGGGCTCAGCGAGGCCAAGGCCCGCGCCGCCGGCTGGAACGTCAAGGTCTCGAAGTTCCCGTTCGCGGCCAACAGCAAGGCGTCGATCCTCGACAGCCACGCGGGGTTCGTCAAGGTCGTGGCTGACGAGGAGTTCGACGAGATCCTCGGCGTGCATATCCTGGGGCCGCAAGCGACGGAGCTGATTCACGAGGCGATCGTCGCGATGAAGAGCGAGGCAACCGCCGAGTCCATGCGCACGACCATTCACGCGCACCCGACGCTGTCAGAAGCAGTTCTCGACGCGTTCAACGGAATCTACGGGCAGGCCATCAATGCCTGAAGCGGTTCTCGGCACGGCAGAGTCCTCGTCGGCCGTCATGCCGTCCGCCCGGACTTGCGAGGTTCGCGATCTGGGCCGGTGCGGATACCGCGAGGCCTGGGATGTCCAGTTGGACCTGGTGCGGCGCTGCAAGCTGGGGGCGGTCTGCGATCAACTGCTGTTCGTGGAGCACCCGCCGACCATCACCATGGGTCGGAACGCCGACGCGGCAAACATCTTGGCCGCGCCAGGCCGGCTCCGCCAGCTCGGTTTTTCTGTGGAAGAGACAGATCGCGGCGGGGACGTGACCTATCACGGTCCCGGTCAAGTGGTGGCGTATCCGATCCTGGACCTGAAGCAGTGGCGCCGCGATGTGGGCGCCTACCTGCGGGCGCTCGAAGAGGTCATCATGGCGGTGCTGCTGGATTTCGGCGTCCAGTCGCGACGCGTGGAAGGCCTGACCGGCGTCTGGGTCGCGGATGCCAAGATCGCGGCTCTGGGCGTCCACCTCAGCCGCTGGGTCACTTCGCACGGGCTGGCGCTGAACGTGAGCACGGACTTGGACCATTTCAATTGGATCGTGCCGTGCGGGCTGACCAAGCCGGTCACATCCATGGAGAAGGTTCTGGGCAAGGCTCCGAGCCGTCAGGCCGTGATCGAGTCGATGAGCACGAGGTTTGGCGAGGTCTTCGGTCGCACGATCGTCGGTAGTCCGGGCAGCAACTGGGGCCACGAGCAGGGCTGAGAAGCGAGGAAGGGCGGAAATGGCTGAAGTTGTCATGCCCCAGATGGGGGAGAGCATTGTCGAAGGCACCATCACGAAGTGGCTGAAAGGCCCTGGTGACAAGGTGGAGCGCGACGAGGTGCTGTTCGAGATCTCGACGGACAAAGTCGATTCGGAGGTTCCATCGCCGGATTCGGGCGTGTTGGAAGCGATCTTCTTCCCCGAGGGCGAGACAGTCGAGATCAACACGGTGGTAGCCGTCATAGGCGACGGCTCCAAGCTCGGCAAGCACGCTCTGCCGACGGCCGCTCCAGCCACCCCTGCCCCGGCCGAGCCCGCGCCGGTCGAGCCGGCCGCACCGCCAGAAGAGGCAGAGCCGACTCGCGCAGCTGCTCCCGAGCCTGCTGCGGCCGATTCCGGCAAGCGCATCCACAGCTCGCCGCTGGTACGCCGTATCGCGAAGGAAAAAGGAATCGATCTAGCCACGCTGGGCAAGGGTACCGGCGCGGGCGGCCGCCTCACCAAGAAGGACATCCTGGCGTACATCGAGAGCCAGGAGCGGGCCGTCGACTCGGGTCTGCCGGCAACGGCCTTCCCGCCCGCTCCCGAAGCGCGCTTCGGCGATTTCGATGTCGAGCCGCTCAGCGCGATGCGCCGGAGCATCGCCGAGCACATGGTTCGGACCAAGCGGACCTCTCCGCACGTCTCGACCGTGCATGCGGTCGATTGCACCAACATCGCCAAGCTGCGCAATGCCGCCAAGGACAAGTTCTTGGAGCAAAACGGCACCAAGCTCACGTTCCTGCCGTTCTTCCTGCAGGCCGCAGCGTCTGCCTTGAAGGCTTACCCGACGGTGAATGCGTCGCTGGACGGCAAGCAGTTGATCAAGCACAACGACGTCAACATCGGCATAGCCGTGGCGTTGGACTGGGGTCTGATCGTGCCCGTCATCCGCAAGGCTGACGAGCTGAGCCTGCTCGGCATACAGCGCGCCGTGAACGACCTCGCCGCGCGGGCCCGCTCCAAGGCGCTCAAGCCGGACGAGATTTCACAGGGCACCTTCTCGGTTTCCAACTACGGCAGCTACAATTCGCTGCTGGCCACCCCCGCCATCAACCAACCGCAAGTGGCGATTCTCGGAATCGGCGCTGTCAACAAGACGCCGGTTGTCATCAACGACGCGATCGCGATCCGGTCGATGGCCTATCTGACGCTGAGCTTCGACCACCGCGTGATGGATGGCGCGATCGCGGACCTATTCTTGGAGCACATCCGCGAGATTGTGGAAAACTGGAGCACGCCCGTCCTGTAGGAGAGGGCGCCTCGCGGGCGGTGCAGGTCTGGTAACGATGCGGGTCTTGGTTCCCAATCTGGGTTCTACCTCGCTGAAGTACAAGCTACTGGACTTCCCCGCAGAGCGCGAGCTTGCCGCGGGCCGGCTGGAACGCATCGGCCGCCCCGGCGGCGACGCGCCGAGCTATCGCACAGCCATAGACCGCGTGCTGCGCGACGCGGGGCAAGTAGACGCGGTCGGCTTCAAGGCGGTGCATGCCGGCCCGGAGTTCTGCGGAACCTTCCGCATCGACGGGAAGCTGATCGCTGCGCTGCGCGAATACGAGGACGCCGCGCCCCTGCACAACGGCATCTATATCGAGGGGATCGAGGAGTTTCGCAGCCAGCGGCCCGACCTACCCTTGGTCGGCGTGATGGAGACGGGCTTTCACAGCACGATGCCAGCCCGGGCGCGCACATACGGCCTGCCCGAGGAGTGGCGCGAGAGCTTCGGGATCCGGCGCTACGGCTTTCACGGCGCTTCGCACCGGTCGGTGGCGGAGCGCCTTCCCGGATTGCTCGGCGTCGATGGCGCGAGCCTGCGGGCGGTGTCATGCCACTTGGGCGGCAGTTCTTCGATGTGCGCCATTCGCGGCGGGCGCTCGGTCGACACGACGATGGGTTTTTCGCCGCAGTCGGGCTTGGAGAACGCCACGCGCCACGGGGAGCTGGATGCGTTCGCAGCGCTGTACCTCATGGATCGCGTGCAGCTCTCGGCCGCCGAAATGCGCGAGCGGTTGGTCCAGTCCGGCGGACTCGCCGGACTCTCGGGGATTCCAGGCGGTGACGTCCGAGATATTGAGAACGCCGTCTCCAAGGGCGATGCCCGCGCCGAACTGGCGCTCGAGGTGTTTGTCTACCAAGTGCGCAAGACGATCGGCGCCTATGCGGCCGCCATGAGCGGACTGGACGCGCTGGTCTTCACCGGCGGGATTGGCGAGAACGCCGCCGGACTGCGCCAGCGGATCTGCGAGGGCTTGGAGTTCTTGTCGATCGCGCTCGACCCTGACAAGAACAAGAGCCCCGTCCCGGACTGCCGGATCGAACGGCACGATTCCGCGGTGGCGTGCTTGGTCCTGGCGGCGCAGGAGGAACTTGTGGTGGGCCGCGAAGTCTACCGCTTGCTAGGCCAATAAACGCGCGCCAGCGCTGCCATCAAGGCAGGAACAGGATGCCCTTGGCGAGCGCGATCAGGGCAACCACCACTAGGGCTGCTACCAGCAGGCCGTTAATATCCACGCGGAAGCGCTGGTAGAAGCTCCCCAGGCCACGGCTGAGGCCGAGGTCGAATAGGTGCACGAAGAGCAGGTCGTGACCCGGCTGGCTGACTTCGACTTCTGTTTCGCTGGCGGGATCCCAGCGCGAGCGGCGGTCGAGCCTCTCGTAGAACGGATCAAGACGCTGTTTCGACTCCGGCGGGGTCAGCAGGCTGACGACCGCCAGCGCGAGGAAGCCGGCGACCAACGAGATTCCGAAGTTGAGCGCTTCCCACTGCAGCAGCACGCCGTACTGCTGGTATGTCAGCCAGAAGAACACGCCCGCCGACACCAGCAGGCTGGCGAGGGCGCCCCAGCGGTTCGAGCGGCGCCAAGAGATCGCGCCGAACATGCTGATCCCCATGAAGGCGGCCAGCGTTTCGGTGAACAGGAAGGCCTGCAGCACGCTGCCGACGAACAGTCCAAAGCAAACGCCAAGCAGCGTAATCGCCACGCCAGCAAAGCGCCCGGACCACAGGTAGTGCCGGTCGGTCTCGTCCTTGCGAAAGTAGCGCCGGTAGAGGTTCTGCGTGAAGAGCGCGGCGCTGTCCACCATGAATGCCGAGCCGGTCGACATGTTCGCGGCGAGCACGCAAGCGATCATCAGCCCGAGCCCGCCGGGGAACAGCAGTTCGCGCGTGGCATAGCCGAACGCGTCCTCGGGGTCGGCGAACGCGACTTCGCCGCGTTGGATCAGGAGCGTGGCCACCACGATTCCGACCAGGGCCCATCCGATAGTGCAGAAGCGCTTGATGAAGTTGCCGTAAGCCATGCCGATGCGACACGAGCGCTCGTCCCTGCCAGTGCCCACGCTGGCTAGGATGTGCGGCTGGGCCACGATGCCGATCAGCCCGTTCAAGGTCAACATCACGATCGTGAAGATCCCGACATCACCGGGCGTGACCATCGAGAGCATGCCCGGATCGAGAGTCTCGCGGATGCCGGTAAATCCGCCAGTCTCCCGCAGGCCCATCGGGATCAGCAGGAAGCTGAGGGCGATGATGAACAGGCTCTGGACGAAGTCGGTGTAGGCTGCCGAGACCAGGCCCCCGACAAAGCTGTAGAGCAGGAAGGTGGCGGTCATGGCGAGCACGACGGCGTTGGCCGAGACTGCTTCTCCGGAGGCCACGCTGACGAGCTTGCCCGCGCCCTTGAGCATGGCGCCCATATTGAACGTGAAATAGGCCAGCGCGAACGCCACGTACACCGCGCCCATCCAGTCGCCGTAGCGATCCTCGTAGACTTCGCCGGTTGTCGTGCGGCGGAAGCGGCGGAAGAGCGGCGCCAGGATCCAATAGAAGGGCGTGATGAAGAGGTTCTTCCACTGGTACCAGATGCCGGCGTAGCCGGATTGGTAGACCTTGCCGGCCAGCGAGACCGGCATTTCGGCGTGCGTGCCGACGCCGAGCGCTTGGCCGATGACCAGCCAGACGTTGAAGCTGCGGTTGCCGAGGAAGTAGTCGGAGGTTTGCCGGACTCGCCGGGCCGCGTATAGCCCGACCGCGACCATCATGGCGAAGTAGGCGGCTATGACCGCCCAGTCAATGCCTTGCAGGGAAGTCTCCATGACGGAAGCCGTTCATTATAGGCTTAGTTCGCCCAACGTAATCGCAGTGCAGTTGAGGTAGCCGCATGGCGGGCGAGCGCAGGTGCTGACTGCGACACGCTGTGATCACAGGTCCCGCACTTCGCGGCCGACCACGGCAGGGATTTGGCCGCGGGCTGTGCGTCACCAATGCAGAGTCAGACCTCCAAGAGAGCCAATCTGGACATCGACCCGCCAGCCAGGACGTTGAATCTCCGTCTGTCTAGGAACGCCATTTCCGAGCACAGCTCGCGTTGCCCGCTCGAATTCCCACCTTCTCGTTGCGGTGCGCCTCTCGTGCACTGAATCGTCGGAATTTTCCGGAGAGCGGCCTCTGGACGCCTTGCCCGCTTTCGCCCGGTTCGCTCGCGTTCTCCGCGCTGCCCTTCACAATGTCGGTCGCGTCTAGTCGGGATCTCGACAGATCGGACCGCAGAACATCGGGATTCGATGCCGGCCTCGGATCGTTTCCGCCAAGCCAGTGTGGAACTATCCCGCCCACAGCGTAGTCTTCTGCAGGTGTCTGCCCTTTATATAGACTGATCGAATGGGAGTTGACGAGCAAAGAGTTCGCGAGCGACTTGTCGAGCATGGCAACAACGCCTTCAGGGCCCCGGCCAAGGCATTTCCCCTCTCGATCAACAAGCCACCGGACTTGGATCAGGTCCAGCATGAAGAAGCGAAGAGCCTCGTGAACGATTTGGAGCACCACCCACACGCTTTTGTCATCGCCTGCATCACGGACCGCCAAATTGATTCAGACCGAGCTTGGCTCATCCCGTATCGCCTGTCTCAGAAGATAGGAAGCCCCGGAAGGCCCTCATTCCTCTTCCCCACGCTCCTCGAATTGTCCGAAAACGAGATTCAGGGCCACATGGTGGGCCCACCCTCACTCCATTGGCTACACAAAGAGCTGAGCAGTGACATCCACGCGGCTCTGCGACGCATAGCAGAGAAGTACGAGGGAAGAACGGAGAAGATCTGGGCCGACTGCCCCTCCAGCGCAAGGCTGGTCTACAGATTTCTCGAATTTGAAGGAATCGGACCAAAGATCGCGACTATGGCGGCAAACATCCTCGTCCGCGGATTCAAGATACCGGTCAGCGACTATTTCTCGATCGACATCTCTCCTGATCGTCACGTCAAACGCGTTCTCCCAAGGCTGGGTCTTCTCCCCGAGGGAGCGACACCCGAGCAGATCATATACCGTGCTCGAGACCTCAATCCAGAGTTTCCCGGGCTGTTGGATCTGCCAGCCTACGAGATCGGTCAGAATTGGTGCAAACCCAAGAATCCAAAATGCGACAAGTGCTTCATGAGCGAAGTTTGTCCGACCGCTGCGAGACTGACCGCGTGAGCCCTTGTAGTCTGGCCCCTCGCTGCACAAGGCGCACTTCGACCGAAGCGAGTGCGCGCTGGATGCGATCAAGGCCGAGGGCGAAATCGACAGCCACGGCATTCGGTCAGTGCATCGCACGCCACCTGCGCAGTTGTCAGGTCGCGCTGTGATCTCACACTGCGTGAATCTTGGGATCTGCGCGCATTCATGGGTTGCTGGGCCGCTGGTTAGTCGCCGCGTGTGCAACATACACAACCCCTCCCGCTAGGATGCCTACCGGAACCGGCGGAAGCCAGCCCTCGACCGCACCGCCGGCGAGCACCGCAAGACCAGCTGCCCCGAGCGAAGAGGCGATTGCGGCGAGCGCGACGGACTGACCGGGCCGCCTCCAGAACAAGCCCGCGACGAGCGGCACAAACAGTGTCAGCGTCAGCAGGCTGTAGAAGAAGCTAAGCGCCGAGAGGATCGATTGGAACCAGTTGGCAAGCAGGATGCTCAGCGCCCCCGCGCCCAATGCGGAGCGCCTCGCCAGCGCGAGCCGCTCCCGGTCGCTGAGCTTGCCACGAGAGAGCGGCTCCAACACGTCGCGAGACAGCGAAGTGGCAATCATGAACAAGACCGCATCGGCCGAACTGACCTCGGCCGACAGGATCGCTGCCAGCATCAGGGCTCCCAGCCACATGGGCGCGACCTCCGTGAAGAGCCTGACCAAGGCGCTTCCCGGGTCGGCCAGCTCTGGGAAATGCACGCGAGCCGCCATGCCGAGCAGGACGGGCAGGACGGCATAGGCGAGCAGGGCCGCCGCCTGCAGCCCCACACCGATGCGCACCGCACGTTCGTCCCTAGCCCCGAAGAGCTTTTGCACCAGTCCCGGCGAGACCACGAAGGCCGGGGCCAGCAGCAGCACGAGCTGGGCCGTACCCCCAAAGCCTGCCCCGCCAAGCGATAGCGCGCTGTCGTCAGCAGCGGCGGCCGCCACGTCCGGCCAGCCCCCGCTGGCAGCGATCATCCACGGCACCGCGACCAAGAATCCGACGGCCTTGACCGCTACCTGCAGCGAGTTCACCCACGATGCCGAACGCAGGCCGCCCATGGCAAAGTACGCGGTCGCGAGAGTGCCGGCGATCGCCGTCCCGAAACTCTTGGGCAAGCCTACGGCGGCTTGCAGCACCAAGCCCGCCGCGATGATCTGCCCGGCCAGGATCGCGGGCGCTCCTACCAGCAGGATCGCGGCGACCGCGAGGCGGGTGGCCCGGCCGTAGCGAAGCTCCAGGTAGTCGCCGACGGTGTACAAGCCCCGGGCCTTGGCGACCCGGTGCAGGCGCGGGCCGACTAGGAAGGCCAGCGCCACGGAGCCGATTCCGGCCGAGCCCACCCACCACCACGCGGGCAGGCCGGACGTGTAACCGAACTCGGCTGCGCCGACGGTGCTTCCGGCCCCGAGGTTAGCTGCGAGGAATGTGGAGAAGATCAGAGTCGGCGGCAGGCTTCGCCCGGCCACGAAGAAATCCTCCGCCTGCCGGACAGAACGGGACGCAAACGCTCCCACCAGCAGGAGCGCGAGGCAATAGGCAACTAGGATGGGCAGCACGGCCGAGTACTGGCTGATGAAGGCCGGGAGAGCTTAGCGAAGCGTCCGCGATTCGGGCGAACCTGTAAGACCATATCAGAAAGTCGCTTCCACCTACGTCAGTCGCTATGGCAGCCCGCCTTGGCCACCGCTCGATATCGTTGTTGCGTATGTCGCTTCCGAGTAACGCCTCAATCCGTCGCCCACATCGGTGAAACCGCGACGCATATAGCCGCCGAAGCATAGAAACACTAGCGGCGCGAGCATACCCGTCAATCGGTCCGTGTTGTGGTACTCACACGTCGTCTCGCTCACAGTCTCCAAGTGTTGCTCTCGCACCGCGCGCAAGAGCCAGCGTGCCCCGAAAGTCTTTCGCCAAGCGATCAGGCGGGGGTATTCGAAAGCACAGACGGTTTCGGTAATCTCCATCGTTGCCTTCCCCATCCTGACCAGAAGATGAGCGGGCGAACCGATCGTGAAATCCGTCCGGGCCCGTGGCGTGAACGGATTCCATTCGCCGTATTTCTCAACGTCTGTGAGGACCCTCCAGACGAAGCCGACCGGGGCTTCGATCCGTATGCGTCGAGTCTCTACTTCAAATCTGTTCATCGTCGTTACCGTCGGATCCCGCGAGAGTCTTGACCCACGCGTCCGATCTTTCCCAGAGCAGTTTCGACGTGGCTTCGTCCGTGCTCTCGCAAGATGGTTTCCCAATGCCGCAGCGATCGTAGTAGTCCCCGCCGCGCAGTCGCTGCTTGCTGGCACACATCACGGTGGTCTGGGCGCCGTGCTCGAGGGGCAGCAGCACGAACGATTCGAGGACGCGTCCGACTCGATGGAAGACGCCTCCAGGGATCGCCATCCGTGTAAGGTTGGTGTCAACAGACCCCGGGTGCAGGGCCGCCGACCGGAGGTTGTAGCGGTCGGCGAACCGTCTCTGGATCTCGAACGAGAAATGGATCAGTGCCAGCTTCGACAGCCCGTACGCGTCCCACGAGTGATAGCGTTCGGAGGCGTCGAACAGGCCGTCGTTCTTCGCTCTGTCGTGCAGATGGGAAGACACGTTGATCACCCGCGCGTCTCCGCACTCGAGCCCGCTGCGTTTCAGGAGCGGCAGTAATCGACTTGTCAGGTGGAATGCACCGAGATAGTTGGTGCGCCAGTGAATCTCGAAGCCATCCTTGCTCAGGGGCGGCTTCTTCCGCGGGTTGAGTATGTTCTTGTGAATGCCTGCGTTGTTGATCAGCACGTGCAGTCGGTCGCCCTGGTTCTTCCGGTACCACGCCGCAAAACCGTTAACGCTCTCGACGTCGCACAGGTCGAGCGAATGGGCCGCAACCCGCTTCTCATCAGCACCGATCCTGCGTAGGTCTGCCTTCAGGCAATCGGCCATGCGTGCGACGTTGCGCGTACTGGTGACAACGACAGAGGCGCCCCAACTTGCAAGGATCCTGGCGGTTTCATATCCCAGTGATTTCGGAGAAGCACCTGTGACGATGACGTAGCGACCCGACATGTCGGCCCTTTCCGCCATCGGATTGCGGCCAAACAACCGCCACAGGTGGTTGGCGGACTTCGAAAACGAACTCGGCATGTTGGGGCCTGATCAGCGCGATTCCCGCGATTTCTTTAGCAAGACCTCGCTCTCTTCCCACAATCTCGCCCCGCTGACTGGATCCGACGCAGTTTGCGAAACCGGCTTTCGCCGCATCATGTGCAGATACATTCCCGTGGCGTGCCCCGCCTCTTCCGCGCAGCAGAGGTAGACGACCGGTCCGACCGCCTCCTCCGGACTCTGGAAAAAGTGCCTAAGTAGCGGCTTGACGATCGGTCTCAGCAGAATCGGCGTGTCTCTGGAAATGTTGGTGTCAACACCTCCCGGGCACATCGCATGCACCGCGACGTCAACCCGACTAGCAGGGTTCAGGCGGCGGGAGAGCTCGGTTGCGAACGTGCACATGACCAGCTTGCTGACGCCGTAAAATTTGAGGCTCTCCCTCATCCCGTATTCGGCGTAGGCGCCGAAGCGGTCGAAATCGATGCCGTGCGAGGAGCGGTGCGACTCGGATGCGATGAACACGATGCGCGGGGGTCTTGCGCCCCGGTTCGCGGGGCGAATCACTCCCTCTCGCAGCCAGCGGTCGATCATCACCCGATTCGACAGGAAATGAACGGCAAACATCATCTCGTATCCTTGCGGCGTCTTCCTCGACCGGCGGGGCATCAGGCCGGCGTTGATGAGCGCTATATCGATACGGATGCTGCGCTCGCGCAGGCGGTCGCAGAAGCGATGCACGGAATCGAGATCCGCAAGGTCCACCTCCATCACTTCCACGGTCTTGGAGCCAGACAGTCGCTTGATCTCGGAACAGGTCTCGGCATGACCTGGCCGACATGCCAGGATCATGTTTCCCCCGCGCTTGGCGAGTTCGACGGCCGCCGCCCTGCCCAATCCGCTGTTTGCGCCGGTGACTAGGCAGGTCTTGCCATCGATCCGCACGTCAGCCGGAACGGGACTGACATCCGCTGCCTTCGGATTCCTCAGATCCCGAATTCCGGCGCGGATGGCGTTGACGAATGTGCCATCGCCGGCTCCCTTCGTTTTTCGTGTCATGGAAATCTGGGCAGTGGCGGGCCAGGTCCTATGCCGTGTCTTCCCGAGGGATGCCGATTCATTCGAAGGGGATCGCGTGTTTCTGCCGATAGGCCGAGAAGGCTTCCTCCACGATTTCCTCGGTCAACCCGAAATCGCCCAGTCGGTAGATGTGCTTGCCGAAACGGTGCTGCGGATTCGCGCGCATGTACCTCGCGGCTGCCCGTTCGGCATTGTCATCGAATCCGATCCCTGCGTAACGGCAAATCCGCCTGAGCTCGGCAATTGGATCCCTCAGCAGGTCGTAGTACGAGACATCTAGGAAGCGCGAGCCCTCTGCCGCGTCTCGAGCCTGCATCGTCAATTCAACCATCCTGCGGGTTTTCCTGCACCAGTGCCTGCCCACCTCCCGGGGTTCGACGCAGTCGCTGAAGATGCCACGGCCGTGGGCAACCATGCTGCAGAAGGACGGCAGTGCAACTCTCGGGTCGCGGTGGGTCTGCACGATTGTCGCGTCAGGAAAGACCTTGAGAAACACATCTAGGTACTCCATGTGATGCGGGGTCTTGAGTACCCAGAGGGCGCGGGGGCGCTGCCAGCAGAGGACCTTCAGGACCTTGAGGAAGTACCGGTACGTCCGCGCATGATCTTGGCCCTCCAGCCAGCGGGAATAGCTCGGTACATGCATGGTGGCCTCGGCCGACTGGCTCATGAAGTTCAGATCAAGGAGCAGGACATCCTCGTCCGGCTCACTGTGATCCATTGGATGAACCGCCATGAATTGGGGAGAAAGATAGGAAATCACTCCTTGGGCGAGTCTTGCGCGCCGCGTGCGAGCGTCCGTCTGGCTCGCCTTCGCGCGGGGTGCCCGTACCGGGTCGAGCGCCTCCGCCGCCGAAACGCCCTCAATCTCGGGATGCGAACCGAGCAGGCGTTGCAGCAAGGTAGTGCCGCTGCGCTGCAATCCAGTGACCAGCACGATCTTGCCAAGCGCCAGGTCATGAATCTCCGGATGCGTCGCGAGCAGATCCTCGATCCGCAACCGATGGACCAGCGCGTCGGCGAGCCGCGATTTCTGAATGAACCTGCCGGTTGCGGTCAGCCGGGCTTCGTCGTTGATCGACTCAACGAGCGCTTGCAGAGCTCGGAGATGTCCGTCGTCACCGAAGTCTGCAAGCCCGGTCTTGCGCTTCGCCTGGTTGACGAGTGCGTCGACCCTCAGAGGGCCCGCCAGGCCGAGGTTTCTGCCGACATTGCCGATCCTGTTGAGAATCCTGACCGGGACGGGCCGATAGGGATTCTCATAGTCCGTGGGAGTAACACGGCCCCGTGTAGCCATGGCAGCAATCTTCCTCCCGGCTAGTTCCTCAGGCTGCTCAACTTGACCAGTCGGGTCCGGGGCTGCGGGTGTTCCTTCGCCCGCACCCATCGGAAACACATGGTGCCGGAGGTGTGGCCGGCGGTCTCGAGCCAGTTGGGCAGGCCGGGATTCTCGTGCGCCACGATCAGGCGCACGGAATCGTCGTCCTCAAGGAGGGCTAGATGCTTGTTGGTGTGGATCTGGTGATAGCGATAGTCGAGGGACTCCATCCAGTAGTTGTTCAGCTGGAAGTTCCAGTGCTCGCATTCCGGAGGCATGACTTCTATCACTAGGGCCTCGTCTTGGGCAATCTCCCAATGGCTGTGGTAGTAGGTGATGTTCGGATCGCCGCCAGCGGCCAGTGACGTTTGGGGATCAAACATCGGCAACCGGTTGCTGTGCTTCTTGAAGTCGCGTGCCCATTTTGCGAAGAGCAACGGCGCGCCGGCGACCAGCGCCCCCGCGTTCTTGAGCCCCTCGTCCAGTTTTCTCGCTGTCCAGGCGGAGGGGCGACACTCGTCCTCGGGACAGTTGATGCGCTCAATCCTGAGATCTGCCGGCGTCTCCGCTTCCCGATCCAGGAACGTCTGGCGGACCACCAGAGTCCCGGTTTCCAACGACATGGGGAGCCAGTTTCCGGTCTGCGGCTTGCGACTGACTATCAGCTCGAAACATCCATCCTCGTCGGTTTCGATTCGATTGGATTCGATGTGTCCGGTGGGAGGCAGCCCTCGTCCCTGCCCGTAGTTGCCGGATTGGGTGCCAAAGCTCAGGTAGGCGATCGTGTTGCGCCGCCCGATGATCTTGTACTCGTGATTTCCGTCCAACGCAGCCGTTTGGTAGAAATTGTCGGGATTGTCCGCGCCCAGCTTGGTGGTTTCGTTGACGACCCGGTGAAGGACGGGCGCGTTGGTGTCGGCATGCTCGATAAAGGCCGTCAGGCCGGCACGGGCGAGGCGGCTCAGATAGCGATATCCTTCCGCTTGGTTGAACGGGTCCTGCGGAGCTCCCGGGAAACTCATCGCGGCTCCGGCCGCCTTCAACGCGTCGCAGAAGTCGTTCCAAGACTGGCCGCTGACGACCCGTTGGGCTGCCAAATCGTCTTGTGTCTTGCCCCGCAGCCTCCGAACGAACAGGGATGTCCTTCGAAACAGGGCGAGAAGGCCGATGGCAATCTTTCGCATGGCTCACCTCTTTCGGAGCTACGCTCACCGTGAGGGGATACCGTACGGTAACAGGGTCGCGGCAACTGCCCGCGCGCTACTCCGTTCGGGTCAGCGGACCTAGCCACCTACGATCTCTTCAAGTCGCTGGCGGAGCTTGGCGTGTCCGTCAATAGCCCAGAACGCTGTAGTTGCCCTCCAGAATCAGGCGCACGGAGACGTACAACCCAAGCAGTGCGCACAGCACCCAGGGAGAATTGATCGCGCAGATGTAGGTATAGACCTCGCGTCGGCTGATTTGGGTATGCCGATTAGCCACGAAGAAGCTGGCCCCGTAGACCGACGTCACGTACGTCCATTGCCAGAACAGCATGACCCCGAGAATTCCTGCTCCGACGGCAGGCAGGAGATCGAAAGTGTAGGCCGCGTACAGGATGAGTGTAGGAGCTGGCGTTACCATCCCATTGGCGATATCCGCGTTGTATCCAAATGTCCGGCGATCCGCATAGGATCCGTCGTAGTAGGAGTAGGCCGCCCAGACATCAGCCCATACGGTCGGCGACAGCATCCGGGTCAACGGGACCCTTGTGAGGAGGAACTCTCTAGCCGGCGTCCGGCCCGCCATGCTGCTTCTCTCGCGCCAATACCTAGCTCGCATCTCGACATGGTCCGGTCGGAGAAACAGACACACCTCCCAATAGCAGATCAGCAGGTTGGTAGAGAAGAACAGGCAGAGAAGGCAATGGATCGCGTCTAGGTCCCCCCGAGCGTAGTAGCGCGTCCCGATGCCGAGAAGGGCCAGGGTCGCGACAACCAGCGCCGCGAACAGTCCCGCCGGGATCGTCAGGCCCGGCTGGTCCGCGTTTGGTTCGAAGGACGCTCGATCAAGGCGATTTTTGGGCATATCTTGCTCCTCGCCGATAGCCTAGCGCGGACTCTCCGCATCGCACCCTTCTGGTCGCGCTGTGTCCGCGAGCTATCCCCAACGCCTCCCGGCGGGCGCTGGACCAAGCTCTGGCCAAGACGAACCCCGCCGTTCGAGTTTCGGAACGATGTTGGGCAGCTAGCGATCCGCTCGGCACGCCGGCTCCGGGCCGGCGAGCCCTACCTGCGCAGCCCCGGCAGAGGCACGATCGGCGTCCGCGCGCGGTACTCGGCGTAGGTCGGGTACTTCCCCGCGGATATCTTCTCCGTCATGCGGATCACGCCGATGAACTGCGTAGCAAGCAGCACCAGGCCGAGCCCGGTCCAGTGGAACCAGTCGCCCGACGCCGACACGGCAAAGAGCCAGAAGGCGAGCCACATCCCGATTTCGCACAGATACGACGGATGGCGGGTGTAACGAAACAGGCCCGTGACGATGAAGGGCTGCACGATTTCTTGGCCGGCTGCGATCCTGCGCTTCTTGTCCTGCTGGAACTTCCACATCTGTTCGTCGCCGATCAACTCACCGGCGAAACACAGCAGGAAGAGCACCGCGGAAACACCATCGAGCCAGCCGAGAGGCTGGTCCCGCCAAACCCACGCCTGATGCACCGGCGAGGTGAACAGCCACATGAGCAGCAACTGGCCCGGCGCGACGAAGGCGATGTTCAGCCACAGGAACTTCGTCGGGCCGATTCTCTCCTTCAGGACGCCCCAGCGGTAATCCGCGCCGCCCTTCCGGAAACCGCCTTTGCGGGCGAAGTTGTAGGTGAGCCTCGCGCCCCATAGGATCACCAGCGCCGTCATGAGGTTGACGCGCGCCACGTCGAATCCGCCCAAGACGGCGACCATCAGGCAGTACACGGGCGGGGACAGGGCCCACAGGCGGTCCATCCACTCACAACAGTCGCCGGTGACGAGCGTCACGATCCAAGCCAGCACCACGAGAACCAGGCATAGTTCAAGCGCGCTACCGTACGGCTGGCCGGAGAGTGGATGGCTGAACAGGTCGAGTCCGGGCATCGGGATTGCGTTTGTAACGCTACGGTACGCCCGTGTGTCTCGTCAAGACCAGTCGGCTCTGGCCGCCGCGCTGCGCGCGTGAGCGGGCCGGGGCTCGGTTGAGGCGAAATACGGCTATATTGTGGCTGCGCTTGATCTTGGCAGCCGGGCTGCCGCTTGAGAGATCGCCGCGCCAATCAGTTGCCGGTCGCCGCTGGCCTGCAGCCTGAAACAGACTCTGGACACATGATCACGAAAACCAACGGGAGATCGCCGGATCCCATTGATGGACTGCCCCCTTTTCCAGAGGGCTGGTACTTCATCGCAAGTCGCGAGTCAATCCTACGAGAGAAGCTGATCGAGAAGACTTGGGCGGGCGAGGAAATCATCGTCTGGTGTGACCCTGGGGGCCGTATCTGCGTGGCCGACGCGAAGTGTCCGCACTTGGGCTCGCACCTAGGGCCCTCGGTTGGCGGCAAGGTCCGTGACGGTTGCTTAGTCTGTCCCTTTCACGGATTCGAATTCGATGCAACCGGGCAGTGCGTCGCCACTCCGAATGCCCCTGCCCCGAGAGCCGCGAAGCTGCAACTCTACGAGACAAAGGAGATCCTGGGGATGGTCTTCGGCTGGTGGAGCAGCGGCGGTCGGCCACCACAGTGGCAGCTGCCGGACGGACCGCTCCCCGGAGCCGAATGGTGCAAGCTGGGATACCGAACCCTCCGATTTCCGGGGCATGTCCAGCAATTGGCGGAGAACTCCGTGGATTTCGGACACCTGGCATACGTACACGGCTACAGCAACGTGGCTCCGGTGGGTTCGTTGTCGGTCGAGGGTGCCTATTTGCGGAGCAGCTTCGAATTCAAGCGCGTTCGAAGGGTCGCTGGCATCGACGTGGTGCACGAAGTCTCGGCTGACACTCACGTCTATGGGCTGGGCTACTCCTTCGTCGAAATCCACGAGACGTCCATCGACATGCGCGTGAGGTATTGGGTGCTGTCAACGCCCGTCGATAGCGAGCACGTACAGTTGGTGCTGGTCAATCAGGTGCGGCGGATGCACAAGCCCCGGAAGCCCATCATGGGCCTGCGCTTCCTTCCGGTCAGCCTGCGCCACAGAGTGATGAACCAGATTCTGCTGTCGCAACAGAGGCGAGATGTCCAGCAGGACGTAGTTATTTGGGAACGCATGCGGTACCGTCGCCAGCCCCGGCTTTGCCGGGCCGACGGCCCGATCGGCGCGTATCGCCGGTACTGCCGGCAGTTCTATCCGGAGCTGGCGGTCTCCGAGTCTTCGTGACGCTGACCGACAGCCCCGAAGCTTGCGCTGTCGGATTCGCGCCTCAGGGTCGAATCGCGCTCAGTAAATCCCGGGAATCAGACGATGGCGAACCCTGCCCCGGTATCGCGTCCACAGTTCTCCGTACTTGCGGGCGCACCGGCCGTCGTCGATACGGTCGCGGATGACGAAGAAGATCGCGAGGTAGACGAAATAGATCCACGCCCAGACGTTCGTGAAGTGTCCGAGTGCCAGCGCCATTCCGAGCGCCTCTAGGATTTCACCCGTGTAGTTCACATGCCGGGCGGTTCCCCAGTACCCGCTACAGAGGATCTTGCGTTCCCCGTCCGTGACCGTGACCGGCCTGATTAACCCGAGAAACGGACGCTCGGGGAACCTCTTGAACACATACTTCTGGAGGTTGGCGCCGCGCGTGATCACCCAGCCGAGCAGAAACACCGCCGCCGAACCTCCGAGCCAGAGAGCGTCCCGCGACGGATCGATGTCGGGTCTCGCCAGACCGGCCGTTCCCCACAGCGCGATCGGATACAGGCAGGGATAGACGGCGATGCAGCCGACGATGAGCTTGAAGCCGACGCGTTCCTCGATGATGTCGAAAGTGAAGAGCTGAACGCGCTCGAAGCAGAAATAGTCCGTCACGAACCACACCCACATCGCCGAGTGCAGGAACAAGCCGGCGTTCGCCGCCTGGCCGTATTCGCCGTAGTGGTAGGCGGCGCTTGAGACCGCGTTCAGCGCGAGGTAGGTGCCGCCGTAGACGTACATGAACATCTTGGCATCGATGTCGCCGCGAAAGTGGACGTTGCGGGAACGGCCTTCAATCCACTGCACCAACGGGCTGCGGTCGTCGGTGGGTGCGCGGAGGACCATCCACACGGTGAGCACGACGCTCAGGGCGACCGCTCCGGCGATCGCGTGCCATTTGGCCAGCCACAGCCAGCCGAGCGGGGCGGAGGTCAGCTCAAACCACCAGATAGCGAGGGCGCAGATGAAGACGGCGAGACCGTTGAGTCGGTACCGGCTCCGTGTAACGCGGGCATAGCCTTCGACGCGACGGGCCGGGAGGACGATGTGCAGGGCGAGGAGGATGGCAAAGAGGGCAGTCGGCGTCAGGAATGCGGCGACCGCCTGCCAAGGAGTCAGGCCGGACATGGCGGCTTCAGCAGATCGATGGAATTAGTGGGCGGAGACGGCATAGGGCGCTACATTCGATTCGCTTAACGATAGCCGCACAACTGCCCACCGTCAATCTCGAACGGACGCTTGTTGGCCGACCCTGCGGTCCAGCGAATCCCGGGCCGCTTTCGGTGGTCGCGTGTCTACGTTCCAGCCGCGAATTCGAGAGCAAGAAGCGAGATGCGCGACCGTTTCCGAATGCCTAGCATGACCCTATGGACCGCGGCACGATCCGCGGCCGAACAGCAGCGATCCGAGGAGCGGTCAAGATGCCCGAAACCGAGATTCCGAATTCAGCGCCGAGCCCAGTCCCGAGCAATGACGAATGCTGGGCGGCGATCGTGAAACGCGACCGCGACGCGTGGGACGACTTCGTCTACTCGGTGGCAACGACCGGTGTCTATTGCCGCCCCGGCTGCCCAGCGCGGCGGCCACGGCGCGAGCACGTGCGCTTCCACGCCTCTTGTGAGGACGCCGAGTGCGCCGGGTTCCGACCGTGCCGGCGGTGCCGCCCAGACGAGCCGTCGCTGGCGGAACGCCATGTGGAAGCGGTCGCGGCCGCGTGCCGACTCGTCCAGACAGCAGAGGAGTTGCCGGGCCTCGATGCCCTCGCGAACGCCGCCGGCATGAGCCGGTTCCACTTTCACCGCGTATTCAAGGCAGCCACAGGCTGCACGCCGCATGCGTATATCGCCGCCCATCGCGCCGCCCGGATGCGCGAGGCGCTACGCACGTCGCGAACAGTCACCGAGGCCGTTTACGAGGCTGGCTTCCACTCGAACGGCCGGTTCTACGACGCCTCCGGGGAAATCCTCGGGATGGCTCCCGCGACGTTCCGGCGAGGGGCTCCGGGTGAGACGATACGGTTTGCCGTTGGCGAGTGCTCGCTCGGCTCGATCCTAGTTGCAGCGACCGTCGAAGGGGCGTGCGCGATCTTGCTCGGAAACGATCCGGACGGCTTGGTACACGACCTCGAGGACCGTTTCCCGCGGGCGGAGCTCGTCGCGGGAGACCCGCAGTTCGATTCCTTGGTGGCCCGGGTCGTCGGCTTGGTCGAGGCGCCCGCAGTCGGCGCCGCCTTGCCGCTCGACATCCGCGGGACGGCGTTCCAGTGGCGGGTGTGGCAGGCGCTACGGGAGATCCCAGCCGGCACGACGGCGACGTATAGCGAGATCGCAGATCGCGTCGGCTCTCCGAAGGCGGCGCGGGCGGTCGCGCAAGCTTGTGCTTGCAACCCGCTTGCTGTCGCGATCCCCTGCCATCGCGTGATTCGGACTGACGGTACGTGCGGCGGCTATCGCTGGGGCGTGGAGCGCAAGCGAGTCCTGCTCGCTCGCGAGGGCACGAAATGGCCCTCTCGCTGAGGGCGGGGCCCTCCGCGACAGCCCGCCGATGATTGCCACTCGGGATACGCCACGTCATCGAAGTGAGTGACGCCACGCAGCACGCGTGTGACAGAGTCGTTCAAATGTGCGAACGGAAGCTCGACCAGTAGGCCGTCACTCCGCCCATGGCGAAGCCGAGGTAATTCCACATATTGCTCTATTCGACTGCCGCCAGTCCCAGCAAGCCATCGCGAGGCTCGGAGCTACCGAACACGAATGGCATCATGACCACCACCATGAGGGTGCCGAGGGCCACCAAGCTACCCAGAAACAAGCCCAGAAGTGAGAATCTCTTCCCCCGAAACAGGCGTGCGCTGGAATCGTTACCTAGGACGGCGGAGTCCTGGGAGAACTGGCAACCGAGCGTTATGGTGGGACGCCATGTGGCGCAGATTACCCGCCTATTTCTTTAACCTGCTGAAATACAGGCGTTTAGCTCTCGAGAAATTGGCGTCCCCAGCGGGATTCGAACCCGCGTTGCCGCCGTGAAAGGGCGGTGTCCTAGGCCGGGCTAGACGATGGGGACGCGGTAGCGGGAGCGCCGGGGCCGCTCCTGATTTGATCCTAGCACGCAGGAATTCTCTTCAATGGCGCCGGCCCCAGCGGGTCCGAGCCTACGCCCGGAAGGCCCGCTGCGGTCGAGCTATCGCTGCGCCAGCTGCGTCGGCGCCGCGATGGGCTGGGAGGCGATCATTTCGCCCTCGCTCAGCCCCGAAACCACCACTGCTTGCGTATCGCTGACCGAGCCGAGCTGGACTTGGCGCATCTCGAATGCGCGATCGTCTCCGACCCATACCACTGACGCGCCATCGATTTCGGCGATGGAGGCCCGCGGAACGACCAGAACGTCTTCCTGCTTCTCGACGATGACGTCGACGCTTGCCGACAGATCCGGCTGGATGCGCTGGTCGGAATCTACGATCTCGACCAGGACTGACACCTTCTTGATCCAGTCCCCTCGCGACCCGCTTGAGCCGGGAGGTCCGCGGCGGCCGCCGCTCCCCCCGCTCGAAGTGGCCATGGCGCCAACGTTCTTGATGCGGCCTTCGAACTCGGCGTCCGGGTAAGCGTCCAGCCGGACGATTACGGGCGCACCCAATTCAATGATCTGGCTGTCGGCTTGGTTCAGCTCCGCGTAAACCGCCATGCTGGACAGGTCGACGATCCGCATGAAGTACGCCCCTCCATAGACCTGATCGCCGGGCGAGGCCTGCTGGAAGCTGCCGCGCGAGAACATGGTCTCGATCACGACCAAGCCGCCGACCGGAGTCCGCAGCCTCATCTTGTCGAAGTCAAACTCGGTCCGCTCTAGGCGCTTCTCGTCCTGCTCGACGGTGATGTCGAGGCTGCGCCGCTCCGCCTCATCCGCCATCTCCTGTAGGCGCACTTCCTGTTCCAACTGCTCTGACGAGGCTGTGCCCTCCTCGGCGAGTAGCCGGAAGATCTCCGCTTGGATAGCTGATCGCACCTCGGCCGTCTGGAGGTCAAAAGCCGCCTTTTCGGCCTCGGCCTTGGTCGTGCGGAAATTCTGCCTCAGGGTCTCGGTGGCGATCAGCATTTCGGCCTTGCGCGTGGCGGTCTGGGCCCTGGTCTGGGCCAGCATCGAGGCGTAGGTGTCCATCTGGTCTTGGGTACTCTTGGACTCGAACTCCGCCACCACGTCTCCGGCTTGGACCACGGTGCCGGCTTCGGCGAGCGACTGAATCGTTAGCGACGAGCCGCCTCCGCGGTCTCTGCCCCCGCGCATCCGCGGCGCGCGGATCATGGCAAAATTCGTGGCACCGACCGTTCCGCCGATCCGAATCGACTTCTCGAAGCTGCTCTTTTCGACCGCCACGGTGCTCGTCAAGGTCGGCTGCGTCGCGGTTGGCTGCGGGGCCTGTCCGCTCACGGCCTGATAGATGCCCAGGCCGACCAAGATGCCGCCGATGACCAACAAGGCGATGCCCCATGCCGGCACGCGAGGCGGCTTGCTCTGTGGATCGGGCACTGGCTCCGGGCCTGGCGCTCGCTCCGAGACCGGCAACTCGTCCGGCGCTGATCCCGCTGCGAAGATCGGCCTCGAAATCCAAGGTGGGGTGAAAACTGATGTCGCCATGGTTGCGGCCTCGCGATTCTACAACCGTACTTAGTCTATGGCGATTTTCCTAGCCGTGCGGTTATCGAATCGCCGAAAGAAGTTGGCGGGGAGCGGCGAGCGCGACCCCGGTCGGCATGAACCGGGGGGTGTGCCTATGCCTATACAATGGGGAACCAGAACCCGCCCGCCCGCGGGCGCCGCATTCCAGCCCAGCCGCAGTTGGCTCGCGGGTGAGTTTGCTCCAACCAGCCCAGCCGGCAGAGGTGCCCCAAGCCGCCATGCAGCGACCACGCATTTTCCCGTCTAACCGAGTGCACCGCTTGCGCTCGCGAGCAGGCTGGCTGGCCCTCACCTCTCTCCTTTTGGTCGGCTGGCCGGCCCAAGGCGCCGCGGACGAGCAGGCCGTCGAGCGATACATGGGCCATGTCGAATTCTTGGCCTCCCCTCAGATGCGGGGTCGCGGAGCGGGCATGCCCGAGTTGGATGAGGCCGCAGACTACATCGCTCGGGCTCTGAAGGCGCAAGGGGTTGCACCTGCTGGCGAGGACGGCACGTACCTACAGCCGTTCGAAGTCACTACCGGTGCCAGCATGGGCGACGACAACAGCCTGCGAGTGGAGCGCAAGCGCGGGGCCAGCGAACTCGAACCGAAACAGGACTTCATCCCTATCAACTTCTCGGGCAGCGGCACCGTCGAGGGCGAGGTCGTGTTCGCCGGGTACGGTGCCACGGCCGACGAGTTTGACTACGACGACTACTTCCATCTACCCGTCAAGGACAAGATCGTCCTGGTGATGCGATACGAGCCTCGCTTCTTCAGCGAGGATGCCTCGTCCGAGCGGGACGAAGGCAGGTCGGGGAGCAGTCGCCGCATGACGCGGCATTCTCACCTGATCGCCAAGGCGATTCAAGCTCGCAAGCGCGGGGCCAAGGCGGTGCTGCTGGTCAACTCCCGCGGCCGGGGCAGTCGCCGCGATAGTTTGATCCGATTCGGTAGCGTGTCCGGGCCCACAGATGCGGGGATTCCCATGGTGCAGATCCGCAGGACAATCGCGGAGCAGTGGCTGCGTGGGTCCGGTCGCTCGTTGCGCCTGCTGGAGCGGGACATCGAAGAGTCTAAGCAGCCCCAGTCATTCCAGCTTGCCGCCTCCTTGCGCGTGAGCTTGTCGGTGGACGTCGAGCACGAACGCGCGACGGTCAGCAACGTGGCGGGCTTCCTGCCCGGCAAGTCGGAGGAGTACTTGGTCGTCGGGGCGCACTATGACCACTTGGGGCTCGGCGGCGAGGGCTCTTTGGCGCCGAATCGGCGCGCGCCCCATCTCGGGGCCGATGACAATGCGTCGGGCGTCGCCGCGATCTTGGAGCTGGCCCGCAGCTACGCCCAGGCCGACGAGCGGGAGCGCGGAATCCTGTTCCTCGCGTTTGCGGGCGAGGAGATCGGCCTGCTGGGCTCCGGCCATTGGGTTGAGAACCCCACCCTGCCCTTGGAGAACGCGGTGGCAATGTTCAACTTCGACATGGTCGGCCGGATCGAGAACCGCAAGCTCTATGTGGGCGGCGTCGGCACGGCCGAGCCGTTCGAGGCCTTGGTGCAGGCGGCTGCGACCGAGCACGAACTGCGGGTGGACAAGTCCAGGAGCGGGTCCAGCTCCAGCGACCACACCTCGTTCGCGGCCAAGAAGATCCCGGTCCTGTTCTTTTTCTCGGGGCTGCATTCGGACTACCACAAGCCGAGTGACACCGCCGACAAGATCGACGGTCCTATGGCCGTCGAGATGCTGGCCATGGCGCGCCAGATTATCGACGGCGTCGCGGGGCGCGCCGAGCGGCTCGCGTTCGTGAAGGCGGCACCGGACTCCAGTCACGGCCCGGGCGCGGGGGACGGGGAGCAGCGCGGCTACGGCCCTTGGTTCGGCTCGATCCCGGACTTCGGCGAGGTCCCCAATGGCGTGAAGTTCGCGGACGTTCGAGAGGGTTCCCCGGCTGCCAAGGCCGGGCTGCAGGGCGGCGACATCCTCACGCACTGGAACGATGCTGCCGTTACGAATCTGTATGACTTCACGTACGCGTTGCGCGACTCCAACGTCGGCGATGTCGTCACGGTGCGAGTGCTGCGCGGCGAGCAGGAGGTCACGGCCAAGGTGACCTTGGCCCCGCGACCGTAACCCGGCTGCGAGCGGTCCGGACCGGCGGCGCGATGCGATCCTTCGGCGTTACCGCCAGCCTGCTGTACCAGCTGACGCGGCGAGATTTCCGGCAGCGCTACGTCGGGTCGGTGCTCGGCTGGCTCTGGGGCGTGATCCACCCGCTGGTCCTGCTGGCCATCTACTGGTTCTTGTTCCGGCACGCCTTCGGCGCGCGTTTGCCCGCGGAAGAGGCGACCGACAACTATCCCCTGTTCTTGATGGCGGGGATGCTGCCGTGGCTATTCTTCTCGGAGACCTTGGCGCGCTCGGCTCCGGCGCTCGTCGAACACTCGGCATTGGTGAAGCGGAGCGTTTTCCCGTCAGAAGCCGTGCCGGTGAGCATCCTCGCATCGACCGGCGCAACGCATTTGCTGTCCGTGCTGGCGCTGCTGGTCGCGGCCGCGTTCTGGGGGCACCCCCCGAGCGCATCCTTGGCGCTGCTGGTGTTATGGCTGCTGCCGCTGGCGCTGTTCAGCCTGGGCTTGGCTTGGTGCGCGGCCGCTCTACAGGTCTATGTCAAGGACACCTCGCAGGTACTCGCGGTGGCGCTGATGGCTTGGTTCTGGGCCACCCCGGTGTTCCTGCCCGAGGCATTTTATCGGGGGCGCGTGGACTTTGTGCTGGAGTGGAATCCGTTGCGCTACGCCGTGCTCGGATACCGCAGCGCGATCCTCGGAGGAAGCGGCCCGAGCCTCGGCGAGACCGCCTTTCTCGCCGGCTCGGCGTGTGCTGTCTTCGCTCTCGGAGCCCTGTTCTTCCGGCGCGCCAAGAAGGGGTTTCCAGACGTGATCTAGCGCTGGTGCCGTGAAATCCAGCGCTGATGCAAGACCGCCGTTCATACGCCGGATTTCCGGCCGCGCAAATGGCGTGCTTAGACCGCAAGACCATCTCCGGAGGCCCGGAACGCAGTGGGTCAAGGCGACCATCAGAACGAGTTGGCGGCGGGATTAAGATAGGATTCGCCCCGCGCGGGGCATTCCATCCTTGGCGAAGGTCGTATTCAGTTCTGTCTCGAAGAGCTATGCAGCCTATGCCCGCCCGGTCGATCGCCTGCGGGAGCTGGTTCTGCCCGGGCGCTCTAGGTTCGGCGGCGAGTTCTGGGCGCTGCGGGATGTCTCGTTCGAGGCCTCGACAGGCGAGACGCTCTGCTTGATCGGCGCGAACGGCTCCGGCAAGAGCACCTCGCTTCAGCTGGCCGCGGGCATTTTGCGGCCCACGACCGGCTCGGTCGAAGTCGAAGGGCGCGTGGCCGCATTGCTGGAGCTCGGCGCCGGATTCCATCCCGAATTCACCGGACGCGAGAACGCCAGCCTGAGCGCGGCCCTGTTCGGCCTGTCCGGGCGGGAATTCCGCCAGAGGTGCCCGCAGATTGAGGAGTTCGCTGAAATCGGCGACTTCATCGACAAGCCGGTCAAGACCTATTCCAGCGGGATGCTGGTGCGGCTCGCGTTCGCGGTAGCGATCCATGTCGAGCCCGAAGTGCTGCTGGTGGACGAGGCGCTGGCTGTCGGAGATTACTACTTCCGCCAGCGCTGCATGCGCAAGGTCCACGAGCTGCGGAGCAAGCAGGTGACAATCCTGTTTGTCTCCCACGCCATGGCGGACGTGCAATCGTTGGGCACGCGGGTACTCTGGCTCGACCAAGGCCGGGTAGCGGAGCAAGGCGAGCCTAGCGCCGTGGTCCGGAAATACTTGGCCGACATGACCGCGCGAGATCGGCAGGCCCGCGGCCAGCCGCCTGTCCGGGGGGACGACCCGGAAGCGGCCGAACCGGCCGTCCCCGGGCCTCGTGCTGCGGATGCCATTCCGAACGTTGACGGCCGCTTCGGAACCGGCCGCGCGGAAGTGACGTCGATCGCCGTCCTTGACAGCCAAGGCCGGCGATTGCGGGAGCTGATTCCCCGCGGGCGGACCACCGTGCGCGTCGCCGTGCGCGCCCGTGAGCGGATCGCCGCGCCGAACGTGGGCTTCATGATGCGCAACCACTTGGGAATTGACTTCGCGGGCACGAACACCGCCCGCGAGGGCGTCATGCTGGATCCGCTGGAGCCCGGCCGCACGCTCGCGGTCGACTTTCACATAGACCTGCCCGAGCTCTACCCCGGCTCGTTCGCGTTCGCTCCAGCGATCGCGGACGGGGATCTCGCCGACTACGAGATCTGCGACTGGATTGACAACGCCTTGACGGTACCGATGGCCCGTGGCGTCGGCGAGATTTACGGCTACATCCACCTGCCCTGCCGGGTCGAGGTGCGGGGCGGCGCATAGAGGGGCGGCGGATGACTCGAGTCTGGGTCGGCATCGCAACCGTTGCCACGGTTGTGTTCCTCGTGGCGCTCGCCCCGGCGCTATTGGTGCTGTTGGCCTTGGTGCTGCTTGGTGCCGACGTAGTAGCGCTCATCTCGGGGAAGCGAGCGGCGGATCACGGCACGGGAATCTCCAAGCGCGGCGTCAGCGTCGTCATCCCGACTTGGAACGGTCGCGAACACTTGGCACGCAACCTGCCGCACCTGCTCAATGCCTTGGAGAGCGTTGCCGAATGCGAAGTCCTGATCATGGAGAACGCCTCCGAAGACGGGACCACAGAGTATCTCGCGAAGCACTTCCCTAGCGTGCGGGTGGTCGAGATGGGCTCGAATCTTGGCTTCGGTCGGGCTTGCAACATCGGCTGCAGCCTCGCCCGCTTCGACATCGTCCTCATGCTCAACAACGACATGCGCGTAGAGCCCGGATTCGTGCAGCCGCTGCTGGACGGCTTCCGCGATCCGCGCGTGTTTTCCGTCACGAGCCAGATCTACTTCGAATCGGCCGCCAAGTCCCGCGAAGAAACCGGATTGACGATGGGACGCTGGCATCGGGGCCGCGTCCATCTGCAGCACATGGCGGATCCGCAGGTGGACGAGCTATTCCCGACCTTCTACACGGGGGGCGGCTCGACTGCGTACGACCGGCAGAAGCTTCTGGAACTCGGCGGCTTCGACGAGTTGCTGGCCCCGTTCTACGTGGAGGACGTGGACCTGGCCTACATGGCGTGGAAGCGGGGCTGGATCAACTTCTACGCGCCGGCTAGCGTGCTGCACCATGAACACCGGGGCACGATCGGGAGGCACTTCTCGGCAGAGCACATCCAGCATGTGCTGCAGAAGAACCGCCTGTTGTTCGTGTGGAAGAACATGCACGAGTGGACCCGCCTCGTGGGCCATTTCGGCTGGCTCTACGCAGATATGTGGCTGTCGCTGCTGGTTGGCAAGAGCGAGAGCCGAGCCAGCGCCCGCGCGTTTTTGGTGGCCTTGCGGCAAGGACTGCGTGCGGCGGGTCACCGGGCGACTGCGCGCAGACTGGCCGAGATCTCCGACTCCGAAGCGTTGCTGCGGCCCCTGGGCGGGTTCTTCCGCGACCGCTTCCAGCGGCTGGAGAGCAAGCCGGCCAAAGATCTAGACGTGCTCTTCGTGTCCCCGTATCCGATCGATCCGCCGCTGCACGGCGGCGCGGTCTTCATGAAGCAGGCGGTCGAAGGACTAGCCGCGGGTTGCCGCCTGCACCTGCTTTGCCTGCTGGAACGCGAAGCCGACTTCGCGACCCACCGTGAAGTGGCCAGCAAGTGCGCCAGCGCGGAGTTCGTGCTGCACGACCCGCGTCGCCGCCGCGGTGCGCCGCTGCTGTGGCCGCACTCGGCCCAGTCTTTCTGGGACCCCGACCTTGTTTGGAAGATCCAGCGCACTATCTTGCTCCGCCGCATTGATATCGTTCAGCTCGAATACGCCCAGCTCGCATCCTACGGTGTCCAGTTCCGCCAACTGGTTTCGTGCCTGTTCGAACATGACCTGCACTTCCAGTCCATCCAGCGGGGGATGTTCGCCGGCGGCCTGCCGGGCTTGCCCCGCAGGGCGTACGAATACCTGCGAGCCCTCCGCTTCGAGCTGACTCGGCTGCGCCGCTTCGACGTGGTCCAGGTTTGCAGCTCCGCGCAACGCCATGCGTTGCACGCCCTGCTCGGGGACGAGCCGCCCGTCAAGGACAACCTGCGCACGGCGATTGACGTCTCGGCGTACCCGCTTCGCCTCGAGGGGCGAGACGCGGGCACCGTGCTGTTCGTGGGCAATTTCCGGCACCCGCCGAACTTGGAAGCGCTCACACACTTTCGCAAGCGCATCATTCCTTTGGTGCGAGGCAGGGTGGAGGGCACTCGCTTCGTGATTGCTGGTTCCGATGCGCCGGATTGGCTCGCTTCGGTGCTGGAGGGCGACGGCATAGAGTTCCTCGGCCCGGTTGGCGACATTCGCGACGTGCTGGGACGCTATGCGGTTTTCGCTGCGCCGATACTGAGCGGCTCTGGGGTGCGCGTCAAGCTGCTGGAGGCGTTCGCGAGCGGCATTCCCGTGGTCGCCACGAGCTTGGCTGCCGAAGGGCTGTGCAAGCCCGGTGCGGCCGAAGCGTGGATCGAAGACGACGACGAGGCCTTCGCCGAGGCCATCGTCGCGCTGTTGTCCAGCCCCGCACAGGGCCATGCCTTGGCCTCTACCGCACGTGCTTCGGCGGAGCGGAATTGGGACCGCGCGGCATCGGTCTCGCGCCTGCTGGCCCAGTACAAGGCCATTCACACGACCAAGCTGCTGACGCGGCCGGCCTATCCGCTGCCGCTGGCCTGAGGCGGTCTGGGGGGTTGCGCCTCGTAGCGCGGAGTTGCCAGCATAGATGCCGCGCCGCCGGCGCGCTCCTATGCCTCCAGCCCCCGATCAAAGCTACTGCGTCGCGCTTTGCACGTGCCCGCCCGAAAAGGCCGAGGAGATTGCAAGCGAACTCGTCCGTCGTCGGGCCTGCGCGTGCGTGAACGTCGTTCCGGGCTTGACCTCTGTCTACGAGTGGAAGGGCGAGATCGAGCGGGATTCCGAGTCCCTGCTGGTCATCAAGACCCGAGCTGACCGCTTCCGTGACTTGGAAGCGGCGGTCGCGGCCGTGCATCCCTACGAGGTGTTCGAGTTGATTGCGTTGCCCGTCGAGCGAGGCAACGCGGCCTATCTAGGTTGGATCGACAGCGTGCTGGGTAGCGACTCGAGCGGGTAATGGAATGGCGGTCTGAGCCGGTCTAGTCTTCGCTAGGCTGCGCGTTTCCGCCGCTCGGCCCTCCTGGATCGAATCGTGGCAATGCGCTTGGCAGGAGGTACCGCCAGCGGCGCCTCTCCTTCGCCAGTCTCATATGAGAAGCCAGTCAGGCGCTCCCTTGGAATCTTGGATCCGACAGCGCGCTCGATCTGGCCGATGTCGGACTCCTCGTCCGGCGCCACGAGTGTGATGGCGCTTCCGGTCGACTCGGCACGGCCGGTGCGCCCCACCCTGTGGATGTAGTCCTCCGCTACGGAGGGGACGTCGAAGTTCACCACATGTCCTAAAGCTTCCACGTCGATCCCCCGCGCGGCGATGTCCGTGGCCACCAGCACCCGGTACTTCCCCGCCTTGAATCCCGCGAGCGCCCTAGTGCGCTGCGCCTGCGACCGGTTTCCATGGATGCGCTCGGCGGCGATGCCGTTTCGGACCAGGAGCTTGCACAACCGATCTGCCCGGTGCTTGGTCCGGGTGAAGACCAGCGCGTCGTAGATGCGGCCGCCCTTCAGGAACTCCACCAGAAGCGTCCCTTTGAGCGTGCGGGGCACCGGATAGAGGGCCTGAGAGATGCCGGCGGCCGGAGCGGCTCTGCGCTGAAGGGAGATTTTCACCGGATTCCGGAGGATCTCACGGGTCAGAACCTCGATCGGCGGAGGCATGGTGGCGCTGAAGAAGAGCGTCTGCTTTGGTTTCGGCACGTGCCGGAGCACGCGCCGGATGTCAGGCAGGAAGCCCATGTCCAGCATGCGGTCCGCCTCGTCCAGAACTAGGTACTGCAGTCCCGACAGGGATGCGTGCCCTTGCTGGAAGTGATCGAGCAGGCGCCCTGGCGTGGCAATAATCACGTCGACGCCTCGCCGAAGCGCCTTCACTTGCGGACCCATGCCGACGCCGCCGTAGACGGCCGCGGCCTTGATCCCCGTATGGCGCGCCAACGCCTGCAGATCTTCCAAGAGCTGCAGAGCCAACTCTCGGGTCGGTGCTAGGACCAGGGCCCGCGTGGTGCCCCGAGGCAGATTCACGAGCCGGTGCAGAATGGGGAGCAAGAAGGCGGCGGTCTTGCCGCTTCCCGTGACGGCGCAGGCGAGAAGATCTCGCCCCTGGAGGGCCGGAGGGATCGCGCCCGATTGAATGGGCGTCGGAGTGGTGAACCCCAGATCGGCGACTCCCTTCAAGAGCGTCGGATGCAATTCGATCGTAGAGAATGACAAGGGAATTCCTATTGAGGGCTCAGCAGGCCGGCCGGAGAGGCCGGCCAGAGAGGCCAGAGCAGAGTCTTGGAGCGAGTGCTGCCGCTAAACCGAGGGGTCTAGGCCGGGGTCCAGAGGACGGAACGACACCGCAGCGCACGGTAAGTGTGAGACGAGGGGTGGCCATCGGCAACGACTTGGAGGGTACATCCCCTGCACGCTCTCCCGACCCCCATTAGCGTTCTTCCGCGGTGGAAGAGCTGAAGGAAGGCTGCTCGGGCTAGCCTGACGGTGGGGACGGTGATTAGACGGGGCGCATCCTTCGCCCGCTTGGCGACCATGTGGGTCGCTGGCTTGCGAGTGCTTGGCGACGCGAAGGGAAGCGCGTACCTGTCATTCTCGCACAAATTCTCCGCGAATGGTTTTCTGGCCTTGTCCAACGCCGGACGAGCGGAACCGAGGGGTTGAGGGGCTGTTGCAAAGAGCAGAGCTGATACGGGTCCGGGCTGCCAGTCTTACCCGCGTGCTGTAATGGTAGTGCTCTCCTCAATAACCCTTTCACGACCTTTGAGTGGCGCGCCCAAGCCCGAAACCTCCCCGCGCACGTCCTAGCGGCTTTCCCGACGTGTTTTCTCGAAAGGAATCTATGAGCCCAGAAACTCCCGACCTCCGATATCCGATAGGGCGATTCTTGCCCGCCGAACCAGTCATGCCAGACGAGGTCAACGGCTGGATCGACGACATTGCGGCGCTGCCGGCCGATCTTCGGCGCGTCGTCTACCGGTTGTCGAAGAGTCAGCTTGACACCCCCTATCGCCCGGGCGGCTGGACGGTCCGGCAGGTTGTGCACCACCTGCCCGACAGCCATATGAACAGCTTCATTCGGTTCAAGTGGGCATTGACCGAGAGACGGCCGCTGATCAAGGCCTACGACGAGAAGGGCTGGGCCGCGCTTGCTGACTCGCGGGGACCGATCGATGATTCGCTCGACATGCTCGAAGCACTCCACGGTCGCTGGGTTCGCCTGCTGCGCAGCCTGCGCTGGCCGGAATTGCAGCGCGAGTTCGTTCACCCGGAGTCGGGTCCCTCGACGCTGGCCGTCACGATCGGCACCTATGCTTGGCACGGCCAGCACCATCTCGCGCATATCGAGCGGCTGATCGAGCGCGAGGGCTGGGGCTAAACGGCGGGCCTAGGCGACCATCCATCGGCTTCGGACAGGCTCGTTGAGTCGCACGGCACGGACCCGGATCTCGCCTAGAGGGATCGTGTCGACCAGCTAGGGTGTGCCGGTGCAGGCATATTTGTAATCAAGAACTCACGCAGGCTGCGTTTTCTAATCATTTTTTCCGGCGCGTAATCTTTTTGACAGCCAGTTAAGGCGAAGAACGCAAGAACTAATTCATTCGGCGGCCCAAGTCCCGGAAGCTCGAGGAGGTGATCGCCGGTAAGGTGGGTATAGGCAGAGAGCGGAGAGGTGACATGACATCGGCCAACGACCACACGTCGGAGATCGAGCAGCTATGGCATTCCTCGGATGCATCGAAGTGGCAACGTGCGCTCGATCGCTACTGGAACTACATCAATCCAACGCATTTCGAACTTGAATGTGAGATGGAAACCCTCCGGCCTGATGATGTGCGGTATCTCGATGCCGACCAGTGGTACGACTGGCTTCTGAAGAAGTACTTCTGCTGGAAGTACACGGCACGTAACCGGTACGTCAAGAACACCCGGGACCTTGAGCGCCAAGCTACTGATCTTGGCCGACACCACTTGCTTACGATCCGAGATCGAGTTCTAGGTTGCGAGAATGCCAGCATTAGAGATGCACTTACTGCCGCGACAGAGTTCAACGGAATTGGTCCGGCGGGCGCGTCCGGCCTGTTGGCCCTGCTATTCCCGGCTAAGTTCGGAACCGTTGATCAGTTTGCCGTTGGCGCACTTTGCAAGGTGCGCTGCCTGTCCGAGCGAGACAAGCTCCGGTGCATGAAACCCCAGAGGCTCACCATCTGCGATGGCGTTGTGCTAATAGGAATCATGCGTCGCAAGGCCGTTTCGCTCAATGAATTGTTCAACACCAGCGGATGGACTCCTCGCAAGGTCGATAAGGTTCTGTGGGCCAGCGAGCGCCGCCTCACCCACCACCCAAGTGAGGCATGTAGGGTCTGATAGAATGCCCACAGAAGGCCATGCCAGACACGAATTCTGCAACCGCCGAGGCCACCGCCGCTACGCCCGAAACTGACGAGGCGGCCGTACCGGAGCCGAAGAATCTGGTGGCCAAGCTGTCCGACGGCACGTTTATCAAGCGGCGTCTCGAGCGCCAGCGGGCCTGTGACGAACCCAAAGGCAAAAAGATCTGTGCCGGACATCTCAAGCGGTGGTACGGATACGGAGACGAGATTGTCGCCATGTTCGGACGGGATCCGGAGATCTACCGCTGCGAGCGCTGCCAGATACTCTTCCGGCCGAATGAATCCGAGGTTCCGCGCACCGGCACTCTCGCCTTCTAGGCCGTGGACCCGCGTACAGTCTCCAGCCTCTTAGAGGAGAGGCTGCACAGCTCAGCCAACGGGTCGGCCGGCGATGGCTCGCGCCCGGGCGAGCCCCCTTATACGCGCGGCATCCATCCGCGCATGTATCTCGAGCGGCTCTGGACGATGCGCCAGTTCGCCGGGTATGGCTCTCCCGAGGAGACCAACCGGCGTTTCCGATTCCTGCTCGAGCAAGGCCAGACCGGGCTGTCGGTGGCCTTTGACCTGCCGACACTGATGGGCTACGACAGCGACCACTCGATGGCCGAGGGCGAGGTTGGCAAATGCGGCGTTGCGATCTCTTCCCTGGCTGACATGGAGGAACTGTTCGCGGAGATTCCGCTGGGACAGATCACCACTTCGATGACGATCACCTCCTCGGCAGCCATCCTGTGGGCGATGTACTTGGTGGTGGCCGAGCGGCAAGGCGCACAGTGGACCGGCCTCTCCGGAACCGTCCAGAACGACATCCTCAAGGAGTTCATGGCGCAGAAGGAGTACATCTACCCGCCTCGCGAGTCTATGCGCTTGGTGGCGGACTCGATTGAGTTCTCGGCGCGGCAGACTCCGCGCTTCAATCCCGTCTCCATCAGCGGCTACCACATCCGGGAAGCGGGGGCGACGGCCGCGCAAGAGCTGGCCTACACATTGGGCGCGGGCATCGCGTATGTCGAATCGACGCTGGAACGTGGGCTTGCCGTCGATGAGTTCGCACCACGGCTCAGCTTCTTCTTCGATGCCCACACTGACTTCTTCGAAGAGGTCGCCAAGTTCCGAGCTGCTCGGCGGGTGTGGTGCAAGGTGATGCAAGAACGCTTCGGCGCGAAGGATCCCCGCTCCCTGAAACTGCGCTTCCATGCGCAGACGGCGGGTGTCTCGCTGACAGTGCAGCAGCCGCAGGTCAATGTCGTCAGGACGGCCCTGCAGGCGCTTGCGGCGGTGCTCGGCGGCACGCAGTCGCTGCACACCAACGCCCTCGACGAGGCGTATGCCTTGCCGACTTCGGAAGCCGCTCTGCTAGCGCTGCGCACACAGCAGGTGATTGCCGGAGAGACTGGCGTGACCCAGACGGTCGATCCGTTCGGAGGCAGCTACTTCGTAGAGGGGCTGACGGACGAGTTGGAAGCTGCCTGCTGGGAGGAGATCGGCAAGATCGACTCTATGGGCGGAATGGTGGCTGCCGTAGAGCGAGGCTACCCGCAGGCCGAGATTGCGAAGTCCAGCTACGATCACCAGCGCCGCGTCGAGAGCGGGGAAGTGAAGATCGTCGGAGTCAACGCGCACGCAGACGAGGCTAGTGAACCAATCGAGACCTTGGTGATCGACGAGCGCGTGAGCCGCCGTCAGGAGGCTCGTCTGAAAGACCTGCGCTCCAAGCGGGATTCCGGTGCGGTCCAGACGGCACTTGCCAACGTGGGACGAGCGGCTGCTGGCGGCACCAATCTGATGCCGGCGATCTTGGAGGCGGTGCGGGCGTACGCCACGCTGGGAGAGATTTGCGACGTATTGCGGGCCGAGTTCGGTGTATACAGCGAGCAGCCCGCGTTGTGATGGTGCGTCGCTGCAGGCACTCAGTTGGCAGCTCTTTCAGAGAGCCGCCAAGCGCAAGTTCAGACCTTCCACGGGCGTAGCCGCCCGTCTCGGGAAAGCTCGTACGCGCGTCCGCGCCACACGATGCGCCTGCCGAACAGTCCGGCGAACCAGACCAGCAGGCTCAGCCCGTCTTGCAGCGGCAGCAGCGAGAAGCGCGACCACCGCAGGGTATCGCCGAGCACCCTTCCGCCGACCACCAGCGCCGCCGACGCCCGCAAGGCGACGCACGCGCCCAAGGCCGCCCACGACCAAGCCGCTCCCGATGCCGCAAGCGGCAGCAGCAGCGCCCACGGCAGCGGATTGGCGAGGAGCTCCCCCCAGTAGCCGACCGGGCGCGACCGGCGCGTCGAGCGCCGCCAGCGAAGCCGGTGCACGAGATTTTCGCGCAAGGCTTGGCTGCCGATCCTGTGCTCGACTACGTGAGTGGACAGCCGGACCTCGTAGCCGGCTAGGCGAGCTTGGCGGCCGACTTCGAAATCCTCGGCCAGGAAATCACCGAACGCTTCCCACCCCCCGAGCGCGTCCAGACACGACCTGCGCACTGCCATGGTCGGTCCGACCGCGAAGTTCATGGGAGCCAGGAACTGGGCGACCAGAACGCCGCTCCAGAATTCCGTGTTCATTCCCAGAGCTTCCAGCTTCGACCACAGACTCGAGCCCGGCACTGCCCGGTAGGGACAGGTGACCACTCCGACCGCGGGATCCTCGAAGTCCTTCGCGAGCTCCCACAGTAAGGCCGCATCGGCGCGGATATCGCTGTCGCTGACGACGAGCAGCTCGCCCGCCGCCACGGCGGTCATCGCGTCCAGCGAATGCACCTTGGCATTGGGAGAATCCGATTCTCCGGCAGCCAGCAGTTGCGCGTCTGAGTCGGGATAGTTGGATCGCACCTGTCGCGCTATCGCCAGGGCCGGGTCGTCCGGGTCTCGCGCTGCACAAAGGACCTCGTATCGCGGATAGCTGAGGCGGAAGAAGCTGCCTAGGTTCTCGGCAAGCTCCGGTTCCTCACCCGCCAGCGGCTTCAGCACGCTGACGGTGGGCGCTTCTCCGAGGTCGGTTTTCTGCTCGCTCCTGCGCAGCAAGAACTGCCGCGCTGCCAGCAGCACCAACACGTAGTAGGCGCAGCCTACGAATACCACGCCAGCGACAAGAGCTGGAATCGCGTCTTCCAGCAACGCGCCGTCAGGCCTGCTTGTCCGGCTGGACGCCGCTGTGATCAGCGGACCCGAACGCCGCGGCCAAGGCCCAGCGTGCTTCTTCGTCCTTCTCGACCTTGCCGTCGCGCAGCTGGACGATCCGTTTTGCGTACATCGCGATGTCAGGCTCGTGGGTGACCAAGATGATCGTGTTGCCCTGCTTGTGCAGCACGTCGAACACTCCCATGATCTCGGTCGAAGTGGCCGTGTCGAGGTTCCCGGTCGGCTCGTCAGCCAGGATGATTGCCGGGTCTCCCACCAAGGCGCGGGCGATAGCCACGCGCTGGCGCTGCCCGCCAGAAAGCTCGCTGGGTGTGTGGTACATGCGCTCGGTGAGGTCGACTTGCGCTAAGGCGCGCTTGGCCCGCTCGGTCCGCTCGGCCGGTTGCGCGCCCGAATACACCAGCGGCAATTCCACGTTCTGCAGAGCCGTGAGCCGGGGCAGGAGGTTGAATGTCTGAAAGACGAATCCGATCTCGCGGTTGCGGATATACGCCAGCTCGTCGTCCGACATCGTGCTGATGAGCTGGCCGGCGATGTAGTAGTCTCCGGCCGTGGGCGTGTCCAGCGCACCGATCAGGTTCATGAAAGTGGACTTGCCCGAACCGGACGGCCCCATCAACGCCACATACTCGCCGTAGCGGATCTCCAGATCGACGCCGTTGACGGCATGGATCTCCTGATCGCCCATGATGTAGGTCTTGCGGATTCCGTAGGTGCGGATGACAATCTTCTGGTCAAGCAACTGCTTGCCCAGCATCGCCGAATCTTGCTGTCCCACCGTTTGCCCTGTAGCCATCATTCCTAAGCTATTCAAGGCGCGAAGCTTCGCGCACTAGTTACTCTCTGGTCGACACTGCCAGCAGGCATTCGTCCCCCGGTCGAAGCTGAGGTGTTGGCGCCGCCAGCTTGAGTGTTGCGTCGCGCCTGCTGAACGCTAGCGGCCCCGGTACGCCGCAGGCCTCCTCGATCGCAACGACTGTGGTGCCGGGAGCAATCTCCGCCACCAACATCGGCAAGGCGGCCCGCGCAACCGTAGCGACCGCCGCCCCGCGCTCCGGTATGTCCCCGACCGCGACCAGCAGCTCCTTGACAGTCCCTTCCGAAGGGCTCTTGACCAAGTAGGTCTTGGGTAGATCCTGCAGGCGCTCCAACAGTCTCTGCGAGCGCCGCAGTTCGGCAGGCTCGGACGGTGCCTCGGCCTCGGTTTCCTGCGTTGCGGCGGCCCGAGCGTCGCGCAGACGCGCGCTGAGGGCTTCGAACTCCTGCCGCCTCTTCTCGAAGTCGAGGCGGGCCGCCAAGCCCTCTTCGAATAGCTCCGTCCAGCGCTCGAACTCTTCGCTGGCGCGGCGGTGGGTCTCCTCCAGCTGGCTGAGTGCTGCCATCCGAAGGTCTCGGCTAGCGCTCCTCTCGGTCTCGGCTGGCGTGGCCCCGGCGGCCGCATGCGCAGCCCTCAGCTCCTCAATTTCGCGTCGCACCGCGGCCTTGGATTCTTCCAGTGCCAAGTCTTCGAATTCGATCAAGGCGTCGCCCTCAGCGACTACGTCCCCGGTCCGGACTCGCAGTTCCAGCACGCGACCGCCCCGCCTCGCCTTGACCGGAGCGTCGAGGGTGGCCACGGCCACCGCCGTCAACTCGACTGAGGCAGCCTTTGGCGGCTCGAGCTCGATCGCGCCGCTCCAAATCCCCGGCTCCCACCCGCAGCCCGCGGCCATTGCGCCAAGGAATGCCACCAGGGTGGCGATTGGCGCTCTGGCCGGCCCAAGTGCCATGCAGCCCCGATCCTAGCCGATTCCCAGCGCTTCCCAGATCGGGTCGACTCGTCGCTTGACGTCGTCGCTCATCTCGATCACTTCGGGCCAGGGCCGTGTGAAACCCTCCGTCTTCCACTTGCGGGTTGCGTCGATTCCCATCTTGGAGCCGAAGTCCGGCAGTCGGCTGGCATGATCCAGCGAGTCGATCGGCCCCAGCGTGAACTGGATGTCACGTTCGGGGTCGATGTTGTTCAGCGCCCGCCAGGCCGTCTCGGAGTAGTTCTGCACGTCCACGTCGTGGTCGACCACCACGATGCACTTCGTCGAGGAGGCTTGGCCGAGGCCCCAGATGGAGTTCATCACCTTGCGCGCCTGCCCGGGATAGGACTTGCGGATCGAAACCAGCATCAGGTTGTGGAAGATCCCTTCGGCGGGCATGGCCATGTCGACGATCTCGGGTGCCTGCAGCTTGATCAGGGGCAGGAAGATTCGCTCGATCGCCTTGCCGATGAAGTAGTCCTCCATCGGCGGCCTGCCGACGATGGTGGTGGCATAGATCGGATCCTTGCGCTGCGTGACGCAGTCCACGTGCAGCACGGGGTACTCGTCTTCGAGCGAGTAGTACCCGGTGTGGTCCCCGAACGGACCCTCGGTGCGCAGTTCGCCGAGGTTGACGTGCCCCTCGAGCACGATCTCGGAGTTGGCCGGCACTTCAAGATCGACGGTCTTGCACGGCACCATCTCGACCGGCTTGCGGCGGATAAAGCCCGCGAAGAGCATCTCGTCCAGATCGGGCGGAAGCGGCAGACTTCCGGCGATCATCGTCGCGGGATCGGCGCCGATCGCCACCGCGACATCCATCCGGGTGTCGCGTCCCTCTTGCTGCAGCCGGCGGTAGTGCTCCGCGCCCTGCTTGTGCGTTTGCCAGTGCATGCCCGTGGTGCGCTCGTCGTAGACCTGGAGGCGGTACATGCCGCAGTTGCGCTTGCCGGTGATCGGGTTGCGCGAGAACACCATCGGCAGCGTGATGAAGGGCCCCCCGTCGCCGGGCCAGCATGTCAGCACCGGGTAGTCCATCAGCGAGAAGCCCTCGCTCTTGACGACTTGCTGGCACTGGCCGGAACGCACGGTCTTGGGCAGGAAATTGCGCAGCTCGGCGAGCCGGGCCAGCCCTTTGAGCTTGCCGGCCACTCCCTTGGGCACGCCGAGGTCTAAGTATTCCGAGATCCTGGCGGCGATGTCGTTGAGGTCGTTGACCTCGAAGGCCAGCTGCATCTTCGACAGCGAGGCCACGGAATTGATCAGAACCGGGATGCTGGAACCCTTGGGCCGCTCGAACAGCAGCGCCGGCCCGCCCCGCTTGACCGCGCGATCGGCGATCTCGGCGATTTCCAGCTTCGGATCAACCTCTGCGCTTATGCGCTTGAGTTCACCTCGCTGCTCAAGTGCGGAAATGAATTCACGTAAGTCGCTATACGCCATGATGGGGCCGAGCCGCGCCCGGCGCGGCTTGTCTCCACAATGATCCCACGGGTGCGCGGCGGGCTCAGTGCGCCGGGACCGCTCGGTTGAGGTACGCCATCAGGGGCGCGATGGCGCGGAAGTGCTGGTCCAGCACCGCGCCGATGGTGGGCCGCTCGATGACATCGGCCGGAAGCGTGGTTCCGGAGAGAAACTGCTTGTATACGAGCAGGCCTGCCGCCGGGTGATCCGGGGCGAAGCCGCGCGGGGTCCGCTTGAGCCGCTGCCCCTCCAGGCCACCGTAGAACTTGCGGTAGCCAGCTGCGGCAAGAATGCCGCGCAATTCGTCCGGGTCTGCCGCGATCTGCGCGCGGATGCGCCCCAAGGTGTCTGACGGCGGTGCGTAGACGCCTCCTCCTATCAGTAGCTCCTCGGCCGAAAAGTGGAAGTAGAATCCCGCGCCGGCGTGGCGCTCCATGCCGGTGGGCGGGAATACCGCCGCCGCGTGTGTCTTATAGGGATCCTTGTTCTTGGAGAAGCGGATGTCGCGGTAGATGCGGTATACCGACTTGCGCGGGTCGATGCTGTGCCCGGGCGAGTGCTCTTCGACGGCCATGCTGAGTTCCAGCACCAGCTCGAGCAGCGGCCCCCGCACGAATTGTTCGTAGTCCGGCTTGTGGGCCTTGAACCAGTCGCGGTTGTTATTCGCTCGCAGCTCGAGCAGGAACTGGCGGGCTTGGGGCTCGAAGCCGGGGAACGTAAACTCCATAGTTCCATGATGCGCGATTGGCTGGCAGCGAAAATCTAGCAACTGTGCGCCGGACTCTCCGCGCACCCGTCTGGGTGACTGGTTGTGCAGCAATCGGGTGGATTGTGGAAGTGCTAGCTCTTTCAGGGTGCCCGCGGCTGCGACAATTTGCCGCAGGACCGGTTATGCCGGCCTCATAGAGGAGCTTTCGGATTATGTCGTCCATCACACGTCGAGCATTCGTTCAGGCTGGCGCCGCAGGCGCTGCCGCCCAGACTCCGGCTGCCTCTCGTCCGAATGTGCTGTTCATCATGCTTGATCAGTGGCGCTTCGACTGCCTCGGCGCCAATGGCAATGGGATCATCCGGACCCCGAACCTGGACTCCCTTGCTTCTCGCTCGGCCAACTTCACCCAAGCATGTGTCCAGGCTCCCGTGTGCGTCCCCTCGCGCCTCAGCTTCTTCACGGGTCGCTACCCGCATTCCCACAAGAACCGGGTGAACTACACGCCGTACCGACAGCGGGAGCCCATGATTCAGAGCCTGCTCAAGGGATCCGGCTATTCCACCGGCTCCGTCGGCAAGCTGCACTTCAATCCGCCAACCGCAGAACACGCGCGGTCAACCGGTTTCGAGAGGGTGCTCCTCGACGATGGCATCAGACGCACTGACCAATACTCCGACTATGTCAAGTGGAGAAATGGTGCGGATCCGAATGCGTCCGTTCACTATCAGAGGACAGCTGACGATATTCCTGCCGGACGAAATCCGTTTCGGGCGGTCATCGGAAAAGAATTCACTCCAACGGCTTGGACCGGTCGCGAGACCCGCGGCGTCCTGCAAACGTTGGCCTCTGACGAGCGGCCGTTCTTCTTGTTCTCCTCGTACTTCAAGCCGCATTCACCCCACACCATCCCGGAGCCCTATGACGCGCTTTACGACGAGACGGAAATACCGTTGCCGAAATCCGTGGGGCTGGATTACATCCAGCGTCTTCCGCTCCCGGTGCAGAAGATGATCCTGCGCGGGACGCCTCGGTACAACATGGACCGGCAACGTCTCCTGTGGATGTACCGGAGCTATTTCGGGGATATGACGTGGCTCGATGAAGAGGTGGGCGCAACGCTCAGGGAACTGGAACGTTCGGGTCAGGCGGAGAATACCATCATCATCGTCACGACAGACCACGGCGACCAGATGCTCGAGCACGGGCTGTTCGGGAAGAACGTCTTCTTCGAGGACTCTGTCAGGATCCCTCTGCTGGTGAGCTGGCCGGAACGCATCAGGCCGGGGGTGTACTCGGAACTGGTCGAGTCAGTCGACGTTGTTCCGAGCGTGCTCGAAATGTGTGGATTGCCGGTCCCGGATCACGTCCAAGGGCGCAGCTTCGGTCCCCTGATAGCCGGCGACAGGAGCCTTTACCAGCCCCGCACGGCCCAGTTTTCCGAGAACATCATGCCCGAAGTCATTACTAACGGCGACGAGGGTTACTTCTTCACTCCAGGCAAGGGCGTCGGCGGAGTACGCCACCCCGACGCCAAGATGATCCGAACCCACCGCTGGAAGATGAACTACTACGTGGGCCATGGCGGGGAGCTGTACGACTTGGAGGAGGATCCAGGCGAATGGACGAATCTGTACGACGACCCGGCATATCAGGGCATCGTCCGGGATCTGAAGGGGAGGCTGCTGGACTGGCTGATTACTGCAGACGAGAACGATCAGATCGCCCGGGAGTGGCTGATCTAGAGAGCCGCCTCGATTCGCCGCCCGACCGGTGCAACGGTAGACCCCCTAGCCCACGGCGTCGGGCTGCACTTACCAGTAATTCGCTGGTGGACCAGCCCACCCTTGCCCCCGTCCAGCTCGCTGCCGCTAGCCCGGGGGGAGAGAGGTTCCCTCTACCTGCGACCCCCGCCTCCAACCAGTTATAATCGCCCTCTTCCCACTTCCTATCCTCCTGTTCGGATTGGAAAGGACTGCGGACTCGGGCCGCGCCATACAATTGGACCTTGCAGCCCGTGAGCGAAACCCACTCCGAGCTGGCGCGGTGTCTGGGAGCCATCGAGGGGCTGCACCTGGACCGCCGAGTGCGGCTCAGCGCGCACACTCGGTTCGCGATCGGCGGTCCTGCCGACTTGTTCGGATTGGCCAGCAGTCCGCGCGCTCTGGCCGAGGCTTTTCGGGCGGCCCGCGCCGCGGAGGTGCCCTGCTACGTGCTCGGGGATGGCAGCAATGTCGTTGCTGCCGATGAGGGCTTTCGGGGTTTGGTGCTGCGTTACACCGCAGCCGATCTGGACTATGTTGACGGAGTCGTCGAAGCCGCCGCCGGCGGCAGCCTGCAAGCGTTGGTCGACTTGACCGTGGACCACGGCTTGGAGGGGCTGCACACCTTGGAGCGCATCCCGGGGTCGGTCGGAGGGGCTGTGTACGGCAATGCCGGCGCGTACGGACACCAGATCGACGAATTCGTCGAGAGCGTGGATTTCCTCGATGGCCACGACGTGCGTTCGTTCGGGCCCGCCGAGTGCGAGTTCGATTACCGCGAATCGATATTCAAGCGCCGCAAGGACTGGCTGATCTTGGGCGTGCGCTTGGTCTTGCCGTCGGGCGATACCGCGGCTCTGCGCGCCCGCGCCCGGGAAATCCGTACGATACGCGACGAGAAGTTTCCCCCCGCCATGCGTTGTGCGGGCAGCATTTTCAAGAACTTGTTCCTCGACTCGCTGCCAGCGGCGGCGGCGGAGATCGTACCCGAGCGGGCCGTGCGTAGCGGCAAGGTGGCTTCGGCCTTCTTTCTCGAGCAGGTGGGCGCAAAGGGAATGCGCAATGGCGGGATTGAGATCGCGCCGTATCACGCGAACCTGATCTACAACCTAGGCGGCGGCACGGCGGCTCAGATCCACGAGCTGGTCCAAGAACTGAAACGGCGCGTGCGGGACCGCTTCGGCTTCGAGGTCGAGGAAGAAGTCCAATACGTCGCTTAGAGCCCACCGGAAGTAGGCGAACCGCTTGCCGCTTTAGTCGCTGGCCCGATCATCCGGGTGTGCACAGGAGGCGTTCGCGTAGGATGATACCTGTCGGGGGAGATCTGGTGAAGAGAGCGATTCTGGCCGTGGCGTTCGCAGCCATCGTTCCGATGGGCGTGGCCGCCGATTGGACGGACCTTCTCCGCAACGGACTTGACGACTGGGTAGTGCTCGGGGACGGCCATTGGCGGATTCGCTCCGACGGTGTGGTTACCGCGAACTTCGGGATAGATCGCCAGCGCGAGGTTCAAGGCACTGCGGACATCGGCCGCGAGGCCTTCATCGCGTGGAGCACTCGGCAGTCCTGGCTGTACACCGAGCGCGAATTCGAAGAGTTCGACCTGCACTTGGAATATTGGGTTAACACTCCCGGAAACAGCGGAATATCGATTCGCGACCCCTCCCAAGCTGCCTGCGGTATCGCTGAGCGGCCGGACTTCAACTGCACTCCATCGAAGCAAGGCTATGAAATCCAGATCGATAGTGAGTATTCCGGCAAGTGGTCTACCGGTTCGATCTATGGGCTGGCGCGGGCTCCCGAAGGACTGGATAAGGTTGGCGAGTGGAACCGCCTCAACATCGAATCCCGGGCCGACGCGATCCGGGTCTATATCAACGGAACGCTGGCAGCCGAGCACGCGGGGGATCCTGAGCGTCCGCTCAAGGGCCCTATCGGACTGCAGCTGCACGATATCCACAGCTTCGTGATGTTCCGCAATATTTGGATTCTCGAATACTGACGCCGTATCTACGCCACTGCGCCCTTCACGAGGCGCATCGCGCCTGAGGCCGTAGATCGCATGCAAGGCGCCAATCGGAACCAGCGGGAAACTGACGAGCGAGTTCGTCGAACTACCTGACGCAACGAGTTTTCACAAGGGCAACTCCGAGGCAGGCCCCGCAGTGGGCGGATAGAAGCAGTCGACCTGCATAGGCCATTCCACGACGCCGGTCTTGGCGCCGCACAGACTCCAGCCTGGAAAGCGACTCGCCGGAGCGGAACCAGATCTCTGTCGCCCAAGAGCTGGAAAGCGGCATGCTGGTCAGAGCGTTGAATGTCCTCTTGCAGCTATAGCGGCGCAACCGAAGGGCCTTGCCGCAGACAATGGCACCACGGTCTTCGCCGCACGAACAGCCGCGATCTGTCCAACTGAAGTTCGAACGCTTGAAGTGAAGCGGCTGCTTCGCAATTCATCCGACTCGCAATGGATCGATGCCCTTGATGTTCGTGGCTACCGGTGGAGCGTTGTGCGTCGCCAGTGAGTGGGTCAGATCTCAGCTGTCTCTCGCGCCGAAGCCGCTCAGCGCGGGCCTGTTAAGGATTGGATCGACATCTCCTTGCCCTACGTACTTGCCCAGTAGGGGGCAGGGGGCGAATTCAGATTCGGCTTCTCGGGTAGTCAAGCCGTCATGGAGAGCGAATCGCTGCAGGGCGAAGCGGTTGTCGTAGCGAAAAGGATGAAGTCGAGCAAAGAATTCTAGGACGGCCACCGACGACGCAAAGGCGTTCAGAGGCATCACAGCAGGACGCCCCTCCTCTACACCGCGAATGTACCGTTGCTCCGCTTGTTTTGCGTACTCATCAGGATCATTCCGCCTCATTGCTTCCGCTCGCACTTCCTCACCATTGAAGACGCCCCGCGAACGCAAGCTTGACCGCGACGGTTGCAGGTAATGGACGCTTGCCCACACCGCGTCGACCCCTCCGTTGGGGCGGGCATCCAATGACACACCGACATCGATGTACGGCAAGGTATAGAAGGCGGCTATCCGATTGAGAATGTCCCTTCCCGAAAGCGAGTCCATGCAACCGAACAAGATGTCGCACTCGGCCACGGTCTGAACCGTGTCGGGATCAGCAACGTCACCGTGCACTTGGACGACTTCAGTGCCAAAGCCCATTGCCCTCACTGCGTCGCCAACGACCTCAACCTTTGGGCGTCCAATGTCAGCGTGCCGGGAGAAAGCAATTCGGTTCAAGTTGGCCTCCTTTACGAGCTTGGGATCGACAAGGACCAACCGGCCGATGCCGGACCTAGCAAGCTCGGCCACCAACGGACTACCGGTGCCGGAGACCCCAATTACGGCCGCTGACATTCGTTGTAGTTGTTCAAGGGTTCCCGCTCCGAATGCCTGGGCGTGCCGTGACACAAACTCCGGCGGACGGTAGTCGCACTCGGACAGCCAAAGCGAGATTTGCTCCCCCACCGAACAGACTCGATCGAAGTGCGCAAACGAACCATCGGCAGTCAGAGCGCGCGCGAACATCCGCCCGCCCGGCAGCATAACGGCACTGCCGTGGGGTTGGCCGTCACCACAAAAGTCATGAACCGCCCCAAGGAAGCTGTAGTCCGCCGCGTCATCCAAGTGCGAGAAGTGCTCAAAACCTCCGGGATGGCTATGTACCTTCACGACGGCCTGACCACGCTTCGCTGCGGCCTCAATGAAATCGAGGGCGAAATCTGTCGGCCAGGTCAAGTTGACGGCGGTGCGCTGGCAGGCCGCTAATGGGATCGGCCTGACTTCAATCGTCGTTAGGATGTGTCGCTTACGTCCAACTCGGCGCCCACAGCGTAGTAGCGCTCCGGCCTCTAAGCCATCGGATCGTAGGACGTGGTCTTCGAGTTGCCTGTGCTGCTCCCTTGTCAGGCGGAGGCCGTAGTTCATCATTGCCTCTGGCATGCATCGGCCTCAACTGCCCGGATCATGCGCACGTAGTGCGTGCCGAGGTCGTCGACGCCTTCCCGCCAGTCGTCATAGTGCCGGGACCAGGCTTGGAAGTTCTTGCCATCGATGCATTGGTCTGACGTGCTTGGAATGGCAGCGCCACTCTGTAGCCGGAGCTGCGGGTGGACGTACACCATGTCGAGGCGATCTGGCGGATAGCTGTCACCAATCAGGAACGCCAATGTGACTGTTTCGTGGTCGAAGCCCATCGGAAGCTTGTGGCCGTGAATCAGAATCCAGCGGTGCTGTTGTTCTCGTACGGCCTCCCACGCTAGCCCTAGCGAGTCGAGGAAGGCACGATCATCTTCAGGCATCTGGAAGTCGAGCCGCCGGTCACTGACCGGCGGCTCTCCATCCGTCACCTGCTTCTTCATCGTCACGAACCGCTCGACTCCGCGTTCTCGAAGGTCGATGGTTTCGTCCACCTCGACCTTCAGGACTCTGCCATCTCTGTATCGGCGATACACGTCGAAGTGCTCGATGGCGTCCTTGCGGGCTAGGTCGAGCAATTCGCGCCCCGTGATTTCCGGCTGCTCGACGATGTAGTGCTTTCGGTCGATCCGGATCCGATAGCGCCGTGCTAGAGGCTTTGGACCCTCGGTTTGTTCTGCCTCGAGATCGACTAGGTCAACCTCTTTGTCGTTGGAATCGTCTGTCACTGCAGTGACCTCCTATGGCGGGGTTGCCGCCGAGTTCGAAACGAGGCTCGATGTGCCTCTATAGCCTTATGCTCGGCGTGGAGCTAGATTGGACACTTGGCGCGAAAACTCTTCGTCACGTGTCCAATGTGGACAGTTCTTGAGCATTGAAGGTTGAGGAGCAGTCCGTTATCCTGACCTTGGGCAGGCGCGTAGGACCGGGACGCAAGAATCAGTGGGTAGGGCAACCCATGCAGAAGTTGCGAGTGCAATCGAGGCACTAGCACGAGAGCCGGGCGAGTTTGTCCGATTGCGCGAATTCGCAAAAAACCGAATCGCGAGGATCGGGCCATGGGCCGCCAACGGAAGGACAGCGGAGGAGCTCCTTCAAATAGCGATCCTGAAGGTCCTCGAAGGAAGCCGGACATGGAATCCCGAGAAAGTAGACCTGAAGGGGCTTCTCATGGGGGCTATGTGGAGCACAGCTTCGTCGTGGGCAGCGCACCATAGCAGGAACCACCAGTCGCCTGAGTACGCGCTGTCTGAAAGCGGCACCGAAACTAGCGCCTCAGATGGGAACGGGCGGCAAGCGTTCGACAAGCTAGCATCTCAGTCTCCGAGCCCAGAGGATGAATTGATCCGAATGGAGGAGGCGAGAGAGCGCAGTGAGATCGCAGATCAGATCGGAGAGGCATGTGCAGGTGACGAGGATGCTCTCGCCGTGATCGCAGGGTTGGAAGACGGCATGTCGCTCGTAGAGATCCGGGATGAGTTTGGCTGGGAAGACAAAACGATTCGAGCCGCGATGCGCCGGATCAAGAGAAGGACCGAGAGAGTCTTGGAAGGGAGGGGTGACCAACATGCCGTTCGATGATCGATTGGGAAGGATCCTCGACGGTGTTGCCCACTACATCGAGGAGGCTCCGGCCGAGGATATTCTTGAGAATGCCCTGCTTGAAGGTTCCGATCCGCATCAGTGCGCCGAACAGGTTCACAACACCCTGCAGCGGGCTCTCGAGTCGCACCGGAAAGCGAAGCTGGCAGAAGCCAGAAAGGCATACCAAGAGCAAGCACAAGAAGTGCGCCAACTCGCGTACCAACTCCCACCATCTCCCGAGGGACGTCGACGCTTGCTGCAACGCGCGATGGAGCGTGAGAGCCTAACGCTTCAGAACCGGGAGTTTTCCGAGCTCACTGACGAAGATGTCTTAGTCCAACTGAGAAGTCTTGCGGAGTTGGGTAGCTTGGACGACTTGGATTTACCAGATGGAGACGAGTGAGTCGCGCAAGACACCGAGGCAGCTGCTTGAAGAGCTGGGGATTACCCGACCTGAAGAGATTGATGTCGAAGTGATCGCGTACACATGCGGAGCGACGACCAGGTATGCAGACCTGACGGGGTCCGAGGCGACGCTCGTCGGCATGGGTGACAAGGCAATCATCACCGTGCGGGAGCAGAGTTCCCGAGTGCGGAAGAGGTTCTCGGTAGGCCACGAGTTGGGCCATTGGATACGCGATAGGGGGAGCGTGGCATTCAGTTGCAAGGAGTCCGATCTCGACATCAGCGCGATCGGTAGAGCCCGCGAGCGAAATGCGAACGAGTTTGCCAGTGACCTCTTGCTACCCGCTTATCTGTTTGACCCGATCGCTCAGGGGCGATCCTTAGATCTCGAAACTTTGAGAGATATGGCAGAGAGGTTTCGGACGAGCCTTACCGCAACGTCGATCAAACTGGTTCGCCGCGGATCGTATCCGGCAGTCTTGGCCTCATACAAGTCTGGCCGTAGGGCTTGGTACATTCGAGGGGATTCCGTGCCGCCAAAGTTCGCTCCATTGGAATCGTTAGACCGATCGACCGGTGCCGCTAGTGCCGACAGCGATCAAGGGAGTGAGGATATTTGCGCGGATCGGTGGTTCGATCATGAACACTCTCGGAGATACGAGGTGCGAGAGAGCTGGTTTCGTACCACCAGCGACTCAGTCGTAGCGTTGATTTGGTGGGAAGACGAGCAACAGCTGTTGGATTTCGAGGAGGAAGAGCAAGACTACGAACTGCGCCGTGAACGCAGTTCATGGGATCCGTTTGAGCGATTTTGAGGGCACTAGTGATTGTTAGCCAGAGGTATTGAACCCTAGCGGATTCATAGGTTCGGCGTTGACTGAGAGCACGAGATCCGAGAATCAACATCGCAACAGTCTTCGGCGGCAGCTTCCACGCCGGACGACGGCTTCTCCGACTTCACGTCCTCGATTACCCGGTACCACTCCCATCTCAAGCCCTCGGGCTCCAGCGCCCAAACCTTGTTCTGTCGCGCGTGACAGCAGATCGTGTCGTTTTCGGTCAGGTGCTGGAGGCCGCTGGTCTTGACACGCTGCTCGGCGCGGCTCAGATCGGCATCGTCGAACACCTCCACGCCCAGGTGATTGAGCCGCTCCCCGGCCGACGGGGCCTCGAATAGTACGAGCTTGAGAGGCGGCTCCGCGATCGCGAAATTGGCATACCCGGGCTTCCGCTTTCTGGGCTCAACCCCGAACAGCTTCGAATAGAAGTCGACAGCGGAATCCAGATCTCTAACGTTGAGAGCCAGTTGCAGGCGCATTTGTTTCTCCTTGCGGTCGGACAGGATTGATTGGATCAGGGGCACGTCCGGCAGGATGTCTTCTCGCAGCAATGCTCCGTCAGGAATTCGACAAGGGCGTTCATCACGGCGAAGTCGGGGCTGTAGATCAGTGACCGGGTCTCCCGCCGACAGCGCACAACTCGCGCGTTCCTGAGCTCTTTCAGGTGAAAGGACATGGTGGCGCTTGGGACGCTCAGCCGCTGGCTGATGGTTCCTGCAGCGAGACCCCCCGGACCGGCTCGAACGAGAAGTCGGAAGACATCGAGCCGAGTTTCTTGAGCCAGCGCGGCCAAAGCCGCGATGGCCTTCTCCGCATCCATATTTCTATTATTCCAAGATTATCGAAATAAAAGTCAAGCCATTCCGCTCCCAGAGCCCGCTCTTCGGATTCTCGGCCTGTTCGGGGTCCCGCCGAATGTGCACCGCATTGAACCGCGTGCCCTATCCAGCGCCTACTTCTACGAAGCTCACCTTGGATCCCCGCCGGATGCGCGAGTGCTTGCGGAACTCCTCGCGTGACTCTGGAAAGTCTACGCGGTAGTGTCCGCCCCGGCTCTCCTCGCGCGCCAGCGCACAGCGCGCCACCAAGCGGATTACTTGGTACATGTTGTCTGTCTCAAAGCCATGGCGGCTGTTGCGCGCAAGCCCTTTCTCAAACATCGTCGAGAGCAGGTCTAGCTGTTCTAAGCCGCCGCGAAGGCCCTCTTCCGACCGTGCGATGCCCGCATGCCGCCAAGCGAGGTGACGCAAGTTGGCTATGGCGTTGCCAGGCAGTGCGCTAGCGCTCTTGCGCCTCGGCAGACTTGGTTTCCGAAGCGTATCACTCGCATGCTTGCGCATGACCTCGCCGGATCGCGCCCCGAATACGAGCCCTTCTAGCAGCGAATTGCTGGCCAGCCGATTGGCGCCATGCACGCCGTTGCAGGCTGCCTCTCCTGCGGCGTACAGCCCGGGTAGCGTCGTTGCCCCGTCGTGGTCAGTCAAGATTCCGCCCATGGCGTAGTGCGCTGCGGGATGCACGGGCACCGGTTCCACTTCAAGGTCCACACCGTATAGCTGGCAGGTGCGGTAGATGCGCGGAAAACGCTTCGACACGAAGCCATCGCCGAGATGAGTCAGGTCAAGGTAGACCGGCCCGCGGCGGAGCCGCGCCAGTTCGCTCACGATGGCCCGTGACACCACGTCGCGGGGCGCGAGTTCCTCGCTCGCGTGATAGCGCGACATGAAGCGCTGCATGTTCGCATTGCGCAGGACTGCGCCTTCTCCGCGCAGGGCTTCCGACAACAAGAAGCGCGGCGCTCCTTGAAGGAACAGCGCGGTCGGATGGAATTGGACCATTTCCATGTTGGCGATGACTGCCCCGGCGCGGTAGGCCATGGCCACGCCGTCTCCGGTGGCGACGTCGGGGTTGGTGGTCTCCCGGTAGAGCTGCCCTATCCCACCAGTGGCGAGCAGCACGGCGCGTGCGTAGACCGGCACTAGTTCGCGCTGCTTTTCGTTCCAAGCGATCGCCCCGCAAACCGTTCCGTCTTCTACGAGCAGGTCGACCACCGACGAAAAGCTCTGAAACGAGATGGCGTCAAGCGATTTTGCCTTGTGCAGCAACGTGCGGCCAATCTCTTTTCCGGTGGAGTCCCCGCCGGCGTGGAGCACGCGGTTCACACTGTGCGCCCCCTCGATTGAGAACGACAGCTTGCCTCCGTCGGAATCGAACTCAGCTCCCCATTCGATCAGCCTCTGGATCCGGCGCGGGCCTGCCTCGGTGAGTGCTCGCACCGCCAGCGGGTCGCACAGTCCTGCACCGGCTTGGAGCGTGTCCTGCTCGTGCAGCCCTACTTGGTCCTCGTCACTGAGGGCGACGGCTACGCCGCCTTGCGAGTACTCCGTGGCCGATTCTTGCAAGCGGTCCTTGGTCAGTACCAGCACGCGGCCTGCCGGGGCCGCCTCGATGGCCGCGCTGAGGCCCGCCACGCCGCCGCCGATCACCAAAAAGTCGGTTTCCATGGCAGTCGCAGCGATGTGGTTACGCGTACGGGACTCACCCGGACGGCACCGCTTGCAGCAAGTCCACATGGTACAAAAAGGACTAATGGCTCTCGTGTCCGTCGAGACGCTTGGCTCCCGTTACGATGTCCGCATCGAAGCCGGCCTGATCGGGCGCGCTGGGTCGCTGATTCGCGAGACGCTCGGGGACCGCCGGCTGTTCGTGATCGCCGACGAGACGGTCTGGAGACACTACGAATCCCGCTTGGCGGAAGGACTCGAAGGCTGCGATTGGACGGCGCTCCCGAGTCCTCTCGACGAGCCACGCAAGCGCATGTCGACGGTCGAAAGGCTTTGTGCCGACATGCACGCTGCGGGCGCGGATCGCAGCAGCGCCGTGGTGGCGTTCGGGGGGGGAGTCGCTGGTGACGTGGCTGGGTTTGTGGCCGCTTCGTACATGCGCGGCATCGACTTTGTTCAAGTCCCAACCACCCTGCTCGCCCAGGTCGACGCCTCAGTGGGCGGCAAGACAGGGGTCAACCTCGCCTCTGGCAAGAACCTAGTCGGAGCGTTCCACCAACCGCGCCTCGTGCTGGTCGATCCGGACACGCTCGCCTCGCTGCCGGACCGCGAGTACTTCGCCGGCGTGCAAGAGGTCGTCAAACACGGCATTATTCGCAGTCCGGAATTGTTCGCTTACATGGAAACCCGTGCGTCCATGGTCCGAGAGCGCGCGGGCGAAGCGGTCGAGAAGATGATTTCGGAGTCGGTCCGCATCAAGGCCGCAGTCGTGCGCGCCGACGAGCGCGAGAGCGGGCTGAGGCGCATCCTGAACTTCGGCCACACCCTGGGCCACGCTTTGGAGGCCGAGACCGGCTACAACACCCTGCTGCACGGCGAAGCAGTGGGCTTCGGGATGATCGCCGCGGCGCGCCTGTCGGAGCTGCGCGGCCGGTTGGGCTCCCGCGATCGCGAGCGGATCGAAGCCGTCGTGCTCTCGTACGGGTCGTTTGCGGGCCTGGAAGGTTTGGAAGCTCGAAACATCGCCGCACGGATCGCGGGTGACAAGAAAGCGGTCGGCGGCAGGGCGCGATTTGTGCTGGCCGATTCGATCGGGGGCGTGAGCGAGGAGCTGGACCCGCCCGCCGAACAGGTGGTCGCTGCAACCGAGCATGCGCTCGCGGCCTGTGCCGCCGTGGAATCAGCGGCGGTGTAGAGCCGCTTACGTGGTGCCAGTGGAGGAGTCACAGCGCGGCGCTCTGCCGGCTGGCATCGAAGTCGGAAATGAAGCCGAGGCCGCCCGCGCCGTGCGCGAAATGTTCGCGCGTGTGGCGCCTCGCTATGACCTGCTCAATCACCTGCTATCGGGTCAGATCGACCGCTTCTGGCGCCGCAGGCTGGTGCACTCCGTGCGGCCCTACTTGCAGCGCGATACCGTGAATATCGTCGATTGCTGCTGTGGCACGGGAGATCTGGCGCTGGCCTTGGCCCGCGAGCGGGCACGCTTGCGCCCGGACAAGGCCCCTGTTTGCCTGGCCTCGGACTTCTGTCGCCCGATGTTGGTCCGTGCCGCCGATAAGTTCGGGCGTGCCGGCCTGCCTCCCGTCTTGGCCGAGGCCGATGCCACCCGCATGCCGCTGTCTGATTCCAGCGTAGATCTGGTGACTATTGCCTTCGGGTTTCGAAACCTCGCTAACTATCGCGATGGCGCCGAAGAGTTTCGCCGATTATTGGCTCCGGGCGGGTGCTTGGCGGTACTGGAGTTCTCCCAGCCGACCTCCAAGCTTTGGGGCGCGCTGTTCAATTTCTACTTCAAGCACGTGCTGCCGCGACTTGGCAACGCCATCTCTGGCAGCGGCGGGGCCTACTCGTATCTGCAGGATTCCGTGCAGCGCTTTCCGCCGCCCGAGGAAGTTCGAGAGTTGCTGCTTGGGGTAGGGTTCCAGCGGGTCAAAGTGCAGATGCTATCGGGCGGAGTGAGCGTGCTGTATCTTGCGTACGTCTAGTGCGGTGAATCCAAGGCACCTGAGATAGCCAGACGAAAGCTCGCTCTCGTCGGCCGCCAGACCCGACTCGATCGCCGATCGCGGAGCCTGTGGCGCCGTTAGGCGTCAATGTAGGAATTCGTTGAGGCCGAAGATTGCAAGGATCGAGAATCCGAAAATCATGATGCTTACGACGAGAAGGATTCCAGGGACCAGCACCGCGATGATCCATGCCATCACTGCTGCGCCAGTTGAGATTCCTGACAGCTCTCGGATAGCGACGATCTGTAGGATCAGGTTATAGATCGCGCCGATAAACGTTCCGACGAGCGGGACTACGCCGAAAGCCGCAGGCGCCGAGGCGAACAAGATCGCTCGAAGCCAGCCCGAGTAGGGCGGCATGTCATCTCGGCGATCCTCGCGAAGTTCGTGCGAGTCGGCCGCCCCGTCAGAGGGCGGACCGCCCACGAACATGCGAGCCAACAACATGAAAAGGCCTGTCATCATCGCTAGGCCGAGGAACCCGAAGAGCCATGCGATCGGAACGATAGGCAACGTCCACAAGCAACTGAGGAGCACGGCTACGCCGAAGACGACGCAAGCTTGCCCAGTAGCTCTGCTGTCCTGCGCGATCTCCCTGAAGATGCCGGGCTCGAACCGAAGTACCGCTATGACGCGATTCCAGGCCGACCTTGCAGGCGGTTGCTCCATCCCTTCGTTCATGATTCCTCCGGTGCGAATCGAGTCGGAAACGTCACGATTCGCCACCACCGGAGACGGATGCCGACCCGAAGCGCACGGAATCGTAGCACATCTCGGCAAGGGATCTATGCGAGGCGACGGCCTGCCCGAAGTGGGATTGGCGCGGCGGTCCCAGCCTCAGCGCGGCCGCTCTGCGAACAACGCCTTCGCAGTTCTGGCCGAAGCTTCGACCAACGGCTCGATGACGCGCAGAATGGCGAGCCGAGTGTCGTCTAGACTTGAACCGTGCGTGGCCGCAAGGGTTGGGCAGCCTACCCTGAGGGAAGTTCTTGATGCGAGAGAAGTTCTCGGGCGAGGTGTGGTGGTTCTGGTTCCGACTGGCGATCAAGGTGACGCTAGTCGTCGGTGCCGTCTACTTGGCCTACCACTTCTATGAGAAGCACCGGATAGCGAACATGACCATCGGCGAGCAGCCGAGGAAGCGCAACCTGCCATCCGATGCGTTCGTGTTCGTGCCGAAGTCGTACGCGACCGACTTGGCCTCGGCGAGGGAGCGGCTCACAGGCAAGCCGCTGTGGGTCCGCGAGGGCTACCGCTGGATGTACCAGCCCGGCGAGAGGCTGTTCGAGCCGCTCGAGCGCGTTGTCCCGCTAGCCTTCGAGGCGCGCGGGCGCGAGGTTGTCCTGCTGTTCGAGAAGGAGGGCGAGCGGTGTTCCTTTGTTATCGGCACGGGGCAGCGGGTGTTCGTCGATGACATCTTCTTCGTCAAGGATCCAAGGGAGATCTACGACCACTGGACTGACGAGATGTGGGATGAGGCGGCCAAGGGCGTTGTCGAGGTTGGCATGAGCGAGGTGCGCATCGGCTTCGCGCTGGGCGTCGGAGAAGTCGTGCGCCAATCGCCGGGTGGGATGACGCGGATCGTCGACTACAAGCGGGGCGCGGCAGCCGGGCTCGAGCCTGTACGGGTGACCTACCGCGACCACGTGGCCGCGTCCATAGAGCCCTTGGGCGGTTGACTGCCGCTCAGCGCCGCGACCAAGACCAGGGAAACCCTAGGTCGGGCTGGTTGGCGTAGCGCGTCATGCGGAGCGTCAGCCGCTCGCCGCTGCTAGGTGCGAGCCGCACGCTGACGGCGTTCGTGTCAAGATCAACCGCACCCGATTCTCGCTCCAGCGCGGTGAACTGGTGCTCGGCATACCCGCCCGCCTGCACGACGACTTCGCGGGCCTCGCTATCACTGAGATTGACGAGCGTTACGCTTACCGAGTCCTCCTCCAGAGAATGTACTAGGGCGGCCACGTCCTGCGGCAATCCCGCTCGGCGCCTCTCGGGATCGAAGTAGCGCAGTCGGCTGTGCAGAACCCAGATCCGGCCGTTGGCGAAATACCCGCCGGTGGTCAGTTCGGACAGCGTGTCGGTCGTTGCCGGCACGATGCCGAGCAGGTAGTCGGCGAGTCTCGTTTCGGCGGTCGTCTCGTCGTTGCGCTGTAGCGCTAGGCGTTCGCGGATGTGCTCGAGATCGCCCTCCATGGCGCGTTCGGGATAGCCGGGATCGTTGCCTTGCAAGAATGCGATCCATGGTTCCTGCTGCTGCGGTATGCGCTGGAGGTCGTCCGGCTGCATCGACCACAGATAGATCTCTGCCAGCCGGTCGGAGTAGGTCACCGGCTGGTAGCGGTAGAACTCCGGTTCGCCATCGAAGGCATAGCCGCGGGGATCGCCGTACATGGTGGGCAGGAGCCGCTCGCCGTCCTCGGTCTTGGCGGCCTCCAGCACGCGGTGCATTTGCGTCCGCAGCACGTCGATATAGCTTTGGTCTCCGGTCAGAAGCAGGCCGTTTGCGAAGCCTTGAAACGACGAGGCGGTGAAGTAGTTGCGGTGCGCGATCTCTTGCAGCTCGCCGTCGAAGATGGTGAAGTTCCAGCCGTAGGTGCCTTTCCACCACTGGCCGTTGTGAGCTCCCCCGAGCGTGCCGTCGAGTCCAATATTGGAAGGAATCATGCCGCCGGTCGCGGCCGCGCGCTCCTTCCAGGCGTCCAAGTACTCCAGAGTCCAGTCCTTGTATTTTTCCTTCCCCGTGAGCGCGTAGGCATTGGTGCTGAGGAGGGTCGCTGCGAGATTCAGGAAGGTGTCGCCGACCGAGTCAAGGTACTCGTCGCAGTGGGCGAGCATGCGCGGGTACCACTGCTCGAGGTCCAGCAGTTGCGTATTCCGCGCCGGATTGTGCAGCAAGTGGAACTTGCCAGGCACCGGATCGCCGACCCAGTCATAGACGGTGGCCCTTCGTAGCATCGGGCCGAGGCTGCCGTTCCAGAGGCTGCGGATAATCTTGTGCTCTGAATCGTAGTTGGCCACCGAGGGATCTTCGCCTGTGTACATCTGGGCGAAGCGCTCCATCCTTTCCACCAACAGGTCGTCATCCGGGGCCGAGTGCCCCATGAGCAGGAATGCACGCATCCCCTCTCCGGTGTGAAACCAGTCCGACTGCGTGATGAACTCGCGGTGATATGCGCCGTTGCTGGCCAGCGTGGTCAGTTCGGTGCGCAATTCGCCGTATTGCTGAAGATGCCCTTCAAGACCCTTCTTGTAGAGATCCAAGACCGAGTCGGAGCCGCCCAAGGTATGTAGCAGGGTCCAGTTGTAGAAGGTCTCGATCGCATCATCGGGACCGTCCAGCGTGCCCCAGCGGGGCGTATGCAAGAGGTATCCCCGATCGTCTAGATAGCGGTCCGCAAACTCTTCGACCGCTTTCGAATTGGCGTCCAGCAACTCGCGTTCCAGCAGGGCCCAGCGAGGTGCCTCCATCGGCGAGTCCACCTCCACGACGGGAAGCTGGCTACAGCCGGCCGACAACATCACGAGGATGGCCGCGGCGAGGCGTCTTGAGTTGGTCATAGCGATACCCAAACAAGTCCCGAGAGACGTGCCCCGGTGGTAGTAACACCGAAGGAAGCGTGTCTGTCGGCAACTCGGCACAGCCAGACTACCACGCGAGAAAGTGACTCAGTCAGAGTTGGCGGTGTTCTGTTTGCTCCAGCAAGTCGACCGCTCACAGCGATCCGTAGACATATGCGGCCCGAGATGTTGCCGCTACAGGCTTCGGTAGAAGTATCTGCCGCAGCCTGCCGATGTTCGACGCGGAGAGCGACGAACGGGGCAGGCTGTTATCATCGTGAAGTAGGGATAGCTGAGGAGAGCGCAAGATGCCGAAGCCTGAAGGGAGACCGTCGGCACGGACTCGCCCGCGCGAGGTTCCGCCTGCCCATCGGCGCGCTAGCCGGACCGAGGAAGAGTTGACTGAAGAGGAAATCCGCGCAATCGAAGAGGGACGTGAGGACCACAGGGCTGGTCGTAATTTCACACTGGCCGAGATCAAGCGCGAGTTCGGGATCGATTCTTGAGCCCCTTGGCGGCGCATAGATCCCCGCCGGACGCGCCGCGGCAGTCACGGTCGTCTATACGCTTCGCGCCGTTGCACGATGGCGTCAATCTCCATCGTGCCATCGTCTGCCCACCTGAAGAAGACCCGCCAGGTGCCGATCCGAAGACGAAGCTCTGATCGTATCTGCACTCGCTTGACGTCGCCTAAGCGCGTTCCGGCGTACTGTTCGATGCCAGTAACGATTCGCGTTCGTGTTGGTGCGTCCATCCGTCGAAGGGCACGGCGTGCCCGAGCGGAGAAGACGACGCGTGGATCAGCCACCACTTCTCCCGCCTCCCAACGCCCGGTCCGGAGACACTGCGAGGAATAAGACCGTTACCACCGCCAGCATGGTACTGAGAATTAACGTCAACTTCAGACAATATCGAAAACCTCTCAAGCGTTGAACTCACCGAATTCCTTCCGCTTGTCCACTACCCGCACCGATGGATCTTCCGGCAACTTGGAGAAATTCAGCGTCGCGCCCTCGTCCGTAACGATCCACCAGTCATACCAGCCGCGATAGTCCGGACCCCACAGGATTTCCACTCGGTCACCGAGTTCAGTCGATCGCTCGGAATTTGTTCTCATCGCGTGCCAATTCAGGTACTGCTCTACCTTGCGCTTGCGCTTCTGAAACAGCCGCAAACTGTTCGTCTGGATATGGTCCGGGTTGCCCGTGTAGGCAGCTTGAAACATCAGCTTGCATCCGTAGATCAGCTCATGCAAATAGTCGATGCTCACGGTGGGCATGGTCTCGCTCTTCGCCTCCTCAATGGGAGAGTAGCGCCAGTCGAACGATCCGATGTGGTCAGTTCCGCTCTTGTTCGGATCGCCGTCAAGGTTCCGGATGAAGTCTTCGAGTGTCTCGAATGGAAATCCGCCCATGCCCGGCGCTGTTGCCCTGAAGTCCGAATAGTATTCGCGAAGAAGAGCACTGTCATCGTTGTCAAACTGCTCAAACAGATCAGTCAGCGAGTGCTTGAGGGGAACCTCCTTCCCGCGCAGGTGAAGCAGGGCCTTGAAAGACTGTTCCAAGAGCGAATAGCCAGCAACCACGAATCCCCATCCTCGAGCCATCTCGTACTCCGGAATCAAGTCTCTCGTCACCGGAACTTTCTCGTACTTGAGTTTCTCGTGTTTCAATGCTGCGTCAATCCACATGAGCATTCGGCTCGGCGGCTTGAACTTGTTCTTCTGTCTGTCTTCCATGGAAACCCCCTCTGGACCGCAGAGTATCTCTATGTAACGCTCAGACTAGACGGAATAACTCCATGTTGCCGAGAACAGACTATCTCACAGCATTCAAAGCAGATAGCCGTAATCGCGGCGGCTCAACCTGTCAGCTTACTGGCAACAGAACGTGCCGGGTCGGGTCGACCGCCCGTAAGTCGAACGCCTTCTGCCGGACTAGCATCGGTCCGGTGTGTAGCGGAACGCATGGTCCGGCACCTCGATCAGGGCCACTTCGTTCAGCGTCCGCGTCGCCAGATCCGCCAACAGCGTCCTCAGGCTGTGCACCGGCAGCCCCTCATGCTGCCCCGACTAGCCCCAGCGGGTATGGGCAGCCGCTACAGGTGTCGCCTATACCAGTCGCTCTAGGCGCTGGCTTGGTAGAGCGATTCCGCAACCTCGGAGTCTGGGTCGCGCCATCCCGGTTCGTGCCGCAGGGTCGCTGTCCATACGTTACGACCCTGCATATCGAGCACTCCGCGCTGCAGCAGATCACGCAGCGTTACCGTTCGCTGGCCCGCCTCGAACCGCCCGTCGAATTCAACGGTGCCGACCAGCGGTTCGGTAGGCGCGATTCGGTACAAGGGCACGATGCGCCTGCTCCGCTGGATCTCCGTGCTCTCGGTCCGGCCGTTGTCGAGACTCTTGGGACGGCTGACTAGGAAACGGTTCCACGAGGCGGTCCGGCGCACGTCCTGCTTGATAGCTCGCTCAAGCACCGTCGTCAACGTAGCCAGCGCCGCCTCCAACAACAGGTAGTGCCCGCGGCCGCGCTGGTCGGGACGCAGCTCGTCGCTGGAATAGTGTGGCAGGATCTCGAGCGAGATCACGTGCGTCGCGCCCGCGTCGATGGCGATGTGGACGGGGCTGTTGTTCATTACCCCGCCATCGACGAAGTGGTGGTGGGCCACCGAGCTTGAGCCGCCCTCGTAGATGCCAATCCGTTGGGTCGGGAACGCCCCCGGCACGGCTGATGACGCCACCAGCGCCTGCAGTAGGCGTTCCGGGCGGGTAAACAGTGCCTCGGTCTGCCCGCGATAGTCGCTTGCCGCGCCGGAGTCGGAATCGAATTGCACCGCCATCCACTCTGCCCGCCGCAGCAAGCTGTAGGTCTCTGGGCGCACCAAGGTGAACAGGCACTCGCGTCCGGCCGAAATGTCAGTGCCGGTGATGATGAACTCCGGTGCATGCAGGCCGCGGTCATACCAGCGGCGGACAATATTCCGGCTGAGAACCTTGGCCTGATCCACGGCTTGGCCCTTGGGGCCGCTGGGACGGCGCCGCAGATCGCCGTTGGGCCCGGTGTTGGCAAGGAATCCCAGCAGCGGCAGGTCGAGGAACAGGCTCTGGCCGAACCTGCGCAGGACCAGCCATAGGACGAGGCTCAGCACGATCGTGGCGATGACGGCGTAGCCGAACAAGAACGGCAGGGCTCCCGCGAGACCTTCAGGGCCCGGCTCAGCTATTAGCGTTGCGAGCGGCAAGAGCAGATTTGGCTGGAACAGTAGCAAGGCGCCGACGGCCGCCAAGATCAGCCCGGCTATGCTCCAATGCCTTCGCGCGCCCCGCGACACGAGCCTGACGATCCACGAGCGGCGGCCAACGACCCAGCGCGATGCCTTGCCGTCGCGGGCCATGTATGACCAAACCGAAGCGATGTAGCTCTCGTAAGGCTGATGCACCGAGGGCTCGCTGTCGAACTGGGGATTGCCCATGCCCAGCGACTCTAGGAATACGCCGTAGCCGTTGAGTGCGCCCGAGGACGTGCCAACCAGCAGGTCCGGCTCGATCCCACGTTGCCGCATGCGGGCGAGCAGCACTTCCAGCAAGCCCGCGTTGTAGGCCCCGGCTGCACCGCCGCCGCTAATCGCGATCGCAACCTTGCGCCTGTCGGCGTGACACTTGCGCAGCCGCAAGCCAGGCTTGCCGAACAGGCTGGACGAAGGCTCGACGACGAGTTCCAGTGCGTCCAGCAGCCCGTCAAGGTCCAAGAACCCCGAGTCGAGATACTGCTCAACGTCGCTGCGTTGCTGTTGCACAGTTCTCATTTTCGGGCTCCGTGACGAATCGCTGCTATCTGAGCCAAGTATAAGGAAGGCTTCCGAACCTCTGCGAAGCGCCGCTGATACAATGCTGCGGTGCCGCTACGCCCGCCGGAAGCGGAAGGTACAGGAGGTACTCGATTCATGCAAAGCAAAGCACTCGTTTCCGAGTTCATCGGAACGTTCACGCTGATCTTCGTCGGCGCCGGCGCTGCCCAGATCAGCGGCAGTCTCGTGGCGGCCGCCCTCGCCTTCGGCTTGGTGGTGACGGCGTTTGTGTTCGCCTACGGCAGCTATTCGGGAACGCACATTAACCCGGCGGTCACCATCGGCTTGCTCGCGGGTGGCCAGATCAAGCTCGGCGACGCGATCGGATACATCCTCGTGCAGCTAATTGGCGGCATTGTCGGGGCTGCGACGCTGTTCTACGTCTTGGGTGATTCTGCGGGCGCCATGGGTGCGACGGTTCCGGCTGCGGGCGTCGGCATCGGCCAGGCGTTTGTGCTGGAGCTGTTCCTGACGTTCTTGCTCGTCAACGCGATCTACCACGCGGCGGTCAGCGGCAAGGCCGGCGATTTCGCGCCCATCGCGATCGGCGTCATGCTAACGGCTTGCATCTTGGTGGGCGGCCCAGTGACGGGAGCTTCGCTGAACCCGGCACGCTCGCTGGGGCCGGCATTGTTCAGCGATGCCCCGACTGCCATTTCCTCCCTGTGGATCTACTTCGTGGCATGCCCGCTGGGCGGAGTGCTGGCGGCGCTGGTGCATAAGTTCTTCGCCAGCGAGGAATAGCCAGTGGTCCTGCCCGGGCAGGTTCGGGCTACCCGTTGCTAGCATGAGGTCGAGGTCGGCCGGCACTCGCGACGGGTGCCAGGCTTGCTGATCGGCGAACCAATGAGCGGCTTTATTCCGGTTGCGGGTCTGCGTTCCAAGCCGATCGTTCCGGCTCATGCCAAGCCGCTTGAGAACCCGGCCGGCAAGCGCCCCCGTTGGCTCGTCGCCCCCGCGGCGACTGGCCAAAACTACCAACGACTGAAGGACTTGGTGCGCGACCTGCGCCTGCACACCGTCTGCGAAAGCGCGGCTTGTCCCAATGTCGGGGATTGCTGGAATCGCCTCAGTGCGACGTTCATGATCCTGGGCAATGTATGCACGCGACGTTGCGGCTTCTGCGCCGTGCAGAAGGGACCTCCCGAGACAGTGGACTACGACGAGCCGAGGCGAGTGGCGGATGCCATCGCGCAGATGGGGCTGCGTCACGCCGTGGTCACGAGTGTCAACCGCGACGACAGGTCGGACGGCGGCGCGGAGCTGTTCGCCATGACGATCCGGGCGATCCGGGCGCGCCTGCCGGACTGCACCGTGGAGGTGCTGGTGCCGGATTTCCAAGGCTCGCGGTCTGCCATGGACGTTGTCTTGGACGCCCGGCCGAATATCCTTAACCACAACATTGAGACCGTGCCGCGCCTGTACCGCGCGGTACGGGTGGGCTCGGACTATGGCCGCTCCCTGATGATGTTGCGGCACGCCAGCTCGGTGCGACCGGCGATTCCGACCAAGTCGGGCATCATGCTGGGACTCGGCGAGACAGATGACGAGATCTACGACACCCTAGGTGACCTGCGCGAGCACGGCGTGGAGATCTTGACGGTCGGCCAGTATCTGCGGCCCTCGCCCGATCACTTGGCGATTCAGAAGTACTACAGGCCGGAGGAGTTTGAGCGGATTCGCGAGCATGGCCGCCAGCTTGGATTCCGGCATGTCGAATCCGGAGCGCTGGTGCGCAGTTCATACCACGCAGACGAGGGCGTGGTCGCGTTGTCAGCGGGAGGCTCCGCCGACTAGCCTTGGGCGCTTGGCAGCCAGGATGTCCATCGATCAAGGTGTTTTCGGGATGTAATGGGGTCTCAGTGAGTAATGATGCTCAGCGAACTACGTGGTGCCGTAGGTCGGTCGGCCGCAAGAGATCGCGGCGACCTCTAGTCACAATTCGATCTCTCTCCACTCAATATCGCGCCGCCCCGTGCGCGGAATCGCGATTTCGCCGAGCAGTGAACCGTCAGAAAAAACACTGCCACGAAACTCTCCTCCATCGAACTCATTAGGAACATCCCCCACGGGTTCGATCACCATATTGTCCACCATTCCTTTTCTTAACTGTCTGATTTAATTGAGGTTATTCGATTTACATAAGATTCTGTCCCCGATTCTGTCCCAATAGGCGGCTGTTGGAGGAGGTCTGCTGGCCGGTGTCAAGGTGCGCGAGGCGGAAGAAGGATCGGTCGCCAAGGTGTTAGGGGCTGATCGCGGGTTGGAGTTCCGCCGAGGCTGCCCGAAACGGCCCACCGTTCGGAGAAACCGTTGTGTTTACAGGGAACCTCGAGTTGCCGAGGAATCAAGTCGCCGATCTTGCCGCGGAGGCCGGGTGCAGCGTCCAGCCCTGGGCCACGCAGCAGGATGACCATGCTGATGGTCGGATTGCAGGACGAGCGCGGGCTCGGAGGCGATCAGAAGAACCGCAAGCAGCGGAGAGCCGCGAAGCTGAATCGTCAGGGCGCAAACGTTCAGATCTTGTCGGTATTAGACTCATGCAAGCTCGCAAGCATCGAAGCGTCACCAGTCAGCGCACTAGCAGAAAACCCAGAGCGTCCGGCTCCGTGCAGGGTCGAATGGTCGAACTTGCCATCGCATTGCCCCCGGGAATTGGATCGGGCTCATCGCCGATTCAGCGACGAAGATGGCGAAAATGTGCAAATTACCATTGACGCCAACACCTCAATGCGCTCGCTCGTGATCGTCTCCAGAATGGCTGCCTATTGTGCGGCTGGTTCGAGCATAGGAAACGCACAGGCTTCCGTCTCTCGTTTCCGGTCACTCGCTTTACAGGAAGCGGCCCTGGAGATCCGTTCAACCTCCGAATGGCCCGCGAATTCGCTTGAGAAGCGATGCTCGACCTAGTGCAGAAGATCTGCCCGGAACAGCGGACTTGGCGTGGACATCCTTCCCCTGCCAGGACCTTTCCGTAGCGGATTCCGGCGCGACCTCGCGGGATATCACTCCAATAGGAGCCCTTGTCCCGCGACCCCGCGGCATCTGCGGACCTTGGCGGAGTAGTCGAGAGCGCCCCTGGCCCGCAGCTCGTCGCCACCGATGAGCGTTCCGTCGCAAATCCGTTCCAATAGATCCGCCTGGCGATTCTCCAGGGCGACCAGCCGGCCCAGATTCGTGGCGGATCGGGCCGAGCCCGGCTCCTCGAGCCGTGCCGACCACGACATGTAGACCTCACGCGCCTACGAATCGAGTCCGGGTCTGGAACGAACGATTCACCCCATGATGATCAAAGTTCCTCTGGATCAGAGTATTGTCCGCTGGTCTCGGTGAGTTGGGTCCATCGAGCAAGGAGCACTTCAAAGCCTTGGCGTTTGATCGCCTCACCGACGCCACGAAGATGGGCTTCGTTCGGCTGGAACGCGCCGAGGCCGAGAACCTCCCTTCCTATCGGCGTTACAGCATAAGCCCCCAGGTTGACAGTTTTCTTGGCGTCTTCATGCCTCACGACCAGCACTCGGCGGTACGCAATGAGGCCAGTCTCGAATCTGTCCGGTTGCTGCGACGGGATACTCCTGCTCGCGCCTCGCCTAGCCGAAGACACAACGCCCAAATCGGCCAGGCTCTTCAAGAACCCGTAATCTGTTCCTTGCGATTCCAACACACCTGATGCCGGAGGGTCGTAAGCCACAAATTCCTTCTGGATGACAAAGGGCGCCAGGCGCTCGACCTGCTTCGCCTCTTCCTGCGACAGGCTCTTCAGGAAGTCCAAGGTTCGGAGCGAGAATGACCCTGGCGATTTGACCTCACCCGCGAGCACGCTGCCCCATAGGGATTGCAGTGTCTCGGACGAGGTTCTTCCCGCCAAATCCCTCCAGCGAAACAGCCAATCTTCACCAACTCTTCGGTCGGGGGGGCCTGCTGGTCGCCCTCGAGATTCGCCTCCGCTATCAGCGCCGCTTTGGCGACATTCACTTCGGCTCTCATCTGTTCTGCGATTAGGTTCCTGTGCGCCTCGGCGGCGAGAACGCCAGAGTGTGATTCGTCTCGAGTGACCGTCCCGTCACTCGATGCTGGACCCTCGATGAGTCGATAGTCCGGCGTTAGCTGTTTGCTTCCAGACAGAATGTCTTTCACATCGTTCTCGGTTTGCGCTACGGCGAGGGCTCGCTCTCGTAACACATCGGTCTCTGCCCGCCCTGTTCGCCGAGTCTGCCAGGGGCTCAGCCAGCCGCCGATCCCTTTTTCGGTGAGGGTTTCCCATAGGCGGATCAGCAGGGTCTCACCAAGCATACTCAAACTAGACTATAGCCCTTCAAGCCGAGTCGCCCAATGGTCCCTCGGAGCTAAGTCGGCCCACCTAATGCCTCTCCGCACTAGTCGTGGATGCGGCCCTTTCCCGGGCACCCACTACGATCCGCGCGGATTCCAGAACGGGCGACCACTTCGCCGCTAGCGATTCTTCTCCTCGCAATTCCCTCCGCGCTACTCTCCGTTTGTTGTCCGCAGGCGGCGAACTTCGGCCAGAAGCCTCTCGATGTCGCTTTCTAAGTCGCTTTCCAGGTCGTGGCTCAGAACCAGCGCAACGTATTGGCCAAGGCTGGTCCCGACCTCGTCGTCCGACGACGTAGTCTTAGCGTCCATGTCAATGGCATCGAACCACTCCGCGCTTCGAGCCAGCAGGCCGGCCCTCAGCACCCGTCGCTTTGGCGTGCGATCTGGCTTCCGCCCAATCTCGTTGTGGACAAAGCCCATGGCGTCATAGAAATACGGTCCGGTCGGAATGCGGTCGTGAAAGACCTTTCTCTTTTTTCGTCTTGCCTCAATCTCATCGATTTGTTTGTCGGTTAGCACCTTGTCTACGATTCTATCCAATCCTCGGTCGCTAGGAGAACCCACGCGGCTAGAGCAGCCGTCAGCGGACAGGGTCACTCGCCACGCACGATGATCTGCGGGCCAATGCAGCGAGGTTCATCCGAATCGCAAGTACATGCAAAGCGGTAGCTTCGCTCACGAACTGCAGACTGACCGGCCTGAGAGCGTGCCGGATCGACCCTCTATTCCGATTCTGAAAGACTGCGGTTGCTCAAGGCCGTGCGGGTGGTCGGAACTCTGGACTCGGCTATGGTCGATCTGGGTATGAAGGCGAATCGTTCGGAGGATCTTAGGGCAGCAGGATGATCCAATTGCCCGAGGGTCAGATGGCGGGACCACTGCCCCTGTCCGCCGTGCCTCACGGTTTCTTGTCCAGCTTCAGAGACTGGGCGGCCTTCAGCACCGACAGGCTTCACAACCACTCGCCCGCCAATGACACACTTCGATTCCCCGCGAGGCATCACTGCGTCCCAGCGCCAAACTCACCTAAGAACTCCGCCAGTGCGCTCTGGAACCTAAACAGAGACGAAGGGTCGTCCAGATCCGCTAGGACATCGCCTGGCCGCACTCTGGGTGCATCAGTGTGAAACACCTCGTTTCTCAATCGGATTACCGCTAGCCGGCGACGCTCGTCGTTGGCGACCTCTTCGAGCGTCTGGATTCGAAGCCCTGCGTTTTGGGTCCTGCAGGACAGGTAACACTGGAAGATCGGTACCAAAATGGCGGTGTTTACACGCCCCAAGCCAGATATGAGCAGCTTGTCTCGGTCCGGCCAGGCGTCTGGCTCTGGACCATGTTTCTTGACCAGTGCGACGCTCTCATTGACGAGCACCGACGACTTCACCAGCAAGCCCGCATAGCCCTTCCTGTTCCTCGCTACGTGTGCCGCAGATGCCCCTTTCCAGGACATTTCGGCCGGACGCACTCCTTCAGCAGCGTTCGCAAAGGGCGCTACTGTCTTCAAGAAAACGTCTTGGCTAAACGCCACGGGTGGCGATGAATCCTCATCTAGCAGCCGCAGGTCGATCGGGAATGTGTCCACCAGAGCCGCTACCAAGCGCGACGCGACTCTGCCTTCGTGTGGGCTAGGCGTCCACTTCGGTCCGCCGTACTCTTTCATCGCGCCGAACATTTGTACAAGCGCATCGGACTCAACGCGACTGGTCGCTAGAGACGTAACCGAAAGAGAATGGGCGAGTTTGTGTCCCTCAATCCGTTCGGCGCAGCGGTAGCGGCAGTAGACACGTTGCTCATCAGGGAGGTCAGCCATTCGTTTTTCGACTCGAAGGCGCAAATTTGAGCGCACTCGCTCAATGCATGAATCTAGGCGAAGCTGGACGTAGTCCGCTATCTGATCCACGGTGCCAGTGCCTACCAGCGCCTTCAGACGCTCTTCATACTTGCCTGGGACGGGGTGCAAGATGGCGTCCCGGAAGTGGCCCATCTGCGTCAACAGCTCATGGTGGTCGGAAACCAGGCCGTTCAGGCCGGGTACGCCACCGAGGTCAAATTGGTTCATGACCAAGAAACGCACCTCCTCCGCTAGCAAGGCTAGGTATATCTCGAACGGGGTGTGGAGTGATACGTCCAACAAGTGCCTAGCTTCCGGAGAATCTTCGACCCCTTGCACGGACAGCAGCGCGGCCTTGACGCGATCTGACGCCTCCTCGGGCGACGGGAATGTTTTTTCTCCCGCGTTGCCGACGACGGCAATGGACGCCAGGCGCTCTGCGCGCATGTTCCTCATAGCCACGAGTCGAATCGGCTCGAGCGTTTGCACGCGATGCGCAACGAGCCTGCCGAGCAGGTCGGCGGGCTCGCACACGTCCTTGGTGCTCAGGTGATTCAACTCTGTCCGCATCGGCCACGGTAAATGGCATTTTGGCGTGCGCGACCGAACCGCGACGACTTACCTTCGCGACAGTCCGGACTCGGGATGGCCCCATGAGCGAGTTCCTAGATCACTAGCCGAATCTCGCTGAAGAACGACGATCCAATCCGCATGCTCGCCTGGTTGCCGTCATCTTCAAGTCTCGCTGGTCCAAGCATCTCATGCCACTCCGGGATGTCGGAGTTCCAGGAGTCTCCGGCGGTCTCATGGTCATGCCTGTACCCGTCGAGGTCCCGTGCAATCGCACCGAGGAACTCGGCTGTCACTCCGTATCGGAGAAGCATTGACCGGGTCCCGGGCCCCGGAATGCCAGCCGGTACGGCAAGGTCGAACCGGATCTCTTGCCCAACGTACGTCTCGTCACGATCATGGAACGACTTGTACTGATTCCGTCTCTGCAGCTGCTCTGTTGCTCTCTCGATCGTGGTCTCAAGGCCCGTTTGGCGGATCTGTCTCCAGAAGGTGACAGGGGATTTGCGCATCAGGAGGGTGCTCGGGAGCCATGACACTGCGGAAGCAGCGGAGCCAAACCCCGCGAGTCGGAGCACCCTGCTGGCAGTCGCCCTTCTGAGCGTGTCAACGGCAACACCGAGATCTTCCTCGTCGACGCCGAAGCCATCTTCCGCAGGCGGATCGATGACCCGTAGGCTGCTTGCCCCGGGGTCTCCTTCGACGGCGAGCGCAAGGCCGCATGCAAGGCGCTGTCCGGCGAGGCCCGGCGGAAGCGTGATCGTACGCTTCTGTGCAACGGCGCCAGTCGGCGGCGGTCCCGGACGGCCGAGTTGTTGCTTTCGGTACGCGTCTCCACTCTGTGTGCCCTTGCACTCGATCACGTGCCATGCCCCCGAGGTGTCTCGCGCCACGAAATCGGGTGCCTTCCTCGGCCCCTGTTTCGGCCGATCCCCAACATTCATTCCACTGGTTGCAGACTGTCGGTCCCTGAAGTACCGCCCGTCAACGAGCAGTTCGAGCGACAAGCACTCGTGCAACCAGTAGATGGGGACGCCCATCCCGAAATCGTCACTGAGGATCGTCTTCTGGTGGGCATCGAGATCAGAAAATGCTCGAGTGAGTCGCAGATCGCGGTCGTCGGAAACAGCATTCAGGTAGCGGACCCATGCCCAGAATTCGCTTAGCGAAGTACCAAACGCATGAGAGGGTGTGGTCAGATACCCGATCAGCAGCAACAGCTGCGGAATGTTGAGAACCAGAGGGCTCGTTCCATCTTGGAACCTAATTGGAAAGGCAGGCAAACCTGGGGGCTTCGGCCAGGTCGATCGATCAACAGTGACCTCTAGTCGTCGGTTCATTCCACCATCCATACCAGATCCGAGGACGAGGCTCGTCCTGCGTTGCCTCTCACCGGACAAGCAGACCTGGGCTTGGTGGCCGCAGCCGTCATCTTCCTAATTCGTGGTTCTGAAGCGATCGTCTAGTGCCTCTCGTCAGGCCTCCGGCATGACTCCACGCTTGTCCATTAGGATCGAACGTGACCGCCGTCTGGCGGCCGACCCGGCTCACGCTCTGGCTTGCCGATGCATTCTTGGTGACCCGGGCTAAGGCAGCAGCAGCGTGGGGAGCGATCAAGAGCAAGCCGGCGCAGTTCGCCGCCTCGGAGGCGGGCGAGTCCGGCGATTCTCAAGTGCCGTTGAAGCGTCCTTCGAGTCCTTCTTGAGGCTCCTTCGAGAACGCGAGCTCGGGCACGTGCTGGCCCGAGGGCTTGTTGGCCGACGCCCGGAACCGCGAAGCGGTAGCCCGGAGAACCCCGCCGGCCGGAATGCGGAGAGCGGCTAGCCGACCAAGTTGCTCGGTTCTCTCAACTCTTGACGCGGCGCGTTGCTGAATTGACGGCCGCAAGGCAATTCTTGGTCAGCGCCTCCACCTTGTCCGCGAACAGCTCGCACAGGTCTGCGGACACCCAAACCTCCTTCCACCACCCGGTGTCGTCTTCCAAATAGGCGAACCTCTTCTCGTACTCTCTGTTGAGCCGCTTCGCGTCCTTCTCCTTGATGTCGGTCCCCGCCCGGTGGACTATGAGGTTCCTTATGGCGCGCAAATCGGTGGCCGCTTGCCATGCTTCGTGCTTCATTGCGTCGTACACGCCGGATCGCGACAAGTAAGTGGCATACCTCTTGATCCCACGATCCTTGAGCTCGTCGGGTCCGGAGGGTAGATTCATCCGTTCCTCGGCCCGCTTCGCGCACTCGCGAAGGTGGGCCTCAAGGATCGAATGGAGATGGGTGGCAATGGCGAATGCGATGATCTGGGGCAGCCGGAACTCCAGTTCGATGTCCAAGATTTCCCGCTCGCTGAAATACTGCTCTGCCTCAAGGCCGTGGTCCATCGCATACCTCTGGAGTTCCGCCTGCTTGCGTTCCACATACGCCGGATTCAGATCCTTCAGCAGGCACACGAGCGCCCTCACTCCGGCCAGGCGCTGGCTGGTCCGCATCTCGATAGGGTCGAATGAAATGGTCATGGTTCATTCGCAGAGAGCATACGCGCATCGACGCGACGGCGGCTGGCCTGTGGCCGGAACCCAGTCGGTTACATGCGCCGGGATATCCGGCTCTCTCGCCTAGCACTCGTGTCGGGCGCCTCGATCAGGCAAGCAGGCGGACGCGGAATGGATCTTCCACGGGACCACGCATGGAGGCCTAGGGACCGCTAGTGACTAGCAATAGCCACGACCGCGCAGGCGACCAGCTCTTCGATGTTCTCTCCCGACCGCATAGAGCACGTCACCGACCGAGGTCGCGAAACGGTAGTTTCGGCGACAAGGGCTTGCGTGGATCCCGGAGCTTCAATATGTTGGCTCCATGAAGCCGCTCGCAAGTAAGTTTTTCATTTGCAATATTATAGAATCAGTGGTGCCCGGTGTGGGACTCGAACCCACACGTCCTTGCGGACAACGGATTTTAAGTCCGTTGCGTCTGCCAATTTCGCCAACCGGGCACACGCGGAGCTTATTCATTCTACGGCCTGCAGTCCGGCAACGAGAGGATCCGGCTTGGCCCGGCGGACTGTATGCGCCGGCGGCCCATCTGCTTGGCTGGCCATCGCCAGTTAGGCGGCCGTGGACGAGGGACGGGACTCCGGCAGGAGGCGGCCCGGTTGGCACTGCCGTACGCCGGACAACAAGCGCGTATCTCCAAGGAGGTCTGCGGGGTTTGGTTGGGAACTGCTCCGCCTATTCTGGGGTGTCGACGGTCCAGTCTTGGTTGACCTTCCGTCCGTAGTAGGGATAGAAGTCCCACGGCGCGGGCTTGCCGAGGGCGCGCGGATCGCCAGTGGCGGCCAAGTGCGCCATCAGTCGAGCATCCAATGCCTTGGCTTGGTCAGCTAGCGCTGGTTCGGTGGCAACGTTGCGCAACTGCCCAGCGTCCGTCTTCAGATCGTACAACTCATGGCCGGCCCGTGTGCCGAATGCCAGCTCAGCCAGACGATCCACCGATGGATCATCCCGGTTGTCCATCATGAAAGTCTTGGTCGGCGAGGAATCGATCTCTCCATAAGGAATCCCGCGCGCGCAATCGGCAGCGTTCGGCGAGCCGGAAGGCCAGCGTGTCGGCTCGAAATTGCGGATGTAGAGGTAGTCGGCGGTGCGAATGGCGCGGCACGGATACCCCTTCCCCCCGCGACGGCAACCATCGTGCCGCTCCATCGCGAAGAACGCGGTGTCGCGCGAGGAATCGACTCGGCCGCTGTCGCTTGACTGGAGGATCGGCAGCAGGCTGCGTGCGGTCATGTCTCGGTGCGGTTCAAGGCCGGCAGCCTCCAGGAACGTAGGAGCCATGTCACTGAGGCTGATGAAGTCGTCGACTGTCCGACCCGCCGGGATCGCGCGCGGCCAAGAAACTGCCAGCGGGACCCTGCTGCCGTAGTCGTAGAGACTGGCCTTGGCGCGGGGGAAGGGCATGCCGTGATCGCTCGTGACCACCACGATGGTGTTATCGAGTTGCCCGGTCTCGGCGAGCAGGTTCAGGGCGCGCTCCACGTTGCTGTCGAAGCGTTCGACTTCGACGTAGTAGTCGAGGATGTCATTGCGCGTGACGGAGTTGTCAGGCAGGTGTGGCGGGACGACGACCTCCTCCGGGTCCTTTCCTGACTTCTGGCCGGAGCCGAGCTCGTAGGGCCGGTGAGGGTCCCGGCTGCCCAGCCAGAAGCAAAACGGCTTGTTCGCAGGACGTTGCCCCATGAATTGTTCGAAGCTTTCAAACGTGTCGCCTGCCGGATTTCGTGTGCGCCCGCCTGGCTCCAGCCGGCCCGGCGACCAGCCCTTGCTGGTGTGTCCGATCCTATAGCCGGCACCTTCGAGCATCTCGGTGTAGGTCGCGAACTTGCTTGGAAGCGTGCTATGGATGTTGCCGGCTTCCTCAAGCCGCCAGATCGATTGCCCAGTGAGGATGGCGCTCCGAGACGGACCGCATGTCGGCGCATCGCAGAACGCGTGCGTGCAGAGCACGCCGCTGGCGCCGACCCGGTCGAAGGCCGGAGTCTTCACGATCGGATCTCCGGCAGCTCCGGCGTGGGTCCAGGATTGGTCGTCTGATATGCAGAACAAGATATTCGGCCGACTCTCGGCCGAGCTCGATTGCCCGAACAGCTGGAGCGACGCGCCGACGCCTAGGCCGGACACGGACGTTTCCAAAAAGGATCGGCGGGAAAGCCGCGATGGTTTTGTCTGCCGGGTCTCTTGACGAGCTTGTGACTCCATAGCCCGTCCATTGTCGCCCAACCCAGAGGCGGGGAACTGGCGAACGGGCGTCTTCTTCTGAATGTGACCGGCCGATCTTGTTTGCCGGGGAGAATTCCGCTCTGTGGCCGTTGGGATGTGCTCCGCCCGCGCCGTTGTTGGTTGCCGAGTGGGCCACTCCATCTTCAGCTAACCTATCGTCTCGACCGAGACGCCCTATCACTGCTTGTGACAGATCTGCAGAATCGTGCATTGGCGTCAGTCGGCCAAGCCAGCCTGAGAACACGATTCCCGTGCTGCTCCAACAACCGGTATGGCAAGTCTACCTGCATACCCGTCGGACTCTTTCGAGACCATCTCCGATGCGGGTTCCGGAAACTCTGGCACACAAAATTCCGGAAATTCTGGCACACTCTGA